>JAJRZS010000033.1 GCA_024275135.1 Planctomycetota bacterium | reverse complement strand
TCATTTTGGCAAGCGGGAGTTTTTCGAACTGGAAAACCCTGCTGCGCATGAGCTGCCCAAGGTGGAGTTTTAAGCCATCCTCAAGCCTTCATCGGTCTGCTTGCGAGTTAACAGACGCGATTAGGGGGGGGGGAGAAAATCCAAACCATTTTTCTGCAACTCCTTTGCGATCGGCTCGAAAAACCCTAATGCTCTGAGTTTTATAGGTATTTTACAAAGTCGCAAAAGAATTCGTCGGCGGGGGATTTACGGAAAGGAGAAGCAAGGGTCCCTAAAAAAGCATTTCGGTCTAGACTGGAAGGGTCTGCCTCCCTACGGGGCAAACCTAGTCGCTCATTGTCCTTAGGGGATTTGCCTAGGGTAATGGGTAAACACCGAAAGGTGCCATCTGAGGGGATGGAGTTGCGGTCCTGGCGCAAGCTGGGGCCGCTTTTTTTTAGGCTGGTGGTGAGGAGGTGGTTTCTTCGGTGGGGTTCTTGTTTGCACGCTCCGCGCGGTCAGCAAGTCGGGCGCATATTTCTCCGCCTAAAAGTAGAACCAAGGAAATCAACCACAACAAAAACATCAGCAGAAAAAAGCTGGCAAGACCACCATAGATTTCGTCGAAGTTTCCCATATGCCGTAGCCACAATCGAAACAATCCCCCAAGCATCATCCAGGTTAGCACGGTGGGAATAGCGCCAGCTAAAAGAGGACGGAATCCAATTCTTCGACTTGGCAAATAGCGGTACACCAACATGACGAAGCAAGTCATCAGCAACATGGTGACAGGAAGTTCAAGCCAGTGCCACAGGACCTGCATAGTGACATTGAAACCGAGCAGTTGAATGATGAAATTGCCAAGTTGCTTGCCACCAATTAATAGAGCATAAGAAAGCCCCATCAAAACCAAGCCGGCTATGGTAAGCCCCAAGTCTTGTAGCTTGATCCACAGCAAATTGCTTTCCGGTTGGCAACGGAAGACCCGATTCAATCCCTTGCGTGCACCACGAATCCCACGTGAGCTTGCCCACAAGGCGGCCAACATCCACAACAACAAACTACCAGAAGGGCGACGGGTGGAAAAATCGCGAAGATAATCGGAGAGCAAGGTGGCGATAGCGTTGGGCAGGGCGCGAAGACCATGGTCCAAGAAACGAGCGATGTTGGTTTCCAGGGGCAGGGCGTCAAAAAAGCCTACAGCCAGAATGAGGGAAGGGAAAAGTGCGAGCATGAAATAATAGGTCATCTGCGCAGCTACCCCCGACAAGTCGTCGTGGGTGATCTCTTCCACCACCCGGCCAGCTAGGCGCAAGAAGCGGCGCAAGGGGCCAGGCAAAGAGTCGAGGTTGACGTAGGCCATGCCCCCATTGTGCCTTCCGCGTCGCTAATCTGTCGCCGCCATGTTCTTCGCCGCCGACTTCGAACTTTATGAGCCCCGTTTCCAGGGGGATGTGGAATGGAATCAACGGCGCCTGGAGGTGCGTCATCGCTTGCAGGCTTTGGGGGACCAGGTGAAAATGGCTTTTGCCGAGATGGGGTTTGGGTTGGAGCGGCGGGAGAGTTTGCATCATCCGCATCACACCAACCGGAAAAAGGTGCTTCGCCAGCGCACCATGCTCTTCCGTGACAAAAAGGCGCGCAAATCCTTGCAGTCTTTTTTGGGTAAGGAGCTGGGCAAGGATTTGGATTCCGCGCGCAATAATGTGCATTTTCAAATTTGCCTCGATAAAGAGGGTTGTTGGTGGGGACTGCGCATGGACGCCACCGCCTGGTACGACCTTAATGTCTTGGTCAAGCGGGCGGAGGAGGGTGCGGGGCAAAAGGAGTTGGCAGCTGCTTGTCTTGCCGCACCCGGGTTTCACTTGGAGATCGATCGTGGGGGATCCCGTCCACTGGCGGAGATGGATGCGCGCGCTTGGCGCGATTTTGCGGGGGTGGTGCAGCCCGGACAGTCCTCCTTAGAAATCGTGGCGCGCATGCCCAAAGCCGCAGTAATCGAGGCCGGGGAAGATTGGTCGTCAGGCGTGGTTGCAGACTTGCTGCGTTTGGCGCCTTTTTTCCGTTTGGCAAGTTGGGATTTGGAATCGCCGTCGGGAGTGTCACGCTAGAATTCCAGCTTCATGGCCCATCCCTTCTTCGACATTCATCACAGTTACGATGCCGACACCCAAGAAGCTCTGCTGGAGCGTTGGCGCCGGGTTCTTGCGCATGGCGCGTTTGTCAATGGGCCGGAGGTGCGCGAGCTAGAGGCGGCGCTTGGTCAGTTGCTCGGCCTGCCGGAAGTGATTTGCTGCTCGAACGGCTCCGATGCCTTGGTTTTGGCTCTACGCGCGGCTGATGTTGGCCCTGGAGACGAGGTGTTGGTTCCGGCCTTTACTTTTTTTGCCTCGGCTGGCGCCATTGCGCGTTGCGGGGCCACGCCGGTGTTTGTCGACATCGACCCGCAAACCTTCTTGCTCGATGTGGAAGATGCGGTGAGCAAAATCACTCCCCAAACCAAAGCGGCGATGGTGGTGCATCTTTACGGCTACCCCGCAGATGTGCAGGCCTTGACCACCGCCTTGCAGCAGAGCGCGGAACGCCCCATTGCCGTGATAGAAGACGCAGCCCAGGCCATTGGTGCGGTTCACGAAAAGGGCACTGTGGGCGGGATGGGGGTGGCAGCTGGGTGGTCTTGCTTCCCGACGAAAAACCTCGGCGCCCCTGGCGATGGTGGTTTTGTGACCACCGACCATGCCGAGGTGGCTGAGCGCATGCGCCGCCTAAGAGAGCATGGGGGCGGGCGGCAATACTACCATGATGAAGTGGGCTACAACTTTCGCATGGACAGTTTGGTGGCCGCCGGGTTATTGGAATTGTTGCCGAGGTTGGTGGGGTTCAACGCAGCGCGACGTTTGGGGGCTGAGCATTACCGTCAATTGTTTGCCGCTGCCGATTTGGCGGACAAAGTGCAGTTGCCAACCGATCACCCCGGTCATGTGTATCACCAGTTTGTGATTCGGGTGACCCAGCGGGAAGCCTTGCGCCACTTTTTGAGCGAGCGCGGCATCAGCTGCGCAGTTTACTACCCCTTGGCTTTGCATCTGCAACCTTGTTTTGCCGCCTTGGGTGGCCAACCTGGACAACTGCCAGAGGCCGAATTGGCCACCGAAGAAGTGTTGGCACTACCGATTTATCCCGGTGCCACTGCACAGCAACGCGAAGAACTCGTCACCGCAGTGGCCGAGTTCTTCGCCTGATTATCGGTCGGGCTGGTTTTAACCGCCGAGGCCCACTTCTTGCAGGTGGGTTTGCAGCCGCTCGATTTCCTCCTCGAGCTGATCGATAAAGCGTGTGGCTTCGGTGAGATTGTTTGTGCGGGCCAAACTCTCGAGGTGGGACGCGGTTTGCTGAATGCCGATGGCACCGAGGTTGGCGCTGGAACCTTTGATGGCATGCGCTCCGCTGTCCACCAGGTCGGGTTGCTGCTTGGCGATGCCTTCGCGCATGGTTTCAATGCGCGGCGGACATTCTTGGAGAAATTCGTCGAACAACTCAACGAGAATTTCACGGTCTCCGAACAGTTCGGCGAGTTCTTCGACACGGGCAGTGTCCAGTGGGGAAGTGGTGGTCATGAATGGATCTCCTTGATGGGATTGAGCCATCCATTCGCGGCCCCAAGCGGGACCCACTTCAGAAAAAAACCGAATTATTTCGCCGGGCGGCGTAAAACCTTGCGAAAACACCACAAATTCAGGGCAATCAGTGCCAGCCAAGTGAGAGCCGTGAGCCAAGTGCCAAAGGGGTTGAGCTCGACCTGCGGGGTGTCCGCCAATTCCTTGCGGCCGGCAACGGCGGGGTCGGTCTCGGCCAGAAAGACGAGCAAACGCAGGGTGAAGGGCAGCACTTTGGTGGTGAATGGGGGGGTAGGAAGAACCCAACCCCCTTTGTACGCGGCAGAAGGGCCTGATTGCAAGTGGCATGTTTCCAAACGGAAACAAAATAGGATACTTTTCTCTCTTTTTATCTGGCATGCCGTTTGCAACCCATGCCGCCATGATTTCCCTGCCCCTTTTTCTTGTCTTGGCTCTGCCTCAGCAAGAGCCTGTCCCTGCAAACCAAGACCCAGAACCCACCGTCGAAAAAGAAGAAACACCGGCGGTGGCGCCGACCATCACGGTGACTGCGGAACGCCTGCCAACGGCAGAGATTGACATCCCGCGTAGCACCACCTTGATTGAGGCGGAGGAATACCAACGTCGGGCGGAGAATGTAGCCTTGGATGCGCTGAGCCATGAGATTGGCATTTGGTTGGAGCATCGCACGGGTACGACTGCCGACCCCGTTATTCGCGGATTGTCAGGAGCCAACTTGCTTACTCTCATCGATGGCGACACCCTCTCCACTTTTTGGGGAGAAGGTGGTTTTGCTGGCGACGATATGTATGGAAAAATTGATCCGTGGTCGGTGGATCGCATTGAAGTCGTGCGTGGCCCGGCTTCGGTGCTCTACGGCAGCAATGCTTTAGGTGGTGTCATTCAATTCTTTACCCGCCGTCCTCCAGTGGAGTTCACCCAGGGTGAGCGTGTTTGGGGCGGGGAATTCCGCTCCTCCTTTTCTACCAACAACCGCGCCTGGCGAGAGCGTTTGGATTTGTGGGGCGCTGGTGAGCGATCGCGCTGGCGGGTTGGTGGCGATCTTGCCGGGATGAGTGATTTCCGTGCCGGTGGTGGTCAACGCATGGCGCCGACGGGAGGTCAAGAAGGAAACTTTGACCTCAACACCGAGTTTTTACTCAGTGATTACGAAACCCTGTTGGTGAACATTCAGCGCGTCCACCGCAATCCCTTGTACCGTTTTTACCGGCCAACGCAAAGCAACCAAAACGATCGCTTGGGTGTGCATGTGGAGTTGCAATCCACTCGCAGTGGTCCATTGTGGGATCAAGCGCAATTAAGGCTTTACTACCAAGACAAAAAAGATCAGCGCTTTTGGGATAACGGAGACCGTGGCGTTGCGCAGTGGAAAACCTACACCGTGGATGCGCAGGCCGAGTCGCAGTTAGGCAATCATCGCTTGGTTTATGGCTTGGCATTTCATCTTGATCGCGGGGAAAGCCCCGACGACGAGCAGTTCACAATCTATCCAGGCAGCTTGGGGCCGCCGCAAAAACCAGCGCCCGATTCTGACTGGTGGAACCTGGGTGCTTACATCCAAGATGACTGGGCCTTCTCCGACAATTGGAGTTTGTTGGCATCCACCCGCTACGACCATTTCCTTTTCCGCTCGATGCCGGACGCTTTTTACGTTCCACCTGCCGGCAGCCCTCCCGGAGTGGACGACATGCGTTCTAGCCAAGGCGCTTTCACCGGCGGCTTGGCTTTAAGTCGGCATTTTGGCGATGACGCTCATGTTTACGCTTCTTGGTATCGGGGTTTCCGTCAGTTTGCGCCTAACTTTGGCATTCGCCAACATGGTTGGGGTGTTTTGGTGCCGAATGGTTTGCTCGACCCCATCGAGTCGGACACCTTTGAGCTGGGCGCCAAAGTGGAAGAGGAAACTCTGCAAATGGGGACGGCCTTGTACTACACAGGCTTCCGCAACTTCCAAAACATTGTGGCTGGTTCCTACAACGGTTCCAATTTCTACGACTTCAACCAAAACGGCAGTTTTGAAGCCAATGAGCGCGTGTACCAAACCACGGCGAATGGTTCAGCTTATGTCAAAGGCGTGGAATGGAGTGCAGAAGTGCGGTTGGATCGGTGGATGGATCATCCGCGCGCCGAAGATTGGTCTTTTGGTGGTGGCTTCATGTGGAACATCGGCCAAGATCGGAGCAATGATGTGCCGTTGCGTCATACCCATCCTGCACGCGCCTTGGCCCATCTTTACTGGGTGCCGCAACAAGCGCAAAACGGATTGTATGCCGGCATCGAGGCGGAAGCGGTGGACGCCTTCACGCGCATTGACCCCGCCCGCCTCAATAGTGATGTGGGTTACTTAAACGATCCGCAAGATTCCACTTCCGGCTTGATTCGCCCCTGGGGGATTCCCGGCTACGCGCTGTTTGATTTGCGCGCTGGATTTGCCCAAGCCAATGGGGTGGAATGGGCCTTTGCCGTAGAGAATCTGTTGGATCGGAATTACCGAGGCGCCCACAGCCGCGTGGATGGCATGGGGCGCAACTTTACCGTGACCGTGACCGTGCCGCTCTAAGCAGAGCGGTTAACGGAAGGTTGGAAATTCGTTGGCCTTCAGTTTGCGCCAGTAAATGGTGAGGTCTTGGCGAATCTTTCCACTCAGCAGCACCACCCCCAAAATGTTGGGGAAGGCCATGCCGAGAATCATGAGGTCGCCGAATTCCAGAATCTGTGTACTGGTGACAATGGATCCGAGAAAGGTGAAGCAAAGGAACAGCACTTTGTAAACCAGGGAGCTGTTGTCACCAAACAAATAAGCCCAGCAGCGCTCTCCGTAGTACGACCAGGAGATCATCGTTGAAAAGGCGAAGAGGGCAACGGCCACGCTGAGCACGTAGGGGAAGAAGGACAACTCATTGCCAAAGACCATGGAGGTTAGGCCGGCGCCGTTGTTGTTGCCGACGAAGGGAGCTGCAGCCTCACCTAATTCGCCGCCGGGGTAAGCGCCGGAAATCACAATGACGAGGGCTGTCATGGTGCAGACGACAACGGTGTCGATGAAGGGCTCAAGGAGAGCGACGATGCCTTCGCGCACCGGGTATTCGGTTTTGGCCGCGGAGTGGGCAATGGCCGCCGAGCCCACACCGGCTTCGTTACTGAAGGCCGCGCGTTTGAAGCCCAGCACCAAGACACCGACAAAACCGCCAAACACGGCGTCGGGATGGAAAGCGCCGTCGATGATGGCGCCAAAAGCAGCAGGGATATGACCAGCGTGATCAATGAGAATCCACAAGCAGGCCACCACGTAAATACCGCACATGGCGGGGACGATTTTTTCGGCGGTGCTTGCAATGCGCTTGATGCCGCCGATGATGACGACGCCCACGCCGAGGGTCATGATGAGCCCATACACCCAGGAATGCTCGGCTAAGAAGGGCACGGTTTCTTTGACCGCGTTGAGCGATTGGTTCACTTGAAAACTATTGCCGCCAGCCATGGATCCGCCAATGCACATGATGGCGAAGGCGACGGCAAGAACTTTGCCCAAGCCTCCCAGGCCCATTTCTTTGAGCCCTTTAGAAAGGTAGAACATAGCACCGCCCATGACCTTGCCGTCGGGGCGCACCTCGCGGTACTTTTGCCCCAGACTGCATTCCACGAATTTGGAAGACATGCCGAGCAGGCCGGCGACAATCATCCAGAAGGTGGCGCCGGGGCCGCCGGTGGAAATGGCGATGGCGACACCGGCGATGTTGCCGAGACCGACGGTGGCGGAGAGGGCGGAGGCTAGAGCTTGAAAGTGACTGACTTCCCCGGTGCCCTTGTGGTTGGGGTCGGTATAGAGTCCGCGGGTGACTTGGATGGCATGGCCAAAGCCGCGAAGGTTGATAAAACGCATGCGCAGGGTGAAGAAGATGGCGCCGAGTACCAACCAGGCCACCAAGAGAGGGACGGTATCGCCGCCACCAATGGGAATGGGATAGAAGAAAACGCTGGCTAGGGCTTCGTTGACATGCCCCATGGCCGCATCGAGGGAAGCAAAGACGCCGCCGCTGCTGTCCTGGGCGAAGCTAGTTGCTGGGAGGAGCAGGAGTGCGATGAGGGCAACGAGGAGGCGACGAAAGTTCATGCAGGGCTTGGGGTGGTTCCTGGGAGATGGAAGGTCTGATTCTGGCGGATTGGGGGCAAATGGGCAAATCGGGATTTTTTGCGGATTTTTCGTGTCTATGGGCTGGCCTCCCCGTCATCAAGGGCGAGGTAACCAACCATGAAGATCAACCTTTCCCAAATCGAAGACATTGAAGACCTCCGCTCGGTTCCGGCCGGGGAATACCACTGCCGTGCGGCAGAAATCCGTGAAAGCGAGAGCCCAGCTGGTCATACCCGTTGGGGCATTCGCTGGGAGATTGCCCACGGTGATTTCCAAGGCCGCACCGCCTGTTGGGATTCTCTGCACTGGTCGGAACGAGGCCTTCCGCGTGTCAAATTCGTGCTCCAAACCCTTGGTTTTGATACCGAAGGTGAAATGGAGTTGTCACCCCAAGCCATCGAGGGCATGGAGGCTATGGTGCAAGTGCAGCCGGAAGAGCGAGAAGATCCGGTAACCGGCATCCGCCGCATCCAAAACCGGGTGCCTTTTGCTGGATACTCCCCAGCTCCAGTGCCGACGGCTTCCTGATTGCTTACAATCCCACCCCATGCATGGGGTGTCCACCCGCGTGGGGTCGTCTGCTTTTTTCGAAGAGAGGCGGCCCTCTTCCACTTTGCGTCGCAGGCTTTTTTTCTTCGGCCTGGCGGCGGGGGGCATGGCCACCTGGTTGCTGCCTTGGGCCTGGGGCAATGTGCTTTGGGTGTGGGCCGCGGTGGGCGTTTTTTCCTGGTGGTTGTGGGTTACCCGCTATCGACTGCAACTCACCAACGATACCTTATCGGTGCAAGTTCGGCCTTTTCGTAGCTTGCGGATTCCGCTGGCAGAAATTCGCAGTGCTTCTCCGCACATGAGCTACCCCTGGGGAGTTTCCGCCAAAGGTTGGAGTTTACGCCGTGCTCCTGGAGTGAAGGTGTTTTACACGCACCCTGGAGCAGGGGTGGTTTTGGAGTTGGAAAGTGGGCGTGCGGTTTGGGTGAATGTGGAGCAAGCCGATACCTTGGTTGGATTGTTGAAGGGGGGGCGTGGGAGACGAAACAAAGCCACCAGCAAAAAGGCCAAGGCCGCATCGGTATCCTGTAGCCATGGATGATCGCAACCTAGTCGCTGTTGCGGAACAAGCAGCCGCTACCGCCAAAACACTACGAGGGCCCTTGGAAGGCTGCACCATTCTCTTTGAGGATGGGCGCGTTTTTTTGGGTTGTCGTTTGGAATATGCTGATTCAAGCTTGGACCAAGATGCCATTTCCAACGCCCTGGCTGCTGGCCGAGTCGAGGGAGCCTATCGTCCTTATCGCATTGGCTTGTATGCGCCGGTGGCCGAGGGATTGCCAGATGTTGCCGCAGCGGCTTTGCTCCGTTTGCAAGAAGTGGCGGTTCCCCATCTCAACTTTATTTTGTCTTCCGGCTCTGGCGAGCGGGTAGAAGTGCCGCTTGCCGATTTGCTGCAACGCGCTGGGTTGGCATGAAAAAAACACGCGCGGCCTACCAACAATTACAGAGTAAACTCCGCGAGCTGGAATATGCCTATTATGTGCTTGCCGAGCCTATGGTTGCGGATGCCGAGTACGATCGGCTATTTCAAGAGCTGTTGGCGATTGAGAAGGAGCACCCCGAGTGGGTGACTGCGGATAGTCCCAGTCAAAGGGTAGGATCGCCTTTGCCCGAGGGCTCCAAGTTTGAGCGCGTCGCCCATGCGGTGCCGATGATTTCGATTGAATCTCTGTTTCAGGAAGAGGCTGTTCGCGAGTTTGACGCCCGAGTCAAGAAAACTTTGGCTGGAGAAACCGATGCGGTTGTGCATTATGTCTGTGAGCCGAAGTGGGATGGAGTTTCTGCAAGTTTGATTTATCAAGAAGGCCAGTTTCAACGAGGGGTTTCTCGCGGCGATGGCGCGCATGGCGAAGACATCACGCGCAATTTGCGTGCCGTGCGCGGCGTTCCTCTGCGCTTGCGCGGGGAAGCCCCTGAATTGTTGGAGGTGCGCGGGGAAGTCATGATGCGTCTGGATGATTTTCAAGAGCTCAATGCACAGGCTTTGGAGCGGGGCGATACCCCATTTGCCAACCCACGCAATGCCACCGCGGGCACCCTCAAGCGCTTGGATCCTGCCATGGTGCAGCAGCGGCGCTTGCGGCTGATGTGCTGGGAAGTGGTGAGGGTGGAAGGAGGGCCTGCGTTTTCTTCCCACTCGGAAGCGATGCAGGCGGCCAAGGATTGGGGCTTCGCCACCACCCCCTATCGTGCCCTGGCGAAAAATGCGGAAGATATGTTGCAGTTCCATCGTCAATTAGAAAGCCAGCGCGACAGCATCGAGTTCGAGATGGACGGGGTGGTGGTCAAGGTAGATGCATTGGAATTGCGTCGCCTGCTTGGCAGTCGGGCGCGGACACCACGCTGGGCTTGTGCCTACAAATTTGCACCACGGGAAGAAACCACCCAACTTTTGGATATTGAAATTTTGGTGGGGCGCACGGGGCGCTTAACCCCGCGCGCGCGGCTGGAGCCGATTGCCTTAGGCGGGGTTCGGGTGCAATACGCCACTTTGCATAATGCCAGCTACATCGAGAATATGGATATTCGTCTTGGCGATCGGGTTGTAGTGCGACGTGCTGGGGATGTAATTCCGCAAATCATGGGGCCGGTGCTGGCTGCGCGGTCTGGCAAAGAAACGAAATTTGTTTGGCCCCAAGATTGTCCCGCTTGTGGAACCGCAGCCGTGGCGCGCGGGGAATATCGCTACTGCGTTAATCTTGATTGTCCGGCGCAAATGCAACGCCGGATTTTGCACTTGGCTTCACGCGAGGCTTTGAAGATCGAAGGCCTGGGAGAAAAGGCGGTTCAGCAATTCGTCGAGGCCGGTTTATTGCGCCATGTCGAGGATTTGTTTCGATTGGATTTTGCTGCCGTAGCCAAGCTGGAAAGGTGGGGAGAGAAGTCGGCGCAGGGGTTGAAGGCTCAGGTGGAGGCTGCGAAATCACCCGAGTTGCCGCGATTCCTTTATGCCCTGGGCATTCCTGAGGTCGGCCTGGAAACGGCACGAGCCTTAAGCGCTCAATTTCGATCTCTGGGTGCTTTGTTGGCGGTGGCGGATTTGGAACAAGAAGAGGCGATGCGCCAGTTGTCGGCAGTCGAGGGGGTGGGGGAAGAGGTGGCGGCTTCTTTTTTGTCCTACATGCAGCAGCCGCAAAATCGTCGTGCAATCCAAAAAATGTTGGAGCTGGGTGTGCGGCCACAAAAGTTGGCGACTGCCGAAGTTAAAAATTGTGAAGGCATCACTGGGAGAACATTTGTTCTCACAGGTAGCCTTAGTCGGCCACGGCCAGAATACAAAGTTCTGTTGGAGTCTTTGGGGGCAAAGGTGGTCGGTAGCGTAAGCAAAAAAACCGACTACCTCATCGCCGGAGAAAAGGCTGGCTCCAAACTCAGTAAAGCCGAGCAGCTTGGGGTGGCGGTTTGGGATGAAGCAACTTTGCGCAAGCACCTAGGGCCACTGGCGAAGGATTAAGCTTGGCCCAATTGAAATTCTACAAGCAAAGGCAGGTGATCGCTGGCGCGTTTGGCAAGCTGCAACTTGCTGACATGGACATGTTCATCCTGCAGTGGCCCGCGCCAAAAAAACTTGTCTAAGGCGCCGACGGGATTGGGGCTGGGAAAGGTGCGCAGATGAGAGCGGCGGCCATGTTCGCTCCAGGCGTCCAAACCCATGTCTTTTAAGCCGGCGCCGTGGAACAGGAGATTGCGCCAATCGTTGGTGTCGCCGCCGAAGATGATGGCTTGCTGTTGAGGAATATGGCAAAAGGTATTGCTGTGCAACACTTTTTGCACCTGAAACTGGCGCTCTTTGGCAGACAAGCCCAAATGCCAGTTAAACACATGCAGCGCGCGACGACGGGGCAGCCGAATGCGTGTGTAGAGGCAGTTGCGAGATTTACGCCAACCTTTTTTCAGGTCGAGTACGCGGCGCTTCACAATCGGAAAACGAGAGAAGGTGGCGTTGCCATAACTGCCCTGTTTTAATACATGGCCTTGGGCCCAAGTGTGGTAGGGGAATTGAAGTGCATCCGCAATGAGGTGGTCGAGGTAAAGGCGTTTGGAGCGGGGGACGCCACGGTCGACTTCCTGCAAGAGCAGGATGTCGGGTTTGTGGTGGTTCAGTACTTCCACCACGCGGCTGGGCAAAAAGCGTCGGTCGAGGCCAATGCAGCGGTGGATGTTCCAGGTCATGAGGCGTAGCTGCATGTCAAAACGCGCGGTCAAAGATGCCGAAAAAATACTCTAAGAAACGGCTCCATAAGGGACGTGACTTCCAACCTTGGAGAGTGATGGCTAGGCTCTGCTGGAATCCTTTTTCGAAGTCGTTCTGCAGTTGTTGGTAGATGCCGGCATGATGCATGTCGACGGCTACTTCGTGGTTCCACAGGAAAGACCAGCGATCCAAGTTTGGCGTGCCCACCATGCAATAATCTTGGTCGAAAAGGAACGTTTTGGCATGTTGGAAGGATGGTTGGTATTCGTATATCTTGACCCCGTGGCGAAGTAACTGGGCGTAATAACGACGCGAGGCAAAGCGTACCGATGGGTGATCGTGTAAGTGAGGGCCGGGGAGCAAAAGGCGGACATCGACGCCGCGCTGGGCGGCCCGAATTAGAGCACGGCGCAAGCGACGCGGAGGAATGAAATAAGCGGTGGCCATCCACGCTCGGTTTTGGGCACGCCCGATTCGGTGGAGGAGAGTTTTGCGAAAGCAAGAAAGTCGGCGCGCGCGGTGCGGAATGACTCGGATTTGGTTTGGCTGAACCGGTCGTTGTCGTTTTGGGTGTAGCGAGGGTTTTTGTTCCCAAAGGGTGAAAAAGGTGGTGCGCATCTGGACGACGACCTGCCCTTGCAAGCGAATCATGGTGTCGCGGAAGGGTTGTTCGCTCTCTTTCCACCAGGGGTCTTCGATGGCCATGCCGCCGGTCCAACCGATGCATTGGTCGATGAGAATGAAGCGGCGATGCGTGCGTTGCATAAAGCGGCTGCGAAATTCAAAGAACAAGCTTCTCCAACGCAAAGGATGGTAGATCCGTAGTGTGCCAATCGCGGCGAGTTGCTGGCGGAGTTGGTCGCTCATTTCATAGGAGCCGGCGCCGTCGACATGGATACGAATGGCCGCTCCTTGTTGCTGCGCCTGGCGGAGAGCTTGCAGTAGGGCTTCGGCGGCCACCCCATCCAGCAAAATGTAGTTTTCCAACAACACTTCTTGGCGGGCGGAGGCTATGTCCGACAGCAAAGTGTCCCAGGTTGGCCCCGGTTCTGTATAAAGGGTGGCGGGGCCCATGGCGACGAATGGGAAGGGTGAGCGAAGGCTACGGCTCATGGGCTTTACGGTGAGAGCGGCGACTCTACAATATCCGCCGCATGGGCCGTTAACTCAGTGGCTAGAGTGCCACCTTCACACGGTGGAAGTCAGAGGTTCAAGTCCTCTACGGCCCACCACTTTCTCTCGCGCACCTTCTGCCCGCATCGAAAGCGGCGTTCCGTAGCGGCCGACGCAGCGCGGTGGTGCTCGCTGCGCAAGCCCCGCTCCGCGCCAAGTCCTCTACGGCCCACCACTTTCTCTCGCGCACCTTCTGCCCGCATCGAAAGCGGCGTTCCGTAGCGGCCGACGCAGCGCGGTGGTGCAGGATTGCAAGGTTTTTGCAAAAAACCATTAAGGATTCCCCATGCTTGAGTTTTCGCATATAGCGGTGCTATGCGCTTCCGCCCCACCGGCTACCTAGGGGCCGACGAACTTGATTAATCATGTTGTTTAGCGCCCTCCTAAGTATGGTTTTGCTGCCGCCATGTGCGGCTCAGCAAACTCCCCGTGAATATGTCATCCGCGAGGTGATTCCCCCGCGCTTCAAAGACAAGCGCTACAAATTTGATTGGAATTTTTATTGGTTTTCTGGGGATAGTGATGGCAATGGGGAGGAGGATTTCATGTTGCAAGGGACGTGGGAAGCGGACATGTATACCACCAATCTTTTGCCAGAATATTATTTTGAATTTCACACTGGAGCTCATTTTGAGAATAATCGACCATTTCAAGATCATTTTCGCAAGTACTACCTTTCCTCGGGCCGTTGGACTCTATTGGAAACCCCAAGTGGTTTTCAGGCTATCATCGCAAGGAATAATCTTTACGGCGGAGGAATGGTTGCGATTGATTGGGATACGGGTATCGAAATAGGCAATGTGGACCCTCCCACGGGATTTCCGAATGGCATCCCCGATCCTAGTTACATTGCAGCCCTGTATAACGCCGGCGATCAAAACGGTGATGGCTACGAAGATTTCTTCTGGTCGATTGACCTGCTGACCTCGATAGGTTTTGTTTCTTATTGGGGGCTGTACGATGGCGCCACCCTGCAAAGTATTTGGCAAAAAGCATCTGCCATCTCCGGCACCGGGCCCCTTTATGGCCCCTATTCGGGCATCCTTCAAGACATGAATGGCGATGGTTTGTTGGATTATTTGGTGGCCATTCCCCAGCTCAACCAAGTGACTTGGGTGCAAACCCATTCTTATATCGCGCAATCGGGTCCTGACGGGGCTGTGCTGTGGAGGGAAGATGATTTAAAGAATACGGCAGGGGAGTACGCCTTTACCGAGGCCCTGACCGGAGATGGGATACCCGACCCGATTTTTTTTGAATACGAAAACAACAGTCCCAATTCCGAGCCCTAGATGCCACTGATGGGCGGGAGCTTTGGGTGACCCCTTTGGCGAGTTTGGAAGCGCATTACAGTGGCCTGCCGATTCGTTTTCTTATTGCACCCACTTGGCGCGATTTACATTGGCGACATCGACCGCGATGGCTTAGAGGAAATTGGCATTCCGTTTTTTGATTGGCATCGCTCACCCGATTGGGCTACCAGCCGCAATCAGCCTGGCACCCAACTCGCCATCGTTGGCATGCGCACGTTATTCGTGGCCGATACCTATCCACTTGGCCTGGGCATCCTCAACTTCGATCTCGCCATTCCCGCAGGTGCGAACAAAGACTTTGTCATCCTTTTGTCGACGGTGTTTAATGCTACAGGTGGTTTAGAACTCGGGCCATAGAAAACTTATTTAGCCCCGTCCTTTGTCTTGGATTACACCCCATCGCATCAGGATATACATGGCACCTTGGATAGCCAGGGCAAAGCCTCCACCTTCGTGTGGATTCCTGCGCATCCCAGCTTGTTGGGGCAGATGCTTTATTCAAAGGCCCTAGTCCTCAATCCAGCAGGCAGCCCATAGCCCATCCAAACCATGAGCTCCATGGGTATCACCGCGATGCAGTGAGGCTTTCTGGACTAGCTAGAGGAAGTCCAGTTTGCAAAGGCGTTGAGGACCGCCTCCACCACATGCTGCGGAGAAAGTTCCGCCATGCAGGGATGGTTGGCGAGAGGACAAACCTTGTGATGGCACTGCAAGCAATGGAGTTCTTCTCGGCGCACAAGGATGGTTTTTTCCAAGCCATGGGCGCTCCAAGCAGGATGGGTGGGGCCGTAGAGAACGACCTGCGGTGTGCCAACTGCAGCTGCAATGTGACGCGCTCCGTTATCCGCCCCCAGGAACACGTCCACTTTTTTCAAAATGGCTTTGGCTTCGTCTAAGCCGCGGTGAGGGGGCGCGGGCAGCGTGAACCCGAATCCCAAGCTTTGCCCTAATTCTTGCAATCCAACATATTCTTCGCTGGCACCCAAGAGAACAGGATGGATGCCTCGTGCTTGGTGGAGTTCTTGCAAAACCTGTCGCAATAAAGACGGGGGGTAGATTTTGCTGGGGCCAAAGGCCGCGCCAGGGGCAACGGCGAGCAAGGGTTGCTGCGGTAAGGAGGTGCGTAGGGGGGCATGCACAACCAATTCGGCTGGTGGCACCTGCCGAGCCAAGCCCAGTGGCGGCAAAAAATCAGCATACAATTCTGTCATGGGGCGGGGGGCAGGGATTGGTTGCAAACTGCTCGAAAACAGCATTTGGCGGCCATGATGACGTCGTCCCAGGCGATGGGGAATGCCTGCGCGCCAAGCAGCGAGCGCCGAGGACCAAGAATGCGGGAGAATCACCCCGACTTCGGCCTGTGCTTGGCGCAAAACAGAGGCTTCAGCAGAACGGTTGGTAAGGGGAAGGAAAGCATCTACAGAATCCAGGCCAGCCAGTAAATCCTGGAAAGGGCTCTTGCCGGCAACTGAGATGTGGCAAGTTGGCCAGGAGGATTTGAGGCTGCGCAACAAAGGGGTTGCCATCACGACGTCTCCGAGGGGATTAGGGAGACGAACCAGCAGGGAACGAGGAGGGAAGGAGACAGCCACGCTCCGTTAGGATACGGGCGCATGATGCCCATGGAGTCCCAATCAACGACCCCACCTCACGAGCAGCCATCCTTTGCCAAAGGTTTGTCGGTGGCGGTAGTGGGGGCGCGACGGGTGCGTCAGGGAACCGGGCCCTATTTGGCCTTGCAAGCAGCGCAAGCAGGGGCCGAGGTCGTTGGTGTTTTGGGTACCCGGCCCAGCACGGCGCGTAAAGCCGTGGAGTGGTTGGCCGAACGAGGTCTGCGCACGCAAGGCTTTTTTGACCATGAGCAGATGTTAGAGGAGTTGCATCCGGATGTGGTGTTGATTGCTTCCCCCCTTGGCACTCATCGCGCTTGGCTACATACGGCACTTCAAGTTCGCGCGCATGTTTATTGCGAAAAACCTTTGGTGGCAGCCTCGGCGGCCATCGCGAAACGTATTTTGGAGAAGTTTGCCGCTTCGAATTTGGTGTTGGCGGAAAACTGTCAGTGGCCACAGGTGTTGTCTGCCTTTCAGCGCCTCCATCCTCAAATCGATTTTTCGCAAGCGCAGCGATTTCGCATGCTGATGGCACCCCCATTGCGGGGACTAACCCGATGGCATGAGACCTTGTCTCACCCACTGAGTTTGATTCAGCAGATTGCCCCAGGACCAGCAGAACTGCAGCAAGTGCAATTCTTGGAGTTGTCGCCGGATGCGGCCGACACCCGGTTGCGATTTCAATATGTCACCTTGAATCGCAGCCTGGATTGTGAAATCGTGCTCGAAGATATCGGCACTTTCCCGCGCCCTGCGGAGTTCGCGATTGACGATGCTCTTTGTCGTCGCCAAGTTGAAGGGGAGGCTTATTCGATTTCCTTTGTCGACGGTAATGCGGGTTGCACTCCGGTATCGATTGGTGACCCAATGGCCTTATCTTTGCGAAATTTTTTGTCTCGGGTGCTTTCGGCCCGCCAACACCATTCTGCCCCTCTCGACGAACCCCTTTTGCGTCGCCAGGTTTTGCTTGAACAACTCCTTGAGATCTACCGTGCCACTGCCCACCACTAAACCATCCGTTGCCCCTATTCACGATTTCCAGAGGAAATTGTTGCAACCTGGCCAGTGGGGGAAAGTGCGGGATTATGTGCTTTGGCAACGGGCTGTGCGTGCAGCTGAAGGGCAAGGAGCGACGGCACCGCCGATGCCCGACTGTGGGCCAATCTCCATTAATTTAGACTTGACCACGGCTTGCAATTACGCCTGCGATCACTGCATTGATTGGGAAGCTCTCAATCTTGGCATTGGGCATGAGGAAGAAGAATTGCGTGATTCTTTGCGCAACCTCCGCCACCGCGGCTTGCAATCGGTGATTTTGTTAGGTGGGGGTGAGCCTACCCTTTACCCCGGATTTTCTTCCTTTGTGAGATTTCTGAAGGAGTTAGGCTTGCAAGTGGCCGTGGTCACCAATGGTTCGCGCAACCTGCAGATTGCGAAAGTGGCTTCTTTCTTCACCGAGGGCGACTGGGTTCGCCTATCTTTGGATGCTGGCTGTGACGAAACCTTTCAAGCCATGCACCACCCGAAGGGGAAAGGCATTTCATTAGCGGAAATTTGTCAAACCGCGGGCGAGATTAAGAAAGGGAATCCGGCAATCCAGCTGGGTTACAGTTTTGTGATTACCTGGCATGGTTCCCAAGGTGATGCTGGTATCCAAGTGGTGGAAAATTTGCATGAAATGGCCGCCGCCGCTGCTTTAGCCAAGGCCTCCGGATTTGATTACATTTCTTTGAAGCCTTTCTTATCGCGCGCAGAGGCGGGGGCGGAAGTCTTGAATCCCTCACAAGCCGCATACGATCAGAAGCGATTACGGCAAGCCATGCAAGATGGTTTGGACGCTGCCAAAAAACTTGAAGATGAAAATTTTCGGGTAATTGAGAGTACCAATCTGCGGGTATTCCTAGATGGCAGTTGGCAACAATACACCCAACAGCCCCGGGTTTGCCACATGCAAGCATTTCGTCAAGTAGTAAGCCCTCTTGGGGTTTATAACTGTCCCGCTCACCGCGGCTTGAGCAAAGCTAGGGTTGGCGAGAAGAATGCTTGGGCTGGTCAAGAGGCTTTGCTTGGTACGATGAAGATTTTGCGTGAGTTCAATGCCTCTCAAGAATGCAAAGAGGTGACATGCCTTTATCATGCAGCCAATCATTTTCTGGAAAGTGTCATTCGGAGTTCCGATCCCGTGGAAGAGCTGCTGCCGCAATTGACGGAAACCCTGGATAGTTTTCTTTGATTATGGTAGGTCGTCCAGCACAACTCCGCCAGGAATATGAATCCGATGAGCGCGCACGGCATTACCAGGGGCAGCGCTGGGAACATTCTCCGCGGGCAAGGCGCACCAATGCCAAGGAGCAGGCCATTGTCGAGAGTTTTTTTCAATCCTTGGAGCCAAAGCTGTGGCGAAATCGAGTGTTGGATATGCCGTGTGGTACTGGACGCTTTCGGCCTTTACTAAGAAGCTACTTTACGGAAGTTTGGAGTGTTGATGCTGCTGCTAGCATGCTGCAACAAGCACCCCCAGAGTTTGGGTTTCAAGCCTCGGCCCATGCCATTCCTTTATGCGATGATGCCGTCGACGTGATTTTGTGCTCGCGCTTGTTGCATCATTTTGACACCTCCGAACAGCGCTTGCAGGTACTGGGGGAGTTAGCCAGGGTGACCAGGAAATGGATTTGCATGAGCTACTTTGATGCGGCTTCGGTGCAGGCTTGGCGAAACAAACTGCGTGGCCGTTTCCGCGGACGTTATCCACTGGCAAAGCAGCAATGGCTTGCCGAGTTAAATGCTGTAGGCTTAGAGGAATGTCGTCGAGTTTATATTGCCAAGGGATGGAGCGAACAGGTTTGGGTTTGGGCAAAATGTGTGCGGTAAAAGACGAGGCGAGCGTGTTGGCCCAAAGCCGAACGGTGCGTGTGGTGCGCACAACCACTTCAAGCGGGGAGGATGTCGTGGAGAAAACCTATTCTTTTCCACAGCCCAAAGATCGATTGCGCGGAGCCTTACGCGGCACCTGGCTTAGCAGGAATAAAGCCTTTCGTGAGTTTGACCACCTTCAGTATTTAAACCAACATGCAATCCCGGCGGTGTTGCCGCATTCGTGGTCGGTGCGGCGGGACATGCTTGGCTTTGTACGCACTTGTGTGTTGCGCACTCAATACCAGCCAAGTCCCAATTTGGAAACATGCCTGAAAACATATTCCGAGTTGCCTGCGGATTTATGGCATGTGCTGGGGAGCAGTGTCCGCCGAATGCACCAACTCGGCTTTTGGCATCGTGGGCTAAGCGCACGAAATGTTTTGGTGGACGGGGAAAAGCTCCGTGTATGGTGGTTGGATCCAAGTAAAAGCCGGCGCTTTCCAAGCTCGGCATTGCCAGCCCGTGCCCAAGCCCACGATTTGCTTCGTTTTTGGACACCCATCCATAAGCAGGTATCCGCACAGAACCAGCAAGCCTTTGCCGAGGGCTATGCAGATGCCATCGCCATCGATTTGCCAAAACTGCAAACGGCGATTCCGTCGAGAAAACGAAGCTCCTTGCAGTGCGAATTGCAGCGCGAGGAGGCTCGGTTTTCGCGCCGGGCTTAGTTTTGAATTTTCTTTAGCTCTTCTGCCAACACGGGCAGCACATCTTTTACATCGCCAACGATGCCGTAAGTGGCATGCTGGAAAATGGGTGCGTCGGCATCCTTGTTTATGGCCACAATGACCTTGGAGCTGTTCATGCCGGCTAAGTGCTGGATGGCACCACTAATGCCGGCAGCAATGTAAAGTTCGGGTGCTACGGTTTTTCCAGTTTGGCCAACTTGCTCGCTATGGGGACGCCAGCCCGCATCGACGACGGCACGGGAAGCTCCCAATGCGGCACCAGGGATGGCATCGGCAACGGCTTCCAGCAATCCCCAGTTTTCGGCTGCGCCAAGGCCTCGTCCACCGGCAACCACGCGGCTTGCTTCGGCGACATCGGGCCGCCCACTTGCAGCAGCTTCAATGGCAACGACTTCACTAGCACCGGCTTCGGCGGCGAAGCTTTCCAGGTTGGCTTGGTGGCTTCGATTGGCTGGGGAGAAGAAGTTGGGGCGCAAACTAGCGACGACGACAGGACCTGTTACCCGCACCTGCAGTAAGGCTTTTCCCGCATAAACAGGGCGGGTGAATACCATGTTTTCCGGGTCGATGGCCGTGCAGTCGGCGGCAAAGCCCGTGTCGAGGAGGGCGGCGATGCGCGGAGTGAGATCGCGGCCGCGCACCGTGGCCGCAAGGAACACGACATCACATGCCTTTTCTTGCGCCAACTTGGCGGCGGTGGCGGCAGAGCTTTCCGCGGAATGTTGGGCGCGCTCGCATTGGAACACTTGGTCGGCGCCAGCGCTGCCAAGTTGGGCTAAATCCAGCTCTGCAGTTTCGGTAGCCAGGGCTAAGACGGAGCCACCTTTGGCGTCGGCCAGGGCGCGGGCGGCACCGAGGGCTTCCAGGCTGGCGGGGCGAAGGGCTCCGTTGCGAGTTTCTAAAACGACAAGAATGGAGTTCATGGACTTTCCTCGCTCTACAGGACTTTGGCTTCTTCGCGCAGAGCGCGGATGAGTTCGGGGACGGCGGCAGCACCTTCCCCGAGGATGCGGCCAGCAGGACGGGCGGGGGGTAAATCCATAGCAACCACCTCGACAGCTGGCGTGCCAAGCTCAACCTCCACGCTTTCCAGAGGTTTTTTCTTGGCTGCCATAATGCCTTTGAGGCTGGCAAAGCGCGGCTCATTAAGTCCTTTCATGCAGGTAATCGCGCAGGGCAGGGAGGCCTCTATGTTTTCACGCGCACCTTCAACCTCACGGACGGCTTTTACTTTGCCACCCTCAATCTGCAAGGACACGACCTCGGTGATGCAAGGAATCCCCAAGCGGGTGGCTACGGCCGGGCCGACGCCATGTTGATCCCGATCCACCGCCTGTTTACCAAAAAGGAGCAAATCGAATTTTTTGTCCTGGATGGCATCGGCGAGCACGCGTGCGGTGGTCATGCCATCGGCATGGGGGGCATCGGCATGGCTGAGTAGCAAGGCCGCGTCCGCACCCATGGCCAGGGCCGTGCGCAATTCCTTTTGCGCTTCTGGGGCACCGAAAGAAACCACGGTGACACTGCCGTCGCCCGCCTGCTCCTTTTGCCTGAGGGCTTCTTCGACGGCAAATTCGTCGTAAGGGTTAAGGACGAACTCGACCCCAGCAGGGTTGAGTTGGTTGTCCTGGATGGCAACCTTGGCCGTGGTTGCGGGGACGCGTTTGACGAAACTGATGATGTTCAATTGGGACTCCCAGGCTCAATTTGGGGCAATATTGTAGCGGTCTCCTCCGTGGATTAAGCGGTTTTTTTCAAATCTGAGGAGGTCGGCCAGGAGCGATGGGAACTATATTGCCAAGATGTTTGGGTTTGGCCTTTAGCGATGTAAACCTAAAGGTTGACAGACGGGGGCCGATGCTGGCTTGAGGGCTGTGCTTTTGCAGTCATCCCCATTTGGTCCTCGTCATGAAAACCATCCTCACTATCGCAACGCTTGCATGCGCCACGCCGTTGATGGCGCAAACTCCACACCAATACTCTGGTTGTCAGGAATTCCTGACCGTCGACCAGCTCGATCACTCGGCCTTCCACTGGAAGATGAATCGAGTCGCCACTGCCGGGGACGTCAATGCGGACGGCGTGGACGATTATTTGATTGGGATTCCTGGTTCCTTGCAAGGCGCTGGAGAGGCTTTTGTGATTTCTGGCAAGGTACCGTTGAAGGGAGCCGCGTTGCCGGTGGAACTGTGGCGCGCTGGCGGTAATGCTGGGGATGTTTTGGGTGGTGGAGTTTGTTCCTTGGGCGACCTCACCGGCGACGGTCATGCAGAGTTTGCAGTGGCGGCAAGTGGAGGCGCTTATGTGCAAATTTTCTCTGGGCAAGATGGTCAAGTCTTAGCCACCTACTTTGCTGACTCGCAGACGGCGAGCGAGGAATATGGCAAGGCGATGGAGGCTTGGGACATGGACGGGGACGGGCGCATGGAGTTGGCGATTGCCGACCCAGCGCAAAGCTTGGACCAAGGGCAAAGAATGGGGGCTGTGGAGTGCTTCCGCTTAGATGCAAGCACCCAAGGTTTGACGATGACCCTCCTCGCACGCGTGGAGGGGACGAATAGCGATTGGTTTGGTGCCGATTTGCGGCGTTTGCAAACGGGAGGGGCCGACTATTTGTTGGTTGGAGCCCCGCGCATGGAGGCCACGACCAATGCACAGCCCGGCGGCAGCGTGACGGTGTTGCGAGCAATTCCGCTCGGTGCTGGAATGGATTTACTGCCGGTGTTGACGGTGGAAGATCCCCTAAGTCAAACGGAAAGCAGTCAGTTTGGGCTGTCCTTGAGTGCAATCGGTGATACTACCGGACAAGATGGGGTGGAAGAATTCCTTGTAGGCGCCCCCTACGCCGACACCAGTTTCACGCGTGCCGGTATGGCTTTTGTCTTCGACATCCAGGGACGGGAGCAGATGCGGTTGCAAGGCAATCTGGCCGAGGAAGGGTTTGGCATGAGCGTAGCTGCCCTGGGCGATGCGGATGGAGATTTGGTTGCCGACTTTGTGGTGGCGGCTCCAGGTTTGGTAGATGGCCCCGGGAGTTTGTATTTGTGCTCGGGGGTGGACGGTTCGGTGCTCGATACCATTGCTGGCGGTCGCAGCATCACCCACTTTGCGATGGAAGTAGCCACGGCTGGGGATGTGGATGGCGACGGTTCGCGAGATATGGTGGTCACCGAATTCGATTCGCGTCCTGGACGCTCCATGGTGCATATTTTGCGCCCACTGCATTCTCTTCCCTACCGCATCCATGTTTCGGCAACCCCAGACGGCACCACTTTCGCCCCGGTTCATGGACTCAATCACGGTCCTTTGCACCGCGGGCGTTGGTCGAAGCGCCTGGATGCCAATCGCTTCTACCTGACCGATTACGATGCCGATTTCTGTAACCGGTTTGCAGAGTTGAAGATCCCGAATGCCCGCATCAATGCGGAAGGCATTGGCGACTTGAACTATATTTGGAAAGTTGCCGACATCCCCCCGCAAAGCCTGATTCGGAATTTCTCGACGTCTCCCGACGCACGTGCGAACCTTGACAATTATCAATTTGGCGAAATGGATGAGCGTATGGATGCCGCGGAATCGGTGCCTGGGTTAGACACGATTTGGCGCATTGGGCATGACAAGGTCGTTGACCCGGATACCAATACTTGGGTTGATGGATTCCATGAGCCACCGAACGACTTTGTTGGCTTTGCCGATGTAGTTGCCGGTGTCTTGAAACACTACAACCAGGGATGGGGACGTGCGATTCCACAAAACCCCATTCGCTATGCCGAGTTGTGGAATGAACCGCATTTGGATTCATGGAGCGGTACTGGTGCTGAATTTGCCCAACTGCATATTGCTGTGCTTGCAGCTCTTGACCGAGAGCTAGATCAAAACAACGACGGCCTTGCTGATGACCTAACCATGCTCACCCCAGTGGCACCAGGGGCTGTGGGAGGCTTTGCAAGTGAATTTTTAGAAACTCTAAACAACGCATTTGATCCGGCACAACCGCAGAAAACCAGACTAGGTGGGGTGGTTGGACATATGTATGCCTCCGATCCCACGGAATTGTTGCGGAAGATGGAGTTTTACGATGATTTGTTCCGTGACATCGAGGAAACCAAAGACATCTTCAGGACGGGCCCGAGTCTGCAAACCGAATGGCCTGATATCTGGTTGACCGAATGGAATCGTAGCTTGCATCAGTATGCATTCACTTATGCGTCAATGCCGTTCATCATGAACACCTTCTACTACATGAACAAAATCAATGCAGGTGAGGTGAAGCGAAGTGATGGTCGGGAGCTCAAGGTGCGCCTTGGGGGCGCCCAGTTCTTTGCTCCATTCAATATGTGGCAGCCAGGAATCAATCCGGAGACGGGGCTTGCCGACAGTTTGAAAAACCATGCTGGATTGGCATGGGAAGTCTACGGCAAAACTTTATTCCAGGATGCGAACCAACGCATTCCAGTGGTTGGGCCCTTCCACGAAGTGCAGATGGGCGATGGAACCAATCCCATTAAAGATTTCACCGTGATGGCGGGCCGGTCAGAGACCGAAGATTTGGTGGTTTTGGTTGTCAGCTCGATGCGTTTGGAAAATGCTCTGGATCATCCAAACAACCGGGACTTGAGTCAGCGTATTTCCTATGCCATCGATGTGGACGCGCTCGGTTTTGTTCCGGTGAGCGTTGAGCGGAAGGTGCAAAATGCGGATCAGCTTGATATCAAGCATGGCGTCGGAGCGGAGTTGGTAGCCATCCCGCAATTCGGTGCTGTCGATGATCCTTATGGCGCCTGGACCTTGAGTTTAGGTACCGATAGCCTCAGCATGCAGGTGGATGACATGGTGGAAAACTCCTATGAAGTTATCGTTATCCGTGGACAATTGCCGCCTGCTGGTAATGAGAGTGGTCAAGGCAATGATGACCCAGCGATTGGAGATTCAGGCGTGCACCGTGTGCCACCTGGACCATTGGGACAAGTGGAGGTTGGTCGCGACCAGGTTGTCAAGTTGAATCAAGGCACTCAGCCGGCCACCAAACCGGGCAAGGCGCGGAAAAGTGGTAAAAAAGTGCGGCGTGGCAAGCATAAGTCCAAGGTGAAGGCCAAGCGAAATAAAAGCAAAAACGGAAAGGCCAAAAAACTAAAGAAAGGCAAGAAGAAAGGACGTGGTCATCGCTCCAAGGCAAAGGAGCTTGCCATTCATGAAGGTCGGAACCGTTTCCGACGGTTAACTTAGTTCGAAGCGTTTGCCCAAATACACTTTCCGTACTTGGGGATCTTGCACTAGGTCCTGAGCCGCACCCTCGGCTAGGACCTTACCCTGTGCCAGGATGTAGGCGCGGTCCGTGATATGCAGGGTTTCACGCACATTGTGGTCGGTGAGCAAAATGGCAATCCCCTTGGCCTTCAACCCGGAAAGAATCTCCTGGATTTCCTCAACGGCGATGGGGTCGACTCCACTAAAAGGTTCGTCCAGAAGAATCAAGGTTGGCCGCGAGGCGAGCGCGCGTGCAATTTCCAAACGACGTCGTTCCCCGCCGGAAAGGACTTCTCCACGGCTGGACTGGAGCTTGCTGAGACCAAATTCTTCCAGGAGCTCTTGGCACCGTTGATTTCGCGTCGAAGCTGGCCCGCCTTGCAGCTCAAGTACAGCGAGGATGTTGTCTGCAACCGTTAGTTTGCGAAAAACGGACGGTTCTTGAGCAAGATAGCCCAGGCCAAGGCGGGCGCGCTTGTGGATGGGCAATTTGGTGACGTCTTGATCGTGAAAAAAAATCCGTCCAGCATCGGGTTGAATCATGCCCATGCACATGCGGAAGGTGGTGGTTTTGCCTGCACCATTCGGGCCAAGGAGGCCAATAATTTCACCAGCACCCACTTCAAGGGCAACGTCATCCACAACCTTGCGGCCCTTGTAGGCTTTGCATAATCCTTCCGTGCGTAAAAGAGCCATGACGGTTAATGCACGAGGCCCATTCTCACTACAGGGGCGAAAGGTGGAACAGGGAGGAAGACTGCGAGTGCGCGGCCAAGGATGTAGTTGCGAGGCACCAAGCCTGCTGGCTGCAAGATGTCGTCGGCCTGACGAATTTCTTCGTCGGTGAAAGTGTAAAGGCCACCAAACTCATCGCGGAAGGTCATGACCGTGCGATCCCGATTCCAGCGAGGATTGTTGAAGCGGGCTTCCATGCCGCCTGTCATGCGGTCGCCGCGCAGAGTTTTAATGCCGTGTAAAGGTGGATCAAATTTGAGAATCTCGGCGACCCAGTCGCGGCTGTCCAAGGAGTTTTGGGTGTTGTCGCCCATCATGAAATAATTTCCATCAGGGATTTCAAACAACGGAGCTGCACCCTGGCGTGGGGGGAGGTAGTGGATATCGCGTTGTACTTCCACTGGACTCAAGCGCCAGCCGGCGCCGTCACTGTGGAGTTGAATATGATTGCGCTGTACCTTTTGGGCTTCAAGCTCAAGCTCTCGGTAGAACACCTCTTCACCATTGAGCGCTAGACGCACCGTGTGATCCCAAAATGCCAAATCTACATCGGTGTCTTCTTGCAGGAAGGTGGCCTTGCCCTCGATGCTGTCGCCGGTGGGCAATTCCAAGGTGTAGTTGCCATCCGGGTGAGCAACCAAGGCGAGGGCAAAATGCCCAAGTTCTAAATCTAGGCGGAAATCCTTTTCGGCTTGTTGCGCCTGTAAGGAAAACATCACCCGCAAATCGCTCACCTTTTGATTCGAACGGGTGGCGGGGTTGGGCATGCGGAAATAAATTTCTTCGGGGTAGCCATGCAGATACAAGTCGCGGATGGATGCTCCATATTCGACAGTGCCTTTACCGAGGAAGACTTGGGTTCCATCCTTTTCGTGCTTGAGGTTGCCGCTGACATGCCAGCCCGGCCATTTGCTGGCATCATCGCCAACGCCTGGCAAAACATGTTTCCAAATATGTTTTTGCACCGTCCACGGCTTGCGCTGGATGGTGAAATCTTCTTTGGAGCCAAGAGGGCGGGTGTAGATGTCGCCGGCTTCTATCCACAGCTCTTCTTCGGGCATGCCAACCAAGCGCTTGACATAGTTGTTATGGGTGAGGAGTGGATAGCGAAAAACCACCACCTCCCATCGCACCGGGTTGCGAAACCAATAGCTGATTTTGTCCACCAAAACCCGGTCGTGAATTCCACCGTTGGTTCTCTTGGTGGCGGGGTCGAGCAGGTTGGTGCCCATCAAGGTGGGTTGCATTGACCCGGTTGGAATTTGGTAGGCCTCCACCGCAAAAACCTTTAAGCCCATGGCCATCACAATGGCAAACACCACCACTTCAATGTTGTCTCGAAAGGGGTGCTTCGACTTCTCTTTTTTGGCTTTTGCCATGGCAGGGGATTCTAGCAGCGCGTGGAACCTTATTCGTCGGTGGAAAGGACGGCAAGGAAAGCTTTTTGCGGAACCTCCACCGCGCCAATGCTTTTCATGCGCTTTTTCCCTTCTTTTTGTTTGGCTAGCAACTTACGTTTCCGGGTGATATCCCCACCGTAGCACTTGGCGGTGACGTTTTTGGACAGCGCGCGGATGTTTTCCCTAGCGACGATTTTGCCACCCACCGCCGCTTGCAAAGCAACCTCAAACTGATGGCGAGGGATTTCCTTGCGCAATACTTTGAGTACCGCGCGCCCGCGTCTTTGACAGGCATCGGCATGACAGATGATGGAGAGAGCATCGGCCTCGGTTCCCGAAACCAAAATGCGGAGTTTCACCAGCTTGGCAGGCTCAAAGCGAGGCTCGTCGAAATTCATCGTGCCGTAGCCTCGGGTTCCCGACTTCAGCTTGTCGTAGAAGTCGTAAATAATCTCCGCCAAGGGAAGATCCCAAGTGAGCATGACGCGATTGGCAGAGAGATGTTCCTGGCGTAAAAACTTTCCCCGTCGCTCGGCGCAAAGGCCCATGATGGCGCCGATATTTTCTGCCGGAATCAGAATATGGGTGGTGACGACCGGCTCTTGGATCTCTGTGAATTGGGTGGGGTCGGGGAGCATGCCCGGGGAATGAATATCCTGATAAGCACCGTCATTGAGTCGGATGCGGTAAGGCACTGTGGGCGCAGTCTGCACCACGTCTACACCGGATTCGCGCTCCAAGCGCTCTTGCACGATTTCCATATGCAATAGGCCGAGGAATCCGCAACGAAAGCCGAAGCCGAGGGCGTCGGAAGATTCCGGCTCAAAAATAATGGAGCTATCATTGAGTTTGAGCTGGTTTAGTGCCGAGCGCAAGTTTTCAAAGTCTCCTGAACTCACCGGATAGATACCGCACCACACCATGGGTTGCGGTTCACGGTAGCCGGCAAGCGGGGGAGCCTGTTCGCCTTTGGCTGCCGTCATCGTGTCGCCAACATTGACATCCTCTAGTTTTTTAATGTTGGAAATGAAATAACCGACCTCGCCTACGGACAAAGTTTGATGTGGCACGGGTTCGGGCATGAACTTGCCGATTTCAATGGCTTCGTAATCGGCACCGGCGCCGATCATGCGGGTGAGGTCGCCCTTACGAAGTGTGCCATTGACAATTCGCAGATAGACGACGATGCCGCGATATTCGTCGTATTTGGCATCGAAAACTAATGCTTGCAGAGGTGAGTCTGGGTTGCCCTCGGGAGGAGGAATGTCGGCAACTATCTGTTCAATGATTTCTGCCACTCCTTGACCGGTTTTTGCAGAACAACGCAAGGCGGTGTCTTTTTCCAGCAGCAGAGTGTTCTCTAACTCCTCCTCAATTTCTTCAGGACGTGCATGAGGCAAATCAATTTTATTGAATACCGGCAGGATGGTCATCTCTTGCTCCATAGCCAGCATGGCATTGGCAACGGTTTGCGCTTGAATGCCTTGGGCGGCATCAATCAGCAACAAAGCCCCTTCACAAGCTTGCAAAGATTTTTCCACCTCGTAGGCGAAGTCCACATGGCCGGGCGTATCGATGAGATTGAGCAAATACTCTTTCCCATGCACTTGCATGGTCAGGGAGACGGCAGCAGCTTTGATGGTGATGCCGCGCTCGCGCTCCAAATCCATCGAATCCAATAGCTGGTCTTTGCGCTTGCGGTCATCGACAGCTCCTGTTATTTCCAGAAAGCGGTCGGCAAGTGTGGACTTGCCGTGGTCGATGTGCGCAATGATGGAAAAGTTGCGGATGCGCTCCGGAGGAAAGGATTTAGCCATGCAGACGTTCGGCAAGGAGGTTTGACAGGTTGCCGGACCGCGTATCATACGACAGTCGCTTTGTATTCGTTCTGAGTTTGCTCGGGTAGGGCTAGCATTGCTCCTGTAGCCAAATTTTTAGTTGTGCAAAAGCTCGACCGCGATGGCTGACGGCCGCTTTCTGTTCGGGGCGTAGACGAGCGAAGCTGCTTGCGGAAGGTGGGTGGTAGAACAGTGGGTCGTAGCCAAATCCGGCGTCGCCGTCGGCGTGGAGGAGAATGCGCCCGCGGACCTTGCCTTCTGCGGTGAAAAGGATGCTGTTGGCGTCGGCCACGGCGAGGCAGCAGTAAAAGCCCGCCCCGCGGTTGGCTTCTGGGATACCAGCCAAGGCGGCCAAAAGTTTGCGGTTGTTGGCTGCATCCTGGCCGTCTCCGGCTACCCCCGAATAGCGAGCAGAATGCACTCCAGGGGATCCATTAAGGGCATCCACCATCAAACCAGAATCGTCCGCCAACACCCAAAGGTTTTTGTAGCCACGCTGGGCAACGGCAAAGGCGGCACTCAAGGCCTTCTTTTTCGCGTTGCCGACAAAATCTGGTTGGTCTTCCTCTACCTCGGGAAGCTGAAAGGAGAGATCTTTTGGGCTCAGAATAGGCAAGGGGAGATCCTGGCATAAACGACAGAGCTCTCGGTATTTTTTCGCGTTGGTAGAGGCGAGGAGGAGACCGCTCGGCATGGTGAGATTCTAAGCAAGAAACTTGGTATGGATTGGAATTTCAGTGGTAGGCTTTGCTGGCAACCGTTATTGCTTCCTCATGTCCTTACCACCTCCCTCCTCGCTCTCCCGCCGTCGCTTTCTTCAAGGCATGGCGACCATGGCCGGTGTTGCCACTGCTGCACAAAGTCCGTTTGGCTTAACCCATCTTTTTGCCTCGCAGCCAGCCTACACCCTGTGGGCGGTTGAGGCGGTGGCTTTGCAGGAGAGTTTCCAAGATGGCTCGGTCGTGGATTTTTTCCGTTACCAACCCTTGCTCGGTTCAGCAACCCGCGGTAACTTGCCATTTTTCGAGGCCGTTGAGGGCACCCTGGTGGTAGTGGGAGTGCAAAATAATCTCGCCGTATCCATTCGGCCAGAAATCTTGGGTGTTGCCACTGGGCCTCTGATTCCCCCTGGACAACGCTATTGGTTTTCATTCACCGCTCCTCCTGCCGGTAGCTATCTGTTAAGCCAAGCCCAATATCGCGATTTTTCAGGTCCCTTGGGTTTGGCAGGAGTGTTCGTTTCTCGCCCCGCCAGCGGGTTGCAAGAATTGTGGGTTGGTGGGCCAAGTTTCGATCGGGAATACATTCTTCATTACCAAGATTCCGATGAGCGCTGGAACTCTGCTGCCGCCGCCGGTCGCATGCCCAATCAAGCGGTCTACGAGCCTAATTTTTTCACGCTGAACGGCCTTTCTTATCCTGCCACATCAACGCATCCCGATTGCTTAATTGCATGCTTGTTGGGCGAGCGTGTGTTATTGCGCCTGTCCAATTCGGGAAGAATGCGGCAATCCATTCACTTCCACGGTTATCACGTGGAGATTGCGGCGAAAAACAACATCCCCAATACCACACTGCCGGCAAAAGACACGGTGGAAGTGCCCGCCTCCGGCAGCACCGATGTGATTTTGACCGTGAATCAGGTGGGTACCTATCCGGTACACCCACACTCCCTTACGGCAGTCACGGCTAATGGCCTTTATCCTTACGGCCAACTCACTCTCATCCAAGCAACTTAGAAATATCGATGGCAGGACTCGGACAAAACGTCGGCACTACCTTTTCCCTCACTTCGCGGATGAATGGTAGCGTTGTGGTGGGTGGACAAACTTACACCGCCTGGTATTTCACTGATGGTCCGGTGATGTCGGGACGCGGCTTTATGGGCGATCGCGATATCCCTTCCGCCCATATTGAGTGTATTGAGGGCCAGCAAATCACGTTGAACTTTGCCAATCGCAGCATGATGGATCACACCATTCATCTGCATGGTATGGACGTGGACCAAGCCAATGATGGGGTTCCCTCGACTTCCTTTTCCATTCCTGGAATGGGCAATCATACCTACCAATTTTTAGCACCCCATGCGGGCACCTATCACTACCACTGCCATGTAGATACCGTGCTCCACTATGCCCGCGGTATGTATGGCACGGTAATCGTTCGGCCTCCTGGTGGTCGCACTGATTTGGCTTGGACCGGCGGTCCTGTTTTTCAAGAAGAAGTGCTTTGGCAGCTTAGCACCTTGGATACCACATGGATGAATCTTTCCATCTCTGGCCCTGGTACGGCGCGTTTTCGCCCTGATGCCTTTTTGCTCAATGGTTTGGAAACGGCTGGGGCTAAAGCAGATTTGTATTCCCGCGTGGTGGTGCCGGTGGGGCAAACGGCCTACATTCGCGTTGCCAGTTATGCCTATCAATGGGCCCGAATTCGCTTAGGCGGTTTGTCCTTTGTGGTTGCTGCCAGTGATGGCCGACCGATGCCAAGCATGCCGACGGTAACGGAATGGGAGCTTGGTCCTGGAGAGCGATACGACCTCCTCTTTACCGGAGCCACCCCAGGTTTGTGGAATGCCACCATCGAGTATTTGGATGACCATACTGGGGCGGTTTTAGGTAGCGTGCAGACGGAAATCCAAGTGGTTTAGTCGAGGGTGTTGAGGGATGGTTATCATGGGCCGCCCTCTGCGATGAACTCGAATTCCATCTCCTTCTTCGGCTTTGCCTGCCTGCGATGCCAACCGCAGTGGGTTTGGGCCTGGAGCCTCGTACTACTTGTTTCTTGTGTCAAACAAGAGACGGGAGTGCAGGGTGGAGATAGCTTGTCTTTGCATGTCGCGGTTGCTAGTAATTTTGCGCAAACCTTGGAGGAAGTCGGTGCTGTCTTTGAGCGGGAAATCGGTATCTCGTTGGTTTTGAGCCCCGGCTCTACAGGTAAACATTATGCGCAAATTGTTCATGGCGCACCCTTCGATGTTTTTCTGGCTGCCGATGCGGAGCATCCGCAAAGACTCGTTGAACAAGGATTTGGTGTTGCAGGCAGCAACAGGTGCTATGCCATGGGGCGATTGGTCTTGTGGAGCGCCCAACCCGGCTTTGTGGACAAAGGAATAGAGGTGTTGGAGCAAAACCATTGGCACCATCTGGCTGTAGCCAATCCCGAGTTCGCTCCTTATGGGAAAGCCGCCCGAAGTGCGTTGGAAGGCCTGGGATTGTGGCAGAGTTTGCAAGCACGCCTAGTGCGCGGGGAAAATGTCGGTCAGGCTTTCCAGTTTGTGCTCAGTGGCAATGCAGAGCTCGGTTTGGTTGCGCGTTCCCAAGTGTTGCGTTTGGCTGCCGAGGCGCGTGGTTCCATTTGGGAGGTTCCGCAAACGATGTACCCACCACTGCGCCAGTATGCTGTCATTCTTCGCGACGGCGATGAGGCGAAGGCGTTTCTGCAGTTTCTGTTGGGTGAGGAGGCGCGTAAAATCATCCGAGCCGCTGGCTACGACCTCCCATGACTTTCACCGAAGCGGATTTTCAGGCCTTAGTGATTACCCTGAAACTTGCAGCATGGACAACTTCTATCCTGCTGTTTTTGGGCACGCCTTTGGCTTGGTGGTTGGCGCGCAGTACCTGGCGTTATAGGTTCGTGGCGGAAGCTGTGGTGGCTCTGCCGCTAATCCTTCCGCCCACTGTTCTCGGTTTTTATTTGCTTTTGGTCCTAGGGCCTCAAGGTTGGTTGGGTGGATGGATGAATAGCCTTGGTTTGGAGGCTCCGGCCTTCACCTTTTCGGGATTAGTGATGGGGTCGGTGTTGTATTCGCTGCCCTTTGTTGTGCAGCCATTGCAAGACGCCTTCAGTTCCATTGGCCGCCGACCGTTGGAAGTGGCGGCTACTTTGGGCGCCGCACCTTGGGATCGCTTTTTTTCGGTGGCGGTGCCGCTGGCTATGCCTGGTTTTTTAACGGCAACGGTGCTTGGATTTGCGCATACCATCGGCGAGTTTGGAGTCGTGTTGATGATTGGCGGCAATATCCCCGGACAAACCAAGGTGCTGTCGATTGCTATTTATGATCACGTCGAAAGTATGGAATATGGCCAAGCCCACACCTTGGCGGGAGGGTTGTTGTTGGCGTCTTTTGTTTTGCTTATGTTGATTTATGCTTCCCACCGACGTTTTCGTTTTACCAAGATATGACCTTACGCGCTTCCATTTCTTTTGGCCAAAAACATTTTCAAAAGAAAATGGACCTCGAGGCACCCAGTCATGGAGTCACTGCACTTTTCGGACCATCTGGTTGTGGGAAGACGAGCCTTTTGCGTGCGCTTGCGGGTTTGGACCGGCATGCGGAAAGCGAGGTTCAATTTCGAGACCAAATTTGGCAAGGTAAAGCGAGGTGGTTGCCACCCCACAAACGGTCCTTGGCCTTTGTTTTTCAAGAGCCCAGTTTATTCGCTCATCTCACGGTTCTTGGAAATCTCAAATATGCTGTGAAGCGCCGGCGGGAACAAGCCGCAGTGGATTTGGATGAGGTGATTGCGCTTTTGCATCTTAATGAGCTCTTGCCTCGCAAGATACATCAGCTTTCAGGGGGAGAGAAGCAACGGGTGGCGATTGCGCGGGCTTTGGCGAAGGGCCCTGAGATTTTGTTGATGGACGAGCCTTTGGCATCCTTGGATCTCCAGAGCAAAAGAAGCCTTCTACCGATGCTGGAGGCCGTTACGTGGAAACTATCTACTCCCATCCTCTATGTGAGCCATTCTTTGGAAGAGGTGACGCGTTTGGCGAACTATCTGGTGCTGATGGGGGAGCCTGGAGTCTTGGCTTCTGGTCCGATTGACGAGATGCTGACCAATCTTGACTTGCCCCTGGCCCGAGATGCGGATGCATGTGCGGTGATGGAGGCTACTTGCGTGGGCTTCGACGAGGAATTCCACCTCACCAGCTTGGGGTTTTCGGGTGGTCATTTGGTGGTGCCCGGACGTGTGGTTGCTTTGGGCAAACAAGTGCGTTTGCGGATCGCCGCCCGAGACGTCAGCCTTACCTTGCAGCATCAGCAAGGGACTAGTATTCAAAATATTTTCCCTGCCACCGTGGAGGCCTTTCAAAATCAAGGAGATGCTCAAGTGTTGGTGCGTTTGCGTGTGGGGGAGGTTGGCATATTGGCCCGAATTACCCAGAAATCGGCAGCAGAACTTGGCCTGACCTCGCAGCAGAGAGTCTTTGCGCAAATCAAAAGCGTTGGCCTTTTGCATTGATGGGGAGAATTATCGACAAGGCAAGGCGCATCGCTACTATCGTGGCGTCCACAGCAAGATTCCCCCCATGTCATCTCCACCCGCAGCGCCCCCTCCTCCCTCGGTGAATGCAGAGTCGAAGTCCACTCCGATGTTGGTGCGTATTGTGGGGCTTCTGGGGCTTTTGTTTCTCTTTCTGGTTGCCATCAAATTGATGGAGTCAGGAATTAAGTTACTTGGCGCGGATTACACAGAGCATTTGTTTCAAGAGGTGTCGAATCCTTTTGCCGGTTTAGCGGCAGGGATTTTGGCTACGGTTTTGGTGCAATCTTCTTCGGTGACCACCTCGACGATTGTGGCGTTGGTGGGGTCCGGCAGTTTATCGGTGGAGATGGCGGCACCCATGGTGATGGGGGCAAACATTGGCACCACCATTACCAATACTTTGGTATCCATTGGCAGCATTGGGCGCGATACGGAATTTCGGCGCGCTTTTGCGGCAGCGACGGTGCATGATTTCTTCAACCTGATTGCGGTTGCAGTCTTTTTACCTTTGCAAATCGCTACCGGATTTTTGTCGGATGGTGCGGCTTGGTTTGCCCACCGATTGCCAGTTGGGGATGCTGGTGGCAAGTTCGATAGTCCGCTCAAGTCTGCTGTGAAAGAAGTGGCTCATTGGGTGCAAGGCGGGTTGGAGGCAATCGGCGCCGTCGGTGGTTGGCTGTCGGTATTTATGTTGATTGTTGGCCTGGGGCTTATTGTTGTTTCGCTTACCACCATTACCAAGCTGATGCGGACGGTGGTTGCGGATAAGGCAGAAAAGGCAATGAATTCTGCGCTAAAAAAGGCTGGCATCATTGGTATTGTGGTGGGCGTTATCATTACGATTGCTGTACAGAGCTCTAGTATTACAACTTCGTTAATGGTTCCCCTTTGTTCTTCTGGGGTGTTGAGTTTAGAAAATGCCTTCCCAGTGATGATTGGCGCCAATATCGGCACGACCATCACCGCTTTTTTAGCCTCCTTGGCCACCGACTTTGATGGCTTGCATATTGCTTTAGTCCATGTGTTGTTTAATGTGTTGGCTACCCTGCTTGTGTTTCCTTTGCGCTCTATTCGTCGCATTCCAATTCGTCTCGCCGAAGGGCTTGCCAATGCGGCAGTGCGAAACAAACTTGCCGTTCTGGCTTATGTGGCTATCGTATTTGTTCTCGTCCCGCTGCTTGGCATCCTCCTGCTCTAATCCCTAATACATCATGTTTCACTGGCTCAAACGAATTCAATCCAGCGTTACTTCTGCCGAAGAAGTGTTGCATTACTTCGAGCAAATGCTCGAAGACGGCCGCTATATGTTTGAAACATCTTCAAACGCATTGCTGGCTGGCACTGATCCTGAAGTGGTGAAAGAAGATTTGTGGGCGACAGATAAGCGCATCAACAAATTGGAGCGTCGCATTCGACGCCGCATCATCACTCATCTCACGATGCATGGTACGGATGCGATTGCTAGTGATTTGGTGCTGATGAGTATCGTGAAGGACGCAGAGCGTATCGGTGACTACTGCAAAAACATTTTCGACTTAGCCCGCGATGGACGAGGTTGTGCGCCTGAAGTGATGGATGATTTATTGGAGTGCAAGTCAAAAATCACTCGACTACTTGCCAAGGCACGAAACATCTACCAGACCGAAGATTTGGAAGATGCCAAAGCCTTTGTTGCCCAGGCGGATGCCTTAGCTCAACATTGCGATGCGCAGGCTGTGAAGATGGTTCAGCGGGAGGACGCGGATGGGCGCTCTGCTACCAGTGCACTGGCTTATCGGTACTTTAAGCGGATTGTTTCGCACTCGTTGAACATCATTACTTCCATTTTGGTTCCGGTTGATAAACTGGATTATTACGACGAGGACGAAGAATCCAGATCCTGAATCTGGCCTACTTCGCTGGGCACTAAGGCATCTTCTTGGGCCACCTCCAAGCCAAGATTTCCGGCCCCGAAATCCTCTCCCGCATCACTCCCAGCACCATCGCTGGGGTGACCGTCGGCGTCTTCACCGTAATCCC
>JAJRZS010000032.1 GCA_024275135.1 Planctomycetota bacterium | reverse complement strand
TGATAGATAGACAAATCTTCCGCTTGGTAGCCTCGCTTGATGCCGGGGCCAGCCGCAATCAAAATGCCATTGGGACGATGGTTGCCCGAGTAGCCCTCATGTCCTGCCTTGCCACCGCCTAAACCGGCATTACCTTGTTCTTTCCAGGCACCACCACCATGGTCGGAAACCACCAAGATGGTGGTGTCGTCGTCGGCGAGGGCAAGCAATTGCCCAACGATACGATCGGCATTACGGTAGACCGCAGGGATGGCATCACCTAAGCGATCCACAGCCGCTTGGTCTACTCCCTGAAACGCCTCGGGTTCAAAATACTTCCATAGCCAATGTTGACTGGTATCCGTCGACGGAAAATAGAAGCAAGAAAGTTGAGGCAGGTCGAGACCTTGTTGTTTGCGCTTTTGCAAAATATCGACGGCAACATCCGCATAAAAATTGTCACGCGCCAAGTCGGCGGCTTCGTTGGCCACCAAATGCTGCTCCCAATACAAAGGATCGGATTTCTCCAATTCCTCCTCGTAGTTGGGGTGAAAATCAAAGCCGAAAACTTGCTGCGCAGTGCGGCGGTACAAACCTCGGCGGTACCAATCTTCTTGCAAACGTTCCTTCGCGATTCGGTCATAAATCGCTAGTTGCTGCTCCAATCCAGGCAAATCGTCAGCAAAGGTTTCGGCGAAGTTGGGGTCGAACAGCTCACCTAATTCCTCTTTGGCTATGGTGGCAAAATCTCGGTGGTACCAGGAATATTGCTGCTCCCACTCGGGAGGCCAAGTAAGCGCGCGGGTATCGAAATGGGTGCGACTACTGACCAAGCTGCAATGATGGCTGGAAAAGGCCGGCCAAGAATCCACCCAACCCACAACCAAGGAATCCGAAGCGAACTCTTCGAAGATTTCCCAGGCCCGAAGCTCCTCCGCATCTGTGGAGTACACGGGTTTGTCTTGCGCACCAAGTCGAGCCGCCAAAGAAGAAGGTAGTGGCAAGCGAAAAGGAATGGGTTGCTCCAGAAATGGAAGCTTGGTTTGGTAAAAATCCCAAATGCGGTGGTCGCGGGGGCGAGTGCCCGAAATGATAGTTTCCCAAATCACGGGGGTACGCATACCTTGGGAAGCACTGTTGGCAAATGGTTGATTCGGCGCCATCTCCGACATCAATGTGGCCCGGCTACCACGCTCGATGAGCTTGGCCAGGTTGGGCAATTGCCCGGCTGCCAACATTGGATCGATGACATCAAAGGTTGCGCCATCCAGCCCAATCAAAAACACCTCATGTCCAGGACGCGCATCGCGCATTACCTTCTCTGCGGAAAAAGGCTGGTGCACTGTCTGCGCACTCCAAGTTGTGACTGCAGGCATAAGCAACAAAGCCAAATTCACCAAGCTACCCCGAATGGCGGAGGGAGGATTGCTCGATTTTGCCAACCACCAAGCCAAGAAGGCGGCCGCAAAAAACCAAGCTAGGAGCAAGGACAGATGCCGAGGATCACTAAAGCGAAAGGGTTGCAAGCCAATGATTGTGATCAAGCCGCCCAATGCCGCCAACACCACAAACCATAGCGCACCTGCACTACAACAATGCCAGCGCGTTGGGTGCAGAGAAGAAACACGAGCACACAAAATGCCGCAAGCGCTTACCAACATCATGCCCGGCAAGGCCAGGGCCACCATCAGCAAGGTAAACAGCAAAGCATCATGCAGGGTGGCAAAAGCCGCCATGCGCAAAGCCAGCAAAAAGCAAAAGCCGCCGCCTAAGCCACTAGCCCCCAACACGGAGTGCCACAGCCATCCAGCAAGACCGAATTTTGGGGTGCTACTCTTCGCCATACTTGCCTAAGTATAGGAATAAAAGCCTTCTCCGGCTTTCCGTCCTAACTTACCTGCTTCGACCATGCGACGCAGGTTCGGGGCACAGCGAAATTTGGGATCACCAAACTGCTGGTAAAGATAATCCAAAATGTTGACACAAACATCAATGCCGATGAAATCGGCCAAAGTCAGTGGCCCCATAGGGTGGTTCATCCCCAGCTTCATGATGGTGTCGATGTCTTCGCGGGTGGCAATCCCCTCATACAGGGTAAAGGCGGCTTCATTAATCATCGGCATCAAAATGCGGTTGGCGACAAAGCCTGCGTAATCTTCCGCGACCCCTACCGTTTTGCCAATGCCCTCGGCAATGGCCTTAGTACGCTCCACCACCTTGGCATCCGTTTTTTCGCCTTTAATCAGTTCCACCAATTTCATCAGTGGCACCGGATTCATAAAGTGCATCCCGACCACGGATTCGGGACGTTGGGTGACGCTGGCAATGGAGGTGATGGAAATGGAGCTAGTGTTGGTAGCCAGGATGCAGCCCTTCGGCGCAGCTTTGTCTAGGCTTTTGAAAATATCTTTCTTCACCTGTTCATTTTCGAAAACCGCTTCGACCACCATATCAGCATTGGCCACGCCAACTTCTAAATCCAAGCTGCCTTCAATGCGCTGGAAAATTTGGTCGGATTCCTCCTGACTCATTTTTTCCTTTTTCACAAACCGATCCAAGGATTTGCGAATGGTGTTCAAACCACGATCCAGGCCTTCTTGCGCCACTTCCACCAAAGTTACTTGATGGCCAAATGTGGCGAAAGTTTGGGCAATGCCGTTGCCCATGGTGCCGGCACCGATGACGGTAACTTGAAGAGGATCAGTCATGAGAGGAAGAGGTTTAGCAGAGTTCGAGGGAGGTGGCGACCGCATTACCGCCGCCTAGGCACAGAGTGGCAAGACCGGTTTTGAGCCCACGGTCTTTTAGGGCATAGACCAAGGTTGTGAGGATGCGGGCACCACTGGCACCAATGGGGTGACCCAGAGCAATGGCTCCGCCATTGACGTTGATTCTTTCCGCGTCGAGTTCCAAAGTTTTGGTGAGGGCACAAGCACCGGAAGCAAAGGCCTCGTTGATTTCCAACAAATCAAAATCATGGCGGCTCATGCCGGTTTTTTGCTCGAAGTTTTCCACCGCGACTTTCGGCGCCATCATGACCCATTCCGGAGCCATGCCACCGGCGGCATAGCCGGTAATGCGCGCCAAAGGAGTGAGACCATGGTTTTCCACTGCGGTGGCAGAAGCCAAAACAACTGCAGAAGCACCATCCGAGATTTGGGAAGCATTGCCAGCTGTCACACTGCCGTCCTTTTGGAAAGCAGGGCGCAGCTTGGCCAAAGACTCGGTGGACACATCCTTGCGGAAACCCTCATCTTCCACGAACTGCACAGGGTCTTTGCGCCGCTGCGGCACCTCGATAGCAAAACATTCCGCATCGAAACGCCCAGCCTCCCAGGCCGCACTCGCCCGGCGGTGAGACTCGGCGGCAAAGGCATCCTGCAACTCACGCGTGATTTGGTATTCCTCAGCCACAAGTTCGCCGGTAAGGCCCATGTGTTTGTTGGAATAAACATCCCACAAACCATCATGCACCATGGCGTCGACCATTTTGGCGTCGCCCAAACGCGCGCCCTGGCGAGCGGAAGGCAGCAGATAGGGTGCTTGGCTCATCGACTCCATGCCCCCAGCGACCACAATCTCTTGATCCCCAGCCAAAATAGCTTGCGCTCCCAACATCACTGATTTGAGGCCCGAGCCACAAACCATGTTGACGGTGTAGGGAGAAACTTGGTCGGGGATGCCTGCAGCACGCATCGCTTGGCGGGCAGGATTTTGCCCCACTCCCGCCTGCAACACATTGCCCATGATGACTTCATCCACCAAATCCGCGGCGATGCCAGCGCGCTTTAAAGCCTCGGAAATGGCAAAACCACCGAGTTCTGGGGCGCGAAAGGTGGATAGACCGCCAAGAAAGCGGCCAATGGGGGTGCGACAGGCGCTAACAAGGAAGACTTCAGTCATGGTACCTGGGGACATCGGGAGGATGTCGACCGGGCATTGTACTGCATCATTGCGGCCATAACCCGGCTCGTTGCAAATCTCGTCCCAAGGGTAGAGATTTGCGCAAGGCCTCGGCCTCGGCGAAATCAACCGTGCTCACCAAAAGTTGTCCCCCATCTTCGCGCGCACGGATTTTTCCACTGGGATCCACGCATAAGGCCATCCCCGGAAACTCCATGACCTGATTGCGGCTGCCCAAGCTGGCGGCGCCGGCCCGATTGCACGACACCAACCACACTTGGTTCTCCGCGGCCCGGGCGCGGCTCATCAATTCAAAGCTCTCGACCCGCGGGTAGGGCCACTGCGCACAACACAAAAGCAGGTCGGCGTGCTGGAAAAGAGCAGGCCGGCATAACTCGGGGAAACGCAAGTCATAGCAAATCACCGCGCATATCTTGCCCCAGGGCGTGGACACCACCGACGGCAAGGTGGTCCCCCGCTCCACCTGGCGCGCTTCCCCTGTAGGCGAAAACAACATGCGCTTGCGGTAGGGTCGCAAGTTTCCAGCCACCCCCAAAAAATGCAGCTCATTGCTAGGCCTTGCCCCCTCTCCTCCCGGAGCTGAGCCAACGACCATCATTTCCGCCTTTTCTGCTTGCCGGTGGAGGGTGGTCAAGGCCTCTTCGCTTTGCCGACGAAGGACGGCAGGGAACTCCTCAAGAAAGGAGGTGGTCCATTTTTCCGGTAACACGAGTAACTTTGCCCCCGCCGCTTGAGCCTGCTCCAGGCCAAGACAGGCCTGGGCTAAATTCTGCGCGACCTCACCAGGGCGCACATCGAAGGGAAAGGCGGCGATGCGAAGGGTGTGCATTGGACGAATACGGTGGCACAGATTATCCTATGCGCCGCGTGGGCTCGCCCACAGGGTTTGGTTGGGGACGTAGCTCAGTTGGGAGAGCGTCGCGTTCGCAATGCGAAGGTCGAGGGTTCAAGTCCCTTCGTCTCCACCATCACTCCTGGCCTCCAGCCAAGGCCTGAAAGCGCGAGCGGACATCTTTATAGTCCACAGCCAAGTGCATGACCGCGGTGAGGAAGCGCCGATAAGCCTCCGCATTGCCGTCTTGCTCGGCAGCCAAAGCTTGCTGGTAGGCCTCTTCTGCTTGTTGCAGTCGTTCACCGATTGCCTGCAAGCGGATTTCTACATCCTCCCAGCCCAAGCCAGAGCCTTCATCGAGGATGGCTTGGTACAAGGCTTGGGCATGCACCATTTGCCCATCCAACTCATAGGCCCGTGCGCGGACATACCGGCCTTGGTTTTTTTGGTTTTGATTGGCAGCCGCCAATTCTCGCAAGCGTTGCACATGTTGAGCCACGCCATAACCCTGTGCTTTTTCTAGCAACTGGTCGGCGGCCTGGGTGGCGCCGCCACGCACGGCAACATCAATTTCGGTCAGCAGCTCCGCACTACGCACCTGCGCCTCGATGCCTTTGGCCAACTCCAAGGTTTCGGCGTTTTGCGGATCCAAGTGCAAACTGTCCAGCAAGGCAACCCAAGCTGGCCCGGTGAGCCCAGCCTCTAAATACAGACGCCCCAGGTTGCGGCTTTCCTCAGCAAGACTCAAAGTGAGGGCATCAAGCCGCGTGGCTGCCAAAGAATCTTCACCGAGTAAATCGGCAGCATGCATAAAGGCGGTACGAGCACGTAAATCGTGATGGGCCCGCAAGTGCTCCATGCCTTGGAAATAGTAATCCTCGCCAACGCGCTGCCGAGTGCTAAGCCAATTTTCCGACTGCGCCAACAACTCCTTGGCCTGAGCGTGATTCGGATTCCAACTCAAAGCCAGACGCAACCTTTCAGTAGCTGCGAGTGGATGGTTGGCCTCGCTCAATTCATAGCCTTGTACATAATAGTCTTGAGCCGTTTGCAATTGGATGCGTTGACGCAAGCGCTCTAGTTCCGCCTGCCGGTCGACGGGAGCATCGGCTTCGATGAAAGCCAACACGCGGGCAGCATCCTGCGGCCGGTCTAGGTTTAACAATTGACGCACCCCATCTTCCAACACGAAGTAACGAGTGCGTTGGATGCGAGCTTCATCGCGTTGGCCAACAGGCATTTGTTGATAAAGGGCCAGGGCCTCTGCGTAGTGCCCCATCTGAAATTGAGCATCCCCCTCCTGCAACGGGGAGGATTGACAGGAAACAGCGGTCAACAAGACCAGGCACAAGAAAGCACGCATGGCCTTATTCTGACGCGCGCCGGGAGCCATGTCGTCCCCGAATTTTCCAGAAAAGAAAATTCTTAGCTGGGCATACGGCCAAAGGACCATAAACCTAGGCTGCCAAAGAACAAAATGGGGGCACTTCCAGCCAACCACGGGCTTAATGCGCCCCGGCTACCAAAATCACGCAAAAGTAGGTCGGCAGCGAAATAAAGGGCACAAAGCAGAAGTCCGGTGGCGATGCCCTCCAGCGAGCTGCGGCGCTCAAAACTAAGGGCGAAGGGAAGCCCTAAAGCTAACAACAGGAGGGGGACCAAAGGCCACCAGCGCAAGCCCCAAAGCAAGGTTTCGGCTTGGCGATGGTCCGGGTCGCCCAGCATCAAGGCCTGCAAATCGCCAGTAGTCAAATCCAGAGGACGATGATGGGCAAAATAGGAGCGCTCTAAACCGGCTGGGGTAAGGCCAGCATGCTGAAAACGGGCCATCGGCTCTTCGCCACCATGGTAAATGCGAACGCCTCCCTCCAACTGCCAGCCCCCATCCTGCCACACCCCACGCGTAGCGAGAATGCGCTCGTCGTTGCCTTCCGCATCCAGGGAAAAAACCTCCAGGCCTTCCACCACCGCTGGCGAGCCAGGCAAAAACCGCTGGGCATGCAAACGCACGTCGCCCTGCCCGCGCGCCCACAAATCTTTGGGCTGCCAAGGGATTTGATTGAAGAAATTGCGCTGCAAACTCTCATGCGCACGCAATAACTGGGGCAAGGTGGCTTCACGCAAGGCAAACAAGCCCATCGACAAAGCGGCTGCGGCAAGCAAAATTGGCAAAAACGCGCGCCAGGTGGCACGGCCGGCCACCAGAATGGGCGTCCATTCCCGGTGGCGTAGCAATTGGCTCACCGTTCCCAAGCCCGCAAGCAAAGTCATATAGGGAGCAAACTGCAGCAACAAAAAGGGCAGGTTCAGCATGGTGTAGCGCGCCAAATCGGATAGCCCTAGATCCAAAGATGGGGTATGCAGGGCTTCTTGGATTTCGTCAGCCTTGCCCAACAACTCGAGGGCGGAAAAGAGCCCCAAGAAGGCGAAGGCTACCACCAACCACTGGCTGAAAAAAGCGCGCAAAACATAACGGTCGAAACGTTGCATTAGACTCTTTGGGTACGAAGAAACAACCAGCCGGCCAGCGGAAGAAGAGCAAACAACGGCAACCAGGCGGCAAAGAATGGTCCGAGGGTGCCGCTTTCCTCCAAATTGTCGCATAGGAAGAAGATGGGGTAATAAAGAAGTAGCAACAGGCCCAAGGAGGCCGCAAAGGCGCTGAGAAATCCCCCGCGACGAAGCCGCCAACCAAGCAGAGCTCCAATCAAGGAAAGCGGTAACGTGGCTAGGCACATGGACAATCGCTGCCAATAGATGAAGCGATAATGTTGATCTTGCCGTGGCTTCAACTGACCGCCAGCAAGTGCCGTTTTCAATGCCGACGAAGTCATGTCTTTGGCCCGAGGTTTCAAGTTTTGCACGCGCTGGATTTCATCCATATTAAACCGTAGCCAAGTTTTTTCTGGGTTAGAAAAAAGGCCACGAGTATCGCGGAAGGTACGCAAACCCTCAAACGCAAAACCGAGTTCGGGCCCATTCACTGTCATTCGCGCAGTATCGGCCCGCAAGCGCATTTCTTCTCCCTCTTCACCTTTCTCCCCACCCATGCTTTCGATACTCAACAACACATTGTGAAAGACACCCGGGCCACTGCGGCCACGCCAAGAAAGATAAAGTCCGGCATACTGCAATTCACTGGAGCCAGGATTCGTGTTTTCCAAGGCCGCCACCGGCACGCGGTCGAGCAGACCACGCATTTTTTGGTAGAGGCCGGGCACCACTTCGGCGGTGAGCGGGTAACTGACCACAAACATGAGCACCCCAGAAATGGTGGCAGCAAGCAACAGTCGCAAGGGTCGGTAGCCAGCGGCGAAACTAGCAACATGCTCCAAGTTGGAAGCCATGCGGCCATAAGTAAGCACCACCCCAATCAACAAAACCACGGGCAAGAAATAAGGCAAAGCTTGGCCCACAATCAGAGGTACCAAACTCAGAGGCACCCAAAGCGGAGCCCCTTGGCTGGTGGCGGAAGCGCGAATGGCAGCACCCAATCCAATAAGGAAGATCACGCCCGCCAACACCATCAACAAGCGTTGGAGAATCTCCCGCAGATAGGATCGCGCCAAAATCATGGGCAAATTCTAGCGCACAGCAAGGCCTCGCGCATGCACAAGCAGAGTTTCTGCTAGCCTTTGGTGTGCATCCATTGGCTCAGGAGCTACTTGGCCGCTTTTCCCAAGCCGCGGACGAGATTTCTTCCCCGCAATTGGCGGTGGCTATGCAGGATGCGCTCGCTGGCAAGGGTAGCTTGTTGCGAGTTTCTTGTCGCCGGCTGGTTCTGCGCTGCGGCCCCCACCAACAATGGCTGCTCAAACTCGACGCACCCCAACGCTGGGGAGAGGCTTGGCGCAACCTTTGGCGGCCACCGGCCTTGGCTAGAGAATGGAAACATTGGCAAAGCCTTTTCCAGCAAGAGCCAAGCTGGCAACACTTGATTCCCGATTGCTTGCATCAGCAGCTGTCACCCGGTCGGGGGGTGTTTTTGCGCAGTTGGCTGGACGGCAAGAAGGTCGAAGATTGGGATGATGCAGCGGCCGAGGTGGTGGGGCGACAGTTTGCCTACCTTCACCAACTCGGTTGGAGCGACCCCGATCTGCAAGCGGAAGATTTACTGCTGGTGGGAGAATCTTTGCTGCCCTTGGATTTAGGACATGCGCTTATTCAAGACAAGCCCACACCTCCGCGCTGGCGACGTCGGGATTGGCTGGCTTTGCTCGCGAGCTTGTCTCAGGAGCGTCGCCAACAGCTAGCCCCAGCCCTTTTCCGAGGTTATGAGGCAAGGCAAGCTCTGGATTGGTCCTTGGCGGATTGTATGGACGCCGCTCACAGGCAAGCCTGCCACGCTCTAAGACGTCAAAGCAAGCGTTGTTGGCGGCGGACCCGAGATTTCACCCCCGAGGGTGCCAGCATTTTGCGCACCGAATGCCCCTGGCAAGGCGACATCCAGCAACTCTTTGGCCACCAGGGAAGCCAAGGGCGTGAAGTCTTTAGCCGACTCTATGAGTTGGAATTGCATGGCTTTCCCGCTCTGCGGCCGCTTCAGCTGCAAATGCAAAGCTCGGGACAATGGCAACTCACAGCTTGCCTGCCTTCCCTCTCCCCACCCCTACAGTCAGCATCGGCCGCAACCCAAAGCCTCCGACATTTAGGGTGGGTGGTGCCCGCAGAACATAGTTCCGCAACCTGGGCACAAACCGAGGGAGCTTGGTACTTGCGCAATCCGCAATTCCTACACCGAGTGAAACCGGTACCCTATTCTTCAACGTCGTTGACGTAGCCCAAATCCTGCAAGGCCGCCAGTTTGGAACCTGACAAAACTTGCTTGCTGTGCGTATAGGTGTCTTGCTGCAATTGTTCTTCGAGAATAGCCTCTAAACGAGCTTCCTCAGGATGCTGGCCATGCAAGTTGATTTGCTCTTCGGGATCAGCGGCGAGGTCGAAAAAAGCAAAGCTGTCCACGCCATCTTTGCCACGCTTGGCAATCAACTTGTAATTTTGATAGCGCAACATCACCATTCGGTCGTCGCCAGCCAGATAAAACGCTGGTACTTGGCCATAGCCACCCAACAAGGAGCGACCATTCATATCAGAAGGCACCTCAAGGCCAGCGGCTTCCAATAAAGTTGGGGCCACATCGGCCAGTTCCGGGATGCCCTGTTGATGACCAGCTTGGATGCCTGGACCAAAGAAGAAAAAGGGAACACGCACCGAATCCTTAAACAAATCTTCGGAATGCATCAGCACATTGTGCTCTCCGAACTGCTCTCCATGGTCGGCCGTGATAATCCAAATTGTCGGGCGCCCACTTTTGTCGACCCGCGCCTTTACCTCGGCCAGCAAACTATCAAGATACAAAACGTTCTCTAGATACAGGCGATGAAAATATTGGGCTGCGCGTTGGGCCTCAGCCTGACGCTGAGGGTCTACCGAGCGCAAATCATCCATTGCCGGCTGAAGTTGTTCCATCTCAATCATATTTTCGAACTCTGGAGTGCCCAAAAAGCGTGGAGGCAAATCCTCAAAGCCAGCGCTGAGTTGTCCATCAAATTGAGGAGGCGCACCGTAGGGATGATGCGGATCGATGTAATGGAGGAAAAAGAAGAAGGGACGATCGTGCTGATAAAGCTGCTGCAGCATGCTCAAAGCTTGCTCGTTGGTGACGGCGCCGCGCTCGCGGTTACTCCGCCCGCGCAATAACTCGGCCGGACGCTTCAAGATACGAAAGGTGGTCGCACTTAAAAAGCCATGCTGGTAACGATCCGGCAACAAGAGGCCGAACCAACTGCGCGTCAGTAAATAAGCCACACAATCATGCTGCACCCCAAAATGGCGGGCGGTGGAATCATCGTAGACTTCAAAACCACGGGCAAAGCCGACATCACCCGAGATGATGCCGTTGGAAATCACGCCTGCTGTTTGAAATCCAGCATCTTGAAAATATTCCGGCAGCAAACGCATCCAATCCGCCCCCGGCAAGGGATCTAAGTTGTAGCGCACACGATTGGTGAGGGCATTGCGGCCAGAGAGCATCGTGGCATGGCCGGGTAAGGTTTGGTTGCTCGGTGCGTAGGCATAGTCCCACCATTGCGCCTCCTCACGCAGATGATCAAAAAAAGGAAGCTGATAATCCGGATTGCGGGGACCAACAATGGCGTCGGCGCGTAAAGTGTCGATGGAGACCAGGATGATGTCGGGAGCTTGGAAATCTTCACCGGGAGGAGGCGCCGGCAAGCTGGGACGGCTGCGGCGCAAGTTTTCCTGTTGCAGAGTATGCCGTACCCACAGCCCACCGGCGATGGACAGCAACGGAATCGCCAGCAAAAAGAAAGAGGAAAACCGCGAAGACCAAGGCGGTAAAGATGGCGCCCACCAGCACACCAGCACAAAGAACATTCCTGCTATGGCCAGCAACCAAGGCAAACTGAAGAACGGGCCTAGAGCTGATGGCAACAAGCCAAGAAAAAAGCCAAACCAAGCCGCTTCTCCAGCCACGAAGGGTTTCTTGGAGCGCCGAAAAACCGCTCTTATGCCCAGCAGCGGGAGCAAAACAAGCAGCAAGAAACTATTGCCGAAAAGTATAGGCAGCAGGATTTCGGTTGGAGGATGGGAAGCCCCTCCCAACACACTAGCAAGCAAACTGGCGACGCAAATCCCAGCGATTAAGGGTTTGGACAGGGCGAGGGCGTGCTTCATGAGTTTTGACTCTCTTACAAGAATAAGCGTTTCCCAACTCCAGTTCTGGTCAAGGCCTGCCAATACTTTTGTGCTGGCAAAATCCAAAAGGCTTCCTTCCAGGAGGCTTGATCTTCACGCGCATACCAATGCGCCAAACCATGGTCGACACGCAAATAATCGACTTCTTTGAGCTGCGAGGCATAGGCTTGGATAGCTTCGTCTTTTTTTGCGCGCACACCAGCATCAAAACCAAGGCCAGAAGTTAGCGGCAACGGCTGCCACAAACCGCTTGCTGCAATTTCGCAATCCATCAAGGATTTCGGCCAGGCAGCAAACAGCACCCGATTGGCTTCAAAGTGATCCAAGTTGTTGTCGGCCCACCACACAGTATGAACCCGATCGGGGTGAAACTCTTCTAGCAAAGAACGCAGCTCTGCGGTCCAGGTGCCGCGAACTTGCAACCGAGTTTCTGGCGCATCCAAAAAATGCAAATCCTCTACCCCCAAAATCTCCATCGCCTGTTGAGCTTCCTGGTGACGAATGCGCGCGGATTCCTCTTCGCTTACCGAACTGACTCCCATGCGGCCATCCGTTAGCCAAATAACCCGCACCTCACTCCCCGCCGCCACCGCCTGCAAGATGGCCGCACCGCATTGCAAAACTTCGTCATCAAAATGCGGCATCACCACGACAATCCTCGCCTTCGGTCGCAGCTGGGTGCTGGGGTGTTGTTGCAACTCCAACAAACTGCGTTGATAGTCCAAGGCGGTGGCTAAATGATGGCGATATTGATAAGGATCTTGGCGGTTTGGCCGAAACTCTGCGCGCCAAGAAGCGCGTAAAAGCTGACTTAAGCGACCCGCAGGTTCCAGCAAAAAAGCTTCGCTGAAGCCGCGTCCCAGATGGCGAAAGGCGGAGCGATAGGCGCGCAAGCCAGCAGCGGCATCCGCGAAGTGCAAGGTGTCGGCATGGGCTTCTCCTTGCAATAACAGATTCGGCCACAGCGGAACATCGCGCTCATACAAGGCCACCTGAAAATCTGCGGAAAGATCCCGCAATATGCGCAACAGAGTTTCCGTTTCAACACCACTTGCAGGAAAAGGCGCAAGCAGCATGTCGCAGCCTTCGCTCCAGGGCATTGGCTCTTGGGCTCCCTGGGCAGCACCAAGTTGAAAGGCACCCGGAATCCAGGGGCGTGGGTCGCCATGAATCAATCCAGGACGCAAGGTGGGCAAAAACTCGCCCACCACCGGCATGGTGAGGATGTTCTGCGGCCGACGCAGTGGGCACGGAAAAATGCGCCCCACCATAGCCTACTCCATATAGCCCAAGGCTTTCATGGTTTCGATGAGCTTGGCGTCGTCATCTTCAACCGTACCGCCTACTTCACGAGGCGCCAATTGAACATGCCCCGCGCGCACCTTTATCGGATTTGCGGCGCGATAGGACTCGGTAAGACAATCCTCCATCACCTTGCCGTCCATGTAATCTTCTACCGGCAAGCCAAGCAAGTGCAACATGGTGGGCGCCATGTCGGCGATTTGCGGCCCAGTCACCCGCTCCCCTTCGCGCACGATGCCCTTGCCTTCCCAGCCAAAAATGCCTTGGGTGCGGTGCATTGCAGGACGTCCTTCCACAGCGGGCTCTGCCACCACATCATGCAGCGGAAAGGGTGACATGTTGCACGCTGTTTCTTTGGTGACGCATTGAATGTCGGGGGCAATATGCAGCTGTTCTCCTTGCCACAAATCTTCGCGTTTGAAGGCGCGGGCAATGATGGCGGCTCCATCGGGAGCGCGCATTTGCACCACCTTTTCGATGATCTCTTCGCGCAGCGCCTCGTATTCCGCCCCGGGCTCCACAATGCCTTCCGGTTCGCGCCCCTTCAAATTGATGAGGACGATATCTTCACCACCTGAAAAGCTGGAATAGGCCCTCGTTTTCGACCAATCAATCATTTCCATGATGGTTTGCTCTTGGCCCTTGCTAAGTTTGCGGCCACGCGCGGTCAGGATGCGTAATATCCCGGTGCGCCGCAGCAGCCCATTCCATTTCTTTTGCAGCCAAAGTTTGCGCTTTAAGGCGCCAGCGCTCGACTTCAACACCAAATATCCTTGGTCCAACAACCACTTATTCATGTAATAGCGGTAAGTAATCGGCCCAAATCCATGGTCCGAGCAGGTGCCAAAAGCGACCTCCCCGGGAAGTTGAAGGGCTTTGTCGCGCAAACGGCCGAAAGCTGCATCGACTGCGCGGTAGACATCAGCCAACATGTTTTTGCGGCTTTCCCATTTGCCAGGGTTGGCCTGTTGCCAAGCTGGATCTTGATAGCACCAAGCTTGGTGCGAAGTTAAATCGACCTGACGAAAAACCAAGACAAAGAAATCCGGATCGTGGTGATCCAAAATATGCTCCCCCATCCGCGTGATTTGTTCTATCACGTGGTACAAACTCTTCACAGCAGCTGCTTCATTGGCACTGTGAAAAAGCATCTCCGGCTCATTGTCGGCTGGAACATCGCCAATGGCCTGCTCCAGTTCTTGGCGTAGCTCCGGGGGATGGATGAAATCAGCATGGCGATCCGGCGTGAGCAGGCCGCCAATCATGCAGCCATTAATTTTTTCTACCGGAAAGGTGAGCGGTACTGTCACCGCACAAACTTTTTTTCCTGCATCACTGGCCAGCCGAAACACTGTTGGCGCCTGGATGGAATCCATCGACACCACCGGACGCTGGTAGCTGCCCGACCGCTGTTCGCGGAAGAAGAACACCCCATGTTTGCCCGGATGCACCCCAGTCATGAAGGAGCTCCAAGCGAGCGAGGAGTTAGGTGGAACGGTGCTGGTGAGAGGGCCTGTACAACCATGCTGCACCATGGCAGCGAGATTGGGCAAATCTCCAGCTTCAATCATGGGCTGGATGATGTCCCAGGTCGCGCCGTCAATGCCGGCGATGATGACGCGTTTGCGAGGGGTGGAACTCATGGATGGGTGGGTTTGGGGCAATCCCCGTGGCGGTCAAGGATAACCGGGCGCATCGGCATGATGCTATGCGCGCCCGAGGCGCCGTTTGAGAATTTGCACCACCGCCGGATCGACCTGCTTGAGCAAAAAACAAGCACCAAGGTAGAACAACATTCCCAAGGGGACCCCAAGCAGGATGTGGTCTTCCAGCTGCAGGGACCAAAGTAGAAGCACCATGCCGGCGGTCAGCAGGAAATACGGAATTGTGCGCAGCAATATCGGCAAAGGGTTGCCAAACATCCGCCCGACCAAAACCATCTTGATGCCAAACTCCAAAATGGCGGTGATGGCCGAAGCCCAGGCGGCGCCCAAAATGCCATAGCGGGGAATGAATAAGACATTAAATATCACGCTGCTGGCCAGAATAACCATTCCCACCATCGGAATGCGCCGCTCCAACTCCTTGGAGCCAATCATCAACATGCCAACCGGCCCCCCCATGCAGTCCACCATCATCGCCAACAACAAAACGCGCAAAACTTCGGCGGTATTGTGCACGACCCCTAGTGCAGGTGCGCCATGCAAATATTCGGAACCAAACCAACCGGCCAAAGTGTTGGCATAGACAAAAATACCAGCCGCCATGGGGACCACCCAAAAAGCCTGCCAGCGTACGGCGCGACCATACAGTGCATGAGTCGCCGCTTTTTGGTCTTCAGCGGCATGGCTATCCGTCAGCCGTGACAAGCGTGGAAACAACGCAGTATTGAAAGCCATGGTGAAGGTTTGAAAAACAATCGCCACCCGCATGGCCTGGCCATACAAGCCGCGCGCAGTGTCGATGTCTGCGATTACTCCCGGCACCAGGCTGACGAACAAAAAACCCATCAGCAAAACATCAATTCGGTTGCGCAACATACGCAAAATACGGAAAACCGCAACAAATCCCGAACTCTTTAATAACTTCCAAGCATGGGCAGGATGGGATTTAGGCAACTGCACACCGGGAATCAAGCGCCGATGAACAAGATGGGGCAAAAGCCAGCCGCGCACCGCCGAGCCAAAAAGAAACATGGTGAAAATGCCATAGAGGCGGAAGTCTTCGGGCAACACCAACATCGCCGCCGTGGCACCACCGGCGCGCAAAAGGCCGGTGAGAATCTCCGCTGCCGCTGGGGTTGCCATGCGTTCATAACCTTGGAACAAAGCCTCACCCAAACTGCCCATTGCATCGGACAAGGTAATGCCGATGACTAAAGTGAATAAAATCAGGCGTTGATCCACAGCAGCCTCGGTGTACCAACTTTCGGCCACGAGGAAGGAACCGAGAACCAGCGCTGCAAGGACCGTGCCCAACTGCATGGCCAAACGGGCGTCGGCATACAACCGTGCGGATTGTTGTGGGCTACGCGCCACCTCACGGGTGACAATCAAAGGGATGCCAAAGCTAGAAATCATGCTGCCTAAAAACAGCAAGCTGCCCATCAACGTGTAGACCCCATTGGCTTCGGGAGTGACAAATCTCGGCAGGATGAAACCGAACAAAGCATAAACCGAAGTGCCTAGCACTTTGGCGACGGTAAGGAAAAGCGTGTTGCGGGCTAGGCGGCTCAAGCTTTCGCTCCGACTAACGAAATAGTGGTATCAAAGTTGGTCGTAATCGCTGAAACAAATCGGCCGTCGCCCGGGTGTCCCGCAGGCAGTATTCCGCAATCTCGTCGTAATGACCAGCACGCGCTTTTTGCGCCACCATGGAACCATCCATTTTGCCCTTAGGCGATTCGACGCCGAAGCGACGACACCAATAATCCAAGGAGTAGGATTCGCGAGCAGCACCCATAAAATTAAGCACCTCCATCAAATCGCAGTGCTCGCGAAGACTATAGCGATAGCCAGCTAGTTGACGCGTGGGGCGCACATCCAACATGGCTGAGCGGGTGAGCAAGACCGGGCCGTCATAGCCGCGTCCGTTGTAGGTAACTACCGTCCCCCAGTCATTGGCCAAGCGCCAAAACTCGGTGAGCAACTCGCGCTCGTTGCCACGAAAGACTTTTGTTCCTGGGACTTCACTGAATGGCTCCCAACGACAGCCAGAACCATGGACCAACACCGCACCTTGATCTTTGGCCAGGTTCCACATGCCGATGGCCACGACCCGCCCCAGACCACGAATCAAGGCCAGGCGATTTTGGATGTCTTCCTCTCCCTCTCGTTGCTTGCGCGCCATCAAATAGTGACGGGTGGCTTCATCTACTTCCTCCCATTCCAAGCCGGCAACTTCAATGTCGAAGGCGACGATAGGAGATTCCAAAACATCGGTACTGGCATCCTTCATGCCTCCACCTCCTCTTGGGGCGGGGTATCCCCTTCATGCACCGTAAGCACAGGCACCTTGGCTAGGCGCACCACCTTTTCTGCAGTGGACCCCAACAACAAATGTGCCAAACCACCGTGCCCGTGGGTGGAAAGCACAATCACGGAACAGGCAAATTCTTGGGCAGCAGCGACGATGGCTTGGGAAGGGCGTCCGCGTTCCAGCAAGTGAGTTTCCACCTCCGCACCAAGCGCCCGTAACTTCTCTGCAGCGGCATCCAGAGCCTTTTGGGCACCGGTGCGAAATTCTTCGCGGTAGCTGCCCAAATCCAAGGCGCCAGGAGCCATGTAGTCGGCAAAGACTGGGGCCGTCGCCACCAGATCGTCTTCCAAGGCATGGATTAAATGAATCAGTCCATGGTTGGAGGTGGCCAGACGAGCGGCCCAGGGATAAGCCTGTTCGGCTTGTTGCGAAAAATCGGTAGAGAGAAGGATGCGGGAAAACATCTCCTCAGCAGATTACCTCTTTCCGGGCAACGAAGGAACGGCCAATCACTGGGGATTCGTGCTGGAATCCTCGTCAAAACCGGAGCTGCCATAGCCCAGCTCATCCAAGCTGTGGAGAAACTCGCGGTTGGCATCTTCCGTGGGTTTCCGCGGTTTGGTTGCCGGGCGGAAGCCAATACGGTAATCCTGGGGCGCAGGCGAAGGATGGGCCTGTTGCCACTCCTCGGTTCGCAGTTGACGCAACGGCTTGCCAACCATGTAGGAACCAGAAGGCAAATCCAACCAATCGAGCAAGGTGGGTGTAATGTCGTAAATGGAACCGATGGTGCGTTTTCCACGCGGCTGTAGCCCATACTCCACCACTCCTGGGCCCGACACAATCAAAATTCCCGGTGGAGCGTTGTCGTGGCCGCCACTTTGAATGTTGTTGATATCGTCGAGGTTCGCTGCTCCCATGCCATGGTCGCTCAGCACCATGATGATGCAGTCGGGCGGCAGGGCGGCAAGGATTTCGCCCAGCCAAGCGTCCACCTGTTCATAAGCCTTGTCGATATGCCCACCCAAGCGGTCCACATGGGCTTGAGGTACCAAGTAACTGTAGTTTTGCGGAGCGCGATAGCGCCAAAAGTAGTGGCCGGCGACATCGGGCAAGCCGAAATAAACCAAATTCAAATCCGCCGGACCATCTTCCTGCAACATTTTCAAGAAGATGCGTTCGTGGGTGCGATCGGCATGGAAAACCCCACGGAAGAAACGGTCGCGACCAAAGGCAAACTTCCAAGACTCGGGAACGGTGCCAAAGCGTTGGTTGTATTCCGCAACCAAAGGTCCTTTGGGACGACCATCCCAAAGCAAGTCAGAAATTTCATCTTGAAAACTTGTAGGATAGGTGAGTTCGGGCAAGCCATTTTGCATCACCAGGGGTTTCCACAACAAAGTGGCTTGCGCTTGGGCAGCATAACTGGCCACAACGCGAGCGTGGGGTACATGTTCTGCGGGCCAAGAAACCCACCATGCCACCGCATCCACCGTGCGATCTCCTTCGCCAGCAAGGTTCCAAATTGCCGGTACTTTCCGCGAGTTGGATGTGTAGGGCAAAGCCCCTGGCAAGGGTTGGCCTTTGGCCGTCGCCTCGACAAAATAATTGATGCCGTGGTCTTTATATTTCACCCCGGTGGCGATGGAGGTCCAAAGGATTGGTGAGAAAGTCGGGCGATCGGTAAATAAATTGCCGGCGATACCGCTTTCTGTGAGTTTGCGAAAGTTGGGCATCTTGCCTTGCGCAAACAAGGGTTCCATCACATTCCAAGTCATGCCGTCGATGCCAATCACCACAATCGGTGGGCGCTCCCGGTGATGTTGACGCGGCACCCGCGTAGTGGTGGCCTTTTCGCCGACGCCCTGGCTCTGCGCTTTGTCAGAACCACTACATGCCACCAACAAACCTAAGGCGGCGAGGCCAGCGGCGCGCAAAAGGCCTTTGGCATGAAAAGGAAGTGCAGCAACAAACACGAGCCTATTCTAACGGCAAAGCACGGGGTGCTAGGCGCCGCCTCAGCTGGCGCCGCAACAGCCACCAACCACCAAGCATAAACATCCACCCCGGCAGTTCTCCGCGGTAATCCAAGGGATGGTCCTGACTCAGGTTGGCCGAACAGCCCCCTCCACCCAAACTCGCACCGGAACCACCGCCGCCGGCATTGCTCTCAAAGGTGAAGCCGGAGGACAAAGTGCCTTGGCCATTCGCCATGGTTACCAGCAAGCCAAAGTTACCGGCTACTGGATTGCTCGCGGTCATGGCTTCGACCTCACTGCTGTTGATTAAATCGATCAGGGTTGCGAGTTTGCCTCCTTGGCCACTCACGGGATCCACACCAAACTTGACTTCCGCCACCTCGGACAAGGACACACCAAAAATGCGCACCAAGGTGCCACCCGCCTTGGGACCGGTGGAAGGCGTGAAAGAAGTAATCCGCGGATCCGGAGCATCCACATAAGTAAAGGCCCCACTCACCACGGTGTCGGGCGAGCCTGCATTGCGGAAGGTTAGATCGACGGAGCCAGCGGCATGGGCTGGCGTGACCACTTGAAGGATTTTGCTGGTCATAAAGCTGGTGGCAGCCAAGTTACCATCAATCAAGACTTGAGTTTGGGCACTGAAGTTGTTGCCAGAAATATACAATCGGGTACCCCCACTGGCCTGGCCCGCCGTCGGCACCATGGTGTTGAAAATGGCCGAACCGGTAAAGGTAAAGGCACCACTGCTGCGCGCCTGTTGCCCATCCGGATTATGTACCGAGACATCCACCACACCCGGAGTGGTGGATGGGGTAGTGGCAATCAGGCTAGTGGAATTCACAAATTGCACCAATGTTGCTTCGATACCACCGAATAGAACGTAGGCCCCATTTTGGAAATTGGTACCCGTCACCGTCACCGCATCACCACCGGTCATGTTGCCGGTGTTTTGACTGAGGCCAGAAATCGTGGGGGCATCGGCAATGACTTCGATTACACCACTGGCCACTTCCAAATCACCAGAGCCATTGCGCAAATACAAATCGTAGTTGCCTAGGTTAGCGCCGGCAGACGCAGTCACCGTTCCACGCACAAAAGAAGAGCCACTGGAAACATTGCTTACACTCAGGCCCGTGGTTTTGACTTCCATGGACATCTGCCCAGCACTGAAACCAGAACCAAAAATAGTGACCACGGAACTTTGCCCATGCTTCAGCAAAACAGGAGTGTTGGCGTTATCCTTCATGGTAACATCGGACGACACGTCCAATATTCCACAATTCACATTACCGCCGGTAGCAAGGGTGAATGCGGTCGGCACCGAATAACCACCGTAAAAGGCCGGTGCAAAATCCGTTTCAATGTTGGCATTGCCCGTCATATTGAGGCTGGTCATACCGCCCTCTAGCGGGGTGACATGGACCCAATAATCGCCAGCGGGCAAGCCCTTCATGGTGAAAAGACCATTAGCATTCGTCGTTGCCATCGCCAATAAACGACCATCGGCAACACTCACCGCGCTCACTAAGGCACCCGCAACTTTACTGCTATCGCTTAGCCGACGAATGGTTCCGGTGAGTTTGCTCGAAGTTCCTGCGCTGGCCACCGCAATAGCTCCCGACTCTTCGTCGGCAGTCAAAGAGCGGTGCAACCACTGGCCCGGGCTTACGTAAGGCCACATGGTGCCGGCAACTTGAGGGCTGTGATCAAGGCCAATAAAGTGACCTATCTCGTGAGTGATAACGTCTTGCACGTCAAAGCTTCCAGGACTGCCATCGGTGGAAAAAGTAAACTGCGAGCCATTGAAAAGAATGTCGGCATCAAGGATGGCGCCCGTCGATGTGTTGTAAGAAATCGGAGTAATGGCCACGATGCCGCTGCCGGTAGGAAAATATCCCGACACATTGCTCTCATCGAAAGCCACAATATGCGTACTTCCTGCAGGGTTGACTGCGGTTGTATCCGCGCCGCGTACAAAGGCAATATTGGAGCCATTCACGTCCTGCCAGGTCTGGAATGCATGCTCAATTGCGGGCTCAAAGCTGCCGTCGCTAATGTCATCGGAGCCGTTGCTGTTGAGCCGCCAATTGACCGTAGGATTCGACCAGGCCAGGTTTTTTCCGTTGATGCGAATGCGCACATAGGCCTCTGCCGCACCAAAACCTACAGCACAAAGCAATAGAAGGCTTAGGACGCGGAACCAGCGTACCTGAGAAAGACGGGACGAAGTCGGTTTAGCTTTGCCGCTGGACTTCGGCGAAGAGTTCGGCGAGGAATTGGTCATAGTCTTCCACCTCGACTTGTCCTTCTCCATTGCCCTGACGAAAAACACGGGCCGCTCCCGCAACGGTGGCGGGTTGTACCCGAACCGCTCCGGCTTCCAAACCGACTGGCATCCGCCATTGCTTGTTTTTCGATGGTTTGCTGAGGAAAAGGAAACTGCGATCCCCGACATTCAACTCGGGCATGCCTGGCAGGACGAGGCCTCTGCCAGCCACCTCCCCACCAGGAATTCGAACTTCCTGAATGGAGGCCATGGTTCCTTTTATCGGCGTGCGTGTGGCGAAGCTGTAACGGGTTTCAATGCTGCCGTCCTCGAGCATGACCGGTGTGGCATCGAGTACTTCCACCTCGCAAATTCGATCCGCCTGGGCAACCAAAGTGGCCAAATCGGGCGCTGTTTCTGTCACCGATGAAGCTGTTAGTCGGCCAATGCCAAGACCGGAGAGGACGCAAACAAGGACTGCACATGGGATGGGGTGTCGCATGATGTCTCCTTTGCGGACCCAATCCGGTCAACATTAGTAGGAAATCGCTTTTTCGTAGAAAAACCTCCCCACCGCCTTAGAATGAGGGGTTCCGGCATCCTCGCTCGCCGCCCGCAATCATGCCACCTCTTCAAGATCCGGAAAGCCAGCAGCAAGGCATGGCCTTCATGCAGAAAATTGGTGCTGCCCTGCACCGATTTGGTACTCCGTCCAACCGCCTGGACGAAGTGTTGCAGCTGTTGTCGCAGGAATTGGGTCTGAAAGCCAGTTTCTTCAGCACCCCGTCGGCTATTTTTTATTCTTATGACCTCCCGCAGGAGCATGGCTATGCCCGCCTGCAAAGGGTTTACGCTCAGGAGCTTGATTTAAGCAAGTTGGCCCGCCTCGATCGCTTGTTCAACAAGGTGTTGGACGGCAAGATTTCCCTGGTCGCAGCCACCGCTGAGGTCGATCGCATCACCACGGCCCCAGCCCCTTACCCATCTTGGGTAGCGTGGCTAGCCTTCGCCCTCGCCTCCGCTTCCGCCGTTGCTTTCTTTGGCGGTGGATTGGCCGAAGTGCAACTCGCTGGCTTGGCGGGCATGAGTCTGGGTAGTTTGTATTGGGCTAGCTTGCACCATGCGGCCTTGGCTCGCTTGTTTGAACCCTTAGGTGCGCTGGTGGTCAGCTTAACTGCGGTGCTTGGAGCCGCCCCGCTCGCTGCCTCCGCTGATTTAGCGACTCTGGCCGGGTTGGTGGTTTTGGTGCCCGGATTCAGCCTAGCCGTGGGCGCTTCCGAGTTGGCGCTTAAACACCCCGCTTCCGGCGTCGCTCGCCTCGCTGGCGCGGTGGTCACTTTGCTCATGCTCACGATGGGGGTTTTGTTTGGTCGCCAAATTGGCCAAGCTTTGCCCTTCGCCTCACCTCCCAGCGTGCAGATCCAAAACTTGCCGATTTGGGGCGAACCTCTTGGCTTACTTATCGCCGGCCTTAGCTTGGGTATCTTGTTCAAAATCGAAAAACGAGATTTAAGTTGGGCGGTGCTCGCTGTTTTCCTCCCCTACTTGGCATTCCGCTCTGGAGTTCAAGATCTTGGTTTGGAAGCAAGCATTTTCTTAGGCGCCTTATTGGCTGGCATGTTTAGCAATATCTATGCCCGCGTTTTGGATCGCCCCTCACTCATCGTGCGCCTGCCGGGTATTTTGATTTTGGTGCCAGGCGCCACCGGTTTCCTTTCCTTAAACGACCTCGGCCAGGGCGACGTCATGGCTGGAGTGGAAGCGGCTTATCACGTGGGCATGACGGCCACGGCTTTGGTCACCGGATTGTTGGTCTCCAACATTGTGATTCCTCCGCGTAAGGTGCTGTAAAAATATGCCCGCCTGCTATTTCTAGTAGACGGGCAAACCCATGAAGGGCGATTTTTCAGTTTTATCCTAGGGAGGTTCGCGGTCCTAGGCTGCAACCTACCAATCGAAGGCGACGCGCAGGGCGACGATGGTGGTGGAATCCAAGCTGGCTAAATCCGCTTGGGTCACGTCAAGCATCACCCGGGTGTGATTGTTCAGGTACCAGTTCAGCGCGGCAGTGACTGTATCCAGTTGATCGGTTACCGCCGGAGCTTCGGTGAGGTCGAGTGTGGAGTAGCGCAACGCCACTTCCCAAGCACCAGAACCTTCTTCTCCATTCAACGCATGGGTGCGTGGCTTTACCCGATCGAACACCGCATGAGAGGTTTTGTAACCGCGGTTTTCCCCGGTCAAGAACCAACCTGCTTGCACCGACATGCCGGTTAGGCTGGGTTCCAAACCACCCTGGTTGCTGATGTCCGCCATGGTGTACTCCAGCATCCCGTGGAGCGAACCTTGCTGCACAGCAGCTTCAAAGTTGACCAAGGTGACGTCATCGGCGAGCAAAGCACCGGTATCGACGAAATCGGGCAACAGGTGGTTTTCCGGACGCTCGGCGTAGGAAACCGAACCGTCAGGGCGGCGCAAGGAGGCGCCAACACCCAAGTGCACCAAACTCCGCCCCTTATCTTTGTACACAGGACGGAAGACGACGCGGCCAGTGGCCCCGAATCCGCGGTCGGAGGTTTTGCCTTGACTGTTGGTGTCACGAAACAAACCCGCACTGGTGGTCCAAGCATCATTGCCATTCCACACCGAAATACCCATGTTACGGTCGGGCATGAAAGCACCAGACAAGGTGGAGCGTTCGATGAAGGTAATGAAGCGGCTGGAGGTCATGGTGTTGAGACCCATCGGCTCATACTGATGGCCCACAATCACATTCCCAATGGTGCCCGTTTTGAACTTGAGGTAGGCATCCTTCAAGGAAGCTTTGCCGCCAGCCCAGTCGTACTCCATTTTGTAGGCAATGTTTTTGTCCAAGTCGCCAAAGACGCGAATCCGCGCGCGGCGCACTTCAGCCCCGTCGTTGAATGGATCAGCTAAAGCCGCCTTGGTCAAATCGCCGCCAGAGAAGAAACTGTAATCTTCCATAAAACGGCCACCAATGTGGATGGTCTTCTCGCCCGGGTCACCAGGAAGAAGGGAAGTGAAATCGGTTGGTGCAAGGACAGGACCTTGCAGCAGGAGGAGAGTGAGGATCATTGCTTTTCCTTAGGGTGTCTGCGTTGTGCAGTGAAAAAAGTATGCGAGCATTCGACGAGGAATTTGCGCATCTTATGTGAAGATTGCGTGAAGCCTCCTCCTCTCTATCGCTCCTGTTCGCCGCCTAACCGCCTTTACACTTTCACTCTAGCCAAATCCGTCATCGCCTGAATGTTGCCCGCAAGCGGTGTGGCGTAATCCAAAAAGGCCTGGCTGACCCCTTCCTCTCCGGCCAAAAACTCGTCCGGCATGTCTTTGGTGTGTTTGGCTACGGAATCCAAGGAGGTGACAAAAGTAGTGCACCGATATTCCGCGCCCTCCTCCCGCTTCAAGGCGATGGATCCCGAGGCATATTCCCCGCTGGTGGCCGCCAACACAGCTTGTCGGCCAACCTCGCGCGCTTCAGCACAATCCACAGGGGAAGCATCCGCTGGAAAGCTGCGCTGCAAATAACCAAAAGTGTCGGCGCGGACGCGAATCGACCCCATATGCTCTTTTACCAAACCGGCCAGAGCGTCGCCCAGAGCGCCGGTACCCGAGAGCTGGATATTGCCATGGGAATCCTTCATGCCAGCGAGAGCAGAACCCGCGCGTTCGGCGTAAACCTGAAGGAAGGGTTTGCCCGCTTCGTCGTGAATGCCTTCAGAAACGGCGACAATACAACGCCCTAAGCGTTGGTAGGTTTCTTCGACCTTAGCCACAAAGTCTTCGGGGCGGAAAGTGCGCTCTGGCAAGTAAATCAAATGCGGACCATCTGCTTCACTGCGGCGCCCCAAGGCCGAGGCTGCGGTCAGCCAACCGGCATGTCGCCCCATGACCACATTAATTTTGACCCCAGGCAAGCTGCGGTTATCGCGATCGTCGCCTTGGAAGGCATGAGCGACAAAACGTGCCGCAGAGCCATAGCCCGGGCAGTGATCGGTAACGCGCAAATCGTTATCGATGGTTTTTGGAATGTGGAAGCAGCGCATGGTATAGCCCATGGCCCGCGTCTGTTGCTCCACGATGTTGGCGGTTTCGGCAGTATCGTTGCCGCCGATATAAAAGAAGTAGCGGATGTTGTGCTTTTGAAAAGTTTCAATGGCAACGGCGATGTCTTCGGCCTTCGGCTTCATGCGCACCGAGCCCAAAGCAGCCGCCGGAGTTTGCGCCACGCCGGCCAAAGTGGCGGCCGTTTCCTGGCCCAAATCCACCAGATCTCCCTTCATCATGCCTGCAATTCCATGCCGCGCTCCCAACACTTGGGTAATGTCAGCAGCTTCCTTAGCAGCCTCAATAAAGCCAACTAGGGATTGGTTGATAACAACGGTGGGGCCTCCAGATTGGCCAATGACAGCTGCGCCTTGTAGAATTTCGCTCATGGTAGTAGGGGCCGACTCTTGCCGGCTTGGCAGATTCTAGCCCTCTCCGCCGCTGATTCCGACCAACCTTTTTCCACCCACCTCGTAGGAGTAAACATGCGCAGTCATGAAGTTGATTACACCATCCACGGCGACGATATGCAGCTGGTGGAAATTGAGCTTGATCCTGGCGAGGTAGTGATTGCCGAGGCCGGTTCCATGAATTGGATGGAAGAGGGAATTGAGTTTGAGGCGCGCATGGGCGATGGCTCCAAACCCGATACCGGTATATTTGGCAAGTTGTTGGATGCGGGCAAACGCGTACTCACTGGTGAGTCCATCTTCATGACCCACTTCACCAACCATTCCAGCCGTGGTAAAAGCCATGTCACCTTTGCAGCCCCCTACCCAGGGAAAATCATGCCCATTGATTTGTCCCAAGTAGGCGGAGAGATTCTTTGTCAAAAAGATGCCTTCCTTTGCGCGGCCTACGGCACGGAAGTGGGCATTGCATTCCAAAGACGCTTAGGCGTTGGCTTATTTGGCGGCGAGGGTTTCATTTTGGAACGCTTGCGCGGAGATGGCCTTGCCTTCATCCATGCTGGCGGCACCGTCATTGAAAAGGAACTGAAGGGAGAAACTCTACGTATTGATACTGGCTGTATCGCGGCTTTTACCTCCAACTTGGATTACGACATCCAAGCCTCAGGCGGCTTAAAATCCATGTTCTTCGGCGGCGAAGGCATGTTCCTAGCCACACTCCAAGGCCATGGCAAAGTTTGGCTGCAGAGCTTGCCCTTCTCGCGCTTGGCCGGCCGGGTGTTGGCAGCCGCACCCCAAGGCGGCGGACGGGACAAGGGCGAGGGCTCCGTCCTCGGTGGCCTTGGCCGCTTGTTTGAAAGCTAAATTAATTTCTGTTTAGGGATTAGGATTCCTCCACTTGTGAGCCGTCGGCAGTCTGGGCTGCATAATACTGGATGAGGCCGATATAGCGGGCCCCGCGTAACACAAGACGACCAAAGGGCACAACCAAAACCAAAAACAACAAAGACCAATCAAAGGTGGTGCGCAGAGCATCCATCGTAGCTATCCACAACAACTCCAGACCAAAACCAAGGGCCATAAAACCAAACAAGGGACTCGGGCGCCGCAGAACAAAGCCCAATCCCCGTATGAGTGCCAGGGTTGCCGAGCGCCGTTGCCCGCAGATTAAGGAAGCGCGCGCCACATCCAACCATATTTCCACTACCCACAAAGCAAGGAAATAAAACAACTGCTGCACAACTTTCAGCCAAAATGTCGTGCTTTCCGATGCGGCCAAATTCAAGTCGCCCCCTGGGACAAACCAGTGGAAAAACCAAATTGCTGGCGGCCCCCAAAACACATAGCTCAGCCCGGCATAACACGCGCAACCAAACAACCAAGTGCGCAGGAATGGATAGAAATAGCGACCGCCACCAGCAAAGAAATTGCGCAATGAATGCCCTGGGGCAGAGTCGGTGGCGATGCGCATCCAGCCGGCCGTCCACAACAAATTGGCCAGGCTGACCAAAAGCAGCAGCAAAGCGAGATTGGGGCCAACACTGGCCCAAGCACGCGGGTCGACCCGACGCCATTCGTCGACTATCCATGCCGGAACCTCGTCGACAAAATCAAAGTGACTGGAGGTGCCGACGCTTTGCAAATGGCTTGCGGCAGACGAAAAAACCGGGGCCGCAACCAGAAGTGCCAGCAAAAATCCCCACAGCCAAAGGAACAACAACACCCTTGGTTTGGCCAGGGCTTTGGCAATCCCGAGAAGCAGGTAATGGGCCACAGATTTTTCTTGCACTGGTGGCGGCTGTGGAGCTTCTTCGGTTTCAACCAAAGGCATGGCATCCACGACTAGAGTTGTGGGCGCAGGTGCAGGATAATCCGTCATTAGCCCACCCCTCCAAAGTAGTGCAGGACCTGCTGGGCCCACAGCAAAGCACGAAGACCAGCATCCCAATGCGCGTCGGCCTCGGGCTGCAGTTGCAAACGATTGTTCAACCAATTTTGGTCCAACAGTAGATGATGGTCGGGATCCACCTCCACCCTTAAAGCACGCTGCGGTGCATCTTGCCACCGATAACGCCAGCTCCATTGCTTCCCTGGCCATACCAGCTGACTTTGACTGCCATCCTCCCAAGTAATTCGCACTTCGACCGGAAGGTGAAAACCACCCCGACGACTGAGGGCTAGTTCAACTTGATAAGGCCCCGTGGATTCTGCTTCCGCAGAAGAAGTTTGTTCCAGGTTCCTTAGATAGACCACTGCAAAGTCCATGGTGTCATTGCCATCATATGCCTGACGCCAAAACTCCCCCCAATCCACAGCAAAACTTCCATTTTCGCCCTCTAAGCGAACATCCGACGCAAACTCTTGCACCACTTGCAGGAAATCTCCAGGCTGTGGATGGCGGAAGCGGAAACGTTGATGGTAAGCACGCAACACCTGCAGCCAACGCACCTCCCCCATGATGCGGGCCATGGTTTCCAAGGTGAGCGCCGGGCGATAGTAGGCGTTGCGGCGCATGGTTTCGTAATCCAACAAATCCATGGTTGGCACCGATAACGGCTGGCCCCAAGCCGAAACCATTTGTTGTCGCGCATCCAAAACCACATCATGGCTCACCCTTGGCACATAACTCAACGGTGGCAACTCCGCCAAAAAACGGCCAAAATCTTCTTGGTGAACAAAATGCAAACCGAAGGCGGTAGCCATCCCCATGTCGGGTTTTTGCCAACGCTCCAGATGGACAAAAGAACGTGGATCTCCACTTTGGTATTGAGGTTGGGATAGCGGGGCGTGGCCTTCATACTCGGCTCCAAACACTGTGTAGGTATCGCTCTCGTCAGGATAGGCATGTTGCAGTACGCGCAATGTGCTAAAGGTATTGAAGCCCTCATCCATCCAGGCATATTGAAACTCGTCATTCGCGACCAAGCCGTACCAAAACTGGTGCCCCAACTCGTGCACGGTAACGCCTTCCGGAGATAAGGTTTTGGCAGACACCCCCAAGTGAGCACCAGCGGTAATTAATCGCGGATATTCCATCCCGCCAGTCCAACGTGCATCATTCGCAGGATCCACACAAGAAATCGTGGGATAAGGATAACTTCCGTACCACAAGCCGAAGTAGTACAAGGCCTTGCCCAAAGCTTCGAAATAACGGTCTTGCAGGGCCTCATGCTCGGGCTGCAAGAGCAAAATCATGCGCGTGGGCTGGGGCCGCACCGCCTCCACGGTTTTCCCCAAGGCTTCGGCGACGAGTTGCTCCTCGGCTTCATCCCGGTAGTTTTCGGCACGAAATTCCCGCTCATAGACTATGGCCTTGGGGTCGACCGTCCAAGCATAATCGTGAATGCGCTCGGCTTCTGTGAAATAAGTGATGGTGCCATCTTCATTCTGGGCAGGGGCGGAACCCAGCACCGTGCCACTAGCAACAAAGTGACCAGCATAGGAAGCTGGCAAGGTAACGGCGACCTTGTAGTTAGCAAAATCGGCATAGAACTCGGAAAGAAAGCGATAGGGCGGGCAGTTCCAATGCACCTGTTCACCCTGGCCCTCCCACACTCCAAGCTTGGGAAACCATTGCGCAGCATGGAAATAGCCGCCGCTCCCCCAGCCGTTACGCCGGAAGGCTTGCGGTAAAGTAGCGCGAAACTGCAGCTGCACCTGCACAAAACCACCGGGAACCACCGCCACTGGCAGCGAGGTCTTGGCTACAGTGCGGTCGAGGGGCGCCCCCACTTGCGGCAGATACTGAAATTCCACTGCCGTCGGGGCCGTTAACAAATTCTGGTGCTGGCCATCGGTGATTTGCAACACCCGGACGGAGTCCACTTCGGTATGGCCCCAAGTTTTGGGACTGCGCTCATATTGTTGCAACTGAGCTTCGCGCATCCACAAGGACTGCATACCCTCCCACGCGTTGTTGTAAACATGCCAACGCAATTCTTGGGTAGCTTGGGGTTGGTTGTTGTGCCACTCCACCACCATCTGCCCTCGAAGCGCATGGCCATCAGCCTCCAGCTGCACTTGGATGTCGTAATGCAAGCCGACGGTCGTTTCAGTTGCGGCAGGCTCCACCCCCTCTTGGGCCGCGACAGGGGCAAGCCAAAGCGACCAGCCCAAGCAAAGGCCTAGGCCACAGCGAAAGAAAAGATGGACGGGTTGGACGGCGCATTGCCGCATAAATCCATCCTACCGTGCCGAGGTCTAAATTTCCCCGTTGGCCAAGCGCATGGCCCGCCGCAGTCGCTGTACAGCATTGGTGTGGATTTGACTGACTCGCGACTCGGTCAAATGGAGTTTTTCGCCAATTTCCCGCATGATGAGACCATCACGGTAGTACAAAGACATCACAATGCGCATTTTGTCAGGCAGCTTATCAATTTGCTCTTGCAAGACTTCATGCAAGTCAGCGCGCTCGGACGCGGCCTCGATTGGACGGGCGGCCAAGCATTCATGCCCATCCTCATCGGTTGGAATGGAAACCACGGAGGGCACCTCTTCCCCTGTTTTACGTGCGCGATCACGCATCGAGCGCGGCAAGAAATCAAGGCGCCGCAAGTCGTCCAAAATGGCTCCGCGAATGCGGTGGTAGGCGTAGGTCTTAAAACCGGCTCCCCTTGTCGGGTCGTAGGAACGGGCAGCGCGCATAAGACCATACATGCCAGCAGAAAAGAGCTCCTCTTCGGAAACGCTCATTGGCAACCGCGCCTTGATGCGATTGACGACATACCAAACCAGGTGGCGCCATTGGTCGATTTCCGCCTCGTACTTCGAGACAGAGGTGGCAGAGTGGATGTTCTTTGCAGGGCTTTTTGGTGAGGTGGTCATCGGGATGATCCTGGGGAAGGGGTTCACAGCTCCTATCGGCAAGGATGTTGCTTTTCTTTTACAAGGAAGTTGCTTTTCTAAAAAATACTTATTTACATGGCTTTAGGGGTCTGTTTAAAAAAGCGATTTCCTACAAATAGGGGGAATTAGACAGCCTCCTTCCCGCCCTCCCTCAGGCCGTCCACATAAAACCAAGGCGGTTTCTAGCTGGAAATCCGAGCACAATATCGCCAAACTGCTGCTCTAGGCAGGATTCAGGCCCATCCCAGCATGGCCGACATCCGCAAAACCGCATGGAGACAGGCAATCGTGGCAAAAAAGGCACATCGCACCGCCGAGCAAATGGCGCAATCCCAACGCGAAATCTCGGTTTCCGAGTTTTTTGCGAAAAACCGCCATTTATTGGGCTTTGACAATCCCCGCAAGGCCCTGCTCACCACCATCAAAGAAGCTGTCGACAACTCTTTGGATGCCTGTGAAGAAGGCGGCATCTTGCCTGAAATCCTGGTCGAAATCGAACAGTTGGAAGAAGACCGATTTCGCGTCGCCATCGAGGACAATGACCCTGGCATCGTCAAAGCGCAGATTCCCAATATCTTTGGCAAATTGCTCTACGGCTCGAAATTCCACAGCCGCCGCCAATCTCGGGGCCAACAAGGCATCGGCATCTCGGCTGCCGGACTCTATGGGCAGATGACCGTGGGCAAGGGGCCACGGATTTGGTCCAAAACCAAGCGTGGCAAGATGCACGCCTTTGAGATGCAGATGGATCTCACCAAAAACAAGGCGCTGATTACCAAAGACGAGGAGCATGCCAGCTGGCATCGCAAGCATGGCACCCGTTTCGAAATCGATATCGAAGCCAGCTACCAACGCGGCTTGCGCTCGGTGGATGATTACATTAAGCAAACTGCGGTCGCCAATCCGCATGCCGAAATTCGCTATCGCGCACCTGGCATGGAAGAGCCACGGGTGTATGAACGCGCCATCAAGGCCGTGCCGGACTTGCCTGATGAAATCAAACCCCACCCTTACGGGGTAGAGCTGGGCGAATTGATGAAAATGCTGCGAAACACCAACTCACGTTGGTTAAGTGGTTTTTTACAAGAGGAATTTTGTCGCGTAGGCCCAAAAGTGGCCAAGGAAATCATCAAAGCCGCCAAGTTGGGAGAGCGATCCTATCCCAGCCGCATCGCCCGTGATGAAGCCAACAACCTCTTTCGCGCCATCCAGAACACCAAGATTTCTTCCCCCCCTACCAATTGCTTGTCGCCGATTGGCGAAGATCGCATCCGCGAAGGCTTGATGAAAGAATGCGACGCCGATTTCTATGCGGTCAGTACGCGGCCGCCTTCGGTTTACCGCGGCAATCCCTTCCAAATTGAGGTGGGGATTGCCTGGGGCAAACCCGGTGTCGACCAGCTCGAAGTCGACGAAAAAGGTCGTATTGCGAAAAAGAAAAAGAAGCGCACCATCGATACCGAAGATTTGTTGGGCAATGCCGATGAACCAGTGCGCGTTTTGCGTTTCGCCAACCGCGTCCCCCTCCTCTTTCAACAATCGGGGTGCGGCTTCACCAAGGCCGTAACTCAAACTTCGTGGAAAAATTACGGTTTGAGTCAATCCAAAGGCGCACTACCCATCGGCTCGGCAGTGATCTTGATTCACATGGCCAGTGTGTGGGTGCCCTTTACTTCGGAAGCCAAAGAAGCGATTGCGCCTTACCCTGAAATTCTAAAGGAAGTGAAATTGGCACTGCAAGAGGCTGGCCGCAAACTAGGATCTCACATTCGCAAAGGCAAAAAGGTGGCTTCCGAATTTCAAAAACGAAGCTACATCGAAAAATATCTTCCTCATGTGGGCATTGGTCTGCAAGAGATCTTGGGAATCAGCAATGAAGAGCGCGAGGAAATCGTGGAAACACTTCGCGACACCATGGAAACCACGCGCAAAATCTAGAATCAATGGCTGCTAAGAAAAAAGTTACGAAGAAGAAAGCTACCGTTCGCAAAAAGAAGGCACAAAAACGGGTGGTGGGTCCAACGGAAAAGAAAGGCAAAAAAAACCTCAAAGCCGTGGCTCTTAGCTCCATCGAGGAGGTGGCGAAAGACGTTTATCAAGACGCGCGCAAAGGCCGCCTCCCCAATATGACCATGCCGCAAAGGAATTTGGCCAATGTCACCTACGACCCCAAATTGGGCTATTTTGAGCTGAAAGGCAATATGAAAACCCGAACTTTAGACGTCAACTCCGTCAAAACTTTCGCCCAAACTTTGCGACTCATGTCTTTGGCCCAAGACATGGTTGGCGACGACGACTTCGCAACCAAACGAGAGGCTTACTACGTATCCAAAAACTGGGGAGAAGCGAAATTCAATGAACAGCGGGAGTCGGACACCGTGCTCGACGACATCGAGGGCATGTTTTCGGTAAAAGACATTACCCGTGAGATTTTGCGCTTTGTTCCAGAAGAGCATGGAGGGTCCGTAGTTGGCGCACTCACCGTAATCGACCGCGATCCCGAAACTGGGGAGGCTATTCGCTCTGATTGCTCGGCTATGGGATCGGGAGCTTACACCATCCCCAGCGCGGTCGACCACTTGGGCTTTGAAACCACTGCAGAGTTCGTGCTCGCCATTGAAACCGGCGGTATGTTTCAACGCCTCAATCACCATCGCTATTGGCGGACGGCCAACTGCATTCTGATTGAGATGGGCGGCGTGCCCACCCGCGCCACCCGACGTTTTGTACGCCGTCTTGCGGAAGGGTTGAAACTTCCCGTTTACGCCTTCGTCGACTGCGATCCCTACGGCATTTGCAATATTTACCGCACACTCAAGGTGGGTTCTGGACAAGCTGCCCATGTCAACAAAACCTTTTGCGTCCCCACCGCCAAATACCTAGGTGTAACCCCGCAAGACATCCTCGATTTCGGCCTTGAAGATGCCACCCACCCACTGCAGCCCGTGGACATCAAACGCGCCAAGGATGCATTGAAAAACGATCCATTTTTCCAGTCTTACCCAAAGTGGAAAAGTGCGCTCAAGCAAATGCTGAAAATGGGCGTCCGCGCGGAACAGCAGGCATTTGCCAAATGGGGTCTTAATTTCGTAATCGAGGAGTATTTGCCAGCGAAGCTGAAGCAAGCCAAAAAATTCCTGCCTTAATCTACTTCAGCTCGAGCGCAAAAGGCCGCAAAGGGTCATAGAGGAGTGTCCTCAATCGACCCATGAAATCTTTCCACCAACCATGCAGAGGGTTCACCTTGATGGAGCTGTCCATCGTGGTCACCATCTTGATGATTTTGGCTGGTATGGCAATCCCAGCGTTCTCCGACTCGGTAGACAACGCAGAAGTAGCCGCCGCCCAATCGATGCTCAGTCGCGTGCGCACTGCTGTCGACTTTTATGCCTTCCAGCACCAAGAACAGTTTCCCGGCATGGACAGCAACGGGATTTGGTCGGCAGCAACCTTGGATGCCCAATTGCGCATGGCATCCGATGCCGACGGCAATACTGCGGCCCAGGGTACTGCGGGATATCCCTACGGCCCCTATCTCACCGAATCCTTTCCGGCCAACCCATTTAATGACCTCGAAACTGTCCTCGTGGTTCAACCTGGCGCTGTCTTTGCTGGGCCCGACGATAACACGGGTTGGATTTTCTGGGCCGACACCGGGGCATTCAAAATCAACAGTACGGCCACCGACAGCAATGGGGACCCGGTTTTCAACCTCTAATGAATCCCTACAACAAGCGCCCGCCCCAGGCCCTTTACGCCCTCCTGGCCTTCGTCACTTTGTGCATCGCCCTGGTCTAGGCATTTCTAGCTTAAGGGACAGGCCCAAGCTGGCCGATGAAATGGGCGATTCGTAGGAAATCCTCATTGTGAGACTCGTCACACGCCATTCCCCAATCGCCGTCCATTTCGGTGCCTTAGACACCCGCCTTTTGCAATTGAATGGTGGGCCCGGTGGATGGAGCGTGCGGTGTGCTGAAGTCGTGGAGGGAGCCGGTAATGCTCGGCATACCTCTGCGGTCGAGGGCCTTGCCCCGAAACTGAAAGACCTCAAGTTGCGCGGCAAAGATTGCTTGCTCAGTGTGACCGGAGAGCAAGTTGCCGTTTCTTTGGTTCCGGTGGATCCTCACAACCGAGGAAAGATTGGCCAAACTCTCAAGGAAACCGCCATGCGCTCCATCCAAGATCCGGAAGGCGTGGTTTATCGCTACATGCCCTTAACCGGTGGCGAGGCAAAGGCTGACGAACAGCATGTACGCGAAGAATTGTTGCTTCTCGCCTTGGGCCAAGCGGAGATGCGACGCTGCCTCAGTGCGGTGGACAACCTCCACTTCCGCGCCGTCAGCCTAGAAATTTCTGCTTTCCCCTTGGCCAGAACGCTTATCGCAACCCAGCCAGAAATGGAAGATCCTTGGGGCTTCCTCCATATTGGATTTGGCCATTCTATTTTTGGCATTGTGCATGGTGGCGAACTTCGTTTTTTGAAACCGATGCAACTAACTGGGGAGCGTTTATTGCAAACCCTAGAAAAAGCCCTCGCCCGCTTTACGCAGCCGGATTCCGCGGCTATCACAGAAATGATTACCGGATTTCAGGAAAGTGAAAAGGAAGAAACTCGCCAAGTCAGCCGGGAATCCATCCAACAAGTTACGGACAAATCAGTAGGCCATGCGGCAGAACTTCTGCATGCCCTTCGCCTTGAAGCGGAGGCTTTGGCGCAAGAAGTCCGCGCCTGCTTGCGCCACTTTGCCAATCGCCACCGAGGAGCAAAATTGGCCCATGTCCAGCTTGCGGGCATGGGTGCAAAGTTGCCAGAAGTGGAAACCTCCCTCGGCAATGCTTTGGGTTTGCCCACCCAAATTGCCGAGCCCTTTACCGCCCTCGGCATCACTGCCCCCCACTCTGTTTTAGAAGACCAACACCAATGGTGCATTCCCTTGGGACTCGCCATGAGGGGGTATGTATGAGAACTGCCGATTTTTTGCCCATCGAAGCCTACCAGGCCCACCTAGAGCGGCGACGCACCCCCCGGCGCTTGGGCATCCTCAGCCTTTTCCTCGTGATTTGCCTGGGCTTGGGAGCTGCCGTCAATCTTGAGGCTCAGCACCAGCGTGATTTAGCGGAATTGGCAGAAGCGCCGAACGCCGCGGAGACCCAGGCTGGCCAAGAACTCCAAGCCATTTATCAGGAAATGAGTGCCTATGCCAAGATGCTGGATCCTCTTTCCGATCACCTGCGCATGCCTGCAATTGGTGGAATATTGGCAGAGCTCGCCAGTGCTGTTGGCGAATATGTACAAATTGAAAAGATTGAATGGGAGCATAGTATACGCCGCAAGGGCATCACCAAAATTGAATCGGCAGAAATCCATTTGAATATTACCGCCCTAGTTCGCGGCGATCGAAACTTGTTGGAACTCCCCGAACGCCTACGCCAATACACTGGTTTTAGTCAAGCGTGGATTGGAGACAATACGGAATTGGTCACCAACATGAGCGATACCGTGCGGGCGGTAATTCACCTTAGCGCACCACTGCTACTGCCAGGGTTTGATAAACCCACCATGCACAAGGGAGGAAGGAAATGAAATTCTCCCCCTATCGCCTCGCCTTTTTCGCCGGGTTCCTGGTCATTCCAGGGATTTTGTGGGGTGTGCAATTGGGCCCCACCTTGGCAGAACGAGTGAGCTATATCCAACGACAGGAAAATGCCCTCAACGTCCAAAAGCAAAACAAACTTCTGCCCACGCAAAGAGACTCTCTGAGTGCAACCTGGAACGAATTTCGCCCGATTGCAGATGCGGCACTTGACAATCTTGCCAACGACTTGAATCCGCATTTGGTGCAAAAACGGATTTACGACACAGCAGAAGAACTGAACTGCGAATTGCGCATTCAGCCTAAGCCGGCGATCGAAGGGGATTCTTCGGTACGCTTCATGGTTTCTGGCGAAGGTCGTTATAGCGACTTGGTGAAGCTGGTCGACCGACTTGAGCAAGGACAACACTATGTCCGCTTTGAAAAACTCAGCTTCATCCTGCCTTCGCAAGAGTATCCTAATTCCACCACAGGTGCTGTGCGCCTAGTTGGGGTGGTCCTCATCCCGATGATGCCAGAAGGCCATGAACAGGAGACTCAGCACCATGGCTAGGGAACTCAATGCTGCGCAGCAAAAGGCTCAAAAGAAAAAAATCACCATCTTGGTGGTCATGGTAGTGCTGACTGCGCTGACTTGGTCACGCACTCTGTTTGGCAAGGGAAAGAAAACGACCCCGCCTCCAACGGCAGCAGCAGCAACCACGGTAACGCCAGCAGCAGCAACCCCTAACACCTCGGTTGGCCCCTCTACGACCAACTCTACGGCAACCGCTGCAAGCGGGGTTATCCGAAATTACGAGCAGGCCGTTTCGCGCTTGGAGCTTTGGCCGGCAGCCTTGAAGCGCCAAGTCCACACCGGAGCGATTGAAGAGTTGACCCCAATCAATGATCTTCTAAACACCAAAGAAGACGTGCCTTTGCCCACTGCCCCCCTTGCCGAAGCACCCCCAGCGCACACTCAAACTACGGCTGTCATTGATTTTAGGGATTTACGTCTCAAATTAACGACCACCGCGCGCTTCGGAAATGCCACCTTTGCTGTCATCAATGGCGAGCGTGTACAGGAAGGACAGACAGTTGTCGTTCAGGTTGGCCAGGAAACCGTCCGATATGTAGTTAGAGCCATCGGTACGCGGGAAGTAGAGCTCAGCTACGGCGACAGCACCTACACCCTGCGGATTGAACTCCCCGGCCTATTGGGTCGGGATCAAGACGGAGCCTGAACAACATGTCTAACATACGATTTCTTGCGGCTATCGGCCTGATAGCCGTCCTTAGCAGCCACGCCACTGCGCAAGAGGAAACACCTGCTCCTGAGCAGCCTCAAGCGGAAGTTCCTTTGCCCTTCCAGCATCTGGATCCTGACGCCACCATCACCGTCAATTTCCAGGACGAGGACTTGGGGGAAATCCTCGAGTTATTCAGCACCAATTATCAGCTCAACTTGGTCTATGGCCCGGACGTGCTTGGCACGGTCACCATGAACTTTTTTGACGCTCCTGTGCAAGAAGCTTTGCGACAACTACTCGCTGCAAACTCCTTCACCTATGAGATTGACGGCAACTTTATCGTTATCAAACCGATGCCAGCCGCTCCTCCCGGTTCTGCCGCAGCATCAAAATTTTTGCCAACCGTCATCCGTTTGAATCACATCCGGGCTAAAGAGGCGATGGCTATGTTGGCACCTCTGTTTGCGGGCCCGGAAAAAATCATTTCTGGAATGGATTCACAATCTGGTTTGGATACCAGCGAGCTAGGTGGCAAGGAAGAGGCCTCCCGGGAGACCCTAGTGCTTTATGCAAGCGACCTCACCGTGCAGAAAGTTTATGACCTGCTTGAGATTTTGGACGTTCCGCCCACCCAAATCCTGGTCGAAGCCACGATTTTGTCTGTACGCCTAAGCGATGATGCCCAACTTGGCGTCGACTTTACGGCCTTTGGCGGCATCGACTTCCAAGCGATGCAGGGAAGCGCGATTCCCAGCGACGGTATCACCACCACACCGGTGCAGGGCAACCAACTTCAGGGATGGTTGGGCGGTATTTCCCAACGAGGCTTCACTGATTCTGGCTCCAAGGGGCTTCATTTTGGAATTTTGCGCAATCAAATTGGCATGTTCGTGCAAGCGCTGGAGAGCGTTAGTAACACCACCGTGCTGTCAAATCCCCAAATCCTCACCGTCAACCGTCATGCTGCGGAACTCTTAGTAGGGCGCAAGCTCCCCTACGTCACCTCCAACACCACCCAAACTGGCACCCTGCAGTCTGTTTCTTTCCTTGAGGTTGGCACTTCATTGGTGTTTCGTCCTTTCGTCACCGATGACGGCTATATCCGCATGGAAATCTTCCCCAAGAAATCCGATGGCTTTATCAATTCCTTGGGCTTGCCGGAAGAGACAACCACGGAGCTGCGAACCAACATTTTGGTGAAAGAAGGAAATACCGTGGTCATTGGCGGTTTAATTGAAAGCGGCGAAGACACCCAAATTGATCAAGTTCCTTTTCTTGGGTCTATTCCCTACCTCGGCCAACTGTTCCGCTCGGAAACACAAGTGGAAAGCAAAAATGAAATCATCATTCTGCTTACTCCACATATCGTCAACGACCAGAGTTTAGCCAAACGCAGCGAACAGGCACGCATTCGCATTGATAGTGCGCGCGCCCACCTTGCCGCTTCTCACAATGGATACTTACGGCCCGGTTATGCCAGACGCCTTTACGGCGAAGCAGCCACGGCTCTTGCCGCTGGCGATCCAGCTGCGGCCCTTGCCAAAGCCGAATGGGGTCTTTCGGCCATGCCCGCCGACCCCGACCTCGCTGCCCTAGCCGATCACTGCCGCCGCGAGATCCACGCCCAGCTTGAAGAAAGCGAAGAACTGAAAGATACCATCGATTTTCTCGATGACCTCCGTGAGGAGGAGGATAGTCAATGAAACAGGCCATACTCCCTGGTTGTCTGCTGGTCCTTGCCTCGGCATGCTCCACTGCACCTCAAACGTCCACCCAACCCACAGCGCAAACCATCAATCAAGTGCGCAGCGAAGACGGAATGGTGGTACAGCAAGCTCCAGAAGGAGCCGATCCAACGGAATGGAGCAAAGCCCGAGGCAGCATTTTGCGCACATTTGCCTTCCGCGCCCTGGAGAAAGGATTGGTGCAGCAAGCACGCGAATACCTCAGCGAAGCCTGTGAATTGGATCCGGGGGACACCGCCTGTCACGCTGCTTTGGCACGCCTGTATTTGGCTGAGGGCGATGCGGCAACGGCACTGACTTATGCCGAACGTGCAGCCAAAACTGATCCTAACGATCCTGAGATTAATATGGTCTATGCGGCTGCATTGGCAGAAAACCAGCGCCCAGAAGAAGCCACCCAAACTCTAGAAAAAACTTGGGACGCCGTCGAGCATGACCCGCAATTTGCGCGGGCAATTCTCACCCATTATTCCGCCATGGGGCAGACCAAGGAGGCCAAAGATTTTGTCCACCGCATGCTCACCGAAGACCCCAAGCATGCAACTTCCTGGTCGCTGGCTGGTGATTTGATGCTGTCGGAAGGCGACCTCGAAGGTGCTACCGAAGCTTATCGCAAGGCTATTGCCATCGACCCCAACACACCAACTCCTGAATCTGTGCAGTTTGCCCTGGGCGGAGATCCAACCACCAAAGACCCTATGGTCAAGGCTGCACGCGAGGCAGAGGAAAAAGGGGACTTCCATGCCGCATCCAACCTTTACCGGTTCTTAGTGGAGTCTCAGCCGCAAAACTCCGAAGTACGACTCGGCCTCAGCCGCGTACTGTGGGAGCAGCGTCGCTTTGAATTGGCGGACATGCAATTGCAAAAAGTTCCCACTGGTGTTCGCGGATGGCGCGGACATCTCTTGCAAGCGAAACTCGACATTCACTTTGGACGCTTCGGCAAAGCCAAAACTTCCCTCCTCCTCTCCCTTCGCGAAAGGCCAGACTTAAAGTCGGCGGAACTTCTACTGCATTACGTCGAACAAAAAATCGCAGAGCAAACTGCTGACGGCACGGAAGACACCTAGTTTTTCGTGACCACTCCCCCTCGTGGAAACCAAACAAGAACAATCCACCCTCGCACTGCCACCGGTACTCAACCGTTCACGCGCCGAGGACCTTCAGGACCTGTGGGATCAGGTCCAACTAGAGGATTGCGTCGCCGTCGACGGTAGCCAAGTTACCACTCTGGATTCTGCGGGCCTGGCCTTATTGCTGGATGGCTTACGTCGGGCCAAGCTCGACGGCAAACAAATCACAATCACCTCCCCCACGGCGCCGTTACTTGCTGCGCGGAGGGCCTTTAACCTCTACGACTTGATGGTCTTCCCCGACTGCGTAGAAAACGCAGTGCCAGAAGCGGAGCTAGGAACTCGCCTAGGTGAGGTTCTAATCCAGTTTGGTTATCTCACGCAGGATGAGCTTGAAAAAGCCGTACGCCAAGCGGAGGAGCGCCCCGACACTTACTTAGGACAAGTATTAGTCGAAGAGGAGTTGATTACGGAAGAGCAGTTGGCGCGTGCTTTGGCTATGCAGCATGGACTTCCCTTCCTCGATCCCCTTGCCGAAGGTGTACTTGATGTTGCTCTTGAATGCGAAGTTCCTTTCGCCGAGTTGCGGGTTCATGGCATTCTTCCCTACTTGCGCCTCGGAGACACCCTCGCCGTTTCGCTGAAGGACCCAGCTGATGTTTACGCGGCTGATGTAGTGCGCAAATACACCGGGCTATCGGTGATTACCACGGTAGCCACTCCCGCCGCCATCCATGCTGGGCTAGACCAGATTCAACGCGCTATCGCCACCAGTGGTACTGGCGAGACGCACATGGATGAAGAGTCGGTGAGCACCGAAGACCGCTTCAATGAAATTGTAATCAATGCCATAATTGAGGGCGCATCCGATATTCACATTGAGCCTTTTCCCGAATTTTATCTGTTGCGCTATCGGGTCGATGGTCGTCTCCATGAAGTCGCCCGCCTCAACCCCAACATTGGGCATTCCTTGGTTGCTCGAATCAAAGTTTCTGCAGGATGCGATATTTCGGAAAAGCGCCTGCCCCAGGACGGGCGCATTCATTACCAAGATCGCCAACGAGACGTGGATTTGCGGGTGAATACCCTGCCAACGGTCAATGGAGAAAAGGCGGTGATGCGTATCCTCGACCGCACCACCACCGCATTAGAGCTCGACAAGTTGGGGCTGATTGGCAACAACAAGACTTGGCTTAAGGAAGCCATCCATCTCCCCCATGGCATGGTTTTAGTGACGGGACCCACGGGCTCGGGCAAAACCACCACGCTATACAGTGTGCTCGATGAAATCGTCAATCCAGAAACTAATGTTTCTACGGTGGAGAACCCTGTAGAGCGAGCCGTAAAGGGGGTGAACCAGACGCAGATCAACGAGAAGGCAGGATTGAAATTTGATGTTTGCCTTCGCGCGCTCCTGCGGCAAGACCCCGATGTCATCATGATTGGCGAGATTCGAGATTACGAAACGGCTGAAATCGCAGTCGAGGCGGCCCTTACCGGCCACCTGGTTCTCGCCACTTTGCATACGAACGATGCCCCAGGTGCAGCTAGCCGTCTAATTCAAATGGGCATGGAACCGTTCCTAGTTTCGGCAACCCTGCGTGCAGTGGTGGCTCAACGCTTGGTTCGGCGCTTGTGCGAATCATGCAAGAAGCCTGTGGACTATCCAGCAGAAGTTGTTGCCCAGTACCGAACAGAGGGATTGGCGGATGGCCCCCATTTCGCCGCATCTGGATGTCCCTCTTGCCGCCATACCGGATATGACGGGCGACGCGGGATTTTTGAGGTGATGAAGGTGACGAACAACCTTCAAGATCTCATCGCAACCAATCCTCCTTCAGCAGAGTTACGACGCGTGGCCATTGCTGAAGGCATGTCGAGTCTTTTGCAAGATGGCATGGATCGTGTAAATCGCGGAATCACCACTTTGGAAGAAGCCATTCGAGCTGGAGGCAAGGTTTGAGCTTAGCAACAATTCTCAAGAAGCAACAAAAACAAGAGCAAGAATGCTTCGGCGGTAGCGTTTGCACGGAAGATGCACAACGCAGCACGGAGATTGGCGACACGGAAGCCTTCACCGATTTGCGGATTAAGCTGAAGCCAAAAGAAGCCTTGCAAATCCTAATTCAAATGAATGCAATGCTCGCAGCAGGTGTTCCACTGCTTGCAGCCTTGCGTACTTTGATTGAGCATGCACAAACCCCGCCAGCGGAAAGGGTTTTGGTGAAAATCACCTCCATAGTCGAAGGTGGCCATGATTTATCCTTTGCCTTTAAATGCCTCCCCAACTGCTTCCCTTCCTATGTGGTTCACCTAATTGCGGCTGGTGAGCAATCTGGTGCTCTTGATGAATCCTTACAGCGGTCCATTGAACTGCTAGACAACCAGATTACTTTGGGAGGTAAAATCCGCGGCGCTCTCATGTATCCAGGATTCCTCATGTTTATGACCGTGGTCATGACGACCGGAATCCTCTATTTCCTGGTGCCGAAATTTGAAGGCTTGATGATGAAAAAGCCGGAATTACTTCCTTGGACCACCAAACTCGTTCTCGGCGCTAGCCAAACCCTACGCTCTGAGCCTATGGTGGTCCTGGCCGGGTTTGGCATTTTCCTGGCTGGGGTGATTTTTTTGGTGCGATCCAAAAAATCGCGCAATGCCATGTTCGACGTCATTAGCCATGTCCCAGTCGTTGGTGATTTGATTTTCAAGGCCTACCTATCAAGATCGGTCGGCACCCTTGCCCTCACCCTAGAATCCGGCGTTCCCATTTTGACTGGTTTGGAACATGCTCGGCAGGTGGCTCAATTGCCCAGACTTCAAGCCCATTGGGAAAAAACGGCTCTCATCGTTCGCGATGGCAAACCCATGTACACCGCCCTTCAAGGCGAAGACCTCCCTCCTGCTCTCATTCAGATGATTATTGCGGGAGAATCCTCAGGATCCCTGGATACGAGCCTGCGGAAAGCGGCTGAGTTTCTCGATCGCGAAACCCAAGCCGCACTCAATGCCTTCACCAGCTTGCTGGGCCCTGCCACGGTCGTCATCGCCGGGGCAGTGGTTGGTTTCATCGTGGTATCTCTGATGACGCCCATCCTTACTATGGCTAAGTTCGTCGGATAATCATGAAAAAACGCAGAAAGAATGGATTTACCCTCATCGAAGTGGCGATCGCGGTGGTTCTCATCGTGATGGTTGGCACTTCCGCGATTGTGGCCCTCCGTGTTGGCATGAGCACGATTAGTGGAACTCAAAATTCTGCCGTTGCAGCTTCTGCCATACGTGAATTTAGAGAATTTACTTTCCATGAAAGCATTGATGACATGGACTTGCGAAACGGCACGACGATGACGCCAGTCCTTGGCGATGGAAGCCCAATGCCGAACACGGACGACATTAGCCTCAAAATATCTGTGCAGGCCGTAAGCGACTACAACCCCAGTGAAGTTGTGGATCCCGCCACCTCAAGAACGCGTGTGGTTACCGTTACCGCCATGCGTAATGAACAAGAACTGATGGAGGCCTTATGGTTAATCGCAGAGCACTAGAACGAGGAATTACCCTTGCCGAGGTCATTATGGTAGTGGCCATCGGTATCACCCTTTTCGCCATGGCTGTGCCAGCAGCCCAAAACAACGATATTGCAGGCTCGGTGGTTCGCATTATTGTTTCTGACGCAGTACGCGCAAGGTCTCATGCCCGACGCAGCTGGGAAACGACCACGCTTCAAATTGATACTGTTTCGGAGCGGTGGCGCACCTTGAAGCAAGACGGGAGCCCTCTTGTCAATCAAACCTCTGATGCGGAAGGCTGGCACCAAGCACCAGCTGGAGTTGATTTACGCCCCGCCGGGGATGCACAGACGGATTTCTCCTTCCTCCCCAACGGGCGTGCGGCAGAGAGTGCCTCTTTCCAAGTAGTCGTTGGCAATCAAGTTTGGAATGTGCAACTCGACGCTTTGTGCGCACGTATCTCAGCTTCTTCTGCCGACATTGCCAATCCGGAGGATGACTAATCATGAAAAAAATCTCTCAAAAACAAAGTGGTTTCACCCTAATTGAAATCATGATTGCCACCTCCATTGCCATGGTGCTCCTCTTTGGTGCCCTTTATAGCACTAGCGAGACTCTTTCCGTAGTGAGAGAAGGTGATGTCATTGTACAAACCAATGTGCATGCTCGACGTTCCCTCGACCGAATGTTAAAAGATTTCCGTTACTCCTCCAACATCAAGATTGACGGCAGCGCCAACGAGGGCTGGGAAATTAAGATTAAAACTACCGGTACTTTAGACCCCGAAGAGGTCACCTATTCTTGGGATCCTGTTGACAAGGAACTCTTGGTTCGCAGCGAGGATGAAGAGGATGTTGTACTCACGGATCTTCGTGTTTTCAACCTAGTCAAGGAATCCAAAGAAATCAACGGCGCCACGGCCATTACGCGTGTCAAAGTGGAATGGGTCATGGGATTAGATGCTGGAGAACTCGCCGGCAAGGTACCTATGCCCGAAGAGCGCACGTTTGAAGTTGCCGGAGCAACTTGGATTCGGAGGAATGATATCTAAAGCAAAGTTCCTCGCTCCAAAGTCAGCAGGCTCAGTACTGTTATTGGTCCTGTTGGTTACTGGCATGATTGCCACTCTCGCCTTATCTTTTGCCAGTTCCATGGGGACCCAAATCCAGATTGCAAGAGATCAGGCAGCCACGCTCCATGCAGATTTAGCAGCTCAATCCGGTCTTGAGTACGCCCAGCGCCAACTCTTTCTCAACCCATTGTGGTCCGGCACAAATGACGGTGCCATCAGCTATGCGGAAGGGGCCACCTTCCTGATTACTCGCCAGCCTGGTCCCCAATCCTCGACCTTGGAGACGGAGGTGGAGTTGATTGTCGAAGGCCGACAGGCATCGTCCATGGCCCGCTTTAGTACCAAGCTGCAAGTAGACCCTGGAGATCCACTACTCGACAAAGCCATCTCCATTCTTGGCGACATCAGTGGTTCCAACATCGCGATTGATGGAGACTTCCTAATTCTAGACCAACCTGGTTGGCTTTGGGGTTTTCGACTGGACCTTATTCCTCTGGTTCAAATGGACCCCAGGTTTGGAAGAATTCGCCAGTCATTCAAACAACTTGCGTGGAATCTCCCCACTATTTCCTCTCCCCTCCATCTTCGCAAAAAAGGAGTTTTAGTGAGTGGCGTCTGGAGCAAGATAGCAAACAACCATTCTATTTCGATCAATCTTGACCGGGTCGATTCCAGCGGGGCATTATTTCATTTCCGTTCAAAAAAATACGCCTGGGCAACGAAGCAAGTCCAAGAAAAACAGCCGATCCATTATCCTGGCTGGGACTTTACCACTCTTTCAGGGGACACCCCTGCTATAAGGATGTTCGACCATGTATTAGAGCTAAGCAATCTTGAAATTCCAGAAACTGCCGTTTTTCTGCTTGATGCCAACCAAACTCTTACCTTAGCGGATGTCCATTTTTCTGGCGGCCTTATTATTTGGGTAGAAAATGATTATGACCCAGCAACCTCTCCCCGCAATTATCTAAGGCTCCAGGGGGAAAATGTATTTGGAGGAGGCTCTCCTGGACTAAGCAATGTTGGAATCCTTGCACCCGGTGCTCAACTCACCATATCCGGCAGTGATCGCCAATCGGTAACGGGTTTTTCTGTGTTGCATTCCATGAATCAAGTCCATCGCCTTCATCACCGTGGAATTCTCATAATTTTGAATTCCGCCCTTCAGATTTATGACTCAATTTTCCGATATGACCCAAAGATTGCCAGCACCCCCCCTGCAAGCCTTACTTTTTTTGGAGAATTAGCTAAAGTCCGCATTCGCCAACTCAGAGAGCTTTTTGAGGCTCCAACAGTACCATAATTTCCTTCCCCGTTAGGTCGTCGACTATGGTCGGCGGCCTTTTTTTCGACATTTTATTGAGTGATTTCAATTACATCCGCTGATGGGAGGCAAGGGGTCTTTATGTCACCCTCTTTCAGCCATGCGAATTGCCTCACACAAACACAACTCAAGCCAACAAGGCGCCATCTTGATTTTGGTGATTCTCATCACCAGTTTGCTCGCAGCCGTTGCAAGCTCCTTTCAGGCGGGCATTAATGACACCATGAACACGGTCCGTGATGAAGCTGGTTCCTTGACTGCAGAATTCGCCGTGGAATCCGGCTTGGAATATGCGCAGCGTAGGCTGATGATTGACCCGAATTGGACCGGAACGGGCAGCGAAGGGTGGACCTTGCCTGATGGTAAAACCCGTTTCATCATTGAGGCCCATTTCGACCCCGATTTCCAAATGGACGACGGTGGAGATGGCGACCACCCTGGAGATGATGATGACGGGGACCACGAAGACGATGATGACGACCATCACGATGGCGATCATGATGGGGATTGCGATCATGATGACGATGACCATCATGACGGGGACCACGCTGAGGATGATGACGATGACGACGACCATCACGATGGCGATCATGATGGGGATTGCGATCATGATGACGATGACCATCACGACGGGGACCACGCCGATGACTGCGAAGACGACGACCATCATGACGGCGACCACGCTGAGGATGATGACGATGACAGCGACCATCATGATGGCGATGATGATGACGCCGACAATGACGACGACGATGGTCACCACGACGGCGATGATGATGATCATGAAGGTGATGACGATGAAGATAGCGGTAGCAGCTTCAACTCGGCCTATGTCCACACTTTGGAAATTGCCGGCATCTATGGCGAAGCAGAGGCTCAACTCGGTAGTTCCGTGAGCGTCTACACCGGCGATGGCGGCACCTCCAATCTCGCCTTCTTATTCCTTGGAGATAACTTGCAAATGCAAGGGGGCCTCATCCAAGGCGACGCCATCGTTACTGATTTGCCCGACCGCGCCGAAGATTGGGTAATCGATACTGACGGTCAAGGTTCCTTCCACACTTCAAGCTCGAATGGCGTCGGCAGCATCAACTTCAATGGCGCCGGTGTTGATGGCACCCTTTACCGCTACAACGAAGCTAACAATCTGCAATCCTTAGGCAAGGAGGTGGTCATTGGTGATAAAGCCAAAACCCCCGCCTTTTCCTTGGATGGATTTGCCAACGAGGGCAGCGGCAAAACCCTCTTCCAAAACACTACTTCCATGCAAGGTCTGTACTTGGAGGATACCGCTGTAGTCGAGCTCCAGCCTGGACAACATTTAGTAGTGGATGGATGCACCCTGAATGGAGGCTTAGTAGTCTTGCTTCCCAATGGCACCGATTTACGCCAAGGACCGCGCAACACCATCGAGCTGTTGAACAACAACACCATTGGTGGAGGCCAAAGCGGCGCCGAACAAAACATCGGTATCCTTGCCCCTGGCTGCACTCTCATCGTCGACAGCCAAGGAGCCAATATCCAAGGATTCACCTACCTCAATCAAATCGACTTGGCGCAGCAAACCACCTTTGAGGGTCAGCTCGTCGTACTCAACCGCATCCTCAGCATGACCAACTGCAATGTCATTTACGACCAGGAGGTGGCCAACAACCTGCCGGATAGCGTCTCCATGGAAGGCGCGAAGGGGCATACGGATGTCCTCACCGTATTCGAAGACTACAACTAGTCACCCCACCGCAAATCCTTAAGCTTTAGGCCAGTCCCTTCAATCGGGACTGGCCTTTTCCTACAATCCGACCATGGCAACCCGCAAGGATCCGGTCGGCAGTCGACCCTGCCAGGCTGCAACAAGCGGCTTGCGTCACCAAGCAGTGACCGCATCCAAACATCTCGACAATTTGCTCGAACGAAGTTTTCCTTCTTTCGGCGGCGCTTACTTGCGACGGATTTGGATGCTGCTCGACGAAGCCATCGGCCAAGGCATTCCGATGACTCTTTCTGTTGCCGGCCCCGTTACGGCCTCTGGTCAGCATTATTCCTGGCTGAACCCTCTCTTAGAAACGGGTTGGTTTGCCTATATCTCTGTCACCGACGCCATTTGCTATCACGATGCCCACCGCGCCATCGCTTCGGTACAGGAACATGATTTCCAGGAAGTGCCCATCTTTGGGGATGATGGACAGTTACGCGAGGAAGAAATCATCCGCATCACCGACATTGGCTTCCCAGAATCCGTCCTTTTCGACACCGATGCCTATCTTTGCCGACTTTTGCGCTTGCCAGAATTTCAAAAGCGGATGACCGGCCCTGAATTCCGCTACCGACTGGGCGCACATTTTGCCCAAGCCGAAAAACAAAAAGGCGCCGCCGAAGGCCTGTTGGCCTTGTGTCATCGAAAATCCATTCCTGTTTTTGTTGGCGCTCCTGCCGACGGCTCGGTCTTCCTCAATAGCACCCTACTCTGGGCGCTAAAAGAAGCCTGCGGCGATCAATACGGCTTTGAGCTCGACCTTCATGGTGAGGTCTTGGAATCTTGTGCCTACCACTGGTGGGGGCTTCATGATTCTGTACCAAAAAACTTGGGCACCCTCGTTCTAGGAGGCGGCGTTCCCAAAAATTTCAATCTACAACCGGAGCCTGCCTTAAGTCAAATATTTGGTTTCGAGGATATCCGCGGCTACCTTTATGACATCCAAATTACCACCGCTCCTGTTACCGACGGCTCGCTGTCGAGCTGCCCCCCCGCCGAAGCGGTCACTTGGGGCAAGGTCGATAAAACACATTATCGAAAAACCACCGAGAGCTTCTCTTGCGATTATTCCATCGTCATGCCCATCCTCACCAAGGCCTTACTCGACAAGCGCCAACGCCTCCTCCAGCTGGAACAAGAGCTCGGCAGCGATACCTTGCTTGAGCGCCACCCCGAAGCCCAAGGCTACTTGCGCCCAACGGATGGCTTCCGCCTATTTGATATGCGTGATTCCCTTCGGCAAAAACTTTTTGCTCAAATCCAGCAACATGCCTCCCGCTTGCGCCGCGCCACGGGCTCCAACGCCACCTCAGAAACATGATCTCCGTCGTCGTCCCTGTCCTCAACGAAGCTGGCAACATCAACCCGCTTATCGACGAGATTCATCAAGCCTTGGCCCCACTATTTGAGGATTATGAAATCGTCTATGTCGACGATGGCAGCACCGATGCCACCCCGCAGGAGTTGGCCGAGCGCCGAGCACGCGATGCCAAGTTACGCGTGATTCGGCATGCCAAACCCTGCGGCCAAAGTGCCGGGGTGCGTAGTGGGGTGCGTGCCGCGCGCTTTCCCTGGATTGCCACCCTAGATGGGGATGGGCAAAACCACCCAGGAGATATTCCAGCACTGTGGGCGGCAAAGCCCGAAAATCTGTCTACTGAAACTCCGTGGCTGGCCATTGGCCATCGTGTCGATCGCCAAGACACCAATTCCAAACGTTGGGCCTCGCGCTTTGCCAATCGTATCCGCGCCCGCATGTTGCATGACGACACCCCCGACACAGGCTGCGGCATCAAGTTATTCTCACGCGAAACCTTTCTTGCATTGCCTTGGTTCGACCATGTGCATCGCTACCTGCCAGCTCTGGTGCGACGCGCAGGCGGCACTTCGGTCTCTGTGCCTGTGCGTCACCGCGAACGCGGTGCAGGAAATTCCAAATATGGAGTTTGGGATCGTGCCTGGGTGGGCATCTGGGACCTCATGGGGGTGAAATGGCTGATGAAACGCAACGCCGTGCCCGAAATCGAGGAAACGAATTCATGAGTTGGTTCGAAGAAATCCTACAGAATGCCAAAGACCCCATCGCCATTTTGGGCTTTATCGGCCAGGCCGTCTTTTTTATGCGATTTTTGGTGCAATGGTTGGCTTCAGAGAAAGAACGCAAGAGTATCATCCCCATTGCATTTTGGTATTTCAGCATTGGAGGCTCATTGTTGCTGCTAATTTACGGAATCCTCGACCGCGACCCCGTCATTCTGCTAGGGCAATCCACAGGCCTCCTTATTTACCTGCGGAATCTTTATTTCATCCGCAAGGAGCACACAGAATCGAGCCCTAGCTAAAAATTTGGTTTAGAAGAACCAGGACAAGCCAACCGAACCCGACCAGGAATCCGTATCAATCGCAGTGCTGCTGTTGGGGAAGGCGTAGAAAGTTTTTTCTACGGCAACTTCCACCGCCAAAGTATCGGAAAGAAAATGCAAAAAACCCATGGTTCCGGCAAGCACTCGTAAATCCTCTTCGGCCACGCCAAAAGATGTGGTGCCCATACCTGCGCTGAGTTCGGCAAACGGACGGGTGGAACCAACCGTGGTGGTGTAATAACGAGCAAAGATACTGAGAAAAGTATTCTCCAGGCTTTGACCGCTTAGAATGCGATTCACCTTCTCGTAATCTCCGCCCAACCCCATTTCCAGACCTGGGGTTAGGAAATAACCTAAGGATCCACCAAGCTGAGTGGCATTGCCATTCACCGAGCCATTGCCATTTGAGGAGTAGCCAACATCACCACTCAAGCGAAAAGTGCCAGGCGTAAACTCCACACCATCAGGAGAGCGGTGCGAGGGAAGGGTGGAGCAGCCGATGGCGGCCAGAGCAAGGAGGAGGAAGAGTGGTTTGCAGTTCATTGGGGAACACCCATGTTCTGGGTGGCTCAAAGAATACGCGGGTGCAGAGCAAGCGTCAACTCAGGGGAAACCCGCAATTCTCCCAAAAAATTCGACTCAACCTTATTCATGGAAGCAACTTACGCACAATTTGCGCAATTCTTTCTGGCTCATCCTTGTAGCGGAAGATGTAGCGTACCTTGCCTTCCCCATCAATGAGATAGGACCGGGTGGAATGGTCCATGGTGTAAACGGCAGCGGAATCCAAAGCCACTTTCTCGAAAAAGGCACCATAAGCCTGAGCCACCTTCTCAACCTGGGATACCGTTCCTGTGAGGCCGATAACGGGAAGATCAAAGGGCTGCAGATAGCTTGCAAGCAACTCAGGTGTGTCCCGTTCCGGGTCCACGGAAACAAAAAGGATTTGCAAATCCTGTCCTGCGCCGCCAAGCCGCTGAAAAACTTCTTGCAGTTCCACCAACGTCGTTGGGCAAACATCCGGGCAATGAGTAAAGCCAAAAAACAACAAATACACTTGCCCGCGGTGTTCGGCCAAAGAAAACTTCTGCCCTTGCTCATCGGTTAAGGTGAAATCTCCACCAATCCCTTGAAAGTCCAGCAGCCCAGCGTCGGAATCGCTACAGCCAAGGCTAACCAGGAGCAAGCCTAGGCAAGCCCATTTCATAAGGGACGCACCTCAGCTAGGACATCGACAGCAGGTAGGGAGTCGAACTCCAAATGCAAGTCGACCTTTTCCCCATCCACCCAGGGTGCTGGTAATTCAAAAAACATAAGGTGGTTGCTGCCAGGTTCCAAAACCAATTCTCCATGGGCTGGGATGGTAAAGGAAGGCACCCGACGCATGCGCATACGGTCTCCATCCATTTCCATATGGTGGAGTTCAGTAACCCCGGCACGGGAAGTCGAAGCCCCTAACAACTGCACAGCGTGATCGGTGCGATTGTGAACCACAAAAAAAGCTGCACTGTTTTCATGCGGGGGCAAGGAAGGACGCGCCCAAGCCGCGGTCACATCCACAGCGCCAGGACTCCCTGCTGTAGCGTCCTGCTCATGGCTGCAAGCAATCAACAACGACAGCGCGAAAACGAATATGGACAGAGGAGGCAGGGAGCGCATGGCCTTATTGCACCACAAGAGGGCCCCCATAGGAAGCCCTCTTGAAATGGAATCGAGACGAACCCGAATTACTGGATGGTTTGGGTGACAATATTCGAAATATTGCCCACTTCCGTCGTTTGCACCCAGATGGTTCGACCTGACAGACGAGCAGGAAGGATGCGGTTTTCGCTAACGATACCTGCATTGTCAGCGAAGAAGGTGGCACCAATGCGGTGGTTGTTCAGCCCCAAAGTCATGCCAGTCGAGGGCTCGAAACTAGAGCCTAGCCCGGTGAAGGAGTAGGCCAACAACACCGCAGCCAAAGGCGTGCAGTTATTGACATTGATATTGACGTAAGCACCACCGACCATAGTGCCCAGCACCAACACCATTTGCCCGGTATTGCCACCTGCTTCAACTGCTGCGCGTAAATTAACCCGACCAAAGCCGTAGGTGTTGTCTTCCCCCGCGGCGCCAATGTCGTCACAGGTGCTCAGCAGAAGGTCTTCCACGCCTTGGGCGCTAATCCCGGGGTTCTGCGCGAAAATCATAGCCGCCACACCGTTGGTGAGAGGAGTGGAGAAGCTAGTACCGGAAGGTGCAGAGTATCCGCCACCCAAAGCCGTGCTCATGATGTTGACGCCCGGGGCGACACAATCGATAGCAAGGCCATAGCTGGAAAAACTCGCGCGGTTGTCGTTACTGTCGGTCGCGCCAATCACCAACACATCGGGATAATCGAAACCGCTGTGGTTGGTGGAGGAGTTGCCCGCAGCGTAAAGGTACAAGCAGTTCTGGCCTTTAATGTAGGTGCCGGTGGTACCGACGCTTGGGTTTTCCACGCCGGAATAACTCGCGCTGACTGTGGAGGCGCCATTGTTGGCCGCCACCCGGGCACCATCGGTCAAATCGCTCAAATATGCACCGCCACCTGGATCTTCACTAACGCGAATCGGCATGATTTGCACGTTCCAGGCCACACCGGCAACACCCATTCCGTTATTGCCTTCCGCACCAATGCAACCGGCAACCCAAGTGCCATGGCCATTGATGTCCTGCAAGTTTCCTCCTGCATTTTGCCATTTACCAGAAACTTGGTTGTAGCCAGGAATGAGATTGTTGACCAAATCAGGATGGCTCAAATCCACACCGGTGTCGGTATAAGCCGCGATAATGCCAGAAGCATCGGTAATGGTGTCCCAGCCGAGCTCCGACTCCATGTTTTGGTGATGCCACTGCTGATTGAACAGAGAATCATTGGGCGTATTCAAAGGGAAGCAACGCCAATCAGGATGCACATACTGGTAATCCCCAGTAGCCATCAGCCAGTCATAAACCTGGTCTTCGGTCTTGCCAGCAGGCAGGGAAATGACGTATTCGTCGACTTCCTCGAAGTACTTGACGACCAAACCATCCAAGCGGGAGCGGGTTTCTGGGGAGGTCGGCACATTCTGCAGGGGCCGCACAATCATGCGCCCTGTCAGTTCGAGGTAGCCAGGCTGGTCCTTGAAATGGACCTGAGCCATGAGAGGTGCACCCAGCAGAGTAGCTAGGAGGAGACTTAGGATGGTTTTCATGAATGAAAGGAGGTTTGGCAAATCCAGGGGGGGCTTATTTCTACCACAATTCTGCGCGAAAACGCGGAAGAATGCGGTTAAAAACCCAGAAAAAATAGAATTATGCGCCCAAAACCCGACGCACCCCATCCAAAGTGGTGCCATCCACCCACTGAATCGCCGCAATAAATTCCTCGCCCAGACGGGGCTTGGCAGGTGGGCCACCACAAAGGGCGTCCAATCGCTTTTTCAAATCATGGATATCCAGGATGGGGACTTTGCTGCCACGCACCGCCTCCAGCAGGTCGCGCCGTGCCGGATTGATGCATAGTCCATGCTCGGTGGCGACGACATCAATCAGCGAGCCCGGCCCCACCATGGTCGTGACACGATCCAAAATGACCGGGATGCGATTGCGCACACTGGGCACCGCCAAAATGGTGCATCCAGCAAACAAGCAGTTTTGCCAACCACCAATGCCATGCAACAAGCGCCCATCCGAGTGAGTGACGACATTGGCATTGAAATCCACATCTACCTCCGTTGCCCCCAAAACCACCACATCAATCATCGACGCGAAGTTTCCCTTACCGTGATAGTTGTAACTGGTGAACGGAGAAGTGTTTTGATGACCTGGATTTTCACGCATGGAGCGCACCCCTTCCAAATCAAATGTTTGACCATCTAAAATCACTGGGGTGAGCCCTTCCTCCAGCATCTCCACCAAATATTGGTTAGAACCACCGCGAACGAAACCTGCGGTGATTCCCGCCTCCTTCATAAATTCCTTCAGGAACATGGCAAAGGCCAAAGTGATACCCCCAGCGCCAGCTTGAAAACTAAAGCCTTCGCGCATAATGCCGGTGTCGCGTACGAATTGAGCAATATTTTCCGCAATCAACAAGCGATCGGGGGATTTGGTGACCCGCGTGGTGCCCGAAACAATTTTGTCGGGTTCGCCTACTTTGTCTACCACCACCACTTGGTCGACATTTTGACCTTGGATCTGCCAAGGCAAGCAGGGAAATGGCACCAAATTGTCGGTGACGATGATGACGTGATCCGCGTATTCTGAGTCGGCCAGGCCAAACCCCAATAAGCCGCAAGCGCTAGGTCCTCGATCCCCAGTCGCGTTGCCAAAGGAATCGGCGGTTGGGGCGGCCAAGATGGCAATATCAATATGTACCTCGCCATCTTGCACCGCTTGGTAGCGTCCGCCATGGCTGCGCAACACACCCATACCGCGCATCATTCCACGCGAAGCAAAGTCTCCCAGTGGTCCATTCATAGAACCTTCGATATGGTGAATCGTGCCGTCTTTTAGGTGGGGCAATAAATGGGCATGGCAAGGAAAGCTGGCACTTGGGAACCAGCGCAGATCTTTGATTCCCAATTGTTTGGCCGCATCGAACACGGCATTGGCCACCAAATCACCGTTGCGGAAATGGTGGTGGGTACTCAAGGTCATGCCGTCGCGCAATCCCGCATTGACCAATGCCACCTTGAGTTGAGACACCATATCGCCCTCAGCAAGGACACGCTTATCGCCATTTACCGGATAATCAGCGCAGGAGCGAATGGGCGGGCCAATTTTATTTCCCTCGGGTCGATGCACCCCGACTCCAGGGAAGGGCAAACATTCCCGGCCGTTGATCGTAGAAGGAATCTCCCGGCCTAATGCCGTGGTTAGGCTGTCGCGCGTCAGGCTCATTGCTGGGGATTGTACCCCTTCCCACATCGCCACCGCTAAGCCCTAGAATACGCAAAATGAAAGCTCGCTTTTCCGCCTTGTTCCTGCTCCTCGCTGCCTTCGGCCCAAGCCTTTGGGCTCAAGAGCCCACTTTTCGTGCGCCCACGGCACGGCCCGACACCACCATCTTCAGCCCCCTGGATTTGCCTCCTGCAAACAACCTACGGACCGCCGACGGCGCTCCAGGCCCTGATTATTGGCAACAGCAGGTGGATTACCGAATCCAGGCTTCCCTCGACCCGGAAACCCGCCTGGTTCAGGGCAGCGCCCACATCACCTACCACAATGAGTCTCCCAACCCACTGGATTACCTTTGGCTTAGCCTAGAGCAAAATGCTTTCCGTGAAGACAGCATTGCAGCCAAAATTGGTGGCGCTACAGCGGTGGGAATGACCGAAGCCGAGGGCGACGGCTATACCATTTTGGCGCTCAAGGCTAAGGGCAAAGACTTGGAATATCATGTATACGACACTTTGGCGAGAGTGGAATTGCCCAAGGCGATAAAAGCTTCCGGTGGCACTTTTGAATTTGATGTCACTTGGGAGTTCACCATTCCACAACATGTCTTCCGCCGCTTTGGTATTGCAAAATTTTCGCAAGGTAAAGTGTATGAAGTTGCGCAATGGTTTCCGGCCGTCGCCACTTATGACGATGTTCATGGTTGGAACACCCTGCCCTACATCGGCACTGGAGAGTTTTACAGCAATTACGGCACCTATGATGTCGAAATTACGGTACCCCGAGAAATGATTGTGGTGGCCACTGGAGAGCTGCAAAATGAAAAGGATGTTTTTACCTCCGAACAAGTCAAGCGCTTAAAGAAAGCACGCAAAAGCGAAGAAACCGTCATCATTCGGGACGCTGATGAAATTGGTGATCCCAAGAGTCGTCCCCAGGGCAAAGGCCCACTCACCTGGAAGTATCACGCCGAAAATGTACGCACTTTTGCCTGGGCTTGCTCCGATATTTTCATTTTGGACGCCGCCAGCTACGAGGATACCCTCATTCAATCTGCCTATCCCAAAGATGGCTTGCCAGTCTGGGGCTCCTCCACACAGATGTTGCGCACTGCCATCAAGGGTTACTCTGAGCGCTGGTTCCCCTACCCTTACCCCGTAGCCACCAACGTCTTCGGTGCCGAAGGTGGCATGGAATACCCGATGATTATTTTCTGCCGGGGCAGAAGTGAAAGTGGCGTCTATGGTGTCACCACCCACGAGATCGGGCACAACTGGTTCCCGATGATGGTGAACACCGACGAGCGTCGCCATGCGTGGATGGATGAAGGTTTCAACACTTTTATCAATGGCTACTCCACGGAGGATTGGTTCGGCCCGCGTAAGCACTCCGAAAACGATCCGGCTTCCTTTGCTCCATTCATGATGGCCCCTGACCAAATGCCCATCGAGACTTTGCCCGATGTTCTTTCTGGGCGTTTGTTGGGCATGCTCGAATACATGAAAACTGGGGTTGGCCTCACCTTGTTGCGTGAAACCATTCTTGGGCCCGAGCGCTTCGATTATGCATTCCGCACCTACATCAAACGCTGGGCCTTTAAATCGCCGCAACCGGCCGATTTCTTCCGCTGCATGGAAGATGCAGCAGGCATGGATTTGGCCTGGTTCTGGCGCGGCTGGTTCTACGAAACCGGTTGGCTGGATCAGGCCGTCAGCGGCATTTCCCAACCGAAAGGCAAAAAAGGTGCACGTATTCGCTTTGACAACCTAGGCGGTTTGGTCATGCCATTGCATTTCCAAGTTCGTTTCGAAGATGGCAGTACCCAAGATTTCGAGTACCCGGTGGAAATCTGGTATCAGTCCAACCGCATCATTGAGGAAATTCCTGGCGGCAAGCGCATTGCTGAAGTGGTGATTGATAAATACCGGAAGTTTCCCGACGTCAAACGCAGCAACAATAAATGGACCGTAGCCGCAGAAGAAGGAACCAAAGAAACGACTGAAGCCAAAAAAGAATAACGATGAAAGCCTTCGCCATCCTATTCCCAACGGCACTGGCCCTCTTGGCCTGGCAAGGCCGCGGTGCCGCTTGTCCTTCCCCACAAGAGCCGCGACCGGTGGAACCGCGAGGCGCCCTCACCCAAGAGGAGCAATCGACCATTGCGCTGTTCGAAAAGGCGTCACCAGCTGTTGTCCATATCCGCACCACCGAAGTTATCCGCAGCCCGTTCTCCTTCCAAATCCGTGAGGAGTTCACGGGTACCGGTTCGGGTTTTCTTTGGGATGCTGAAGGCACCATTGTCACTAATTTTCACGTAATCAAAGACGCCAGTCGTGCCTTCGTCACTTTGGCCGACGGCACCAGTTTAGAGGCCGCTCTGATTGGCGCCGAACCACTCAAAGACATTGCCGTCTTGAAGATTGATCCTCCGGAAAGCCCTCTGCCGGTCATTCCTTTGGGTACTTCTTCCGATTTGAAAGTTGGACAAAATGTTTACGCCATTGGCAATCCATTTGGTCTCGACCACACGCTTTCCACCGGCATCATTAGCGGTCTCGACCGTGAAATCATCGGCATCGCAGGCAATCGCATTCGCCAAGTGATTCAAATTGACGCGGCGATTAACCCAGGCAATTCGGGCGGTCCATTGCTGGACAGTGCCGGCAGACTCATTGGCATGAATACTGCCATCAAGAGTCCGAATGGGGCTTCCGCAGGTATTGGCTTTGCCGTTCCCGTCGACACCATGCGGCGCGTCGTCACCGCCTTGATTCGCGACGGTGAAGTTCCTCATGCTGCTTTAGGGCTTTCGGTTTTGCCAAGTCGGTGGTCGCGCGCGCGCGGCATTCCTGGTTTAGTGATTAGCGATGTGGAGCCACAAAGTGCTGCCGCCGCCGCTGGCTTACAACCTGCCCGACAATCCCGCCGCGGGCGCATTGCCTTGGGTGATTTGCTACTCGCTCTCGACGGTGCCCCCCTTCACAGTGAAGAGGAATTGGCTCTCGCTTTAGCTTCTTTTGATCCTGGCGACAAAGTTCGCCTGACCATTAATCGCGAAGGTAAGGAATTGGAAGTGTGGGTTACTCTGGGGTCTGAGTAAGCCAATCCTCGGCCAACAATCCCGCTTCCAAAGCCTCGGCTACGGTTTTTTGCGCCCGCTTCACCACCGGCGGGTCAATCATTTTGGAGCCTAGAGAAACCACGCCTAAGCCTTGGTCCTGGGCCTCCTCAAAAGCACGCACGATTTGGCAAGCTCGAGTTACGGCCTTCGGCTCGGGCGCAAACTCTTCATGCACGACGCGGATTTGCCGCGGATGCACGCAGCCTTTGCCCTCAAACCCCAGGGCTTTGGCTTCGCGCACACTGGCCCGTAAGCCTTCTTCGTCGGCAATGTTGCCGTAAACCGAGTCGATGGCCTGCAAACCACAAGCTTTGGCGGCGAAGACAACACGCGAGCGGGCCCATAAAGTTTCCTTTCCGGCTGGTGTTTTCAACACTCCCAAATCGGCGGTTAAATCTTCGAGGCCAAGGGTTAAAGCAACGTTGCGCGCGGAGGCAGCAGCGATGGCTTCGGCATGCATGACGCCTTTTGCCGTTTCCAAAATGGGCATCAACAACATCGGCCTTTCACCCAGCACTTCTTCGATGGCATGCAACTCCTGAGCTTCTTCCACTTTCGGCACCAACACCAAATGCATCGGAGCATCAGCAAGGTAGGCCAAATCTTCAAGCCCCATTTGTCCCTGATTGATACGCACCATGCGCTCGGCACTGCCCCAATCTAAGTGGAATAAAGCATGACGAACCAAGGCACGCGCATCTTGCTTGGCGGCGGGGGCAACCGAATCTTCCAAATCCAAAATCACGGCGTCGGGCTGATGCAACGCCGCGCTGAGCATGTATTTGGCTTCGTTGCCCGGTAAATAGAGGCGAGAACGACGCAGACGCTGGGGTTGCAGCGCCGGCATTGGGGATCCCAAGCTTGGTTGTGGAGGAAGACGCAGAGAGAGGTCGCCGGTCACTTGAATGAGCAGTGACTCCATGCGTGCGCGAATCAGGAAAGGATAGGCGCCCGAATCCTCAACCCACAAGGTGCCATGCTCGACTCTGGCCTCTTTCAATAGGCTTTGCAGTAATTCGCGAGTTGCAGCTCCGTAAAGCGCCTCCAAACGGCTCCGAAATTCCAAATGGAGCCCTCCGGCATTCGCCGGTTCAAATCCCAGCCAGAGGTCACCGCGAATCTTGTCCCCACCGCGGCCAGCAGAGAAAGGTGGGCTTGTAAGGGTGGAGGGTGTCATGGAAATCCGATTGTAAAGGAATCCCCGCAAACCTATTTCTTCGTTTAACCTGGTTTCATGGTTTTCCCTTCCCTCCGCCGTGGCCTCCTTGCTGTCGTCGCATTTTGTCTCCTCCTCGGCCAAGCCTTCGCCACCTGGTCCATTGTCGTGGTGAATCGGGTCACCGGTGAGATTTGCGTGGCCTCCGCCACCTGTATCGAATCTTTCAACCTGCGTCTTAACCTCAGTATCCTTGCCCAAGAAGCTGGGGCGGGGGCTGCGCAGTCGATGGTTTCCTCCGTCGCAATTCGCACCCTAATCAATGATTTGCTTCTTCAAGGCGTTCCCCCAGACGAAATCCTCACCGCAGTAGAAGCTGCGGATCCCCTATTCCAATCCCGTCAATTTGGCATTGTTGATTTGTATGGACGTGCCGCCACTTTCACCGGCTCAGCCGACGGCGCTTTTGCGGATGGTGTTACTGGCCAAATTGGAGATTTGGTTTACGCCATTCAAGGCAATGTACTCACTGGCTCTCCAGTTATCACCGCTGCAGAGTCCGCTCTGCGCAACACGCCCGGTGATTTAGGCCAAAAGGTCATGGCGGCGATGGAAGCGGCGCAATCGATGGGCGGAGACGGGCGTTGTTCCTGCGATCCCAATAATCCAACCAACTGCGGATCGCCCCCACCCAACTTCACCAAAAGCGCGCATGTGGGCTTCTTCCTCATTGCTCGACCCGGTGATGCCCCGTTCTGCAATGCTTGGGGATGTGGACAGGGTGATTTGTATTTGGTCATCAATAAAGCCGGGCTCGCCGCCTCCGACCCCGACCCGGTTTTTGAAATCCGTAGCAAATTTGACCAGTGGCGTCTCGACTTGAATGATCGCCCCGACGCCGTGCATTCCACCGTCTTCGCTTATCAAAACACGGTGGCTGCGGGCAGCACTACTCCGGTTAGCTTTGTTCTTGACTTAGCCGACGTCGACGGCGATCCGATTTTACATGGAGGCGCCACCATTTCCCTGCAGCATGATCCCAACTCTGCGGGCTTGGCAACTTTGCAGCAGGTTACGGATCATCAAGACGGGACCTACACGGTGGAAGTTTTGCCGGGAGCCAGTGCTGGATTGGATTTGCTGCGCTTTATCGTCGACGACGGCATTCGCCCAGTCACGCTTTGGCCCCCAACGCCGCTGCTCCATCAAGTCCCGGCGCCGGCACCGGTATTGGCTGCTGGTCCTGTTCCTGGGCTTGGCAACCTGCAAGCAATCGCCTCCGTATTCCCTGCCAAGGACGGGCTTTCTGCTTGGATTCTTGGCTCCCGCGGTTTGGGATTGGAATTGATGCAAGCGGAACGACCCAATTTGCAATCCCCCTTCGCTGTAACTGGGGACGTCGGTATTCTGCATTTTCCGCTCGCTTCCTTGCAAGATTTCTGGATTAGCGAAGACGGCTTACGCATGACTCTCGCTGCCAGTGATCCTCCAGGCACCACCCCACACCTTTACAGCACCCAGCGCGCCAGTTTGCTGGAAGATTTTGATCAGCCCACTTTATTGGTCGACCTAGACAGTGGATTTGGCGAGGGTGGGCCATTTTTGAGCCAAGACGAAAAGGAAATCTGGTTCCATTCCAGCCGTAACGGCCAAGCCGACATATGGCATTCCAGCCGCCGCTCCATCGATGCGCGTTGGACGCCACCAGAAAAGCTGAACTTGCTGTCAACCGCAGACGAGGAGCGCCATCCGGTGCTCTTACAAAACGACACTCGCTTGGTTTTTTCGCGCAAGCATGCTCAAGGCTTTGATGTTTTGTATTCTGCTGAACGGAGCAGTGATGGTAGTTTTTTCGCAGCCTCGGCTTTGCCTGGTGTTTTCGCTAATCAATCACCTAATGTGGCTGCAATCGGTTTTTTACCCTCCCTCCATGGTTCCGACCAGGTGCTTTGGTATCTAGAGGGAGACGGCCAGGGCTTGCGCAGTTTACGCGGTGCTGAAACCAGCGAGAATAGTTTGCAGGTTAGCCCCTCGGAAGTGTCCGTCACGACCGGAGGTAGTTTTAGTTTTCAATTAACGACCACTCCAGCTTGGGCTGGTGCGACATACACTTTGTTGCTTGGAGATGCCGGTGGCAGCACTTTTCTTCCTAGTTTGGGTGCCTTGCCCGTGATTGAGCAAGGATTCTCCCATCAAATTCAAGAGCTTTACCAAGTATTGCCGGAGCTTTCCGAAGCGGTTGGTCAACTGGATGTGCAAGGAAATGCTACGGCCAGTTTGCAAGTCCCTGCTGGAGCTCCAATTCCGGCGCAGCTTTTGGACCGAGATTTGGCGTTTACTTTTGTGGCTAGGATGGGGAGTGAGGTATGGATCAGCAGTTCCACACCAATCCGAATTACCCCGTAATGAATCTGGCCTACTTCGCTGGGCACTAAGGCATCTTCTTGGGCCACCTCCAAGCCAAGATTTCCGGCCCCGAAATCCTCTCCCGCATCACTCCCAGCACCATCGCTGGGGTGACCGTCGGCGTCTTCACCGTAATCCCCC
>JAJRZS010000031.1 GCA_024275135.1 Planctomycetota bacterium | reverse complement strand
TCTTCACCAGTGGCACACTGGCCCGGGTGGCCCGCCATTCGGGTGCCGGCGACGGCTCTGCACTGCTGCGCACCTTCGCCACCTCCAGCCACGCTGGCATGCTGTGGTTTTGTTTGCTCGGCTTTCTCGGCTGGCTCACCACGCCCTTTTGGATTCATCTTGCTGGCGGCAGCGGTGCGCCCGCCGTCTTTGCCGAACAGTACCTCAGTACCATCTATTTGGTGCTGCCGCTCATTGGCATGAAGCCCTTCATCGACAGCATTTTTTTGGGTTTGGGCAACACCCTCATGCCGATGTTGCTGTCCGTTTTGTCCGTCGGCCTCAACGCCATCCTCAATCCGGTCTTGATTTATGGCTGGTGGGGATTTCCCGCCATGGGCATGGAAGGAGCTGCCTGGTCCACCGGCATCTCCCGTGGGTTGAGCGCGCTACTTGGTATCCTCGCTCTGCAAAAGTGGTTTGGGCTACGCGGCTTTTTGCTGCATCGGGGGCATTGGTCGGAATTGCGCAAAGTCATCCGGATTGGTTTGCCTATCGGCTTTTCCCACGCGGCCTACGCCCTTTGTTTCCTCGCCATCATGTACACCAGTGTCGCCCCCCTGGGAGCCAAAGTTCAAGCGGGGCTAGCAGTCGGTTTCAATGGCATTGAAGCCGTCAGTTACTGCGGCTTGATGGGGCCAGCCATGGCCGCATCCAGCATCGTGGGCCGACGCCTGGGTGCCCGCGATTATCGAGGCGCGCGCCGCGGCGGCTTGCATTGCCTTTTGCTCTCTGTCGGCTTTGCCTCCATCACCAGCCTGCTTTTCCTTTTTCAAGGACACACCCTCGCCAGTTTTTTCACCACCGAAGCCGACGTCCTCCGCGAAGCAACCCTTTACTTGAGCATCATCGCCTTTTCGCAAGTGGTCACCGCCGCCGATAGCACCATGCAGCAAATGATGACCGGAGCTGGCCGCACCGTGCAGATGTCGCTCCTCAATATGGGAGCCAACTTATTGCGCATCCCCCTCGCCTTTGGCTTTTCCGTCGGCCTGGGTTGGGGCTCTCTGGGCATTTGGTGGGCGCTAAATCTAGGCAATTACCTGAAGCTCGGCGCTATATTCTTGCTTCTTCGTCGGCTGCATCTCTTCTCCCCACCGGCCACCTCAACTCAACCCAAAACCCAGCTTGCTCCGTGAGTAGTCCCCTCCCTTTCGTCGACCCCAAAGATTATCCCCTCGACCAAGTGTTTATGACGGCCGAGGAATGCATGGAGCGAAACCCCCAACGCCATGAATTTTTGCAATTGAGTTCCATTTTGCACTTGGATTTACCTGGCAATCTCATCGTCGGCTCCCGAGTTTTGGCCCCGGGCGAGTTTTGGGAACGCGGCCACTTGCCAGGACGTCCTTTGTTTCCGGGCGTTTTGCAAATTGAATGCATGGCGCAAATTGCTTCCATTCACGCCCACTTTGAATTGAAATTGGAAAAAGGAGTGTTCATGGGCTTTGGCGCTTTGGAGGGCGTGCGTTTTCGTCACCCCGTAGAAGCCGGCACCAAGTTATGGGTTGCAGGGCGTATCCAAAAAGCCAGCAAGCGACGCCCCTATTTCAAATGGGAAGGCCAGCTCATTCGCGAAGATGGAGTGATGGTGAGCCAAGCCACCATTACCGGCGTTTCCCTCTAAGCATCTTCGCTTGCTGCGGGCAGGATGTTCCAAACATCCAACTCCACGCATTGACACGGCACTCCAAGCAACTCACTCAAAGACGGCCGAGTGCGCCCACCGTCGCCGGAGATGGCCTCTTTGATATAGGTGCCATGTTGGGACAGCAAATTCACCAACCAATCCTTTCCATCGCGCTGCCAGTGCCTTAACTGTAGCCAACGGTGTCGCTCTTTGTCAGCGCGGCGATGCGCCACGCGTTGTGGGGTTTGCTGCACCAAATCAAGACGCGGCCCTGCTTGCAAAGCTTGCAGGCGAGCGTCGATTTCTGCGGCATCCACCACCCCATCCATCCGCACGCGCGCCTGATATTCCTTGGCGCAATGACTTTCTTTCACCTCCACGACGCGTTTTCGATCACAAAGCTTGAGGTCGAAAACCTCAATGCGGTGGTCGGCCCGTCGATTGATTTCGGCAGCAAGCTCTTCTAAATCCACATCGGGACGCTTGGCTTTTTGCATTTCAAAGACAAACAAGCGCCCGCTGCCCAACATGCGCACATCCATATCCTCGCGACCGGCGCCATGAAACTTGTTGCGTCGAGCTTTGAATCGAGGCATCGCCACCCGCGCAATCAACTCCTGCACAGAATCTTTGGTCAACTTGCCAAAGCCCTCGCAGTGATTGCAACCACGCCCTTTGCACCGCGGACAATAAAACACCGTTTGCGGCAAATCCCGCACAAATTTGCGATAGCGCCCTTCAAACAAGACGCGCACCGGTCCCACGGCTGAGGATGGAGCGCGAGCAGGCGGGGTGGGATCGGAGGATGAGGTCAAATTTGCGCGGAGTTAGAATGCCGGGGTGTGGCCGGAACTGTTCACCATTCCTTTTCTCGATTTCCCGCTGCGGTCCTTCGGACTGCTGGTGGCCATCGGATTTTTAGTTGGCGTCTCTGTAGGCTCCAAGCTCGCTTCGCGTTATGGCGCTGATTTGGAACGCGATCCGCAACGCTTCGCCGACGTGAGTTGGTGGGTCTTGGTTGGTGTCATCCTGGGGGCGCGTTTAGCCTTCGTGCTGGTGAATTTCCAACATTACCGCAGCCATCCTGGAGACATCCTCAAAATCTGGGAAGGAGGATTGGTGATGTACGGGGGCCTCATTCTAGCTGTGGTTCTCGGAGTCTGGAAGGCCAAGCGCTTGGGCATGCCGGGCTGGCAAAGCTTGGACTACGGCCTTACCGCTGGCTTTTTGGGCCAAGCCATTGGCCGCTTGGGCTGTCTTTCGGTGGGTGATGATTATGGTGCCCCCACCCATGTGCCCTGGGCCATCACCTTTCCCGACCCATTGCCCGCCGGTTCCGCTTTTGCCCCCGAGTTGGCTGGTGTACCTGTGCATCCCACCCAGCTGTACATGTCGCTCAAAGCCCTCAGCTTGTTCTTCCTTGGCCTGTGGTTGCTCAAACGCAAGCGCTTCCATGGACAAGTTGCCTTGAGCTTGGTCATGGGCTACGCCGTCCTCCGCTTCCTCATCGAATACTTCCGCTTCGACATGGTGGCACGCGGCGGTATCTATCGCGCCGGCCACAGTCCTGCCGACGTCGCCCAGTACTTGCATCAGCTGCAAATCGCCGATGCCAGTGGCCATATCCTCGACGTCGCGCGCTACCGTGCCCTGCTCATGGCCGGGGATGCGGCGGCCTATCCCCACCTGCTGTTGTCGACCTCGCAAATGGTCGGCATCGCCACCTTTGGCCTCGCTCTACTTTTCTATTTTGTGCTCAGGCGCATGCCTTCCTTGCAGGTCCGCGCCTCAGCCCATCCAGCCTAAATGGCCTTCCTCGCCGGCATCGACGAAGCGGGTTACGGACCCTTCGTTGGGCCATTTGCGGTGGGCTTCTCTCTGTTTCGCATGCCCGATGTCGACCTCGATTTGTGGACGATTCTAGCGAACAGCTGTGCCCCCAAACCCGGGCGAAAGGATTTGCGACGGCTGTGGCTGAATGATTCAAAAAAGGTGCATCAAGGCCCCCATGGACGCGCACGTTTGGAACGCACGGTTGCTGCCTTCCGCCACATCCATCACCCGCAATCATCCGCTCTCGACACTTGGGTTACCGAAGCCCCCGCCGGTCCCGCGCGCTTGTTACACCAAGCTCCTTGGTTTCAACGCCTACCCGGGGCCTTGTGCCCTACCGTCAGCACCGACCGTGCCCGCCTGGATGCTTCTGCTTTGCACCAAGATTTAGCAGCAACGGCCTGCAGTCTCAGCCGGTTTGGTGCTCGCGTCGTGCCGGCTGCAGAATGGAATGTTTTGTTGCAGAAATTGCGCGGCAAAGGCCATCTCAACTTCGCCATCACCATGGAAGTGGTTCGTCATTTGTTGCAACTTACCGAAGATGCGCCGTTGCGGATTGAGCTGGATCAGCAAGGAGGCCGTCGACATTACACCGATATCTTGCAACAAGCTCTGCAGCCGACAAGCATCACCATTCACGGCGAAGGGGAAGGAGGTTCCACGTATTCCTTGCGCTTTCCCAGCCGTGAAGTACAAATCCGCTTCAGCCAGCAAGCCGACGCCCACCATTTGCCCGTCGCCCTGGCGTCCTTGGCCGCCAAGCAAAGCCGCGAGCGCTTGATGGATTTATTCAATGCATGGTGGCACCAAAAGCTGCCCCAACTACGCCCCACCAAAGGTTACGGGGTGGACGGCAAGCGCTGGTTAGCTGAGGTGTTGCCCCAACTCGACACCATCCAAGTGCACAAGGATTATCTTAAGCGACGGCTTTAAGACGTTGACTCTTCGGTTGTCGACCCCAACTCCTTTTCCTTCTGCTGTTCTTTGAAGAACACATAGAAGGGGTTGGTGGGATCGAATTCTTCCTTCGGCTGCGCCTTGGGATCCGGCCCATAATCTTCGCGGTGGCCACGGCGGTTGCGTCCACCGCGAGGGCCACCCCGGCCACGACCACCCGTACCACCACGCCCGCCTTCGCGACGTTGACTGCTTCTTTCTTTACGCTGCTCTTCGCGCTCCTTTTCTTGGTCTTCGCTGAGCAAGGACAAGCGCACTTTCCGATTGGCCAAATCAATAGCCAAAATTCGCACCTCCACTTCTTGCCCTTCACTTAAGGCTTCGGATGGGTGCTTAATAAAGCGTTCGCAGCAATGGCTGACATGAACCAAACCTTCCCGTTCGGCACCGATGTCGATAAAGGCACCATAGTCGGCGAGGTTTTTCACCGTTCCCGGCAGCAATTCGCCAACGCGCAGCGTTTCCAATTTGCGTCCCGAACGTGCACCTCGGCCGCCGGCGGCACCGTGGAAGCGCAAACGACTGCGTCGCGGCTTGGACAATCCCTCTTGCACGCGCTGTTTGAGCCCCTCCAACAGGGTTTTATCTTCCACATGCGACCAGTCTAGCTCCTGCACTTTGCGCGGATCCTTCAAGACATCGGCTAAGGACCGATTGGAATTGGCCAAAGCCTGACCTAAAGGCAGGTAATACATTGGGTGCAATGGTTTGGCATCCAAGGCTTCATCACCTCCGCGCACCCGTAACAAACAACAGGCCGCACGCCACTGGGCCATGGACAAACCCATGCGGTATTGGAAATCCTGCAAAGAGCGGAAAGGAGCGGTCGAGCGCTCGACCAACACACCTTCTGCATCTAAACCAGGCACCAAGCGCAACAAATCTCCGCTTGCCGTGTTCAAATCCACGCCCTTCTGCGCTAACAAAGAGCGCAAGAAGGTGGTTTCGAAATCATCTAGGATGCGATGGTTGATTTCCCCACGGAAGGGAATGAAGGCACGCACGATGTGGGGGGTGTGAAAGGCCGCCGCACGAGGATTGCTAGCCATGGTGGCCACCAAAAAAGCTTGGCGCTCATCATGCCCCAACAAGGCCTCGGCAGGACGTCGGGCGACTTCGCGCAACATCGTTTTAACCACCGCCATCGGCACCATCACCATCCGCGGTTTGCCGCCGGGGAAGGCCTTCATCAATTTTTGCGCCGCACTGCGGGTGGCGGTGTCTGCTTGCACCGCAACCAAACCCACCTTCTCTTCGCCCAATAAGCGCTTCAAATCATCGCCAACCGATTCGGCTTTGGGGTCGAGCTCGATTGTGCGTGGGGCGAGGTCGGCACCATGAGCAGCGGCCAAAATCAAGCGACCTTTTTTCGAAGCACAAAGGCCTAACACCAGGTTTTCGTGATGGCCGCGATCCAACGACCGCTCCACCTGCTCCCAACCATTCTGCAAGGCGGCTTCTTCCGCCCGTCGCTTGAGTGCGCCACGCATTTGTTGCACTAAACGCGGCATGCGTTCACGGGCGACAAACTCATGGAAAAGGATGCGGTAGCTTTCTTTCTCCTGCTTGGGATAAGAATCCAAATTCTCAAACAAGCGGGTGAGTACGGATGGCGGCAAAGCAAACTCCACCTTCACCGCATGCGCGCGCTCCGCACGCCTTAGCTGCAAATACTTTTCCGGAGCCACATGGGCCAGAGGTTGGGGCTCTTGGGCTAAGTTGTGAAAGCGTTTTTTCTCTTCAGAATCCGCATCCAAAGCAAGCACTTCCATCGTGCCCTCACTGCGGAAATAGCGTTGCAACTGTAAGGCCAAAGACGCATCAGCGCGCAGTGCCTCTAAGAAAGCCGCATGGGCTTCCTTTTCCGGGGCCACAAAATCAGCCGGCGCGGGCGAGGGTTTCAACACCAGGCTGGCGTCCTCCAGCTCCCCCTCTTCCATGGTGTTCAGCACCACATCATAAGCCTCGGCAAACTCTTCTTCATGCCCTTCAAAAGCACGAATCAAATTTATCCGCCGACGCTCCATGGATTCCGCTTGGCGTAGTCGCTCTAACAACAACTCGAAACCAAAAGCATGCGGAAATTGGCCCGCTAAGGCGGGGTGGGCGCAACGCAGATAAACGGGGAACTCCCCTGCGGCGAGGCCTTCGCGCAGAGCGTTCAAGACAGGGACTTTGAGTCCGAGATAGCGAGCAAGGCGAACCTCGGCGCTGGGCTGACGTGTGGAGGACATGATGACGGATTCTAGCAGGTCGGCAAAAAAAGGGACCCTAACCCGGAAGGGTTAGGGTCTGTTGCGTAAAAAGCAAGAAAACTACTTCAGACGCTCCTTCACCAGTTCTTCTTGCACATAGGCTGGAACCGGTTCGTAGCCAGCAGGCTCCATGGAGAAGGAGCCACGACCTTGGGTGAGACCGCGAATGGTGCCAGCGTAGGAAAACATTTCCGCAATCGGCACCGTGCCGTTGATCTCGCGGATTTGGCCATCCATGGTCATTTCCGCGATGTTGACGCGACGGGTGTTCAAATCGCCGATGACATCGCCAAGGAATTCCTCGGGCACCTGCACATTCAGCTTCATCACCGGCTCCAATACCACGAAGTTGTCGTTCAGCGCATCGCGGAACGCGCGTTGAGCCGCCAAATTAAAGGCCAGTTCGCTGGAGTCGACGTCGTGCGACTTACCGAAGTGCAACTCGGCCTCAATACCAACAAAGGGCCAACCGAGACGACCACCCGACTTGGAAGCCTCCTCGATGCCTTTGCCCACCGCAGGAATGTATTGAGAAGGTACCACCCCCCCTTTGGTGCTATCGATGAAGTGGGTATTGGTTTCGGCATCCAAATCCCAAGGACGGAACTTGATGTTGACCACCGCGTATTGACCAGAGCCACCCGACTGCTTGATTTGTTTGCCTTCGACGTCGACCTCGTTTTTGATGGTTTGCCGATAGGCCACACGCGGAGCGCCCACATTGATGGGGATTCCGTAATCGCGTCCAATCCGCGTAGTGATGATTTCGAGATGCAACTCTCCCATGCCGGAGATGACGGTTTCATCCGTTTCTTCATCGGTCATGACGCGGAAGGAAGGATCTTCGCGGTGCAACTTGCCCAACAAATCGCTGAGCTTGTCGCGATCGCCAGTGGACTTGGGTTCAATCGACATCGAAATCACCGCCTCGGGGAAGGTCATGGATTCCAACACGATTTGCTCTTTGTCATCACAGATGGTGTCGCCGGTGATGGTTTGCTTCAGACCAACGCAAGCGCAAATCTCGCCGGCATGAACTTCATCTACGGCTTTGCGTTCATCCGCATGCATGAACATCAAACGCCCCACCCGCTCTTTCTTGCGTGTGCGAGGGTTCAACACCGCATCACCACGACGCAAAACACCGGAGTAAACACGGACGAAGGTTAAGTCGCCGTTGGGATCGGCAATGGTTTTGAAGGCCAAACCGGAAAGGGGTTGCTCGGAGCTGGCGTGACGCACCACTTCCTCTTCCAAATCCTTGGGGTTACTACCGACGATACGCCCTTTATCCAGGGGACAAGGTAGGTAGTCCACCACCGCATCCATCAGCGGGTGCACGCCCTTGTCATGCAGGGCGGAGCCACAGAACACCGGGACGGCATGGCCGGCCAAAGTGGCTTTGCGGGTGACGGCACGCAGTTCTTCCACCGTGAACTCCTCGCCTTCCAAAAAGCGCTCCACCATGTCGTCGTCGACCTCAACGATGTTTTCAATCATTTCGGCGCGGCGCTCTTCCACCAAATCCAGCATATCCTCGGGGATTTCCATCGGCTCAATACCAGGGCCATCGCCCTCGGTAAAGCGCCAGGCTTTCTTCTCCAGCAAATCCACCAAGCCGTAGAATTCTTTTTCGATGCCCAGAGGGATTTGCATGCGCACCGCATTGCACTGCAAGCGATGCAAAATGGATTCGAACGCGCGGTCGAAATCGGCGCCGGTGCGGTCGAGCTTGTTGATAAAGCAAATCCGCGGCACCCCATAACGGTCGGCCTGGCGCCAAACAGTTTCCGACTGAGCTTCCACACCGGCCACACCATCGAAAACCGCAACCGCACCATCCAAAACGCGCAAGGAGCGTTCCACTTCGATGGTGAAATCGACGTGGCCCGGCGTATCGATGATGTTGATGCGCGTTCCATTCCACTCGCATTGGGTGGCGGCAGAAGTGATGGTAATACCACGATTCCGCTCATCCTCCATGTAGTCCATGGTGGCGGCACCGTCATGCACCTCCCCAATCTTGTGGGTGATTCCGGTAATGTAGAGAATTCGCTCGGTGACCGTAGTTTTACCGGCATCGATGTGGGCCATGATGCCGATGTTGCGAAGGTTTCTGAGGCGCTTTTCCTCCGACTTAGAAAGGTCGGGTGCGGGCAAGGTCTCGGTAGGCATGGTGCTGAAAGTATGTACGGGTAGCCCGGAGGCTGAGTAGGAACCCTGGTTTGCTTTAATTTTGCGTTCGCAGGGACCGGGGGAAGCGGCTAATTTTAGCGAAAATCCCCAAGATGACCAGTCCCCGCCCACAACGTCTCCGTGTGCCTGCCTCCACCTCCAATATTGGGCCGGGATTTGATGCTTTCGGCATCGCCCTCGACCTATATTTGGAGATTCACTGGCAGCCCGCTACCAAAACCAGTCTTGAGCGTCTGCAGGCTCTGGATGAGTCTCCGCTGCGTATGGGGCAGGATCCGGTCATGCGCGGGCTGCGCCGCGCCTCCATTTTGGCCGACAAGCCCTTACCTACGGGCAAAATCTCTGTGAGCAGCAGCATTCCTCCCGGACGGGGGCTCGGGCTTAGTGGGGCTGGCCTGGTCGGCGGTTTGCTCCTTGGCAACCGCTTATGCGGCGGGCAACTCTCCCCCACCGCCCTGCTCGAAGAGGCCATCGACCTCGAAGGCAATCCAGAAAATGCCGTCGCCAGCATGCTCGGCGGTGCCCACTGGAGCCTACGGGAAAAATCGGAACCATGGCTTCACCACATGGTCCCCCTCCATCGCAACCTTCGGTTTTTGTTGGTCATCCCCCCTTATCCAATGCCGACCAAGCGCTCGCGCGAAGCCTTGCCCTCCTCCGTCTCCTTTGGTCGCGCCATGCGCCAAGCCCAGCGCCCCCCCATCTTGCTGGAAGGGCTGCGCGGCTTAAAGCCGGAATACATTCGCTACGGCATTGCCGACGACCTGCATGTGGCACCCCGGCTCAAACTCATGACCGGGGCCAAAGCCGTGCTCGACTTCGCCTACCAAGCCGGTGCTTTGGGCGCCACTTTGTCTGGTGCTGGCTCGGCTTTGTTAGTGCTCAGCCGTAGTGGCGAAGTCCGCAATCTAGAAGCTCGGTTGGCCAAACGGGTGCAACGATTGTGGGGCGCCAGCGGCCGCGTAGTCACGGCCAAAGCACTGCATCAAGGGGCAAAGTTTTTACGTCCTTAATCCTGGGGCAGCGGCTCCACCCAACTTTGCGGCAAAATCGCCTCCAAGTCGGACGCGGTGCTGGTGCGACAAGCCTGTTCCGCCACCCGTTCACATAAATCCGAATCCATAGCGGCAAGCATCTCATGAGATTGGCGCAAAATCGCCGGGCGCACAGCAAAGCGACGCACGCCAACGCCGATGAGCAATTGGGCAAAACCTGGTTGCACCAAACTCTCCCCATAAACGCCGATGTCTTTGCCTAGGCCTTCGGCCAAAGACACGAGTTTGCGCACGGCACGCAACACCACCGGATGCGGCGACTGCAATCCACGCAAAACTTGCTCTTCATGGCTGCGACGATCGGCCATCAATAAACTCTCGGCCAAAGTATCTAGGCCAATAAGGGCGAAGTCGGCGACTTGCAGCAGTTCGCGGCCAAGCAAAGTGGACGCTGGGGTTTCAAAAACCACCCCCAATTCCACTGGGTGGGAAACTTCTACCCCTTCCAATCGCAATTCTTCGCGTGCGTTATCAGCAGCCAGACGAACTGCGCGCATTTCTTCGGCATCGATGACAAAGGGTACGGCCACCTTCACCACTTTGCCTGCGGTTGCCCGCAGCAAAGCCCGAAGTTGTAGGCTCAACAAATCTGGGCACTTAAGAAGCAAACGCACCCCCCGTACGCCACATAGGGGGTTGGGTTCGGCAAGAGGATAAAGGTTGCTGATTTCAGAAGCCGAAGTGAGGTCAGGCAGACGGTAGCAAACTTCTTCCACCGCATGCACCACTTGACCATAGAGCACGCTCAGCGAATCTTCACGGGGGCGTCCTTGGCGCTGCATAACCGGCAACTCGGTGCGGTACATACCAATGGTGCGAATGCCCAAGCTGCGTACTTGTTTGGCTTCGCTCGGGGCCGCAACTGCAGCCTCCAACTGAATGCTGGTGCCGTCGGCCAAAGCCGCAGGCCCCAAAGTTTCAAATCCGCCTTCGGGAGCGCGCCCCTGCGCCACTTGTACCGTTTCTGGCTCAGGCTCCACGAGAACCAATCCGTTATCGCCATCCACCAAAACATGAACACCGCTGCGCAAGCGCCCTTCAATTTCGCCCACCCCGATAACCGCCGGAATCCCGGCAGCGCGGGTAAGGATGGCACCATGACTCGACAAGCTGCCTTGTTCAGCAATCAGGCCGGTAATGCCGTTATCCAAAGCCTCGGTTAAATCGCTCAACGACAATTCACGCACCACCAAAATGCCGCCTTTTCGATCTTGGTCGCGCACGCGCTCGCTCGGTGGTCGGGAAAAACGCAACAGTCGCAAAGCAATATCGCGCATGTCGGAAAGTTTGTTGCGCAAGTTGGCCGACTCCACTACCTCGAACAAACGCTCATACACCTCTAACATATCCTTGAGCGCACTTTCGAAGCTGAGGCGATCGTCAACAATGCGGCTGCGTAAATCGGCCTCGATGGTTGGGTCTTCCAACATGGTGAGGTGGGTATCAAAGATGCGCCGCTGATCGGGAGTGAAATGCTCCCCCAATTGATCTCGCTGGTGCACCAAAGAAACCCGCGCCGCGCGGGCCACCGAATCCACCCGCGCCAACTCGGCCTCCACCTCGTGGTCTTCCAAGCGCCGAGTGCCAATGGCCTCCAAGCCTTCCATGCTGAGAAACACCCGCCCATAAGCCACCCCAGGGCTGACGCTCTGGCCGGCAAGAGTGATGGAATTGGTTTGTTGGATGGGAACGGGGGACGCCATGGCTTCCCCCTCAGATTAACGCGGCGCGCACCAAGCGAGAACCTTCTCCACCAAGCTCCCGATTCCTTGGTCCACAGCAGCGATGTCCGGACCGAGCATGTAGGCCGGTGTGGTCACCACATGATGAACCTCATCGACCACAATGTCTTCCACCGGGCAGGCGACAAAAGTGTTTCCCGTCTTAGCGGCATCTTCTGCAGCCTCGCAATCCGCTTCTCCCAAGGTCATGGTCAGCTGTTGCTGGGGCAAGGCCATGGCGACGATGGCTGGAGCAATGCAAATGGCGCCAATGGGCTTTTTCTGCTCCAACATGGCCGCAAGCAAGGTCCGCAATTCCTCCCGCACCTGGCCGCTGGCTCCCTCGGTGGCAAAGCTGCAGAGATTGGCCGCTGCACCATTGCCGCCGGGAAGAATCAAAGCATCTAACTGGCTTGGGTCTGCCTCATGGAGTGGTTGGATTTCACCGCGCGCGATGCGCGAAGCCTCCATCAGCATGTTGCGAGTCTCTCCAGCCACTGGATTTCCGGAAAAATGCTCACAAACTGCCCATTGGGGTGCATCGGGGGCAAAACAGCGGATTTCGGCCCCGGAACGCGATAAATGGAGCAAGGTGAGCACGGATTCATGGACCTCGGAGCCGTCAAAACGGCCGGATCCACAAAGGACTACGCCGACTTGGGGTTTCTTCATACCTAGATTCTAGTAATATGCGCGGCTCAAACCGGGGAGTAGCGCAGTCTGGCAGCGCATCTGCTTTGGGAGCAGAGGGTCGCAGGTTCGAATCCTGTCTCCCCGACCAATCCAAAAAGCCGGTTTCGCCCATGCGCGACCGGCTTTATTTTTTTGTAGCCCAGGGGATTTGGAGGATGGGGAGGAAAAAGCCCTCCTGGCCCTGAAATAACTTGATTTTGACCTATTGGGGCAACAAGTTTCCCTCTTTCTAAGTTTTTTTCGTTTTTTTGGTGACATAACGCCCCTTGGCTCATTTAAGATATCAAGGTCTGATTTACGGAAACTCGACTCTGTTAGGATCCGATCATGAAAAAAACCCGCTCTAGCCTCTTTCTCGGCGGCCTCGCTCTCAGCACCGCTGCTTTCTTGAGCCTCTCCGCAGCGATCCTTCCGCGGCAAGAACCCGCCGACGCGAATACTGCCAAATCCGAGATTATGCGCCCCGAAGATTCCAAGGCGCTCAAGGCCATCGCCGCTTCGAAAGCCATTTACGTTGGGGCTTCCAAATGCAAATCTTGCCACAACAAAGACAGCATGGGCAAGGTCTACGACAAATGGACCAAGATGAAGCACTATTCTGCCCTGGAGAATTTGAAAAGTGAGGATGCCATTCGCCTGGGCAAAGAAAATGGCATCGACAAGCCTTGGGAAGCCGATGCTTGCTTGAAGTGCCACATCACCGCCTATACCGAGCCAGCCGAGCGTCGGCATAAGCGATTCAAAATGGACAAAGGTGTGCAGTGCGAAAGCTGCCACGGCCCCGGAAGCTTGCATGTCAAAGCTCGCCTAAAGGCAGCAAAAGAGGGCATCAAAGGCGACAAAGAGTTGATTCAAATCCCCGAGGGTGAAATCGTTTTGCCTGATGAGGGATTGTGTCGCAACTGTCACAACGAGGAATCTCCTTCTTATAAGGAGTTCGATTTCGGCGAGCGGTTGGAAAAGATTCGCCACTTGCATCCCCTGCGCAAAGAACCACGGGTGCATCCACCGAAAAAAGACGACGACGCTCAATCCTCCGAATAATTCCCTTCCTCAAACCAGCGGGAATCCACCATGAAGCCGCTCCGAACCTTGCTCCTTGCCGCCTTGTGCGCACTCCCCCTCGCCTGTCGGGAGCATGTCGAGTCGAAGTCTTACTTTGGCTCCGCGTTCCCGGAGCGGCATCCCACCTCCTACCCGGAAATGAGCGCCAATGCGGTGCTACGCCAAGCCCCGCCTTTTGAAGGCGAAGACATCTTCCCTTGTAGCGAATGCCACGATCCCGATTTTATGGAAGTGGATCCAACACATCGTGAGCTAGAAGACCCTCACGACACCCTGGACCCTCTTCGGCATGGTGCTGGCCGCTTGTGGTGTTTGGATTGCCACGATGCCGAGGATCGGGACATGTTGCACCTGGCTTCGGGCCGCACCATTCCATTTGAAGAAGCGCCTCTTCTTTGCGGTCAATGCCATGGAGAAAAATATCGGGATTGGCTGGGCGGCGCACACGGCAAACGCACAGGCCACTGGCAACAGGGCCAGGGCAAGGAAGTGTGGGTTTGTGCAAACTGTCACCGCGCCCATGCCCCCCAATTCAAACCCATCCAACCCAAACCAGCGCCCAAGCGCCCGGAGGTGACGCGATGAGTCCTGAAGTTTCTCGCCGAGAATTCCTTTGCACCGTTGCAGGATGCGCTGCGGCCGCAGCTGTCGGAGGATGCTCCGACATCACCCATACGGATTTTTTCCGCAAGCGGTTTCGCGAGCTAGAGCCGGACGAGCTCAAAGACATCATCGCTGATTTAGAAGCACGGCAAACAGCCAAATACGGCAAGCAAACCACCATTTCCACCAAAGGCCCCTTGCCTGGGGTCGAGTACGGTTATGCCCTTGATGTTTCGCGTTGCGTCGGCTGCCGTCGTTGTGAATACGCTTGCTTCGATGAAAACAACCAAGGTCATGATCCAGAAATTCACTGGATTCGCGTCCTTGAGATGGAACAAAAACTGGGCATCAACTTCGAGGAATCCGATCCCTACTATGAAGCTGAAGAAGTTCCTGAACCCGGGCATTTTTATCTACCCGTAGCTTGTCAACATTGCCGCAATGCCCCATGCGTGAAGAGCTGCCCAGTGGGCGCCACCTGGGAAGAAGAGGATGGCATCGTGGTGGTTGATTACGACTGGTGCATTGGCTGCCGTTGTTGCGTTGCTGCCTGCCCCTATGGTGCACGTCACTTCAACTGGGCGGAACCGAAGCTACCAGCCGAAGCGCAAAACCCCAATCAGCATTATCTCGGCAACCGCCCGCGCCCCAAAGGTGTGGTCGAAAAATGCACCTTCTGCATTCACCGTGTGCGCGAAGGACAGTACCCAGCCTGCATGGAAGCATGCCCGGTAGGGGCCCGAACCTTTGGCAACCTCCTCGACCCGAATGGAGAGTTGCGCTACATCCTGGAAAACAAAAAAGTGTTTGTGCTGAAGTCTGAGCTCAACACCAAACCCCGCTTTTACTACTACTACGGCTAAGCAAGGAGCCACCCATGCAGACCGTCCGCCTCTTTGGTCACTGGATTCACGGCAGCATCCGCATCATCCTCCATGGAGGAATTCTGTACTGGTGCTGGACCCTCCTCCTCCTTGCTTTGGTTGGCATGGGTGGGGTTTCCTACGCGCATCAATTGCAGGAAGGTCTGATTACCACCAGCATGCGTGATCAGGTCTCTTGGGGTTTTTACATCGGCAACTTCACCTTCCTGGTGGGGGTCGCCGCCGCCGCCGTCACCCTGGTCGTTCCCGCCTACATTTACGGCTGGAAACCGATTAAGGAGATCGTCGTCTATGGCGAAATGATGGCAGTCACCGCCATTACTTGTTGCGCCTTATTCGTGGTGGTCGACATCGGCCATCCGGAGCGTTTCTGGCACCTCATCCCTGGTCCCGGCATCTTGAATGTGCCTTCCTCTCTCCTTGGTTGGGACGTTATCGCCTTGAATAGTTATCTACTACTCAACTTTGTCATTGTTACTTATCTGCTGTTCAACCTCTTTCGCCGTCACCACCCCAATCAAAAAATCTACATGACCTTGGTGTGGATTTCAATTCCGGCCGCCATTGCCATCCATACCGTCACCGCCTTTCTCTACAGCGGTTTGGTTGCTCGCCCCTTCTGGAACTCCGCCATTTTGGCCCCTCGCTTCATTGTTTCTGCGTTCTGCTCAGGTCCAGCTTTGATGCTGGTCATCATGCAACTGATGCAGCGTTTCACTACCTTCCACATCCGCCGCGAGGCCATTTGGAAAATCGCCGAACTCATGACCTACTTCATGGGTTTTAATCTGTTCTTGCTCTGTGCCGAGGTGTTCAAGGATTATTACAGTGACACCGGGCATTTGGTGCATATGCGCTACATGTTTAATGGCGTCGGCGACCACGATGCCATCGTGCCCTGGATGTGGTCCGCAGTCTCATGCTCTGTGATCGCCTTCCTCATTTTCCTCAGCCGTAAGCGCCGCGAAAACCTGCTGTGGCTGAATCTCGGTTGCACTCTGGTCTTTTTTGGAGTGTACCTTGAAAAAAGCATGGGCATGGTCATCCCGGGTATGACTCCCGATACCTTGGGGGAAATCTACGAATACGTACCTTCTTGGAATGAGATTCGGGTTTCCCTCGGCATCCTGGCTTTGGGCGCCTTAATCTACACCTGGATGGTGCGCATCGCCACCCCCATCCTCCACGACGAATTCCATTTCGACGACGGCAAAGCCACCCACCCTCCACTGGGAACCAAGAGCCGCGCAGGCGGAACCTAGGTTGGGGCAGAAAAAATCCTCCGATTCATGTTTTTTGGGTCGGGAGACGCTAGAATAGCAGACCTTTGGGTCTTAAATAACCGAGCCATGCGAGCCTTCCGCACCAAATTTACCTCAGCAAGTGTTGGATCGGGGATTTCTCCGGCCGTCCTCGCCCTGCTTTCCCTCCTCGTATGCGCTGGCTGTGGTCATCCGGGCAGAGATGTAGAGATTACCCAGCGCCGGATTTCCAGCAACATTCCGCGCAATGCTCGGGTCGGCATGAGCACTGCCGAGCGCTTTGGCCAAAGCCCCATGGGAGCTCCGCGCCAGCAAATGGAATCGACAGCGGTGGATGACAGTCTGCATTTCGAATTGCCAAAGGGGTGGAAGGAGTTAGCCCCCACCTCCATGCGCCTTCTCAACCTACAACCTGCTGGCAATGCCGATGCTTCTTGTTATGTCTCGGTGTTGGGCGGGGATGGTGGCGGACTCGCTGCCAACCTCAATCGTTGGCGTAAGCAAATGGGCCTCGAGCCCGCTACGGAAGAGGAGCTGGCGGCCTTACCCAAGGTCAACCTGTTCGGTGGCGAGGCAACTTTAATTGAATTGCGCGGAAGCTTTGCCGGTATGGATGGCAGCGCCCAATCGGGGTGGGGTTTGTTGGGAGCAGTTGCATCGACCCCACAAGCCACCCTTTTCGTCAAGATGACTGCACCGGTTGAGATTCTGGAGCAAGAGCATGATGCCTTCCTCGACTTCCTCGACTCCCTCCAATTCGGGCAGCATGGGGAACACCAACACCAAGCACAAGCTGCCCCCGACAACGGTGAAGAATCTGCCCCGGCAATGGATGGAGCAGGCGCGGAGAAGATCACACAAAATGGCTATCGCTTTCAGTTGCCCGCAGGCTGGACAGACGCCGGCCCCAAAACTATGCGTACCCTAAACTTCCGAGTCGGCAAGGAAACTGAGTGCTACCTGGTCGTGCTAAGCGGGGATGGCGGTGGCACCGCAGCCAACCTCAATCGCTGGCAGGCGCAAATGGGGTTGGAGCCGTTGAGCGAAGAAGAAATTGCCGCTTTGCCGCGCGTGCCGATGCTTCACAAACAGGCTCCCCTACTGTTGGCCGAAGGCGACTATGTCGGCATGGGAGGAACCCCAAGCATGGACATGGCCCTTCTTGGTGTCGCTTTAGAACTCGGCGACCACGCCCTATTCCTAAAAATGGTAGGGCCAGATAAGGAAGTTGCCAGCCAACGAACGGCCTTCATTTCCTTCCTCGCTTCCCTTGAGGAGGTTCAGTGATGCAAAAACTCTACCGCCTGTTTGCCAGTTATGGTCTGGCCTGCGTGTTGCTGTTGTGCTTGTTTGCCCTCACCTTGTTCGGCACTTTGTACCAAGTCGACCACGGGCTTTACGCCGCCAAGCAACGCTTTTTCAACTCGTGGTTCTTGCATACCGACAGTGGCCTGCCTTTTTTCCCTGGCGGAATTTTGGTGATGAGCTTGCTAACCATCAATTTGATTGTGGGTGGCCTCATGCGCATTCAATGGCGCAAACGCAATGCGGGAGTGTTGATTATTCACTTGGGTATCATTTTCATGCTCATCAGCGGCTTGGTTAAATTCGTCAACTCCGAAGAAGGCCACCTCACCTTATATGAAGGCCAGCAATCAGACCAATTCATCAGCTACCACTTGTATGAAGTTTCCATCTGGGAAATCAGTCAAGCTTCGCAAGTGCCACAATGGATTATTCCGGATGAGCTTTTGTCCGATTTGGCTCATGGCAAAAAGCGTAGTTTCCATGCCAAAGATTTGCCCTTCACTTTGGTGTTGTCGGATTTCCTAGTCAATTGCAAAGCTTTACCCAAAGGCCCCAATTGGCAGGCTGAGGGCGAAGTCATTGATGGCTATGGATTCCTCAAATTGCCGCCCGAGAAAGAAAATGAAATGAATGTTGCGGGCTTGCATGCCGAGGTCATTGATGCAAATGGGCATGTGCAAAAGGCCTTACTGTGGGCACGGCAACAAGCTCCATGGGCGGTAGAGGTTGATGGACACCGCTTCGCCATAGAGCTTGCCCACACCGCTTACCCAATGCCCTACACCATCCGCCTTGACAAGTTCACCAAGGACGACCACCCGGGCACGATGATGGCCAAGGCTTACAAGAGCCAAGTCACCCGCATTCATGGCAGCGATGAAAAGCCCATCCTCATCCAAATGAATGAGCCCTTGCGGGAAGGTGGGTTGGTGTTGTTTCAAGCCAGTTACGGCCCTTCCACTCCAGGCTACCAGGGCCCTTTCTTTTCCGTCTTTTCTGTGGTCCGCAACCCCTCGGACAAATGGCCGGAATACAGCCTGTGGGTGATTACCTTCGGCTTGGTTCTGGCCTTTGGCCGCACTTTGTTGAATTTCATTCGCCGCCAGAATCAACGCCGCAGCAAAGCTGCAGGAGAGCAAGCATGAATTTTTCAAGCCCGCTTCGATTGTTTGCCGCCCTTGCTTTGGGGATGGCTCTTGCAAACTCCTCTTTCGCTCAGCAGAAAAACACACACGCCCCATGGAGTGATGAGGTTGTCGAACTCTTCAGCACGCTCCCGGTTCAGGACGGTGGACGCATCAAGCCCATGGACAGTTATGCCGGCTTGCACTTGCTCACCCTAAACGGCAAGCGCACGCTCAAACTAGACGATGGCACCAAGCTCGATCAGAATCGGTGGTTGCTGGATGTGTTTTTCTTCCCGGAAATTGCGCGCGACTATCCCTGCTTCCGCGTGCAAAACGACGGAGTGCTTATCACCATGGGCTTAGAAGCCAAAGCCAAACGTGCATGGTACAGCTACAACGAGCTGATTCCTGGCCGAGACAAGCTGGAAGAAGCCGCTTCCCGCGCTGCGCAAATTGAAAAAATCAAGCGCGACAGCTTGGATATCCAAATCCTCAAGCTTGCGGAAGATTTACATACTTTCGAGGCACTCTCGTCTCTACTCAGTCTTTCCCGCCAGGACTACTCCACGGATGCGGATCCGGCTCTGGTTGAAATTTTCGGCCCTAAACAAGCAGGCCTGGCCTGGATGTTGCCAAAACAAGCTGCACTACAGGAACTTGCGCGCACCAACACCGATGCCGACTCGGCCACCTACAAAGCCGTACGGAATCTCTTCTCCGAGCTCGACAACGCACTCACCACTGGATTTCGTGCGGTGGCCTTATTCCCCCCCGCCGACAACGCAGACGGCCAGCGCGACGATACTTGGTGGCGGCCTTACGACGTCTTAGTGCAAGCCTTCACCACGGATCGGGATATGAGCACTCAAATCGAGTTGTTGGCCACCCTAGAAAAACTGGATCAACAAAAAAACCAACCGGATGCTTTCTTGGCCACCCTGCGTGATTTCCACAATCGCGTGGTTGGCATGGCTGAGGCTCGTGGCGAATATGGGCATATTCCGCTGGAAGTCAAACTTTATCGGTGGAATTTGTTTACCAATTCCTTGGTGTTCTATTTGCTCGCCTTCCTGATCGCCACCTTCAGCTTCCTTCTCCCCAACAAAGCTTGGCTGCGCTATGGCACGGCGGGTGCGACCATCCTTGCACTTGGCCTAGCCGCCACAGGCATTGTTTTGCGCTGCATCATTCGTGAGCGCCCACCCGTCGTTACTCTCTACGACACCATCCTCTTTATCACCAGCGTGGTGGTTCTTGCAGCCCTGTTCATGGAATGGATTACTCGACAGCGCATAGGGTTGTTTATCGCGGCGTTTTTGGGTGCTGCTGGTATGTTCTTGGCCGGCAAATACGAACTCAAGGAAGTCGCCAGCTCTGGCGATACCATGGCCTCCGTGGTTGCCGTTCTCGACACCAACTATTACCTGGCCATCCACGTTACAACTGTGGCCATGGGATATGCGGGTGGGCTGTTGGCTTCGGCGATTGCTCATGTGTGGATTTTTGGCAAGCTTTTCGGCATCCGCAAAGGAGACAAAGCTTTTTACAAAGGCATTTCCCGCATGGTCTACGGCACCGTTTGCTTTAGCCTTTTGTTTGCCCTATTCGGCACCATCATGGGTGGAGTATGGGCCAACGATAGCTGGGGCCGATTCTGGGGCTGGGATCCTAAAGAAAATGGTGCACTTTTGATTTGCCTATGGATGCTCATCATTTTGCATGCTCGGCTTGGTGGATACATTCGGGAACGCGGCCTTGCTAATCTGGCCATCATCGGCGGGATGGTAGTATCCGCCTCCTGGTGGGGAGTCAACCTTCTTAATGTTGGTCTCCATAGCTACGGATTCACCAGCGGAGTCGCCCTCACTCTCTTCATCATGTGGGGTATTGAGGCCTTAGTCCTTGCTTTAAGCGCCATCGACGCCATGCGCAACCAACCTCGCCCTAGCCGTGGTGCCAATCCAGAACAGTCTGCTTAGGCTTAGGAGTTGTCCGTAGTCTGCAAAACCTGCAACTCCAATTGCTGGCGGTAGAGGGTAGCCGCCTCTCGGAAATCACCCCTGGCCTCAAATAAGATGCCACGCAACAAGTTCGCCTCCGGGAACAAACGGGGGCGGATAGGTGCCAATAGATTCTCGGCATCCTCGAGCTTTCCTTCCAACAATGCCAGTCTGCATGCCAACAGGGCAAGGTTGGGATGGGTAGGGTAGAGGCTTTTTAGTTGGTCGAGAGTTTTTTCTGCATTGGTTGTGTCCTTTAACAGACAATGCAGTCGAAACATCAACTCCATAGCCGCCTCCATGGCTTGGTCTTGGGGTGAATCACGCATGGCTTGACCAAGCTCTTCCACCGCAGCCTCAATTTTCCCCTCCAGGGCCATGTTGCGTGCCAATTCCACATGCAAGTGCAGCTTGCTTTTCTTTTTTATTACATGCTCAGGCAGCATGCCGCTTTCCAGCGATTCGAAAGTCTCACGATCCATTTGGCCAGCAGCAAACCTTCCAGCTACCGCTAAACGCAGGGCTAATTGAGGTCCATAGCCACGATTTTTTTGCACAACTTCGCTCTGCGCATTCAGTACGAAGGAGGTAGGGTGGGCAATCACCTGAAAACCTTGAAAGACTTCACGCGAAGAGGCATAAACAACTTGGGCCAGGTCCTCAATCGGTTTCACCACTTGCAAGACTTCTTCCTGATTGGAGGAATCGAATATCACCACCACCAATTGGGTACGACTTTGTAAAGCCTTTTCCTTTTGCAGTTGCGCGACCAGCTCCTCCAAGCCTCGTTTTGAGTAGCGCAAGTGGGGTTGATGAAAATAAAGAATCAGTCCACATGGAGATTCCTTGAACCACACAACTTCGCGCCCACGCACGTCCTTCACTGGTGGCAGCTCTTTGACTACAGGTTCTTGATTCTGGCCTAGATCTGGCAAGGAAGAAAGTCGTAGCCGCGCAACAGGATTCAACACAAGAAATCCTAGGCCAACAATGGGAATCCACTTCATTGCTGCAATTGTTCCTCCAGCCCTCCAACTTCTAGTTTGGGCACCGGCCCTGGTTTGCGCTGGTAGCTCTTTGGAGCATGACAGCCAGGAGCACACTGACCACCATCTTCCGTCTGCTCAAAGTTCAGCGGCATTTGCCAATTGCCAAAAGGGCTTTCTACGGCAACATGAGCAGGAAGGGGGCTGGCATGCACTTCGTGGCAAGCTCGACAGGTCCGGCCCTTGCGCTCGCGGTTTACATGCAAATAGTGCAAGTTACGTTCCCCATCCCGAAAATCTGTGAGCGAAGCGGTATTTGCATCGCGAAACGCCGATTCCTCATGGCACTGGAAACAAAGAGCGTATAAATCTGGATTCCATTTCGAGTAAAAAGTTTTTGGGTAGGCCCAACGTAAAATCGACGCCTGCTCCGAGCCATGCGGTTCATGGCAGGCAGAACAATTACCCTCTTCAATCGGCCCATGAACATGACCTGTAGTAAGAAGTTCTTTCATTGCTGCAAGTTGCCGACCGTCATCTCCTTTCACAGACTCACTGTGACAATCAAGGCAAAGCTCATCGGTGCGCTTCTGGAGCAGAGCATCCAAACTGGAAAAATGTGGCAGATGGCAATTCATACACTCTTTCTCTTCCCGCACCGCCGCATGATCCACAGGCAAGTCTGTGCGCTCTCGAATATCGTCATGGCACTGGAAACAAAGAGCCGCCCCCTTTTCTAGCAGCTGAAATTCTTGAGCTGAAGAATGCGCATCGTGGCATAAGGTGCAATCTTCATCCACCGGAATATGGATGGTTTCCGCCTCATCCAACCCACTCTCAACCTCTTCATGGCAGCTTAAGCATAAGGAAACCGTATCCATTTCCAGCAATGTTGGCTCGGCGGAGGCATGGGGCTTATGGCACATTAAGCACATTCCCGCGTCCACCGGGCCATGAATGTACTCCAGGTTCAAATCGGGGGAATCTTGATGACATTTTGTGCAAAGCTCCTCCATGTCGTCGCTGCGCAATAATTTTGGATTCTCCGCGTGATGCGGCACATGACAAGCCATGCAATCGCCTTTTTGGACTGGCTCATGCATCACATCCCCTACCGGTGCATCATGGCAGCTCGCGCAAACATTACTCAAATCGGCTGGAGTTTGAAAAACATGTTTACTTTCATCAGCCTGATCGTGGCAAGCATCGCACATCTCTTCATCCACAGGATCATGCACCTTGGCCCCCTCCAACAAGTCTTCATGGCAATCCAGACAATCCTGGCTCCCATCAAGATGGAGAGGAGCGTGCTGCTGACCATCCTCCTGGCCCCAACACGGGTTGCCCCAAAAACTGAGAGCAGCCACCCAAACCCATGGGATGCTAGTACCTTTCATTTTTGTGATCCTCCCCGTGACATTTCAAGTTGCACTGGCCCTTGCGGTTTCCCAGGTCTTCAAACTCCCGCAATCCGTTTTTATTGGTAGAGACATAGCTGATGTTGAAATTAATCAGATGGGTGTTGTTGAGGTTAGTTCCTTGGGATGCCGAGATACCATGTCCATCATGGCAGGCGGAACATGGTGCATCTTCTTTTTGAATATGCTTTTTGTGTTCCTTAAAGCTGTCGTCATTCAAAATAGAGGTTCGGCTGTGGCATCGATAGCACAGGGCATAAGTGCTCGGCGATTCGGTAACATATTCCTGGGTATCGTAGCGAGCAATCAACAGTGGGCGATATTGGGATCCATGGGGCCCAGCCGCTCCATTACCGCCGGCGTCAGGAGAAGTATCGCTCTGGTGGCAGTCGGTGCAAGTAATGATGCTAGCCGTAGTGTATGGCGGCAACAAACTTGGCACATCGAGATTTGCACCTGGTGCTTCGATGGGATGGTAGCTTGGATTCTGCGGATCGAATTCAAAGCGCACATTGGTTTGCTGAATCGCACGCGGTAAATAGCCGGTTCCGCCATTGTTGTCGGCATGGCATTTGTAGCAAAGCTGATAACCCTCATTAATACGTGGCACAAACTGTCCACTTCCAGAAACACCGCTTACACCAAGAATAGGCCCGGGCACTCCTGGAGGAGCTGCAGAGCCCGGCCGGGCACTATGCGGATCATGACAATCCTGACATTCTGCATGGCGCGGCATGGAGAAAACATCCTCCACCGGATCATGCACACCTAGCGTAGGAAATGGGGAGTGGGCGGAAATTCGCGCAACATCATTGGCGATGTCGGTTGAGGCCACATGGCCATTGTGGCATTTCAAACAATTATCTTCTTCGACGGCTTGCTCCAACAAACGCTCGGGCTGTCCGGCGGAATGCGGGGTATGACAGTTGGCACAGGCATTGTCCGCAACATTGTCATAATCGGCATTCGGCCAGGGGTCGGTACCTGAACCATCCCAAGTTGCCGCCGACAAGCGGTGCGAAGCCTGATTCCAATCATCGGGTTGATGGCAACTTAAACACAAACCACCTTGACGGGCACTGGTAAGCAGAAAATTTCCGTACTGATTGTCATGCGCATCGTGACAACTCGTGCACTGAACATCTCCTGCTGCATCAAGATGGACTGGCTCTGGAATAGCCGAATCCGGCACATATTCTTGCCCTGAGCCCCCTTTTGAAGTGTTGTAGTTGAAGGAAATGGGATGATCGTCATTGAGCGATACCCCTAATGCGGCAGATCCACTGGTCAAAAACTCCTTGCCTGGCTGCATCTGGATGGTGGTGTCCGAGTGCACCACATTGCCTAGGGCAATGCTTCCATCATGGCAACTCAAACACAGCTTACTGGAACCACCTGGTTGTCCCACAACTCCACCGAAAGTGCTCGAACTATATACCAAGTAGGTTTCACGCGAATCCTCACGATTCCACAATGGAGCCGTAGTCCGCGCTCGGTGGGGAGTGTGGCAGAAAATGCAGATTCGGCTTTCATTACTGGAAACATAGGTACCCGGTCCTGAGGTTGAGAGGTTGTGCTTAGTATTCACAATGGAGGTGGCCTGCGCATTCGTCGGCTGCGCAGAAACCATCCACAACAAAAGGACTGGAAGGTAGAGGCTGGTTTTCATGGTTCTATGGGGTGGTACTGAAAGACTTGGAAGCGGCTATTGCCACTATCCGCAACAAAGATGCGATCCTGTTTGTCGATAAAAATTCCGGTCGGCAGGAGAAACTCACCAAATCCATTTCCCGAGCGTCCAAAGACTAAAAGCAATTGGCCTTCCGGGTCAAAAACCTGGATGTTGTCAAACATACCGTCAACCACATAGACATGGTCTTCGCTATCTAGGGCAATCCCTTTCGGCTTGGCAAAGGAACCCGGTCCGGTGCCAGCAATGCCAAATTCACCAATTGGCTCCAGATTCGCATTCAATACTTGGACTCGAAAGTTGAGGGAGTCGGTAAGAAAGATTCTTCCATCCGAGGCTATGGCCAAATTGGTGGGATGGTTATAAAGCCCAGCCTCCTCGCCAACTCCACCAGCGATCTGCAATAGATCACCTTCTGCACTAAACGCGAGCAAACGCCCACCCGTGGTATCGAGAACAAGGAGCCTTTGGCCGACGGCATCCCAAACCAATCCCGTCGGACGCCCCAAGTCAACACTTGAAGCAAAGAGTCCAACAGCCTCGCCGTCACTATCACAGCGCACTAGATTTTCTCGTGTGGAGTCACTCACCACCAAATCACCGCTAGGCAAACTGGTCACACCAACTGGAGATCGGAATGGTTTGTCCTCTAGGCCGGTCAAATAGCGATGCTCACCCGAGTACAAAGAGATTCGATGAACTACACCACGACCAGGATCAGCAACAAACAGGGTTTCTCCATCGGCAGAAGTTACCATGCCATAAGGTGCTGCCAAGGCCCTGTCCTCCTGTCCAATCACCCACTGCCCAACCTGACTCCAAAAACCGGGATCGCGGTCGGTATCGACTAATCCTCGATAGGAAAACTCCATGCTAATACGCACTGGTTGGTCTCCCCCTGGCCAAACCAAAGGAGATTCTGGCCGCTGGACAAAGACTGCGGGCCCAGCGGCACAAGCCGGCAGCAGTAACAGTGAGAGTAGGATGGTCTTCATCAGAAGTATCGAGTAAAACTGAGTGTGAGGTTAAGCAAGCGCTGGTCGTCGGCAATGTCAAAATTCTCATCGACTAGACGAGCATTGAACGACGCAAGTGTACGCCCGAAATAATGTCGAAAATCAAGCTCTAACAGGAACCCATTGCCACGGTCGGTGCGCAAAGTCGCGCGATGAGCCTCGGCGGTAGCAGAGACTTGGGTAGAGGTTCCCAGATAGGCAATCACGCTAGTATTGGCTGAGCTGCCATATTCACTCCTTCCTTCATCAGAAAATGAAATATGATAAGTATTGGCCGCAGCCTGCCATTCCAAGCTTTGAAACAATGGGATTCTTTGATCAACTTGAAGATTGAGCCTGGTAAAGGGTGCTATGTTGGACACGTAATCCTCAAAGTCTAGTCCTATTGTGGTTTCCTCCCAAGGGTAATAACGAGCATCCGCATAGGTCCGCGTAGACTCTTCTAGAGTTCCATCGTCAAATCCCGACACTAAGTTTTGACCAACCGAACTTCGGCCCAAAGTAAAATCCACTTTCTCCGGTACCCCAAGAGTGAAAACCGTAGTCGAGGTAAAGGTATTGACTTCCTGCTCTGGAGTTGGTTGAAAGTCGTAATCGATAAGCAAAGTATCCCCAGGGCTAATCAAAGAAGAAACTGGGATATCAATGCGAGTTCTTGGTCCTACCGTAACCACGAAGTAATCGACCCCTCGCCTATAAACCGTGATTCCATTGGAATCATGAACGACCACAGTGAGCGGGTTAATCGCAATGCTATCCAAAAACAACGGCACTGCAGGATCAAAAACATGGATTTCGCCAACTGCAGTTGCTGTTCCCTGCAAAGCTCCCCTATTTTGGAAATAGGTATCCAAAACTTGCTGGACCCCCAGCCGGCCGATTGGGGTTTTTTTAGTGTAGTTCACAGCTCCACGCAAACCCCAAGTCCCCACATCGCCCGCCCCAAAGGTGGAACGCGACCAACGCCCATCCACGGAACTATTCAAACTCAAAAACAGCTGGTGGCTCAATCCCGTCGTCGCGGTAATCGTTTGTGTGGAATCCTGGCCGCGCTCGGTCTCGGCATATTGAACCTCGGCTCTCGATTTCAAATTTTCCGTCATTTGAAAATCCAGGGAGTTGTTCCAGTTTAAGTTGCTATTGTCATTACTCCCCCATTGGCGGCGCACGAACACTCCACTAAAAACACGGCTTCGATTATCCTTTCCAAAGGAAGATGTGCCACTAGCATTAAAGCTAAAGTCTTCAAAGGGTTCGCCAAAATTCCCCAGGTTGACATCGTTATATTCGGCCAAATACTGCAGTTGAAGATTGTCGTCATCTCGGCGACCTTCCAGGCGCAAAGTATCCCGAGTTTCGCTGTAATCGTTAATCCCTCTGCCTACATAAGAGTGGTGGTTCATTTGCAATTCAGACGGCATCCACCAACCATTGGCAAAGGCACGCAAACCGCTATCGGAAATCACCGCTTCATTCGTTTCGAAAAATGTTTGTCGAGTTCGGGTTTCCGCACGATTGGTATAAAACTCTCCACCGTAGGGTAGATCCTTAAACAAGCGTGCACTCAAATCGTAGCTGATATTTTGCCCATTGACCGTATTCAAAGGCAGAGCCCCAGATGATTTGATTTCTCTTTGTTCCAAGCCGAATGTCCCGCCCAAATCAAACTCCAAGAATTTTGGATGATAGTAAAAGCCAGCCATGGCCAGCCCTATTTCTTCACGGAATCGAGTTTCGGAAAGATCGACACTGCCATTCGCACCTGCTCGTTGCTCTTCAATCCGCTCTCCCCGCACCTCAATCTCCCCACTCATTTTGGAAATACCAGCTTCGGACCATCCAGGATGCCGAGGTTCGCGCACCCCTATCTGACAAGAAAACAGAACAAGAGGAAGTCCAAGACCAAGGAGGAGAATCCAACGCATAGCAAAGCCTCACTCTCGATCCTCGGTAGGTTGGGACATCAAGCTGGGAGCTCTTACACGCAACAAGAACTCTCGCTCTGCTTGGTGAGGGTTATGGCAAACCACGCAATCTTGATCGCCAAGATTTTGGTGCTCTGCTTCGGTTACAAAAGTTTGCTGCTGGTGACAGCTTTTGCACAAAATTTCCTGGCGCGCATTGCGCAACAAATGATCATTCAAGCTGGTATGCGCTTGATGACAAATGGAACAATTGCCAGAAGCCGCGGGACCGTGGGTAAAAGTCCCTTGTGGACGCTCATGACAGCCCAAACACAATTCTGAGGGCGGGGCCTTCAGTTCTGGAAGATCGGACATCCATCCTGCCGCTGCAGACGAGGTGTCCGAGCCCGTCAGCACATGACAGGATGCACATTTCTTTTCCTCTACCGGCTGGTGGGTCGAAGCCTCTTGCACCCTAACCCTGACCGAAAGCATGGAGGCACGCTCCTCGCTGGTGAGCTTCCCTGGCCCTTGCTCTGCAAGCAGAGCCACCCGTTGCTCCTCGGCCAGGCGCTTTGCCTCCAGCTGCTCCGGGGTCGGCACCCCATCAAACCAGAAGGAGAGAGTCTCGTAATCCTCACGCACGGAACAGGCCCAACACAAACTCAGCAGCCAGATTACGGACAGCATCCAGGCCGCCGAGGGTGGAATTCGAAGGTGAGAAGGAGAGTTTGCCATGACTCGGGCAATTCAAGACTTCCAGGTATGGATTATACCTGCCCCCCTCCAACAAAAGGGGAAAAGCAGAGTTTTTTCTAGGAAATCCTGCGAAATGGAAAAAACCCTCAAGCCACTCCTCTTCCATCCGCAGCTGAGAGGCACCCCTGCCACTTCCTCATCGTGATGCTTTCCGTCCTTCGCCTTCTCCTCATCCCCAGCTTTCTCTTTGCCCCCGGCGTCGGCCATGGGCCCAATGTCGGCAAGGGACACGAGGATCCCGCCCCGGAGTCCAGCTTCAGCGCCCGTGACTGCATCCAATGCCATCGTGGCAAAGAAACCCCGCAACTCAATCACCCCCTCGGAGTCAGTGGCGGATCCCAGATTGGCGCTATCGATTGCTTGAGCTGCCATGCCGAGGCCAGCACTCGTCTTGACCATACCCAGGGCAACCAACACTCCCCACTCCTCCGCCAGTCTCCACTCCAACTTTGCCAAAGTTGCCACCAAGAACAGGTCAATCTGCCTCCGGCCTCACCGCTCAGCCATGGTTTGGCTATGGGCCGGGCGCACTTGCCAAGTGGTAGCCAGGCAGGCTTTGCTGGCCATGGTTTGGATAGAGAGAGTCGGCAATGCCTTTCTTGCCATGATGGCACCACCGCCAGCTCGGCGGGTGTCCGCGAACATGGCGCCCTCGCCAACCTTGCGGCTTCCGCGGTTCAACGCAGCCGCTCCATGCACCCCATTGGGGTTGCCTACGAGTGGACTCCAAAAGGCAATATGGCGCCCCAATACCAACCTAAGGGACGGCTCCCTGACAGCATTCGCTTGTTCAACGGCAAACTTGGTTGCGGTTCTTGCCACACTCTCTATGGGAAGGAAGAGCAGATGTTGGCACGAGATTCCAAGAAAGGCCGGCTTTGTCTCAGCTGCCACATCAAATAACGAGTATTTCGTCTTCTTTTTCCTAGCCAAGCGCGCAGGCGGCATTATCCTGCTGAGTGAGGGGCCTTTTGCCCATCCTAGCCATGATTGCAACCGCATCTTTGCTGCTCTGCACCCTCGCCGGCGCAACCATCCAGAATCCACAAAGCCATGCAGGGGAGGCAAAACCAAATCTCCTGGATACCGTGGTCGCCAAAGTCGGGGACACCACGATTCGTTTGGCCGATATCAAAGCAGAGGTCAACCGCATCGTTCCTTTGGAGTTTTTCCATGCGCGCTTGCCGGAGGAGCAAAAAAAAGAAACCTATCAAAAAGCTTTTGACAGCCTGGTGGAAAAAGCGTTGATTCAGCAGGATGCGCGGCTCCGTGGCATCGAAATTGATGACGACGCCCTTCACGAAGAATTCCACAAAACCTTAAGCAAGGCTGGTCCGCAATACGAAAACATTTCCGACGAGCAGTTTGAAGACTTACTCCAGAACTACCGTCCCCTGGTCGTCCGTCGCCTGCTCATCGATCGCAACGAAGCAAGGTTTCAAGCCTCCCTGCCTGCAGTCACCGATGAAATGGTGAGAGAGCGCTATGAAAAAGAAAAGGATCAACTCCAAGCCCCTGTCGAAGCTCGCTTTCTACATATCCTCGCCAAGGTGGCTCCCTCTGCTGGACAAGCGGAAGCCATGGCTGTGCGGCAAGAATTGGAAAAATTGCGCGTCAAAATCGAAGAAGGTGCAGCCTTCGAGGAATTAGCCAAACAGTACTCGGACGACATCTACGCCAGCCAAGGCGGCGACATGGGTTTCATCGCCAAGGGCGCTTTCCAAATTGGGGAACTCAATGATGCAGCTTTTGCACTAAAGGATGGGGAAGTTTCCCAAGTCCTTAGCTCCCTTTACGGATTTCACCTGCTGAAGCGTGTAGAAACGAAGCCGGCTCGCTTGTTGAAGTTTGAAGAAGCCGCGCCGCGTTTGCGCGAAGCCCTTCAACTCGAAATTCAAGAAAAGGCGCGCAAAGCATGGATTGAGTCGATGAAGCAAGCCATCGGCGTGGAAATCCTGGTACAGCTTGATGACGACCTGGTGCAAGCGGAGGAGTAGGCGCCTATTCGTAGGCCAAAGCGCGCAACAAGAACCAAATCAAGCTCAACAGCAAGAAAACACATCCCGCGTAAACAAAGTTTTGCCCCGGGTCATAAATCACGCGCAAAATACTGGGCGACGACTTTCCTTCAAAGTAACTCGAGGTTGCCAGCTGCATGCGATAACCAAGGTAATCGAATGGGGTGTGCGGCAGTAGCCGCGTGCGCACGCTCGGCCGATGCGTGTCTTTAGGCATGATGCGCAAGGGGAGTCCAGCGCTACGACGAACAAAATCAACCGCGCCTCCATCTTCGGGCATCACCACGATGGAAAAAGGCAATTCCCTCTTCCGTGCCTGCAAACGCAGACTCCGCATGCCTTCAGCCAAGCCAAGAAGAATTTGTTTGCCTTTCTGCAGCCACACATCTTCTTCTTGTCCAAGCCGACGCACCCGAATCCGCATGGTTGGTAATCCGGTTTGCCCATCCTTTGCAGGGCGAATCTTGAACGCGGCATAGGCTTGCGGCCATGACTCCAACATGCGTAATCGAATGCCCATCGCTGGCAAAACAACGGCTCCCTTCTCCTCCCAGGGCTCAGCGCGATGAAGCCCGTCATGATCTTGCAGTTGGAGCCAAAAGCGCTGGCCGACAAAAAACACGGTGGCTTTGGCGCCGGCAATGCGCAAATCCGGAACGTACTGCCAATCGTCAATCGCAGCAGGAACGGTGTCTGTTTCCTGCCCGGACCATTGTGCATCGACAACCTTCCAATGATTGCCAAAGGCCGGAATGTTCAGGACCACGCCCTCCCTTTCCCGCTCAGCAGGAAAAACCTCTAACTGTGCCGTTTGCGAGTCGGCGTCGAGCAACCGAAGCCAATACCCAGTGCCCAGCTCCCAAGTCATTCCGCAATGCAAAGGGTCAATAGCCTTTTCCTGCCACTTCTCTTGCCCGTGAAGCTTCCACCGGATTTTGCCAGGCCCGAGGCGAGCTTTCTTTTGCGCCAACCAATGCCGTGAATCCTGCAGTCTCTCAAGCTGCACCTCCATGGAGTCGTGCTTCCACTGCCTAGGGCCATTCCGCCCACCAAGATGCACTTCGGTCTTGTCGCCTTCTGCGTATTCCACAACAAAATGGACGCCTGGTGGATCTCCATCGCTCCCCGGCTGCCATACCCGCTCCAATTCTCCCTCGGCCAGATAGTCCACAACCTCCAGCCCAGGTCCGGTTGCATCTTCCTCGCGCAAAACCCTGACAGCAGCTTCGCCAGTTGTGGCGAAGGGGAATCGTTGCTCGTCTTGTTTGGTTTCCTTGGCCGATGGTCCCAAAACCAAATCGAGCCCCCCCACCTCGACTTCTCCTCCAAGCTCGTTGAGTTTCAATTCCATCTGCCCGGAAAAACCAGCACGATAGGACCAACTCCAGCCCATAAGAACCAACAAAACCCCAAGATAGGCCGACATCCATCCAATCTTCGCTCGCTGGAAGGTAAAGCGGCGCGCCAGCATGACACAGGCCAAAATCAGAATCCCCAGTGGCACCCACCCGAGAAACGGATGCTCCTTGCTGGGATAAAAGCCTAAAAAATTGACCCCCACTAGCACTGCTGGAATTGCGGCAAGCAGGAGAGCGACCCATCCCCATGGAATCCTCGGGGACGGTTTTGGCTCGGAAGGGAAAGCGCTCACCATTCCCCTTCTCATTGCAAATTCTATTCCATGAGCGAAAAACACCTCGCAGCCTTCCATGTCCTCTCTCCCTTTCCTCGTGCCGAGATTTCGGCAGGGTTGCCGAGAAATCGGCAATGGCTGGAGCACTCCGCCTCCGCGCTTTCTCTCCTACCCCCCGGCAAAGGAGGTTTTGGAAGTAAAACACATCAAATTAAAAACGATTTTTATTTATTTCTAGTTTGGCACGGGGATTGCAGCCAGAGGGTGCCTCGCTGAGGCAACCAACCAACCGGGGCCAAGGCCTCTCTTTCCCATAACCGCTAGAGCTCAAATCGAGTAGGAACCACTAGCATGAAACTCACCACAACCCTTCTTCTGAGCGCCGGCTTCGCCTTCATCTTGGGCGGCCAAAGCTACGCGCAAGGCTTGGGAACCGGTATCGCAACCACCGGCTCTCCCCACAACTTCGCCGACGATCTCGGCGCGAACGAACTCCCCGGAGCTGGCGGATGGAACGGCCGCGAAGAAATCTGCCGTGTCTGCCACGTTCCTCACGACCATGACCGCGCCACCCGTTATGGCGACAACGGATTGCTGTGGAACCACGCCGTCACCACCACCACCTACACCATGTACAGCAGTGTCACCCTGGATGGCTCGATTGCTTCGCAGCCCACGGGCTTCTCCAAAATGTGCTTGGGTTGTCACGATGGTACGGTCGGCATCGACACCTTCGATAAGTACGCCGGCGGCACGGTCTTCATCCAAGACTACGATCCCGATGCCCGCATTCCTGGTGGTGTCAACTTCGCTGGAGACCTCTCCAACACCCACCCGATCTCGGTCGTCTACGACGAAACTTTGGATCCTGACCTGCAGCCCAAGACCAACCTCATGGGTAACTCCGGAACCATCGAAGACGTGCTGGAAGGTGGCATGGTGCAGTGCTCCAGCTGCCACGACGTCCACGACCAGCCCGGCGAATCGGTTGCCGGAACGCACCTCCTGCGTGTGAATCAGAAGGCCTCGACCGGTACTGCCAGCGGTCTGTGCCTCACCTGCCACATCAAGTAGTGCGTCCACACTCGGTGTAAATCTCTTACACCAAACGCATCGGGAGCATGGATCCAATCGGGTTCATGCTCCCGAACCACAGACAAAACCACCCCCACCACCGAGCCCACAATACGATGCAAGTTGCCCCCGCACTGAGTCTTTTCACTACCCTGTGCCTCACCACTGCTCTAGCCGCGCAAGCCCCAGGCACCGGAATCGGAACTCCGGGCTCTCCCCATAACTTTGTCGACAATATCGGCTTCGCTGAGACCCCCTCCGTTGGCGGCTGGAATGTGCGCGAAGAACTATGCCGGGTTTGCCATGTTCCCCATGACCATGATCGAGCCCAGCGATTTGGCGACAACGGCTTGCTGTGGAACCATGCCTTGAGTTCCGCCACCTACACCATGTACACCAGTGCCACCCTGGACGGCACCACTGCCAGCCAGCCAACGGGATATTCCAAACTGTGTTTGGGTTGCCATGACGGCACCGTCGGCATTGACACTTTCGACAAATATCCTGGAGGGACCGTGTTTATGGATGATTACAACAACAATTTCCTCATGCCAGGTCCAAGCTACAACTTCAACTTTAACTCTACCCATCCCATTTCTGTCGTCTACGACGAAACACTCGATCCAAACCTCCTTCCCAAAAACACCCCTTTCGGCACTTCCGGCACTATTGAGGATGTTTTGGAAGGCGGTAGCGTGGTGCAGTGTTCCAGCTGCCACGACGTGCATGACCAGGCCGGCGAGGTCGTCCCCTTTACTCACCTGCTCCGCGTCGAACAAAGAGCTTCTTTCGGTAGCCCGAGTGGGCTTTGTTTGTCTTGCCACATCAAGTAGGCTTTCCCTTGGAAACGAACAACCCAACCCACCATGCGCTGCTCCGCCACCACCATCCTGCTCGTGCTCGCCCTGCTCCCACTGGCCTGCAGTGGAGCCCCCGTTAAAGAAGAAGTTCCCCTCACCCTCTATCCCGAACCTCCTGCCCCTCCGCGCATTCAGTTTCTACGGAGTGTCAGCATGGGCAAAGATATCGAGGAGGCTGCCACGGGCCTCGACAGCCTCCTTTTTGGCGACACCAAGTTAGAGAAAACCTTTATGGCCCCCTATGGAGCCACCATTCGTAATGGAATCGTTTATGTGGCCGACATTCAACAAGGAGCCATCCTCACCTTAGACTTCAAAAATAAGAAAATGGACTTTGTCCATGTTTCCGGTCGGGGTGAACTGCAAAAGCCTGTCAATCTCACCTTCGACGAAGACAACCGCATGTATGTCGCCGATCTTGGCCGGCGCCAGTTGGTGATTTATGATCAAAACTTCAACTATGTCGATGAACTTGGCCCATTCGACAAAGAAAAGAGCAAAGTGGTCGATGTCGAAGTCTCCAAAGACAAGCTTTTCGTGCTCGACTCAGGAGATGCGCTGGTTCATGTATTCGACCGCAAGAGCTTAAAGGAACTCTCCACCATTGGAGTGGATGAAGAAAGCGGCATCAAGCACAAAGCTCCCACCAATCTTTCTTTGGACATGGAGGGCAATCTGCTGGTGGTCGACTCCATCCTCTGCCAAGTGTTTGTCTGGAGCCCCGAGGGCAAACTCCTGCGCACAATATGGTCCCCGGGCGATATTGTTGGCCAATTCGCCCGTCCCAAAGGCATCGCCTACAGTGATGACTTGGTTTATGTGGTCGACAGCAGTTTCGAGAATTGCCAAATCTTCGATGCCGAAGGTGAAATCCTGTTGTTCTTCGGCAACCCTGGGGTACGCCCAGGCAATTTGTATCTTCCCGCTGGCGTTTGGGTTGGCATCGAGGGCCTCGACCTATTCCAAGACGATTACGCCGAAGGTTTTCACCCAGAAAAAATCATCATCATTACCAACCTTTACGGTCCTTACAAGGTCAACTTCTACGCCTTTGGCAAAATGGATGGCTTTGACTATTCTGAGGAAGCCGCTCAGGAATGACCGAGGCGCCGCGCAAACAGAAGCCCAGCCGCCCCGCTTATGAGGCCGACGGGTTCCCTCGTTTGCAAGGTCGTAACGCCTGGCTAATCCAGCTGCGCTGGGTGGCGGTTGCCGGTGTTGCCGTGGCCACCGCCTTCGCCATCGGCTTTGGCTGGATACTCGCTCCCGGCCCCTTGATGTTGGTGGCGCTCATGATGGCGGTGATCAATTTGGCCTACCAACATGGCTTGGGTTCCTTTGTTGCCGGCTCCGAGGAAGGCTTAGCACGACGCAAAGACACAGCCTTGGCTCTGCAAATCAGTGTGGATCTTTGCTTGTTCACGATGACCTTACATTGGAGCGGAGGGGTAGAAAATCCCTTCGCCTTCTTTTATGTCTTCCATATGGTTTTGGGCACCATGCTGTTTCCACGCCGCGTGGCCTTGCTCTTTGGTTTACTAGCATTTGTTTTATTTGGTACCACCGTTGTCGCGGAGGCCGCAGGCTGGATTCCTCATTTTTCTTTGCTACTCGGCCACGATAGCGGCACCGTTGGTGAACTCTGGCGTTCGCCGCTTTACTTGGTAGGCTATCTTTTCGCTTTCGGCCTCACCTTGCTTGGCGTCATCCTTTTCGTTTCCTCGGTCGACCGCCAACGTTACCGCGCAGAAAAAGATTTGCGCGAGCAACAACGCATTCTTTTATCCCGCGAACGCCTAGTGCGAATCGGCGAACTTTCCGCTGGCGTCGCCCACACCGTACGCAACCCCTTGCATGGCGTTCTCAACTGCGTGGATTTTCTCCGTCGCAGTGCATTGGGCGACAATGCGGAAACCAAAGAGGTCTTGGATTTGATGGAAGAAGGGTTGCAGCGCATCGAAAACGTCACCAAGCGCCTACTCACGCTTACCCGCGATCGAGAAATCACCCTTCGCCCCACCCAACTCAACGAACTAATCCAAGAGTCCATCGCCTATATCGATCCACGGCTCAACCGCACCCAAGTCACCGTGCGCACCCAACTTTCTCCGCTGCCAACGATCCCTCTCGACAGTGAACGCTTCGGTGAGATCCTGATCAACCTGCTCGACAACGCCGTCCATGCCTGTCGCGATGGAGGTGCGGTCACCATTTGCACTCACCATGACCGCACCAATCATCGCGTGGTGCTGGAAGTCCGCGATAGTGGCGAAGGCCTACCTGAAACGGAAATGGAGCGTCTATTCGACCCTTTCTTCACCACCAAATCGGTCGGCGAAGGCTCGGGTTTGGGCCTGGCCATGGCGCAGCGGGTGGTTGAGGAACATGGCGGCACCATCGACGCAACCACCGCCCCCAACGGAGAAACCGTATTCACCCTTCGCCTGCCAGTGAGGCCGACGGCATGATAGGAGGCCATCATGAGTGAAACCTCCGGCTTCCGCATCTTGGTTGTCGACGATGACAAACTAAGCCGCATCACCACGGCCCGTCAGCTGGAAGATAACGGCTACGCCACATCTTCTGCCGATAGCCCGTTCGCCGCGCTCAAAATGCTCGCCGATGGTTTGGCGGTAGATGTGGTGCTCACCGACTTGCGCATGCCCGGGATGGATGGATTGGCATTTTTGGAGCGCCTGCGCCAAGATCGCCCCGACCTCGAGGTGATTTTAATGACCGCCTATGGCACCGTGGAAACTGCGGTCGCGGCCATGCAAATGGGGGCCTCGGATTTTCTCACCAAGCCCTTTCAATTTGAAGAACTTGAATTACGACTCGCCCGTTTGGCGCGCGAAAAAGCCACCGCCGCCGAGCTGGAAGAGCTGCGCGGTTTGGTTGCCGACCGCCGCCAAACTTTTGGTCTCATTGGCGCCTCCCCCGGCCTGGAAGTGGTAAGGCAGCGCATCGCCACCTTTGCCGACCACCAAGTCCCGGTTTTGATTACCGGCGAAACCGGCACCGGCAAAGAAGTGGTCGCCCGTGCCCTGCATGAGCAAAGTCGTCGCGCCGAAGCTCCCTTCATTGCCGTTGGTTGTGGCAACATCCCCCGCGAACTGGCGGAAAGCGAATTCTTCGGCCATGAGCGCGGTTCCTTCACCAGTGCAAATGAGCGCCGCATCGGGAGTTTTGAACGCGCCAATGGCGGTTCTTTGCTCCTCGACGACATCGACGATTTGCCCGCCGAGTTGCAGGTGAAGTTGTTACGGGTATTGCAGGAAGGCACCATTAGCCGAGTCGGCTCCACTGACGAAATCCATGTGGACGTGCGCGTCATCGCCACCACCAAAGTCGATTTAGAACAAGCCGTCGAAGCCCATCGCTTCCGCCCTGATTTGTTCTACCGTTTGCGCGGCCTAGAGATTAACTTGCCCCCGCTATGTCAACGCGGCGACGACATCCTGCTCCTCGCCGACCACTTCCTCCGCCTTGCCGCGGCCCAAGAAGGCGTACCTGCCAAATCCCTGGCCCCGGATGCCGCCCAACTCTTGCGCCAGTACCGCTGGCCAGGCAATGTGCGCGAGCTACGCCGGGCCATGGAGTCGGCCTTTGTCTTGGCCACTTCCACGCAGGTAGATTGCTCCAGCCTGCCGAACTTCCTGCATCGAGAAAAGGCGCAAGGAGCCTTTCAACTCCAACTGCAAGGCCAAACCAACCTGTCTCTGCCCGATTTGGTCCATGAATTCGAAATGGCGGTGGTCGATTGGGCCATGGAGCAAACCGGCGGTAGTCAATCCGCCGCCGCCAAATTGCTAGGTATTCCGCGCACCACTTTGCAAAGCAAGCTCGGACATCGCGACACTCCCTAGCACAGGCGCTTAGAATCTGCGCGTGACTGTTTCCATCACCGACTTCCCCTCCTTGCTCGAAGCGGCGGCCCTGCAACCGGAGCCCCAGCGTCTCCTCTTCGTCTTCCTCCAGGTTTCTCTGCCCAAAGATGCCTCTGTCGAAGAAGCCGAGCGCTTTGCTCAGGGCCAAGGTGGCCACTGGTCCCTATCATTTGCACCGACAAGGCTGTGGAAGAACTCCAAGACTTCCCCACCCTGGTGGCAGAATCCGAACAAATGGGTGAGCCATGGGATTTGGTGCTGATTGCGGCTCTCAGCGGCGAAGACGGCAACATGCCCACCTCTGAGGATGCCGAGGAGCCACTCAAGGTGATGGCGAATGACGTTGTCACTGGCGGCGATCTCTCGGCCTACCTAGCCTTCAACCGCGAGGGCAAACCTGTGGTCTTCGGGTAAGTCCCATGCAGCCACCCAAGCGCGTGTTGTTCCTCTGTGTGGCCAACTCCGCCCGCAGCCAAATGGCGGAAGCTTGGGCCCGGCATATGTTTGGCCAGCTGATGACGGTGTTGTCTGCCGGCAGCCAGCCCACGCAAGTGCACCCCCTCAGCAGACAAGTGATGCAGGAGGTGGGCATTTCTCTGGACCACCACCGCTCGACTTCGGTCGCGGCCATCGACCCGCAATCTGTGGATTTGGTCATCACCCTCTGCGCCGACGAGGTCTGCCCCGCCCCTTTGGCGCAAGTGCCGCACTTGCATTGGCCTATCGCCGATCCTGCCCGCCCAGCCGCCGACGATGCCACCTTGCTCGCCCAATTCCGCCAGGCACGCGAAGAAATCCGCAGTAAGCTCGAGCGCTGGGCGGCGCGCGCTTAGGATGCGGACATGCGTCTGCACCTTTTTCCCCTCCTGCTTTTGCTTGCGATTGGTGCTTCCATGCTGGCAGCCTGTAGCAGTCCTACCGTCGCTGCCACCCCATTGCTGGCCCAAGTGCAGTTCCAGGTCGGCGGCATGGAGCAGGGGCCAACAGGCGGCACCTGAATGGGCTGACCGGATGCCATCTCCAAGGCTCTGAAGGAGCTAGATGGAGTCCAGGCGGTCGTCTGGGATCTTGCCGAACAACGCGTCACCGTTTCCTACCTTCCGCAGGAAGTCACCCCCGCAATCTTGCAACGCACCATCGAGCAGGCGGAAAATGGTTTTGACGCCACTTTGGTGCCCACCATTTCCCCCCTCGCTTTGCCGAGTTCTCCATAAGAAAAACCCGCATGTTCGAAAACATGCGGGTGCATGGAGCCAGAGACGAGATTTGAACTCGTGGCCGCCGCTTTACGAAAGCGGTGCTCTACCCCTGAGCTACTCTGGCAAAAAAGGAGCCGGTCCACCGTAGCAGCAGACCGGCTCAAGGTCGGACGAAGCCCGTGAGGCTGCGTATCTTACTGAACGCTGACGCCAGCGGAAAGATGTCCGCCGCCCATCACGCCAATGGTGCGCGCGCAGGCTTCCGACAGGGCCGGATCACCTTCCGTCATCGCCGACTGCAAGGCTGCCGTATCCACGGCCACCCCACTGCGAGCGAAAAGATTGGCCAGAGCTTCGGCAGCGGCCACGCGAACTTCCGAACTACGGGAAGTGTTTTCCACCACCATCAATAAAGCCGGAGCGGCAGAGGCATCGCCAGCAAAACCGAGGCCATGGGCGGCGTAGCGAGCGATGCTGTCGGCGCGGCCAAGAGCATCCACCATCGCAGAGTTGGCCATACCTAGTTGGCCATCATGCGCCGCATGGGCCAGCGCCTTTGCGGCTTGAGTGGCGATGGCGATGTAGCGTTGGCGCTGATGATCCAACTCTTGGAAGCTATCCATGATGGTGCTTGCGTCGACGCTATCCACCACTTGCGCATCTAAATCGCCGGTGTTGTCGTTGCCGAGTACAAATACCGGAGTGGAACCAAAACGTGCATCCATACGCAAGCTCTTCAGCACGCGGCCAGCGTAAAGATCGGGCAGCGGGTCGGCAATGACGAAGGCATCCACGTTAAGGCCAAGATGCATGTTGACCAAGCCAGCGGCGCCATCGGCAGCGATAACAGCATCTACCCCGCTTTGCGCCAAGTCGTAAGCCAAAGCTTGGGCGCGGTCAGCATTGCCATCGATGATATGCACCACGCGTTGGGCATCCAGGCGCAAAGCCGAAGCCAAACGGTCGAGGACGGCGGCACTGTAATCCCCCTGGTGGGCCAAGGCGATGGCAGCACTGAGGCTGACACTAGGGATTTCGCTTTGCAAAGCTTGCTTGAGGCTATCCCAGGCATGCTCTCCAGCGCCATCCAGGGCGGCAATCAGCACCTCGGCGGCAGCCGCTTGTTGGGTGCTCACGGCCTCGGACAAAGCCATATCCAAGGCATGGTGATTTAGGGTGAGCATGGCGTTGTTTTGTGCTGCGAGCTGTTCGCCCAAATCAGCACCGCCTTCGACCAGCCCCTGCAACACGGCCACCTCCGACGCGTAAACCAAGCCCAGACGCCACTGCGCCCCGTCGGCTCCCAAATCCATGGCGCGCAGGAGATTGTGCTTGGCCAGCTCCAACTCCACCAAGGATTGCGGCACATCATAGAACTGCAGTTTGCGGCCATCGATGGTCCACAGTACACCATAATTTTCGGTGGGACTTAAGCCCATCTCCATGTCGTGGGCGAAGTAGGCCATGCCTTGCTCGAGCAGCATACGCGCAGGATCCATGCCTGCACCCGCAACAATGGAACTTGCCAGAGCTTGCACACTGCCATCACCATCGTTCATCGCCATGTCGGCAATCCGTGCATGGGTGCGCGCATCGCCCAAAGCGTTGAGGGCATGCAAGGCGTTCAAGCGCACTTCGGTGTTGGTGGAATGGGTGGCCGCCAACAAAGGCAACACCGCATTCGAACCCATCCGCGACAGGGCGTAAATGGCGGCCAAACGGCGGCTTTCTTTGGCATCGCCCAGAGCGTTAACCAAAGGCACGGTGCTGAAAGGACCAAACTTTTGGCCTAGCGCAAAAATGGACTGGGCGCGGTCGGAGTAGGAATCGGAGAAACAACCCTCGGCCAGTTGAGCCGCAGCATCCATATCCCGCATCGCCTCTCGACCTTCGCTGCGCGCTGCAGCCAAAATCTCACGGGCGAAAGCCTCGAACTCGCCGCCTTCGACGAGAAGCTCTAACAGGGCATCCTCCGAATGGTGGAGCATCTGCAAAGCATCCGCATTGGTGGGGTTGGAAGCGACGATTTCGCGAAACTTAGCCTTAGCGGCTTCGAAATTGCCTTGATGATACGCAGCAATGCCCTGGTCGAGCAGTTGCTGAGAATCTTGGGCGGTCGCAAAGGTGGCGGTGACAGCAAAGAAGGTGGCACCTAGGAAGAGGCGCAGCGCCGATGTCCGAATGAGGCTCATTTTCTACCCTGGTTTTGGGTGGGCTCGGGTAAAGCAAGGGATTTACGTGACACCGTCCCGTTAGTGGCGGTGTCCGCGTAGGCAACATCATAAGAACGACCGATGTTCGGTCAAGGATAGGAGGGCTAGCTTCCTCCTTTATTCCGGGTTTTTTTCCTGCTCTGCCTCGGCCTCCTCCTCCTGCGGCAAGGGCTCCAGCCAGTCCTCTAAGCCTTGGCGCAGTAAATCGGCCTTGAATTTTGGCATATGAAAGGCCCATCCCGCCCATTTTTGCTGCCATTTTTCCACTTCTTCCCGCCCAGGCTGTGGTTTATCCGCCGACTCCGGCGCCGCGGCGCCCTCCTCCTCAACCAAAGTAGCCTCCAGCTGCAACCACGCTCCTTGGCCCTCGGCTTGGTCCGGCCACAGGCGGATGTGCACCACCTGATGGTCGACGGTGGTCCAGGTTAGCTCCCGCTCTGGGGCCTCGGCAAACTGCTTGTCGCTGGCCGGCAGCACATCATCAAAGCGGAACCAGGAAAGGGCTCCCCGCAGCGCCTGGAAGGGATGCGATTTCCACACCCGCCCCTCGGGCACTCCTCCTTGCCGCTGCCATTCTGCCGCGGCTGTGGACTCTTCCTCCCCCTCCTTTTTCTCGTCCTCCGGCGCCAAAAACAAGAACTCCGCATGGCCATCCGCATCCTGCAAACGAACCGACTGCAGCTTGGTGGCGGGCAGGCTCAACAACTCCAACTCCACCCAATCCAAAGCACGATAAGGAAGCGCCAAGCTACCTTCCGCGTAATAGCTCTGCTCCTCGCCGTCTCGCCGCAAATACACCCCCTGCTGAGGCTGCCATTTCTGCTTGCCTAACCACAAATCCAAAATAGGCGTCTCCCCTTGCGCCCATACCTGCACATGCTTGGGCTTGGTTTCCCCCTCCGGATCCAACTGCAAGGCGGCCAATCGCTGCGGATCGGAAGTTTTGGCTTCTGCGTTGGCCAAGGAGGCCAGTTGGCGCAAAAAGGCGCGCACTTTGTCGCCGAGCGCTGGGTAGTCATGGAGGCTTTGCACTACCCACTGTTCTCCATGTTTGTCCAGTTCTAGCATTTCCTCCGCCGACACTTCCAACCGCAGCCTTTGCGATTGATTCACTTCTTTGCGGAAGTCGGTCAGAAACCAAGTGTGTGCGGAACTCTCCACCGCATCCGGGACCTGGCGCTGATGAAAATACCAGGCCGCCGCCAACACACAGAGAGTGAAAAGGGCAAAGCGAATGGATTTGGACATGACTATGATCCGATTTGGGGACGACGACGCCCGCGCCACCAGGCAAGGGCTAAAACCAACAACGCAGCGGCCAAGGGTGTACCAAGAACATTCCACAACATGACTTTCT
>JAJRZS010000030.1 GCA_024275135.1 Planctomycetota bacterium | reverse complement strand
GATTACGGTGAAGACGCCGACGGTCACCCCAGCGATGGTGCTGGGAGTGATGCGGGAGAGGATTTCGGGGCCGGAAATCTTGGCTTGGAGGTGGCCCAAGAAGATGCCTTAGTGCCCAGCGAAGTAGGCCAGATTCAGAGGCCTTTCACCAGGGGTTCGTACGTCATGAAATCATTGTGATGAACGATATATGCCTCCGCACTCCGCTTCACCAAATCCCCCTCCCCTGCATGAGTCGCAATGATATGGCAAACAGCGTCGGGAACCCCAACCTCCATGGCCAAAGCAACTCCAGTAAACGGATGCCGTAAATAAGCCCCTCGTTTGGATTGCACGCATTTCCCATCCACCATTTCATATTCCAACAGCTTGCCTACATCAGCCAAAATCGCCCCCGCAATCAAAGTGTCTGCATCTACCGGCATATCTTCCCCCATAAACTCAGCAATTTTCTTTGCACTTTCACGCGCCAAATGAACCACCAAACGCTTATGGGCCAAAAACGACACCTTGCATCCTGGCACATGCAAGGTAAATGGGATTTTCTCTAAATCGCTGGGCTCAAGCGGACTGCGCGAAAAGGCCAAGGCCCAGGTTTGCAAGGTTTGCTCACGCAAAGTCTGGTCTTCAATCCAGCTAAGTTCCGGCCAAATGGCCTCGATGGCATCTCGTTGTGTCATGGCGGGTTCGGGTACAGGAACAGTGAGAGGATGGTAACCTGTCCCCACCATGGGTAGGCAACTCCTCTTCGTCCTTGTTTCCGCCGCAATCGCGCCAGCCTGCACCACCATACTCGGCAACCCAGAGCTAGCGCAGTGGGAACATGACCTCGCCTACCAAATCGATTCTCATCCGATAGAACTCGAAGTCGGGTCCAGTGGCCATTTTGCCACTGGAGAAGTGGATTCCACCCGACACCCGCAACTAGCCAAGGCTTGGGATCAGGGCGCAGCCCCTGCTTCCCCCCTCATTGGCCGCGAACCCGCCTATTGGCTTCGCGCCTTGGACATCACCCGCCAAGAAGACCACAGCCATATCTATGTCAAGGCCTTGGCACCCTACCCCGTGCGGCTAAGCCTGTTGGTAAAAGAATCCGACCAATGGGTTCTGCTGGGCCAACTCGACTCCACCCCATGGAGTACCGGCATCCACTTTGCGTCTCTGCAAGTGGACTACCCAGCACAAACCGGAACTCAACTTACCATTCGAGTGGAAGGTGCCCACCAAGCCAACGAGAGCCTGCTGCGCCTTCGCTTCGTCGACACTCCCTAGTTTCTGGGGATAAACAAAAGCTCGACCTGAGGATCAAGCGTCCAATCCTTAGTGTCTTCCCCAATCGGCAAAACCGTCTGCCGTTGGTGGATTGGAAACACCTGGCTTTGCGGCAGACCATGGGCATCGGTCCAAGCCACCCGTAAAGAAAACCGGTAAGGTCGCCCCTCTTGCAACTGCGTGAGCACCAGTTGCCCCGCCCGGTCCTCCAACTGCAACTCGGGTGCGCCCGGCCACTCCAGCCATTGTTCGAAAAACCAAGCTAAATCTTCGCCGCTGACGTCCTCCATACTTGCTTGGAAAGCCGGTGTTTGCACGGCCTGCCCCTGATACTTCTGGTAGTAATGACGCAGTCCAGCAAAAAACACCTTGTCTCCCAGTTCCTGCCGCAACATATGCAGAACCCAAGCCCCTTTTTGGTAGGTATTGGCCGCAACCCGCCCAAAGAAATCGTCCGGTTTGTGATACTCCGTCCAAAGAATCGGATAGCGCTGTGCTCGTTTGGATTGCAGCCACCGCTGCCGAGCACCAAGCATGGCGTCGGTCAAAGATTCGCCTCCCACCTGCGCGTGAAGCCATGGCCCCAAGTAGCTTGCAAACCCCTCCGACAACCAAGCGTCTTCCCACTGTGCATATCCAACGCCATCTCCAAACCACATATGCACAAACTCATGTGCCAAAGTGCCAACGCCATGACCAGGGTAATCAAAAATATTTTGCGCTAGCCAAACATTGCCTGGATATTCCATTCCACCCCACCGCGTCGGGATTTGCACGGTTGTAAATTTTGCATACAAATACGGTCCAAAGGTGCGCTCCATCGTCTGCATCCAGGCCGCATGATGCCCATAGGCCTTACTCGCCTTCTCCATATCTTGGGGAAACACATAGTGGGGCCGGAAGCGCGCATCCCCATCCTCGGGCAATCGCAAAAAAGGCCCGGCGGCAAAGGTAAACAGCCCTGGGGGAATGTCGCTTTGGGTGGAGCCAAAAAAGGACTTACCAAGTTCGCCCCCTTCTTCCTGCGTGCATTCTTTCCAAGCTCCGCTACCTACTGCATCCCAGCCAGGTGGCACATGCAAGGTAATTTCAAAATGCGCGCGATCCGCATTCGCGTCCTCACATGGCAGCCAACCACGGGCGCGTGAAGTGAAGTGATCCGTATAAAGATAGGTCGCACCATAGCGATTGCGATCTCGATACAAGCCATCAGCAGGCTCGCCCGAAAATTGCATGGAAAAAGAAATTTCTCCGCCTACAGCCAAAGGTTCGGACAAGGGCAGCACAATGGCATGTGCACTGCGCAAATCCGTCCACACCTTGCCATCTTTATCGAAAAAAGTCATCTGCCAATCTTCGCCCGTTTGCGCATCGAGAACAATGGATTGGCAATCTTCCACCGCACGAAAACGATATTGCACAGTTCCTCGATAGCCCCCAGTTGACAACACCCACAACTCCACCTGGTACGACAAAGCATCTTGTTGGGGATAGCCGCTGTAAACCGGAGACGTCGCTGGCTCCTGCACCGCAACGCCAGCAGTAGCCGGCTGCTGCCATCCAGCAAAAAGCACCAAAGACAATAGCATTAGCATGGTACAGAATCGCTTACCGCACGCAAGCGCACGTCACCCTCGACAAAAGCCTGGCAAGCCAAGCGCACATCCTCTGGGCATTGAAATCCTTCCAAAATGGCCTCCTCCAATTTGCCAGGAGGGGCCAAAGCACCTTCCAGCACCTGCACCTGACACACCCCACAGCGACCCGAATGACAGCCAAAAGGAATGGGCAAACGACCAGAATCGGCAAGGTCGGCAAGCGCCCCCTCTCCCTCTGCAATCACATCCTTAGCCCCTTTTTGCACCGCAACTCTAGCCATGATTCTCCTCCAAATTTGGCGCCAACAAACGCTCCACAGGAACACCCCCAAGCAGATGCGACTCCACAATTTCCTCAATATCTTCTTCACCAAAACCGGCATACCAAACATTGTCGGGCATCACCACCGCATGCGGTCCACCCACACACACCCCCAAACATTTAGTGGTAGTGGAGCGAAACCGCTTGTTCAAATCATGCTGCTTCAAATACCGGCGAAACGCCTTGCCGATAGCCTCGCTATTATGGCAAGTGCCACAAGATTCTTTGCGCTCGGGCGGACGCTCGTTCACGCAAACCAGAAGTAACTTTTCAGGTCGGGGCATGGATTAGGATTGAGAGGATGGGTGAGGGGCCACCACTTGGAAGCGCTTAGCGTAGCGTTGCCGCGCTTCCAGGATTTGGGTGCGGTAGGCCCAGGGGCTGGGAGAACGGGCCTGTAGGTCTTGGAGCCAAGCACGCTGCCCCCCCGCCGCTTCCATCTGCCGAGCTAAGGCCGTCGGCCCCAAACGATAGGCCAACAATGCCAAATCCACATCGCCGTCGTGGCGTTTCAGCATTTTTGCCAAGTAAGTCGCCCCCATTCGCAAATTATCGGCAGGCGAATAAGGCGGCCCGGAAACCTCCAGCTGCTGAGCCAATTCGGCGGCAGTCGGCGGCATCAGCTGACACAATCCCAAGGCGCCAACCTTGGAAACAGCATCTTCCTTGCCACGCGATTCCGCATAAACCAAGCCCGCTAAAAGATAGGGATCCAAATCAACCTCTGCTGCCGCCGTACGAATTTCTGGCATCCAAGCAAGCACCCGAGCATCCGGGTTGGGGCGCAAACGCCAAACGATAAACACCAGGGCACCACAACAAAGAACAACAAGCAAAAAGCGCACGAACTTCATGCGCTACTGCGTCAACCATTCCTGCCATGGTTTCACCCGCCGCAACACTTCTGCGTGGGCGGTGCGCGCAAGGATGACCGGAGCGTCGACCCCGGTGAGCGCATACAAGAAATACGCAGCCAAGGGACGAGCAAAAGCTGGCCCGGTCTTAACCATCTCCAGCAAGGTCGCGACAGAATCCTTGGCCGATACCTTGGTTGGATCCTGGAATCCTTGCGCCAGGGAAAACCCACTATCCTCAGCAGTACGACGCAACCACTCGGCCGAATCGAGTTTTTGATTGTCCTCCCACCAGGCTTGGTAGGTACCAGCTGGATCCGGGGTTTGGCGAAAATCTACAGCAAAAGTAGAGGCTAAAGCTTCTAGCAATTCAGCATCGCGAGGATTGCCGGGTAACAATTGCATCAGGCTTAGGGCCGCCGATGGATCGCCTAAACTCCCGTCCAAAATCGCCGCCCTTGTTGCCAGTCGCGGCTCCGAATGAAGCAAATAGGGCCGCAAGGCTTCTCGACTCACCCCAGCCCCACGACGCATTAAAGCGTTCATGTAACTTCCCTCTAAAGCCGTGCCAACGAAGGCTGGGAACAACTCCCTCAAAACCTTTTCCGACTCGCCTCCGGGAATGGCGGAAACCGCTTCAATTGCCGACACCCGCACCGCGACATCTGCATCCAAACAGGCCTGCTGCAAGGTGTCCAAGCTCCCGGAATCGCCCATTTCTCCCAAAGCCCACAAACTCTCGCTGCGCAGCGCTGAATCTAACCCGGGGGCGGCATAAGGCAGGACGGCGCCACGGGCCTTAGGATCTCCAATTTGCCCCAAACCGCGGATGGCTTGGCGCACAACTAGAGGATGGATATCGTCGAGTGCATGTACCAAGGAGGGAATGGCTGCGCTGCCTTTCTTGGCCAAAGCACGGACCACAGCCACGCGCACCTCCAGGCGGTCATCTCCCAGCAATGGATTTAAATCCTCCACTGCAAAAACAGACATGGCTTGCAGCAACAAATCCGACTTTTGGGGCTCTACCAAAGTTGTGAGAACCTCCAACAACGAGGGCAAAAGAGCCGCACGCGGAACGGTCAACGAGAGGCTAACCAAGCGTTGGGCTAGCTCTTCCTCCTGCACCACTCGCGGCAATATCTGCAAGAATTCTTGCGACAACTCCAAGCTCCAATACTTTTCTTTGGCCGGCAAAGCTTCAAGCTCACCAACCCAGTTGCGCAGAGTTGGCAAATCCAAGCCCAATATCCGCCCCGCACTAAGCTCCAGCAATGCTTGGGTGCGCTCCTCGCTAAGCAAAGGGTGGGTGTCAAATTTTTCCAGCTGCTCCGACAAAAAACGCCGTCCCTCAGCATCATGGCCAGCCAAAGCCTGCCAAGAATTTTGTTGAAACAATTGCTCCAGCTCCTTATGCATTTGATCCGCCCAAGGATTGCCCGCAGAGCCATGAAAATCCAAACGCTTGCGCCGGTCGCCCACGGCGATGTCAATGGCAAAGCGTTGCGGAGCCTCCGCCAAACCCAAAACCCCAGGCAGAATGCCCGCATCCAAAACTCCCGCCTTCAATAAAATTTGCAGCAGAATTTGTTGTCCATGGGGGCCCAGCAGACGGTCTTGGGCCAAAGCCCCTTGCGGCCCGGCAAGCGCATGGAAACCATGACTTTCCGTCCCCCACTCCACGCGCAGGGAAGGCAGCTCGTCGGGGAGAACCTCAATATGCCCCCGCACCAAAGTAAAATGCTCCCGATTTTGCTCCAGCCAACGAATCCAGGCCGAGCCAGCTTGCTCCGGAAATTCCACCCCAGTCACGCGCCGCAAACTCGTCTCGGCCAAAGGGGCAAAACGAGCATATTGTGGGTAAAATACAACCCCACCGACAGCGCGGACAAGCACAAAGGGCAAACTTTGGTCCAGACTACCGACAGGCCCTTCTAAGGAATCGCGAAAAACGCAGGCAGCAAGACCGGCAGCAGCAGTGCCACTAACAAAAGGATCGTCTTCTTCCAACATCGCCCGCATGCGGGGCTGCATTTCGGCCGAGAACAGTAGTTCCGACCGCTGTTGCTGCAACTTCAACAAAGCAAAAAGCAAATAAGCTGCTTCCTTGGACGCATCGGCCTGCAGGAACTCCTCGCGTAAATACTGCAAATCTTCCCTATTCCCTGTGCCAGCCAAAGCCAACACCGCAACCGAAGCCACATCCACCGAATTGGCTTTTAAGGCGGCACGCAAGCCGCGCCGAGCATCTAGGTTCTGCGCATAACCAGCAAGTAAGCGCACCGAGCGCAAGCGCAGGTCCTTGTCGCGCCCAAACTGCAAAAACTGCAGTAGCTTGGGAATGAAATCCGGATTGGGATTGGCCTTCAACCGGGCTTCAAAAACCCCACGCACAGGGTGGCGAGGGTGATCGAGTCCTTTCACCGCGCTAGCGGGCAATTGCCCACTTCCCAACCTCCGGGCCGTCTCCAAACAAACGCCGACGGCTTGCACATCCGTAACTTGAATAGCCGCATCAATTAGTTTTTCGGCATCGGGAGGATCGCCTACCCACTCCAAAATCTCGGCCCCCAACACCACCGACGGCGCATAAGGAGAAAACAAAGCTTTTAATGCCACATCCCGAGTGGATAAGCCCATACCCCGCAATTCCTCCAGGAATCGCTTGCGAATGATGGGCCGACCATCCCCCAGGAGCTCGAACCTCACGAACAATTTTTCGGGCTCCGTTTCCGCTGGCACCCAATAGTTGGGAACCTCGGGTTCGGCTTCTTCCGCTGATTGCTCCTCGGCGGACGGCGCAGGATCCTTGGCCACGGGTTTGGGCTTGGGTGGCAACTGGAGACCACCCTTTTGCGCCACGGCAGGGGCCGAGACGCAAAGGAAGATGGCAGCGATGAGGAGCAGGCGATGCAGCATGGAAGGACCCGGGGATGCGGGCGAAGGAGGCCTATTCTACCCCTGGTTGGCCATCCAGTTTCGAAACTCTTGGCTCTGCAAATGGACGATTAAATCATGGTCCCGCAGGGGGTCAAAGGCCGAAAAACCTCCTGTACCATGCTGACGCGTCCCCACCAGAGTGCCAGCGCCTCTCCTTTGCAAATCAGCCGCAGCCACGGCAAAGCCATCGGTACAACTTTCCAACACCCGGAGTCGAGCCAAGGATTCTGCATTCTCAACCAAAATCCGACAATGTCCGGCGGCACTACCTTGGCCGCGCGCCAGGCGACCACGCAATTGGTGCAGGGATGCAAGCCCCAATCGCCCAGCCTCCACCACCAACATATGCTCCACTCCGGCTACGTCAATGCCTACTTCCACCACCGTCGTCCCGCAGAGCACAGCCACCTTCGACCGACGGAATTTTTCCACAGCCCGCTCCACTTCTGCCCCCGGCATCCGCCCATGCACCACCGCATGCGGAATGCCCTGCCAAGGTCCTTTGAAAAACCGCTGCACCCAGGCTTCCAACCCCGACTCCCCGTCAATGCGGGGAACCACCAAAAAACAGCGCTCACTGCCTTCGAGCTTGGCACGCAGCTTTTGCGCTTCCTCCTGCCAATCCTCTAAGGCCATGACTTGGGTGGTCAAGGGGGCCACGCCACCCACGCGCTGATGGAGCACACAAGGATTCAAAGCCCCATATTGAGCCCAGGCCAAAGTGCGCGGGATTGGGGTGGCCGTCATGGTTAAGGCATGGGGATGTTCACCTTTGGCCAATAGTGCCGCTTTTTGACGCACCCCAAAGCGATGTTGCTCGTCAAAAATCACCAAACGCAAGTGGCGAAACTGCACGTCCTCCTGCATCAACGCATGGGTGCCAATCACCAAATGCGCATGTCCCGCGCGCAAGGCCAAGCGGTTTTTCCGCCTTCCGGCCGGAGTGTCGTCGCCCAGCAAGCCAACCACATGGAGGCGGCTGCCATGCAACCACTGACGAAAAACACCCAAATGTTGGCGAGCCAACAACTCGGTGGGCGCAACCAGCGCTACCTGCCCCCCTGCAGCAGCGACCAACAAGGCCAAAGCAAAAGCCACCGCCGTTTTCCCGCTACCCACCTCTCCATGCAAGAGCCGTTGCATGGGGGCCGTCCCGGCCAAATCTTGGCGGAGCAAAGCAAGAACCCGTTGTTGGTCCTCGTTTAGGGAAAAGGGAATGCGTGCCAATACGCGCTGCCAAACAGAATCACCGACCTCCATCGGCGCGCATCGTCGGCCTTTCCAGCGTCGGCGACGCCGGATTTCCATTTGCAACATCTCTTCCAATGCCAAGCGTTTACGAGCAAACTGCACCTGTTTCTCAGACTCCGGTGCATGGAGAGTCGCCAAGGCCGCGGGCAGAGAGGGCACCTTGGCCAGGCGCAACATTTCGGCCGGCAAGGGATCCTGAACAAAATCCAAACAGGGCAAAGCTGCCGCCACCGCCTTGGCCACCACTGCCGCCGACAAGCCCTCTGCTTGTGGATAAAAGGCGCGCAGCCCGGACTTTGGCTCCTCGGCAGACACCTTACGGGGGGAATGCAACTGCAAGCCGCGCTTAGTCGACACCTTCCCCTCCAGCACCAGCTCTTGCCCCACATCTAGACTCTTCTGCAGATAAATCTGGCCGAAAAAAAGGGCCGTAGCCTGGTGAGAATCTTGCTCCAACTTCAACTGCAAAAAGGCTTTGCGTCGCCATCCAGCAACGGAAAGGGAAGCCACTTTGGCGCAAACCCTGACCCACTGCCCCTCCCATGCCGCCAAATCCTGCAGGGCAACCTGGGGCGGTATCGGTTGATAGCGACGAGGCAAAAGCCGCAACAACTCCCCAATGTTGTGGATTCCCAATTTCTGGGCAAAGGCCTGTGCACGCTTGGGGCCGATGCCCGGCAATGCGGTAAGCCCATCCTGAAGATCGGGGTGAGAGCGGAGCTGGGAGGCCATTCCTGCTCTACTCTACGCAGGGCAGTCACCCTTTCTCCAGGGCCAGCCAGGATTTGCTGGTTTTTTCAAAAACTCGACAGAAATTCGTTACCTAACCGCATCTCGTTCGTAAATAGGGCGTTGGTTGACCGTTCGGGGGGATGGTCCCAGCACCTCTGGCTTCGGCCTGAGGTAAGAGCGCCCAATCCGGGGGGATTGCGGCGCTCTTTTTATTGTCTGTTGCCACGGTTACTTTTCTCCTATAACACCCACATGGAATTCACCCAAAAGTATGGCCCCTGGGCCCTGATTACCGGCGCCTCCTCCGGCCTCGGCGCAAGCTATGCTCGCCAACTGGCTCAGCGTGGACTCAATTTGGTCTTAGTCGCCCGCAGAGACCCCCGACTGCAGGCCCTTGCCCGGGAAATCGAAGCGGCCCATCCCGTCCAAACCTTATGCCTCGCCCAGGATCTACTGGCGGAGGATGCTGTGGACCAGTTGGTTCGCGCCACTGAAGATTTAGAAATCGGCCTTCTTGTCAACAATGCTGGCTTTGGCGACAAGGGCCAATTTCTCGACACCGAGGCCGAAGTTTTTCGACGCATGGTGCGCCTGAATTGCGAGGTGGTCACTCTCCTTAGCCATGCCTTTCTTCCACCGATGGTGCAGCGCAAACATGGTGGCATGTTGGTTTTGTCCAGCGTTGCCGCCTATCAACCCACTCCCTCGATGAGTGTTTATGGAGCAACCAAGGGCTATGATTTACTTTTTGCCGAGGGGCTTGCCATCGAAATGCAAGCTCATGGCGTGGATGTGATGGCGATCTCTCCCGGGCCTACCGACACCGAGTTCCACCAAATTGCTGGTGGGAATCCAACCTTCGCCTCCGTTGCCAAAGCCGAAGATGTGGTGGCCCAAAGCTTGCGTCTCCTCGGCCGTCGGATTTCTTTCGTCCATGGCGCGCGCAATGCTTTGCTTTGTTTCTCCACGCGCTTTGCCCCAAGAAAACTACTAGCGCAAATCAGCGCGCGGAT
>JAJRZS010000004.1 GCA_024275135.1 Planctomycetota bacterium | reverse complement strand
GCGGGATTGGGGCAAAACGGGGGGCGAAACTTCATGGTCTTTCTCAAGTCGCTAGGCAGCGACATGGAGAAGACGGAGAAGGTGTTGTTTCGTTACCCGCTTTCTAGGATTCTTGCCCACCCAAGTGGGCCAGGTTCCTACTGGTATATGGAGCAAGCGTACATTGACCGTAGCCATGCCGTCGGGCCAAATCCAAAAGCGCAGCCTCCTCCTCCTTCGCCCGCGCCCAATCCCCCTCTCCAAACTCCAACCGCCCCTTACCCATTCCCAAATGCCGAGCCCTCACGACTTCGAAACCCTGAGCTCGCAACTCCGACTCCAAGTGTTCGATCCGCTGCAAGATGTCCACAGCAACGGGGATACCCACCGCCACGCGGGATGCCAAACATGGAGAGGCCGGCTTGTCTGCAACCTTTAAACCACGTTCTCGGGCAAACGCACGAATTTCCTTCTTACCCCATCCAGCTGCACGCAAAGGGGCCAAAACGCCACGCTGCAAGGCACTGCGCGAACCCGGACGCTCCGCGCGGATGTCATCTGCATTTTCTCCATAGGCCACCGTCCAACCCCGACGCCGTGCTTCCTCTCCCGCCAACACAAAAAGCTGTTCCTTACACCAAAAACAACGATCCCCTTGATTCGCCACATAACGAGGATCTTGAAACTCCTGGGTTGACAAGTACACCACAGAAACACCCAAAAATTGCACCACTTGCTGCGCTTCCTCCAACTCGGCCCGAGCCAAGGAAGGACTATCGGCAATCACCGCAACCGTGCGTTCAGGCCCCAATACATCCACCGCCGCAGCGAGCAACACGGAAGAATCCACGCCCCCGGAAAACGCCACCACCAGCCCATCCACGGCATCGAGCTCCGCCTTCAGAGCCAACCAAAGCGCTGAGTCGGTACTCACGCCAAATAGCTTCGCGCCGTTTCGATGTAGTGAGGGATGGAATGCCGCATAAACGCCAACTCCTTCTCCGTCACCTCCCGCACCACCCGCGCCGGCACCCCGGCCACCAACATGCGAGGCGGCACTTCATAATTTTCCTTGACCAAAGCACCTGCAGCAACCACCGCACCGTCACCAATACGAGCACCACCAAGAATCGTGGCCCCCATACCCACCAACACACCGTCCCCGATTTTCACCCCATGCAAAATGGCCCCATGGCCGATGGTGCATCCAGCCCCAATCACTTGCGGACAACCGGTATCGCAATGCACCACACAACCATCCTGAATGTTGGTACGCGCACCAATCCGAATCGGCGCGTCGTCACCCCGAATCACACAGCCAAACCAAACGCTAACATCCTCGCCCAGCTCCACATCGCCAGTCACCGTGGCCCCGACCGCAACCATGGCTCCTCCGGGAACGCGCTGCATCAATCCCTTGGGCGGGGTGGGAATGGTAGAACCGGCTTCGCTCATGGCTAGATTATGCCAAACTAGTCTATTCTCCATCGCCCCATGCCCCGCATCTCTACCTGGCTGTTTTTCATCGCCTGCCTCCTTGCCGGCCTTGCTTGGTGGCTGGACCAATCTCCGTCGACAAAGCCCCCAACTCCCCCACCTGCCGCCGAAGCCCCGACCGCCCCGCCTGAACCAACCCCTCCCTCCGGCGCCGGAAAAACACCAACAACAAAGTCTTCAACCGACACCACCCCCCCACTGCTCCGCTCAGAAGAAACATCTTTGTTGGAACTGAATATTGAAGCTCGGCAATCCAACTACTATCAAGCACCCCCATCCTCCTTGGTTTCGTTTGCCTGCTACCAAACAAAATCCTATCCCTACGCAAACCAACTCCCTGCCGACGCCAAACTCCTAGGTCATTTCCAAACCGACACAGAGGGTCGCGCCCAGCTCCGCCTTCCTCTTCCCACCAACCCCAAGGGATCTGGCTTTGCGCGGAACATCCTTCTCCTGGTTCCACAATCTCCAGGTTGGCAATCCTGGCCGGTGTCTATATCCATTAGCCCTTACAGCCAATTGCCTTTGTCAAAAAAAATCATCTTCGCTCCAGGCACCGTAGTCAGCGTACGTTTGATTGGTGCCAACGCCGAAAACTTCTCCCAACATTTTCGTCAATACCAACTCGATTTGTATCAACTTACCCCGGATCCCAAACGTCTCTCCCAACACTATTTTCCCAAGCCTCTTCCCTCTACCCGCTCTCCCCTTTGCGCCATCCCCATCGACAAAAAAGGACGCTATCGAATTTTCGCCCGCTGCCCCGATGGAGTGGGCCTATTAGATTCCATTTCCATCGATCCCCAAACTCCTCCCGCCGAACTCACCATCGTCGTCGAGGAGTTCGGAATCATTGAAGGCCAAATTCAAATGCCCTTTGGCCCGCCCGATTTTTCCTGGTCGGTTTTTGCCATCGCCACCAACCTCGCCACCACCGACAAACCCGACTGGAACCTCCTCCTCCAATCTCCCCTCTCCTTCCCCGCAAGCTGGAGCAAATGCTCCCCCGACGCCAACGGCCACTTCCGTCTTAACGGCCTGGCCCCCGGGCGCTATCGCTTGGCTTATGGCAGTGATTATCTCAATCAAGACTATGGCGGCTGGCTCCAGCTCGACCCCATCCCCACGGGCAGTCATCCAGTGGACATCCCCTGGCCTGGAATCCTACTGCAACCTCACTTTGTCGACAGCACCACCGGCCATCCCATAGAACCAACCTCCAAACTACAATTTTCCTTAGAAAAACAAGCCACAAGCCCGGAAGCTCATGCCTGGAAGCTACAGCTTCAAGACACCCCCAACCACGGCCAAGGATATTTTTTGTTTCCCGGACACCGTTACCACCTGCTCGCCTGGAGTCCTGAGTACTCGGCATTCGAAACCGTCCTTCAAGATCCCATGCCGTCCGGAGTCTGGAATCTCCCCATAGAACTTCACCCAGCCATTCCCGGCACCTTACTCTGGACGGGGCCCGAAGAACAAATTCATTATTCCGTACTCAGTGTCGAAACACGTCAACTCCTTTACTCCACCCCCGAGGTCAGCTGGACGGGAAGCCAATTCAAAATGGAATGTCAACTTCCCCCTGGAGAATATATTTTGCGTGCCGCCGGTCGCACCAATACCGACATGCATGGCGGAGTCGGCCGTTTTCGCTCGCCTTATGGGGTCGAAGAACAACGCGTACAGATTGCAGCCAACCAAACCACCACCATCGCCATGCACCCACCACTTGCAGCCTGGCTGGAAATAGAATTGCAAGCCGAGGGCCAACCAAATCCTTCTTTACAACACGCACCACCCTCCTTTGTTCCGAACAACCAAGACTTTTTTACCCTCGATGTCCAGCATCCCTATTTCTTCCTTCGTCCAACCCCAGATGGCCAAGGAATCGCTTTGATTTTTCAGCATTGGGGTGGCGGTTCGGCAGTCTATTCCAGCGCCCAACTGCAACCTGGCAAAACGGCGAAAGCTCTACAAAGCCTGCCACCCGGAGATTATGTCCTCGAAGTACGTGTGCCCGGATTTCCCTACCAAGAAGTTCCTCTTCAATTGAAAGCCCAACAGTGGACGCATACTACAATCCAACTGCAAGCGAACTAAGCAAGCAGCCAAGCAAAGTAGAGACTGTTGTGGGCCGCATGAGCCAACATGCACCAACGCAAATCCCCACTGCGCCAATCGAGCCACGCCAACAAAGCTCCTAAATAAAAGGCAGGCAACCACAATGCCGGTGGATGCGCGAGAGCAAAAAGCAAACTAGAAAAGGCCAATGCCCGAGTTGGGGAAAAGCCAATTTTGGCGCCCACAAAACCGCGGAATAAGAACCCTCGGAAAAACATCTCTTCCAAGATGGGTTGCACCAAGCACAACAACAACGCGGCCTGCCACAGAGCACCCCCCCTTATGGAATCCAACCACAGCTCGACCGCTAGGGGTGCCGTCGGGATCCAATGCCGAAAAACGAAGTCGTTCCATAACCAAACCGAGGCATAGCCAAGCATGCCGAAACACCACACGCGCAAAGCCCACCCCCATCGTTTGCTCATAGGCTGTGCCCGAAACCAATGCACGGGACCACTTAGCAGGCGCAACACCACACAAGTAATGCCGAGCACCACCGTGGTCTGCCACCATCCGCCATCCCAAACCCAAGGCAATCCTAAAGCCGCCACCACCGGCAACCACAAAGCCCAAGCGGACAAAGCCACACTACGAGGTCGAGCTTCGCCACGACGCCCAAGCCGCGCCAAAGCTATCCCAGTTAGGACTCCGCAAAGCCCGCAAAAGGCACACCAGCCGAGGAACTGAATCCCCAACTTGAGCAAGGTTTAAGCGCCCGCCTCCACGGGTTGTGGACTTCCCAACACCCCAGTTTGCGGGGACGACGCGCTGGCGTAAAGGCGTTTCGCCATGCGCCCGGCAAGAAAGGAATCGCGCCCAGCTTGGCAAGCCAAACTCACGGCACGTGCCATGCGCAACGGATTGTCGGCTGCAGCAACGGCAGTATTCAACAGCACACCATCCGCACCCAGCTCCATCGCAATCGACACATCACTCGCTTGCCCCACACCAGCATCGACAAGAATGGGAACCGTCGCCTGCTCCAAAATGAGACGCAAGTTGATGGGATTCAAAATTCCTTGCCCACTGCCGATTGGGGAACCAGCCGGCATCACCGCAGTAGCGCCGGCCTCCTGCAAACGCTTGGCCTGCATCACATCATCGGAGGTGTAAACCAAAACGGTAAACCCCTCTTGCACCAAAGTTTCGGTGGCGCGCAAAGTGTCTACAGGTTCGGGCAACAAAGTCTTTTGGTCGCCCAAAACTTCTAACTTGATGAGGGGAGTGTCGAGCATTTCCCGCGCCAATCGAGCCGTGCGAATCGCACTCTCCGCATCGAAACATCCCGCAGTGTTGGGCAACAACACATAACGATCAGTATCGAGGTAATCCAAAAACCGCTCCCCCGCCGGTTCATTTTCCGGCAACCGCCGAATGGCCACGGTGACACATTGGGTACCCGCAAGTTCCAATGCATCGCGCATCAGCTCATAACTTGCGTATTTTCCCGTTCCTAAAAACAGACGAGATTGAAAACGAAAATCGCCAAGGACGAGATCAGAATCGGCAGGGATGTTTGCGCTCATGGGATTATGGGTTTAGCCACCGCCAACGAGGCGCACGACCTCGATGACATCGTTGGGTTCCATCACACAATAGGGCCAATCCTGCCGGCGCACAATTTGCCCATTGCGCTCTACAGCAACCCCTTGCTCTAGAGCCTGCATCTCCGCCAATAACTGCTCCAGCGGCCATTGTGGGTGCCAGGGCCGCTCTCGACCGTTGACTCTTACGACCTTGCAGGATTGGGATGAAGAGGGATGCACGCCCCCATTCTAGGCCGGGAGAATCCAAGTTCCTAGCAAATGGCGGCCCACTTTTAACCGCTCTGGCATATCCACGCTGCCTCCTCGGTGGTAGGATATGCGGCTCGAAGGGCGTCCTCGGACTCCCTGAGCACATCAGACCCTTGGTCTTCCGATTCCCGGAGGATTTCGCGGGTCCACCCGCGAATCTACCGGGTGTGGGGGCAGCCCCACACCCGTTTTTTTCCGGCTTCCCAGACCAACCACCACCACCCACCAAATCAACCATGCGAAAAGACGACGTCCTCCGGATGATCGATGCGATTCACCGCGAACGCGGCGTGGATCGCGAGATTTTGTTCTGTGCCCTCGAAGAGGCTCTGAGCATGGCTGTGCGCAAGAAAGTTGGGGTGGAAGAAGGCTTTGAGGTCAAAATCGATCGCAAAGATGGCGCCATCATGCTGCAAGCCCCCGATGGCTCGGTCAGCTTGCCCTCCGCCGAAGAGCTCGGGCGCATTGCCGCCCAAACCACCAAGCAGGTCTTCATGCAGAAGATTCGCGAAGCCGAGCGCGACCGTGTCTTCAGCGAATATGAAGATATCGTCGGCACCGTGGTCTCGGCCCAAGTTCACAAATTGGAAGGCCCCAACGTGATTGTCACCATGTCGGGGCGCACCGAGGCCTTGCTCCCGCGCTCCGAACGCATCCACGCCGAACGCTTGCATGTGGGCGACCGCATCCGCGTGTTGGTAAAAGAAGTGCGCAAGGAAGGCTCCCGCGTGGTGATCATTGTTTCGCGCAAAGACCCAATGTTTGTGCAAAAGCTGTTCGAGGTGGAAATCCCCGAGATTGCCGAAGGCGTCATCCGGGTGATGAAAGTGGCCCGCGATCCTGGCTACCGCTCCAAAGTTGCAGTTTACTCCATGGACGAGCGCGTCGACCCCATCGGCGCTTGCCTTGGGGTACGCGGCACCCGCATCCGCAACATCAATGATGAGTTGCGGATGGAAAAAATCGACATCATCGGTTGGAGCGACTCGCTGGAAGAATTGGTGCTGAACGCTCTCAAACCAGCCAAAGACATCCCCGTCGAACATATCTTCCCTGACGAAGAAAACCAATCGGTGTTCGTTTTGGTCAGCGAAGAACAAAAACCGCTCGCCATTGGAATGGGTGGGCGTAACGTCCGCTTGGCCGCTGAAATCGTCGGCTGGGACATCGAACTCAAGACCCCTGCCGAATATGAAGCCGAGATTCTCGCCGAGGGCGGCGAATCCGCTTTGGAAAACGCAGAGGTCCTGACTGAGGAGGCGGCATCCACGCCGACCGACTCCCCCGCCGAGGAACCGGCCCGCACCGAGGAGGAAGCGTAGGTTTTGAGTAAAGTTAAGGTCTTCAAGCTCGCAAAACAGTTCGGCTATAAATCCGCCGAATTCGTCGACATCATGCGCAACATTGGCTTCCCCGTAAGCTCCTATCAGGCTTCGGTGGAAGAATGGGATGTGCCTATCATCGAAGAACGCTTGCGCAAGGGAGGCTTGCTCAAAGACGAAGGAGATGGCAGCGCCGACAGCAAGCCCCAAGGGCAAAACGGCTCCGGCAAAACGACCTCCTGGGACGCCATCATGCAGGCGGCCAAACCGGTTGCTGAAAAGGAAGTCGAAGACAAGGTCGAGACCAAGCCTGCGCCTACGCCGGCACCCGAACCAAAAGCAGAACCCGCTCCCAAACCGAAGCCAGAAGCAGCACCCGAGCCGGAGCCCACTCCCGAGCCCGAAGCGCTAGAGCCTGCGGCGGAGAGCGAAGCTGTGGTGGAAGCAGAGCCGCAGTCAACGGCCGCCGCGGCAGAAACTGCTGCTGAAGATACAGCTGCGCCTGAACCTGAGGCAGAACCAGCACCAGCCCCCACAACCCCGTCGGCGAAGAAAGAGCCCGAGGCCAGCAAGACCACAAGCGAAGACCCCACTGCCGCTGGCGACAAAATGGGCAAAAAGGTCGCCAAAGCCAATCCGTCCAAAGTTCCGCCCACGCCCAAGCCAAAACGCGCTGCCACCCGGGTTGGTCGCATCGACTTGGCTGCTTTGGGTTTGATTAAAACGCAACAAGCCGAACGCAAACGCGGCTCCACCTTCACCGATTTGCGCGACAAAGAAAGTCAGCGGCGGCGGGAGATGCGGCAAAAGCAGCGCGAGCGTCAGCGTGATCGGCGTCAGGGCAAGCTGCGCCCCAAACAAGTTTCCACCATCGAGCGGAAAGCCGATGTGGTACTGCAACTTCCTGTTACCGTCAAATCCTTCTCTGCTGGTACCGGCATTGCCGTCAACCAAGTCATCCGCAAATTGATGCGGATGCGGGTGATGACCAACATCAACACCGTGCTCGATGAAGACACCATCGAGATTTTGGCCGACGATTTCGACGTCCCCGTCACCATCAAAGCGGAGCTTGATATTGAGCGGGAGTTGATGGAAGAAATCATGGCTTCGCGCCATGCCGTCGACGAGGCCTCGCTTGCCGACCGCGCTCCCGTCATTGCCTTTATGGGCCATGTCGACCACGGCAAAACCTCCTTGATCGACGCCATTCGCGAAACTCGCGTGGCCAATAAAGAAGCTGGTGGCATCACCCAGCATGTGGGTGCTTATGTGGCGGAACTGGATGGTGGACAAAAAATCACCATTCTCGACACTCCGGGCCACGCTGCCTTTACCGCTATGCGCAAACGAGGCGCCCAATCCACAGACATTGCGGTGCTGGTAGTTGCCGCCGACGACGGTGTCATGCCGCAAACCGAAGAAGCCGCCGCCCATGCTAAAGCGGCTGGGGTACCGATTGTGGTCGCCATCAACAAAGTGGATGCGCCCAACGCCAACCCCGATCAGGTGCGCTCGCAACTGGCAGGCATTGGCATCCAGTCCGAGGATTGGGGTGGCGACGTCGGCATGGTGGAAGTCTCTGCGCTGAAAAAGCAGGGTATTGATGAGCTCCTCGAACGCGTGTTGCTCGAAGCCGAAGTCATGGGTCTAAAGGCGCATGCCAAGGGGGATGCTGTAGGCGTGATTTTGGAAGCCAAACTCGAAAAGGGCAAAGGCAAAGTGGCTTCTGTGTTGGTGCAAGATGGCACCCTCAAAGTGAAAGACGTCGTCCTTGCCGACCACACCTTCGGCAAGATTCGCCTCATGTTCGACCACAATGGCAAGCCTCTGAAAGAGGCCGGCCCCTCCACCCCAGTGGATGTGTTGGGCTTGGAAGATTTGCCGGCCGTGGGTGAAAAACTTTATGTGGTTGGTGATTTGAAGGCGGCCAAAGCGGTGGCCGAAAAACGCACCTTGCACAAGAAAGAATTGGAGATGTCCAAGGGGGCTGGTGTCACCTTGTCCAATTTGTTCGAAAAGATCGACGAGTCCAACGCCCAACGCCTTCGATTGGTGGTCAAAGCCGACGTGCAGGGTAGCTTGGAAGTTCTCAAACAATCTCTGAGCGAGCTGTCCACGGACGAAGTCATTGTGGATGTCATTCACTCTGGCATTGGCGGTGTTACCGAAACCGACGTCACCCTCGCCGAAACAGCCGGCGCCATCATCATTGCCTTCAATGTGGTGCCCGAAGGCCGAGCGCGCAAAGAAGCCGAGCGCGTCAAGGTGGAAATCCGCCGCTACGACGTGATTTACGAGCTTCTGGAAGACATCGAGAAGGCTGTCGTCGGCATGCTTGCCCCCGAAACCATCGAAAATGTCATCGGCCACGCCGATGTTTTGGATGTGTTCCGCAGTTCGCGCTGGGGCACCATCGCCGGTTGTCGGGTAAACGACGGCGTCATCAAACGCGCGAGCAATGCGCGCCTAATTCGGGATGGCAAAATCATCTACCAGGCTCCTCTCGCTTCCTTGCGTCACTTCAAAGACGATGTACGCGAAGTGGCAGAAGGCAATGATTGCGGCATCAAGATTGAAAACTTTGAAGATGTCAAAGTTGGCGACATCATCGAGGCCGTCGAGGTCATCGAGATTGAACGCACTCTAGAGGACGTCCGCGCGGCCAGCAGCTCCGAAGAGAAGAAGGCCTAGGCAACCATGGCCAGCGACCGCCGCCAGGCTCAAATTGCTAAACGCATCCAGCACAAAGTGTCGGAGTTGCTGGTACATGAAATCAAAGATCCGCGAATTGGTTTCGTCACCATTACTGGGGTAACCATCTCCAAAGATCTCACCGTGGCCAAGGTGCGTTGGTCGGTGCTGGAGCCGCGCCACCGCAGTAAGGTGGAGCATATGTTCCAGCATGCCACTTCTTTCTTCCGCCGCGAAGTCGCCCGCGACATCAATATTCGCTCCGCCCCCATGCTCAAGTTTGAATACGACCAGGGCCTGGCAGCGGCAGCACGCATTGAAGAGGTCTTGCGCGAAGTGCTGCCACCCAAAACGGATGAGGAACAACCACTCCATCCCGAAGAAGAAAGATGACCAACCCCGGGGAGGAGCAAGCCCCACGTCGGCTGCAACGAGCCGAAGCCGTCCTCCGGCAGCGTTGCGGGCGCATCCTTTTGGTGTTGGAGCGGTGCACTGATATTCACAACCATGCCGCCGTCTTGCGCACCGCCGAAGCTTTTGGCTTATTGCATGTTTGGCTCATCGATCACGATGTCGACACGGCCGAACTTTTTCATAAATCCATCACCAAGGGCGCGCACCGTTGGTTGCAGGTGCGCCATTTCCCTACACCCGAAGCTTGCCACGACGCCCTGCTCGCCGCACATTGGGAAATCTGGGCCACCGACCTTAACCCCGGAGCCGTACCGGCGACGGCGGCCAAGCTCTCGCCATTGCCCTCCAAACTCGCCATTGTTTTGGGCCGAGAGTCGGATGGCGTCAGTCAGGTCATGCGCGACGCCGCCAGCAAACGGGTGTTTCTCCCCATGTATGGATTCACCGAGTCCTTCAACCTCTCCGTCGCCACCGGCCTTATTCTGCAGCGTCTCTTCGATGCCTGCCCGCAAGCGCATGGATCCCTCAGCGCCGAGGAACAGGCCCAACTTCGCCAGCAATGGTTTACTCAACTAGGCGGCAAAAATCCCCAGCGCTTTCAGCCTTGGATTGAGCATCCGCCAACTCCCCTAGCTGACTTGCGGCCCGATCCGACATCCCGCCGCCCGCGCATGCCGAAAAAATTGGCCAAACGATTGGGCATCGATTTAGAAAAACCGCGCGATTAACTGCGAAACCACTGCACACCTTCTGCAGTGTCTTCCAAGATGATGCCTGCCGCGCTCAACTCGTCGCGCAAGGCGTCCGCGCGGGCAAAATCTTTGGCCAAACGCGCTTCTCCACGAGCAGCAATCAAGGCCTCCACTTCTTCATCCGACAAGGTGGAAGATTCCTGTTGTTGCAAAAAGGCAAATACCTGATTAGCCTGCAACAACAAAGCCAAAGCTTCGGCATTTTCTGCCCCGCTCCAATGCCCTTGCAAGAATGCGTTGCGCAAAGGGAACAAGGCCGCCAAAGCTTCGGGAGTATTCAAATCATCCGCCAAAGCAGCAAGAAAGGTTTTACGGGCTTGGCAAATTGCAGAACCACTTCGCCAATCCACAGCCTGCGCCTGCTTTTCATCGGTTACCGCCAACAAACGATTGCGCCAATCGTTCAAGTTTTTCCGCGCCTCTTGTGCGCCCTGCATCGCTTCCCAAGTAAAGTTGAGCGGACTGCGGTAGTGGCCACGCAGGAGAAGGAAACGAAAATCCAAAGCAGAAAACCCACGTGCAGCCAAATCGTCCAGACTATAGGCGTTGCCTAAGGATTTGCCCATTTTTCCACCGTCCACCTGTAAAAACTTGGTGTGCATCCACAGGTTGACAAAAGGCCCATCCCAGGCGCTACAACTTTGCGCGATTTCACATTCGTGATGGGGAAACACATTGTCCTCGCCACCGGTGTGAATATCGAAATGCTCACCCAAATACTTTCTCGCCATAGCCGAGCATTCAATATGCCAACCGGGATAACCATGCGGCCCAAAAACGGTTTCCCATTTCATCAGATGTTTGGCATCCGATTTCCACAAGGCAAAGTCCGCAGGGTGTTTCTTTTCGGGGTTGATCGCTAGCCGCGCACCAGCCTCCAACTCATCGAGCCGGTTGCCCGACAACTTCCCGTAGTGAGGAAAGCTATGCACATCAAAATAAATATTTTCGCCAACTTGGTAGGCATGACCTTTTTCCAGCAAGAGCTGAATCATCTCCACCATTTCCTCAATATGGTCGGTTGCCCGCGGGTAATGATGGGCGGGTTGCACACCCAAAGCTTCCAGGTCGGCAAAAAATTGGGCGCTGACCTTGGCCACGATTTGCCAAGGATCAACCTGCTCTTTGCGCGCCTGGGCTTCTAATTTGTCTTCGCCTTGGTCGGCATCATCTTGTAAATGGCCAACATCCGTGAGGTTCATCACCTGTATCACCTCATAGCCCGCTATCTCCAAGACTCGCCGCAACAAATCAGCAAAAACAAAAGCCCGGTAATTGCCAATATGCGGTCGTTGATAAACCGTGGGCCCGCAGTGGTACATACGCACCACACCATCCTCAATCGGCTGGAAGGCCTCCTTTTTTCGGCTGTAGGTGTTGTAGAGATGCAAATCCACGGCGCGGAATTCTAGCATTGTGCCAGCAGTTGCCGACCCATCTTCTCTGCCGAGCTTGGCACCTTACCCACATGCTTTTGGTAGTAGCGAAGGAAACGCTGGAGGCGAACTTGCCGTTGCCTACGGCTTAGGGGTTGGGGCAAAATTTTGGCACCGGCCAAATCAAGAAGCCAGCAAGTTTGCGCATCCGCATCCCACAGCAAATTGTCAGGATGCAAATCGGTAGCCCACAAGCCAAGGTCGAACACCTGCTTCAACAAAGCGCCGACCCCCTCCCACATGGAGAGTTGATCCTCAGCGGCAAACACGGTGCTTGCACCTTGGATTTCGGCCGTCACCAAATGCTGCTGCCAGCTACGCCCTCGCCTTTCCGCCAGAGCCAACAAGACTTCCGGTGTTCTCACCCCCTGCTTGCGCAAATAGGCCGACAACATCACTTCCTCCTGCAAACGTTTTGGACTTGAATAGCGGTCTTTACGTAAGGAGCCCAGCAATCCCCCATGACGATTAATACGCCAAACCCCTGCGCGACCGTTGGCAAACTCCACCCCTCTTGCCGCCCCACGGCCCCGCCCCAAAGTGCGCGCGCTGGCTTGCGCGAGCCTTTGCAGACAGCTGGAGCCCTGCTCCAACCACTGCCGCCAATCTTCGGCCTGCAGCATGGTCGGCGCCACCCAAAGCCAACATTGGGGGGTGGACCAAGCGCCTGCGGCAGAGGCTGATTCCGACATAGGCGCATGGTATCTTGTCCCCGCATGCCTGACGTCCAGCTTGCTCATCTACCGCCTCAGGCGCGCATCCTTTGCCTTCGGCTCAGTGCCCTCGGAGATATCGTCTTCGCCCTTCCCGTCCTTGATGCGCTACGCCAAGCACTGCCCCAAGCCCAGATTGATTGGCTAGTCGAAGACCGCCATGCCTCCGTTCTGCAAGCCCACCCCAGCCTGCAGCAGGTTCTTCAGTTTCCTCGCCGCCAGTGGACCCAAAGCGGCGGCCTCGGTCGGCTACACAAACATTTTCGCCAACTGCGCAAGCAAGGAACTTATGACCTAATTCTCGACTTCCAGTCCAATCTCAAAAGCGCTCTACAACTGTGTTTCCTCTCCAGCAAAACCAAGGTCGGTTTTGCCAAACCGATTGCTCGCGAAGGCGCACACCGCTTTCACCACATTCATGCCGAAGTTCCAGCGCGCTGCCATCGCAGCCGTCGCGACCTCCAACTGTTGCAACGGCTAGGTTGGGAAGGCAACCCCAATTTTCATGGCCATTGGCCGCTGCCCCCCGCCATCCCGCCCCAACTGGAACTACCGTCCTCAAACTTTCTTCTCTTCCACACCACCACCGCCCAATACGGCCAGGACAAACAATGGCCGCCAGCGCGCTGGGCTGAGTTGGCGCAGGCTCTGTATGACCACGGCAAACAAGTGCTCTTGCTGTGGACGCCCGCCGATCGCACCAAGGTAGAACAAGTGTTGCAATTGGCCAAAGGTTGTGCGCAGTTGGCCCCCGCCACTCCCAGTCTCACTCACTTAATGCAGCTTTCCGATGCCGCCGATACCTTGTTTGGCACCGACAGTGGCCCTGTGCATTTGGCCGCCTATCGAGGTACTCCCGTCGTCGCCCTGTTCGGCCCCACGGATGCGGTGGTTTACCGCCCGCCTGGAGAAAAGGTTTGTGTGGTTACTCCGCTCGCCCTCGACACGCCACCCCCTCCGCGTGACCGCAGCCAAGCATCCCCACTAATGGAGCAAATTCCCGTGGAGGCTGTGGTTGAAGCCTTTCTCCAGCAGCGTTCCGTCAGCGAATGCGCAAACTGAAAGGAAGACGGGCATAAACCCCCGGCTGCGCAGCCCTAGTTTGGAAAGTTTTAACCGCCAGCTGCAGATGTAGCGGCAAGGCCGACAGAGTCCACCCGGCGACAGGTTGATCTTGCCCTGCCAACATCATCGCCAGCCACTGTTCCAAAACGCTGGCCTGAGATTCTGGGTAACGCACGTGGTCGGCCTCGACTTGCGCCAACTCCGCACACCTTTCTAGAGCTTGCTGAAGATTGCCCAACTCATCGACCAAACCGAGTTCTAAAGCCTGCGCTCCTGTCCACACTCGCCCCTGAGCAATGGCATGCACCTCTTCTTTGGACATTTTGCGGCCACCAGCCACCCGTTGCAGAAAGCCATCGTAAACCTGGTCGATATAGCTCTGTATCAAATCCAATTCTTCCTTCGGTTTCGGCTGATAGAAAGACATCCAGTTGGCATGGGGACCGGTTTTCACCACATCCACATGCACCCCGATGTTCTTCATCAACGGTTGCACATTGGGAAACATGCCAAAAACACCTATCGAGCCAGTGATGGTGTTGGGTTCCGCAAATATTTGATCGGCCTGGCAAGCAATCCAATAGCCACCACTCGCCGCCACTGGACCCATAGAAACGACCAAGGCCTTGTCCGCTTGTTGCAACAATTGCAATTCGCGCAGAATCACTTCGCTGGCGCTAGCGCTTCCCCCCGGGCTATTAATCCGCAACACGACTCCGGCCACCTTTGGATCTTGACGCAAATTTCGAATTTGAGCGGCCAGAGAATCTCCCCCAATCTCCCAATCGGAAGCGCCGTCGACGATTTCACCTTCCGCATAGAGTACGGCGATTACGGGCTGTTCCGAATTGTCCACGGTGGTGGATTCCAAAGTTTCCAGATAACGACGAAGACCCACTTGCGCAAAGGCCGCATCCTCTTCCCCATCGCCAACCAGGTGATTCAACAAGGCTAATACCTCATCAAAATAAGCAACCTGATCTAAAAACCCCTGTTGCAAGGCCTCTTCGGCGGAAAACAAACCGGTATCCTCTACCGCATGTTGCAGCTCCTCGACACTCATCTCTCGCGCCTTGGCCACATCAGCAAAATAGGTTTGCTGCAAGCTCTGCAACAATTCCCGCACCTGCTCTTTGTTTTCCTCGCTGGCTGCAGAAAGCAAAAACGGTTCGACTGCGGATTTGTATTTTCCAACCCTCGACACCTGAACCTCTATCCCCACCTTTTGCAGTAGCTCGCCATAAAACTCCATCTCCGCGGCCAAACCGCTAAAGTCGAAAACCCCCATGGGGGCCATGCCAACCCAACTCGCGGTGGAAGCTAGATAGTAATCCGCTTGCTGGTAATCTTCGGCGTAGGCATAGATGGGTTTTCCCTGCGCACGGAAATCTAGCAGAGCTTTTTGCACTGCGCGCAGGGCGGCAAAGCCATGGTACTGACCAAAGCCATGGAGTAAAATTCCCTCGATGCGAGGATCCCGCGCTGCCTTTTCAATACCATCCACCAAATGTTGCAGCGCGATTGTTGGCTTGGCGTCGGTGGTGAGCAAATCGCCGAGCGGGGGCAATAAGCCTGCGTCCGAAGTTTCTACCTGCGAGTCCAAAACCAACACACAACGATGGGGAATGGGCGACGCTGGCTCTGCCAAAAATAAGGTGGAAAGGGCAAATAGGACGAAGCCTAATGCGAGCAAAATGCCGAGGAAACTGGCAAGAGTGGAACGAAGGAATTCTCTCATGGCAGGTGTAGGGTAAGGGCGCCGTCGCGAATGACCATACGCAGACGCAAGGGAAACTGCAGAGTGGTCGAGGAAAGAGCAAAGGAACGAGAAAATCCGGGGCTACGCACCCAAATTTGGTCATCCACATGTTCGAGGCTCACCGCGCGCGTGACCGCAAAGCCTTGGGCACGGTTAGGGACGACATAGGATTGAAAGCTCCCCTGCTCTCCCTGCTCGACATAAGCCGTGAAGCCACCACCCCAACCGAAGCGCAAACGCAAACGTGGGCCAGCGCTCTGCCCAGCGGCAAGAAACAACAAGGCGGCTTCTGGCTGCCCCAAACTGCGCCCCACTTGCACCTGCAGCTGCAAAGGTTGTTTGCCGTCCCAGAGTGCGGGCAAATCCAAATCCACTTGCTGTTGGGGACGAGAAACCAATAAAAAATCTCCTTGCGCCAAGTTCCAGCCCGCATGGCGGCCAAACAAACCATGGAACTCACCCTCCACAGGAGGTGGCTGCATCTCCCCCATATCCAGCCAAGGTTGAGGGCCAGGATTTGCAGCCAAGGCCCGTGCAACTTTGGCCGCATAATAAGAATAGAGGATTTCCCCAGGCAACCGCACAGCTTGCTCCTGCACCTTGGGCCACCAGCGATACACCGTGCCCCAAAATGGCCAGGTTTCGGGCAATGCGGACAAAACTCCATCTTTCCCAGCGTCGTCCGCACACCAAAGCTCCGCAAAGCCTTCTTGAAACCACTTGGGAGCCGCACGCAGCTCTGGGTAGGACAAACTCAGCAGGTGCGCACATTCATGACGAAAACTATGCTGCCAGGTTTGCGGGGGTTGCCCCCAGCCTTGCAGCAACTTGTCGTCGCGCGGCAAAGGCACCACTGCCAACGCAATCTCAGGAAAGGTCCGCGCCACGATGGGATCCCCCGACAGCTGCCCCTGCTGATAAAACCTCACCGCAGCCTGGCTATCCGCAGGCACCACAATCCGCACGGAGGAAGGGGAGCCCAGGTCGACTTTCTTCCAGCGTGCGGCCACGGCATCAAATCGATTCTGTATGCGTTGCCAATCCGCTGCCAATACCGGCCGCCAAGATTCGTAATTCGGCGGCAAACTCAAATCGAATTCTTGAACAGCGGAAGGGGCACTGCCGGCGGTGGGAACTTCACAAGAAGCCACAAGCAAAAGGCCACAAAGCTGGAAGGACAGGCGGCCCAAGCTATTTGCCAAAGGCCAAGCCCACCACATCGCGGAAATGTTCGACAAACTCGATTTTGAGACCGCGAGTCCAGCTGGGGTCCAAAACCTTCACGTCGCGTTGGTTTTCTTTAGGCAACAACACCTTACGCACACCCAACCGTTTGGCAGCCAACACTTTCTCACGCACACCGCCAATCGGCATCACCTCCCCGGTTAGGGTGATTTCCCCCGTCATTGCAACGCGCGCGCGCAACCGACGCCCGGTAAGCCTGGACAGCATGGCACAGGCAATGGCGATGCCAGCACTAGGCCCATCTTTGGGCACTGCACCAGCGGGGAAATGCAAATGCAAATCATGCTTGGCAATAACCTCGCAATCCAACCCGTAATCTCCACATTGGTCGCGCAAAAAACTATGCGCAATGCGGCAAGATTCGGTCATTACATCTCCCAGACGCCCGGTTGCCTGCACCCGTCCCGTGCCTTTGAAGGCTGCGCATTCGATTTCCAACACATCGCCACCATAAGAGGTGTAGGCCAAGCCCAAAGCCACCCCCACCCCTGGCCGCAAACGCACCGCATCATCAGTGAATTTGGCTGGCCCCAAATAACTTTCCAACTTGGCTGGCTTGACTTCGGCTTGTGGACGCTTGCGACGAGCAATTTCTAAGGTTCGCTTGCGGCATAAGGAAGCAATCTTTTTCTCCAAGCCCCGCACTCCTGCTTCGCGCGTATAGCCATCGACGATGGCCCGCATCGTGGCTACTGGCAGCTTGATGCGCTTGGCATCTAAGCCATGCTCTTTAATTTGCCGGGGCAGTAAGTACTTCTGCCCGATTTTGACTTTTTCCGCACGCAAGTAGCCGGGCAACTCAATAATCTCCATACGGTCGCGCAACGGCCCCGGGATTTCATAAAGATTGTTTGCCGTGGCAACGAACATGATCTTGGACAAATCGAAGGGCACGTCCAAAAACAAATCCAAGAAAGCGTGGTTTTGCGCAGGATCCAAAACTTCCAACAAAGCGCTGGAGGGGTCGCCACGGAAATCCTTGCCGAGTTTGTCGATCTCATCCAGCACAATAACCGGGTTATTGGTGCCAGCGCGTCGAATCATTTGCAACATGCGTCCAGGCATGGCACCGATGTAGGTGCGTCGGTGCCCTTTGATTTCAGCTTCATCGCGCATGCCCCCCAAGCTCATGCGTTCCAGTTTGCGGCCCATGGATTCGGCCAAGGCCATCGCCAAGGAAGTTTTGCCCACTCCTGGTGGCCCCACAAAACAAAGAATGGCGCCGGAATGTTCAGGACGAATCTTGCGCACCCCTAAAAATTCTAAAATTCGCTCCTTCGCCTCTTCCAGACCGAAATGATCGCGCTCAAGGATTTTTTCGGCATGATCAATATCGATTCGATCTTCGGAGCTGATGCACCAAGGCAACTCGGTAAGCCATTCCAAATAGTTGCGCACCACGGAATACTCTGGCGAGGCCTGCGGAATGGTGCCCATTCGCTGCACCTCATCCTTCACTTTTTGCACCACCTCCTCGGGATACTCTCCCTGCTCCAAGCGCCCCAGAAATAAGGCACGGTCTTGTTCTTCCGGATCCTGTTCTTCCCCCAGCTCCCGACGAATGATGCGGATTTGCTCGCGTAAAAAATATTCTTTTTGTTGTTCCTCGATGCGCTCGTGGATTTCTTTTTGGATACGGTCTCCCAATTCCAAAGTCACCAACTCGCGGGTTAGCGCCTCATCCACCGCCAGCAATCGCGCACGCACATCCAGCAAATCCAAAACGGCTTGCTTGGTTTCTGTGTCTTTCAGCAAATAGGCGGCGGCAAAATCGGCCAAATTCCCGGCAGGATCGATGTTGAGCGCTGCCAGATTGAATCCTTCCCCAAGCCCGGGATTATGGCCCGCAACTTTGGTCGACAAGGACAGCACATTGCGGGCCAAAGCCTCGGTTTCATCGCCCGCAGGATAGACATCTGCCGGATAAACCACCTTGGCCACCGGCACTTCTTGTACCCGCACAAAGCGCTCAACATGGAAGCGTTGCAAACCGCGGCAAAGGTAATTGGTGTTGCCATCGGGCAGTTTGATGCGGCGGTGAACCTCAGCAATCACCCCGGTGGAGGCGAAATCGTCGGCACCGGATACCCGACCCGCTTCATCCATGCCGGGTGCCAACAGCAAGCCCACCCGTTTGCCCTGCGCCAAGGCCTTCTCCATGATGTTGCTTTCATACCCATCCTGGGCATGCACCGGCATAATCAGCCCCGGAAAGGGCACGGATTTGCGCAGCGGGAACACCGCCAACAAAGGGGGCGGCGAATCGTCCTTCACCGCCGGCAGGGCCAGGATTTCCTTAGCGACTTCCTCGAGGCTTTGCTCCTCTTCGCCGGGAAGGATGACGTCTACAGATTCGGAAAAGGGGTCTTCACCACTCATGACTCGGGTAGTATCGCATCGCCCTCCGATTTCGCGATAAGGGCAGCGCCACAAGAATCCGACCACACATTGACCATCGTGCGCAACATGTCGAGGGGGCGATCGATGGCCAGCAACATCAAGGCACCCTCGGTGGGCAGGCCCAGCGCACTAAGGATGGCTGTCATCATTATCAGACCGGCCGAGGGAATGCCGGCCGCGCCGATGGAGGCAAACAGCGCGGTTAAGACGATGAACAGTTGCTTGCCCAAGGTGAGATCGAAATCCCCGCTGGATGCGTAGTACTGGCTCAAAAACAGCACCCCCACGCATTCATACAAGGCCGTGCCGTCCATATTGATGGTGGCCCCCAAGGGCAGCACGAAGGAGGTATGTTTGTTCGATACCCCCCCCCGGTGTTCAGCGCTTTCCATCGTCACCGGCAAAGTGATGGAGCTGCTGGAGGTGGAAAAGGCCGTCATCATGGCCGGAGACATGGCGCGGAACCAGCGCCAAGGAGATATTCCACCCACAAACTTGAGTAGGCAAGGCAAAACCACCATGGCATGGAAGAGAAGGGCGCCAGCAACGATGCTCATGTAGAGCAAGAGAGGTTGAAAAACAGCAAATCCGGTCTCCCCCACCACCTTCGCAACCAAAGCGAAAACACCATATGGAATGAGTTTGAGCACGGCACTCGCAATGGCCATCATCACCGCAAAAAAACTATCAAACAACTCGCGCAGCCGTTGAGAATGGGGCTCTCCCACGCGGCCGATGAAGAAACCGAGCAACAGCGCAAACACGATGACCTGCAGCATTTGGCCATTATCCGAAAGCGCGCTGAACACATTCGGCGGCACCATGCGTTGCAGAATGTCGAGAAAACTGGAGCCCTCCCCAGGCGCAAAATGGTCGGGGATGGCCAAATGCAAAGCAGCGCCCACGCCCGGCTGCGTCAGGTTGATGACCAACAACCCGGTCACGATGGCCAAAAGAGAAGTAGTGAGGTAATAGCCCAGGGTTTTCGCCCCGAGACGGCCAAATTCCTTGCCCCCAGAAATCCCAGCAACCCCGGTCACGATGCTGCTTAATACTAGAGGCACAATCAGCATTTTTAACAGCCGCATAAAAATATCGGCCGCCATAACCAAAGGAGTGAGCCAAAGTGCGCGTTGGCATTCTGGATCCAACACTTGCATCTGCACTTCCAGCCCCGCCTTCACCACGGTGGTGGTTAAATAACTCGCCTCGGCAAATTGCTGCAAGGCCCAGCCAGCGGCCACTCCCAGCAGCATGGCCACCCCAACTTTGGTGTGCATTTTCACCAAAGCATCATAGCCAACCCCTGGCGACTAAATCTCGACGCCGAAGACGCCTTTGAGGCCGAAGCCAACCGCCATCGACACCACCACAAACCAAATCATGATGGAAATTTCGCCGCCATCCAAGAAGCCGAGCGGGGCTTCTGGATAATCCACAATGACCGAGCGCACAAAGGAACTCGGCGGCAATACCGGGTCGCCAAAATAGACGATTGGGTCGGCAGCGGCGACAAAACCGCCTAGTGGATCGGAGGTGCGAATACGGGCCAAGCGCCGCGGCTCGGTGTCGACCTCGATGATTTTGTGCACTTCCTCACCTTGGTAACTGAGCACCAAATCTTGGCTGCCCGAGGATTGCGGAATATAGCGCAGCAACAACGTGCTGGGCTCTTGTTGAGGTGGATCCTCCGTGTTGTAGCGCTTAGCGAGATTGACCCGTTGCTCCAGCTCGACCCCGGCGGGCAAACGCACTTCCACATCCGCAGGGTTTTTGACGGCATCGTTAAGTTCCACCACAATCATTTGCTCGGCCCCAACCTTCAACGGCTGATAGGCATAAAGCGCATTGAGCTGGAACCACACAATCATGAATGGAGCGGCCAGCACCACCATGGGCAGCAAGTTCAGGCCGATGTAGCTGAAGTTCCAAAACAAAGTGCCAGCCAAAGAGCGCAGCACGGTGGGCAAATCATCTTGGAACAAACGGATTGCCACCAAGTTGTATTTAATTTTTTCCTTGACCGCTTTGATGCCGTTTTGCGACGACACATGGGGAAAAGCCAGAATAAAGAGCATGCCCACCACCGCGGAAACCACGGTTACCACAACGAAGGGTCCAGCCCAGCCAAGGGCTAGATCAAAGACGTCGAAGACCGCATTGAGGGCCGCAGGGAAAAATACACCGACGGCCACCAAGGCGGCACAAATGCCGATGACGAGAATTCGTTGCCGCATCGTTGTGGGAAGGATTGGAGTTGCTTAACTAATGTAGCCGAGACCGCGCAAGCTTTCGGTAATGGCCTCGTCAGAAGAACCGGCGCCTTCGATGGCTTTCAGTTCTTTTTCCAGAATGTGCTCGACAAATTCCTCCACCGAGGAATAACCAGCAACCTCGGAGCATTTCTTGCAGCGCTCGAGGATGTCTTTGTTGATTTTGACTTTGTTGCCACCAAACATGATGATTTTTGGGCTAGAGGTTAGTAGAGGGGTTGTCCGTCCAGGGAGGCCGGGGGCTCCACCTGGAACAGGCTGTACAGAGTAGCAGTGATGTCTTCTAATGCCGGATCTTTGGCAAAATCCCGCCCTGAGCGCGTGATGATTGTCCCCCTCACCAGTTCGGGGTCCATCAGGTGGGACCCCGACCAGCGAGAATCATTGTCGACTAATAACACGTTGTCCTGCCAAGTGCCGACCACCCCGCCAATGGCGCATTCATCGGACGCACCAAAACCGACGTTGAAGCCTAACTGCAAATCAGGCGCTAGGTTGGCAATTTCTGGCGGGCCGTGAAACACCTGGCTGGCGGGAACCACCGCAGTAAACACGGGCTGGCCCCCATCTTCCAGAGCCAACAACTTGCCAGTGATTTCTGCCAACAAGGGTTCCACCTGTTCGGCAGTCACGATGCCCTCGGGCTCGCGGCCTTTGCGATTGAGAATGATGCCGTTAAAGCCCACGCAATAGGCTTTGGTTTTCGACCAGTCCACGTCGCCACTGCCAAGGATGGGATGACCTTCGGCGTCGGACTCCAAAGCCAAAGAATGGGCTTCGTGCACTCCCTCCTTCAGCACCAGGTAGCCCTCTTTGACCAGCCAATCGTTAACATGCATTTTGCGGCGGAATGGTGCAAACCCATGATCGGACATCACAATCAGTTCGACTGGCAGCCCGCTGGCAGCTTCCATCTGTTGAACGCGCACCATCATCTCGCCAAGCATTTTGTCGACCTGGGTGTAAATGCGATCGATTTGCTCGGAAAAAGGAACGCCTTGATAACTGCCGGGTGGCTCTTGGTGTGGATGCAAAGGATCTTGACAATGCCACAACATGTGACTGCGCATGTCCAAAGAGCCCGTATAAAGGAACAACAAGCCACCTGTAGCTTCCAGCTGGTCTAAACCAAACTCCATCATCCGCGTGCGCTCTTCCACCACCATATCGGACTCATTGATGAAACCAGGGGTGTCGAGCAAGCCCGCTTTATACGATTTATAAGCATCGGCAAAGCCTTGCACGATGTACGGTCCAATCGCCTCCGCCAATTCGGCACTGGCTTCTTCCGGCATCGAAATCACATCGGCTGGAGCGAAGGGGTCGAACTGAATCGGCAGCGCATAGACCTCGAAAGGTTCGGCAGAAAGGAAACGGAAACGGGTGTAGCCACTGATCGGCATCATGCCCCCCATCACCGAAAACTCCACTTTCACCCAATTGCTCCATTCTCCCAATTGCGCGGTAGCGAAATGCCCTTCGATTTCCACCGCAAGTTGGGGGGCATCTCCCGTGTTGTCCACCATCAACGCCACCGGCACCGAAACCTCTTGTTTGCGCTCGATCTCCTTGGCCAAGCGGTTGGCCCGCTCATTATCCCCATTTGCCGTCGCCTCTTCCATTTGCTCGCGCAAATCATCCACATTGAGAATGGTGAGCGGCGGCCCGTACATTTTTGTCCACTTCAACCACATTTCCGGGCGACGGCGATTCATCTCCACTACCTCCACCCGATAGGATTCACCGGTGAGGCTTTTGCCCTGCCAAGGCCTTTCCGTCCACAAGTAGGAAATTCCAGAAGCGGCGCCCGCTAGGTCGGGTGTGCCCATATCGGGGTAGACTGTGGCTTTGGTTTCGGTGAGGGGAAAGCTTGCGGGCATGCGATGCACATAAGTGGGTACACCAGCATCAGCAAGGGTTTCCCAGAAAGCAGGAAACTTACGAGAACTACTGCTGCCCCCGCCCGTTAGTGGAATGTCGTAGCCGAACAAGGTCATTTCCAAGCCGGTGGGTTCCGTTTCCACCATCGACGATTTCACCCCGTAGTTTGTGCGGTCGACATGAATGAAATCGTAAAGACCATGTTTGCCCGGATTCACTCCAGTGATGAAGTTGGACCAAGCAACCGGTGATTGGGGCGGCCAGGAAGTTTGCAGAGATTGAAAATGTGCACCACTTTCAATTAAAGCTTTGAAATTGGGAAGCAAGCCGCGGTCGATACGCTCTTGCAGCATTTCTGGATCCAATCCATCCACGCCGAAAACCACGACCCGCGTGTCGGAATGCTCGGGCCCCCCGCAGGAGGCAAAGCCCAGCAACAACAAGGTTAAGGATGGGAGCCACCACTTCATGATTTCACCTCTGCTTGACGTGGACCGAACAAGGGCTGCCCTTGCATGTAGGGAGGAATCGGGGTGTCGAATAGGTGCAACGCCGTCGGTCCCAAATCCATGAGGTTGGGCTTGTCCGTATTCAAGGGACGGTCCGAAAAGATGACCCCAGGTACTTCCCGCGGATCAATGCAGTGGTCACCCGACCAGGATTTCGTGTTGTCGGAGAACACATCCACTGGACAGGCCCCTGTTGCGCAATCCCAGGAATTGCGATAACCGCGCTTGTAGCCCATGAACAAATCCGGCGCCTGAAAAACATAGGGACCGGTAAAAATTTGATCGGCATCAAAGACTTCTTTGAACACTTCTTCCCCGGTTTTAGGGTCGATCAATTTGGACAGTTTGGACACGATTTCGGCCTTCAGTTCACGCAGTTCGGCCCCTTCTTCAACAATGCCATCCCGCTCGCGCGCTTTACGGTTGATGAACAACCCAGTAAGCCCCAAAGCAAAGGCTTTCGTTTTGGACCAATCCACATCTTGCAGCCAATCTCGAGAAAGAACTTTGCCACTGGCTTCATCCACCGGCGCATCGTCTTTCAGCACCAAATAGCCATGGTCGCGCAACCAGGCATTGAGGTTGACCCCGCGTTTAAACTGGCAGAACCCGTGGTCGGAAATAATCATCAAACGGTCGCGCTTGGGGTGAAGCTTTTTCCGCACTTCGCCCACAAGTTGGTCGGCAATGGAATAGATTTCGGCAACTTTGTCTTTGCCCCACTCGGTATCTTTGCCTTCGTTCGCTGGATGTTCCGGATCCAGATAGCGATGGAACATGTGGGAAACCCGGTCGGTGCCATCGAACACACACACTACAGAGCCTTTGGGCGTATTCCGCAAAGCATCAAACAATTGTTTGCGACGCTCCTGCCATATATTGAGCGCCTGCTTCCAAAAAGCTTCCTCGTCAATCACGCGCTCGTTCAAAGCCCAAGTGTCTTCAGCCAAACCGAGCGTGGAGAAAGGTCCATGTTTCTTCGCCAAGTAGATGGAGTACACAGTGGGGTGTGAAATCGGCATCGCCGGATTGGCGGGGTCGATTTGGATTGGCGTCATGTAAAGGCCAAACTCAGGCTCAGTGCCCATGCAATAAAAGCGGGCAATCCCGGTCACTTTGGCCCGTCCTTTCGCCGCTTTGAACTCCAAGGTAATCCAATCAGAATACTCCTTCACCCCCAGACGGAGGACTTGCTCTTCGCCCTTTGCTCCGATGGTGAGCCGCAGTTTGTCCGCAGACAAAATCTCCACTTTCATCGGAATGCGCATGGGCGTGGCCGTGGATTGGCTGGGATCCGGGGGGCCTGTAATAGGACAACGCACCACCTGATTGCTTTTTCCAACCAACAAAACATCCCCACCAGCTTCAGGGCCAGTCAAAGTTTGATCGGTGGTCCAGAAAGTGAAACTGCCTTGAGTGCCCTTCAAATCGGGAACACACATGCCACTGAGCATGACGCCATGAAACTCTTCCGGCGGAAAGGTAATCGGCACCCGAATGATATTGGAGAAAATCTTTTTATCGCCCAGCGTTTTCCACCACGGTGTGCCTTTACGCAGCAGACGAATGCTGGAAGTAGGGCGCTTGAACAATTCCAACTTGCCAATTTTCAGCAAGGCTTTTTCCGCAGAATTGATCTCGGTACTGGAAAGAATGGGCAAGTAGGTGCAAGGATCGCGGGTAATAAAATCGAAGATGTTGTGCCGCGAAGCATCCACGCCCGTGGAAAAGGATGACCAAGCCACCGGCGACATCGAAGGATAGGCCGTTTCCAGCGGAGCAAAGCTGCCTTCCTCGGCCATCGCCTTCATATTGGGCATGCGCCCTTCCTCCATGAAGCGCTGCGCCAAACGCGGGTCCATACCATCGAAACCGATGATGACTAGGCGTTTGGTTTCTCCTTTGATTTTGCCGGCGCCGGTGAGCAACCGGTAAACCATCTTCAATGGGTAAATCAGCAAAATGCCCAAAGCCAAAAACAGCGAGCCCACCAGGACCAAGCCGCCCGACAAAAAGGCAAAGCCCGCACCAGGGCCGATGTAAGCCATGGCGGGATCGGGAGCGCTGAGCCACGCGAGGAGGACAACCAGAGGAAGGAGGAATCTGCGGGATCGCTTCATGGGCGAAGGGCGAATTATGCGTGATACAGAACAGGGGGGAAAGAGCTTTTCACCTCTTTCCCCCCTAACCTGCACAACAATTAGGCGTTGGCAGCGACGGCAGGAATGTAGCCTTGGCCTTCAAGATAGCTCATGATGACCTCAAGCGACTCCTCAGGGGTTTGGGTTTCGGAATTGATGGTAATCTCCGGGTTTTCAGGAGCTTCATAAGGATCCGAAATGCCGGTGAAGTTCTTGATCTCACCCGACAAGGCCTTGGCGTAAAGGCCCTTCACGTCGCGGCGCGTCAACTCTTCGATGGAGCAATCGGCGTACACTTCTACGAAGTTGCGATTCATCGCCCGCACTTGATCGCGCACTTCCTTGTAGGGAGAAATGGCGGCCGTGATGGCAATCGCACCGTTTCGTGCCAACAATTTGGCGACATAACCGATGCGGCGAATGTTGGTGTCACGATCTTCCTTGGAAAAACCAAGGCCTTTGGACAAGTTTTCGCGCACTTCGTCGCCGTCGAGCACTTCGACTTTGCAGCCGCGCTTGCGCAACTCGCCTTCAATCATGCGGGAGAGGGTGGACTTTCCGGAACCGGAGAGGCCGGTGAACCAGAGAACAAATCCTTTGTGGTCAGTCATGGGACTATGGTTTGGTGGTAGCGGGGATGGTTACTTGAGTTTGCCTTCGAGGAACGGCACCTCGAAACACTTATCGTGCATGATGGGGCCGTGGCCAAAATAGCCACCTTCCCCGAACAGTTCACCGTGGTCGGCAGTCACGATGACCCAGCTGTCTTTCGGCAGCATGTCGTAAAAACGCGGAAACACCACTTGGTCGAGGTATTTCACCGTATTGATTTGGCGCTGACGACATTTTTCGATCATCTCCATGTCCATGAAATCTCCGGATTCATTGTCGGAAACGAGGACACCTTCGTCGTCAATTTGCTTATCCAACTTGCGGAAAATGCCATTGACGCCGGAGATATGAGGAAGATCGTTTTTGTCTTCGTCGGGAAGGCCGTAGGGATAGTGGGTTTCCCCCACGTTCATCAAATAGAACTGAGGCAAGTTGCCTTTCAATCCCTTGGATTCCCGCTTCTTATGGGCTTCCATCTCATCCAGCATGGCCAACATGTCGTTGTGCTTGGGCATGAGCTTGAAGGTGTCAAAATCCCGATTGATGCCGGTAGCCGGATTCAGCACCGGCAAGGACACCAAAGCATGGGTTTCGTAGCCTTTCTTTTTCATGTAAGCCGGAAGCCACAGATGCGGAATCATGGCTTCAAAGCCGGCATCTTCCACCCCCAAGCGATCCTTGAACTTGTACAAATCCTCTTTGTAGTACTCCGAGGCATACACTTCTGTAGGACTGCTATGCGGAACCAAGCCGGTAAGCAGGTTGTAATGCGAAGGGGCCGTCCATCCGGCGTAGGAGAAACGCCGCTCCACGTTGCTTAAACCGCCACACAATTTGGCGATGTTCTCTGGCTCGGCCGCCATGAAGGAGTCATAGCGGCACGAGTCGAGGGTGATGATGAACAGGTGGTTGTTTTCGCGTTTTTTGCCGAAGATGCCGAACATGAATCTCGAGCGAACGAATTAGGACTAAGCTTTGGCCGTTTGGGCGTAGGCTTCGATGAGAATGTCGGCGACTTCGGGCCGCGTAAACTCCACCGGCGGACGTTCGCCCTTGGTGAGCATTTCGCGGACTTTGGTGCCGGAGAGGAAGATTTTGTCTTCGTTAGAGGCAGGGCTGGACTTGGTCGAAGCCATGCCACCGGTGAGCTTGCAGTAAAATGCATGCTCAAAGAGCAGAGTGTTGATTAGGATTTCTCCATCGGCAAATTGGCTGAAAATCTGTTGGGCATCGAAGGTGCCGTAGTAAGAGCCAACGCCGGCGTGGTCGCGACCGATGATGATGTGGGTGCAGCCGTAGTTTTGGCGACACAGAGCATGCAGAATGGCTTCCCGCGGACCACCATAACGCATGGCTTGGGGATACACAGCCAACATGGTGCGGTCTAGGGGATAATACTTGTTCAGCAGCACGTGGTAGCACTTCATCCGCACATCCGAAGGGATGTCGTCCGACTTGGTGTCGCCAACTAAGGGGTGGACAAGAAGGCCATCGGTTTGCTCCAAAGCCACCTTGGTGAGGTATTCGTGGGCGCGGTGGATGGGGTTGCGGGTTTGGAAGGCCACGATGGTATTCCAACCTTTTTCCGCAAATGCAGCCCGGGTTTGTGCAGGAGTGAGACGATATTCGTTGTGCTTCTCATGCTGTGGCAGGTTGGCCACAATGATGGTGCCACCGATGTAGGTGTCGCCAATGGAAGACAAATAACCCCAGGCAGGATGCTCTTCATCCCCTTTGAAGCATTTCTCCAACTCCTCGCGCTTGTTGGGTTGATAGACGCTGTCGATGGTCATCACGCCATAAATGGCTCCATCTTCTCCTTTTAGTGCCACTTCCGCACCAACGGCGACCTCTTCTCCAGCCTTGGGGCTCAGCACCACAGGCAAGGGCCAAGCCACTCCGCTAGCCAAATGCATGTTGTTGACCACACCCTGATAGTCGGCCTCATTCATAAAACCTTGCAAGGGACTCATCGCCCCCACCGCAATCATTTCCAAATCGCTAGCTTCGCGCGAATTGAGGGTGACGGCAGGCAATGAAGCGGCCTTTTCTAACAGGGAAGTGCGCTCGTCGCCTTCGACGAGACGGTTAACAAGGGTTCCACCGTGCGGAGCGATCATGATTCAATCAAAGGTTTTTGTGTTTACAGGTAGCCCAGGTTTTTCAGCTTTTGCCGAATCGCCTGCAACTCTTCTGGGGTGTACTCCCGGTCCTCTTTGGTCTCCACTTCGCTCATCAAGTCGCGAAGCACATACACGATGAAATCGGTCGCTGAGGAGAACCCAGTGTTTTCGATCACCTGCTGGATCCGCCGGTAAAGCGGGCGTGGGATTTTGACGGTGACGCGAGTTTCTTTTTGCATGGCCGAGGACGGTCAGGGAGTGCCATAGGTTACCCTATTGGAGTGTATCTATCTACCTATTTGGAGTGTGATTTTTCTCCAATCGTAGCCTTATCGGAGCCTGAGCCGAGAAATTCGCATCTTTCTTCGTTTTTTTGCCTTTCTGAGCAAAAAAAGCGAAAATGGGTTGGCCCAATAGCCGTAAGCTAAGACTCTGGCTCCTCCAGACCGAAATCTCATGCGATTCTCCGCCCTAACTTCCCTTCTTTGCCTCCTCGGCCTCGCTGCCTGCTCCGACAGCACCCCCCCTGCCCCCGCCTTCGACGACCCCGTCGCCGCCATGGAGCAGGCCGATGCTGCGCGTGCTTCCGGCAACACAGTCACCGCCGAACAAGGCTACGCCTACGCGCTGGCTCATGGCGACAACCAAACCCAAGGGGATGCCCTCTTGGCCATGCTGGAGCTGCATATGCAGGCTGGCAACGATTCGGCTGCGGTGCAAGATCTGAGCCGCATCAAATCGGATTTCGCCGACCGCGTCGACGCCCAATCCATCCTCCGGCTCTGCGATTTGGCCATCAAAGGCGCCACTACAGAGGTGGGTGAAGCCCTCCTCGCCTTTGGCGTCGGCCAGTTTCCAGAGTTGAAGCCGCAGCTGGCGAAAATTGAAAAGGCCCTCGAGCTCATTCGCACCGAAGGCCCTGGCGCCGACCTCAGCTCCGTCGGCTACGTGGGCGACTGAGCGTCCAGCCACCCATTTCCCAACCGCGCCCTACTTCCACTGGAGTGGGGCGCGGTCGTAATTCTGCGGCACCTTCACCTTCTCCAGCTTCAACACGGTCGGTGCCAAGTGGGTGGCATCGTAGAAGCTGTCTCCTGCCGGCAAGGCCAAAGGCTTGTTGCTGAAGAAAATCCCCTGCACCACCTGAATGTCGACGCCGCAGTGGTCTCCCGACCAAGCGTAATCGTTGTCGAAAATGAACTCACCGGGAACGGCGATGGTATCGCCATTTTCATCAGTGCCATCGCTTAGGTTGATGCCGCCTCCCGTTACCGACCAGGAAGCACGGTAGCCAGGGTAGAAGTCGATGGTGATTTCGGCCGCGCCTTCCCCCCCCGTCTTCGATTGATGCACATAAGGACCGGAATAGATGTCGTCGCGCAGGTAAACCTTTTTCACCACCTTTTCGCCGGTCTTTGGATCCACCATGTTGTACAAATCCTCGGTGAGCTTGGCCAAAACGGCATCGGCATCGGCCGGATCCACAGTACCCCGTACTTCCCGCCCTTTGAGGTTGAGGTAAATCTTGCCAATGGCCACCGAATAAGCCTGAGTTTCCCTCCATTCCACGAAACCTAAAGTGCTCTTCCGCATTTCTTTGGCCGTGCGCGGAATGCCCAGGGCACTGTGATTAGCCAAGGTCAGGAAGCCCTCTTTGGCCAGCCAAGCATTCAAATCCACCTGACGACGGAAGCTATCGAAACCATGGTCGGACACGATCATCAACACATCGTTCTCACCTAGGACTTCACCCAACAAATAGCCCACAACTTTGTCCATCTCCTGGTAAATCACCAAAGCACTGTCTTTGAGCGCGAAATCACGCCCGAAGTAATGCACCACCCGATTGGCTTCCTTGGCATCGTATTGGGGATGCTGCGGATCCATATGGCGCATCAACATATGGCAAATGCGATCGGGGGTGCCGAAGAAGTGAAACAACACTTTCCAATCGTTGCTCGCCACCGCATCTTCCAACAATTTTTTGCGCCAACCCAAAGTAAACTCGATGTCGGCCAAAAAAGCGTCATCCGACAACTCGGCATCTTTCACCGCATGGGTTTGGCAGGCCCAACCCAAAGTTTCAAAGCGCCCAATGCGGCCTTCTAACTCACGAGCAAAATCTGGTGGCCAACAAATGCGGCTACCGGGGGTGGGATGCTCCGGGTCGATTTGCAAAGGAGAAGCGAAAACTTCCAGAGCACCATCCCTCTCTTCCACCCAAAAGCGCACCAAGGCCCAAGTACTGAATTTTGGATGCCACGGAAACTCCACCTGATAAAAATCGCTCCAGGTGTTCATGGCGATGGTTTGCGTTTGCCCGTCTACCGTGAGGGTGACCGACTCCCCCTTCTTCCATTGTGCAGACAGCGGCACCGAAGTATCCAACAGGCTGCGATTGCCGCGGGATCGGGCGGTTCCCAAAAGCGCATTCAGCTCTTGCAGGCGCTCCGGATCGCTGCCCCCATCTGCCATCAGCTTATCGCGCTCCGCCTTCAAGCCTTGCTCCAAAATGGAGTTGTGGGGGCCAAACAAAAAGGAGCTCAGGCTGCCGTCAGCTTCTTTTTGGAAGGTGAACACCCGCGTTGTGCCAGCGGACTTGCCGCTGGGCTCCGCCCAGTCCTTGGTTTCATCAATGGTATGTGCCGGCAAGGAGGGGTAGGCCTTGCGCCGTCCCTGGCGTTCGGTGGCCGTGGTGTAAATCGCACTTGAATTCAATCCGCCCTTGGCGTCGGGAGCACCCAGGCCGGCAATCAAATGACCATGCTCCAACTCTTGGGCTGGGTAGGCCACAATCGTGCCTTGACCGCGGAAAGGTATGCCTGCACGATCCAAGGTTTCCCAATAGGTTTCCGCACGATTCAATCCCTCGTAATCCGGAAAACCAGAGTCCGGATAAACCCCCATCCAAGAAAAGCCGAACCAAAGCGCACCACCGGCAACCCCCAGGCCCGCGACCAAGCCCAAGCCCTTGTTGATGCGTCCAAGCAAAAACAGCAGCAACAATCCTGCAGCCACTCCGCCTCCCATAATTTGGTAAAGCGTGTTTTGGTTGGCATAGGGCAATCCCGCCTCTTCGGCCGAAACCCTCTTCGGTTTTTGAAAGCCAATTCCAGGCATCACCGGATGGCCTTTATCCCCAGTGCGGGTGATGCCCACAAAATCGAAAATGCCATGCTTGCCGGGGTTGACCCCCGTATTCAAGGTGGCCCAAGAAACCGGAGATTGCGCGGGATTTGCCGGCATCAATGGAGCAAAGGTGCCTTGCTCGCGCAGGCGCTGAAAATTAGGCAAATCGCCGGAATCCATCCATTGGCGGGCCATTTCCGCATCCATGCCATCCATGCCGAGGATAATCACACGCCCCACTTCCGCCTGCGGCGTAGCGTCGGGATGCAGAGTAGAAAAGGACCAGGCGGTGCCGAAAAGCAAAAATGCCACGGCGCCGAGAGTAAGAAGGCGGCGAATCATGATGGTTTGGTGAACGAGAGGGAGACGCGTAGTTTATGGTCGCGTGATGTCCTTTCGCACCTCCAACCTCGGAAGAACCACTTGGTGGGTACCGGCTTCGCTGCTGGTACTCCTGGGGGCTGTGATCTGGGTTTTTAGCACCCACACCTCCACCCCCGAGCTGCCCCCTCCCTCGCCCCAGCCCCAACCCAGCCTGCCAGCACCTCCACCGCAAGCAGGCGAGTTGGAAAACCAAGCGCAAACGCAGCGCAGCACCGTCATCCAACCCCCATCCCATGGCAGTGTGCGCGGGCGGGTGGTAGCCGAAGACTGGGTGATTTGGCCGCCGGGCATCGAATTGCAACTAGTCCCCCAAGCTGGAGGCCCACCCCTGCAAACCCTTGGCGTTTCCTCCGATCACCCGCGCTTCGCCTTTGAAAAAGTTCCGCTCGACCACTACCGGCTCATACTCACCGCCCCCGATTGTTTGAAACAAAGCTTGTTGCTCACGGTGTCGGCAGACCAACCTGACCAGTTCTTCGCCGTCCCTCTGCAGCCGGCGGCCTCCATTGTCGGCCAGGTGGTGGATGCGGACGGCCGCCCCGTCGCCCACATACCCGTGGCGGCTCGGTTTCATTCCACCGCCCTCGGTGCCAGTCAAGTGCCCATCACCACCAGCACCGGGGTAGATGGCCGTTTCAAAATCAGCGGGCTGCGCGATGGCGAGTTTGAGGTCTATGTGGGCACCTTTCGCAATCCACTGAGTGAGGTGCAAATCATCGGCATTAGCCGCAATGCCCCCGAAGCTTGGGTGTCGTTCACCGTCGGCCCCATGGGCAGCGCCACTATCCAAATCAATTTTCTCGATGGCCCCGAAGTCGCAGCCACCGATTGGCGCACCCTCCGCGTGCAAGCCATCCGGCAAAGCGAAGGGAAAGGGTTCTCCGAGAGCCTAGCCCTAAAAAAAGACGGCAGCGTGCATTTCCCCGCCCTCCCGCCAGGGGATTACAGTTTTGTTGCCTACGGTGGGCCTTATCGCCACGTCGGCCGCCAAGCCACGGTGCATGCGGATATGCCGCTCACTCTTTCCATTCCCATGCGTCGCTTTCCGTAGCAAGGTGTCTGCTCCCCGCCTTGCTCCCCTCGCCCACTCCACTAGCGCGGCCGCCAGCCTGCGCGAGGCTTTCCAGCTTTCTTGGCCAATCACCCTGTCGTTATTGCTGCATGCTGGCTACCGAGTCAATGATCAGTTTTGGATTGCTGACCTCGGCGCCGATGCACAAGCGGCAATGGGGCTGACCACGTTTCTGCTGATTCTCAACTTCGCCTTTATTTCCATCTTCACCAGT
>JAJRZS010000029.1 GCA_024275135.1 Planctomycetota bacterium | reverse complement strand
GGCTTGCCGCAGATTGGGGTGCGCTTCAGTCTGGACGCCGACGGTGTGCTCCATGTGCGCGCCATGGAAGAGCGCAGTGGAGTTGCCGCGGAAACCGTGGTCAAACCTAAACATGGGCTCACTGACGAAGAAGTAGAGACCATGCTTGCCGATGCTTGGGAAAACGCGGAAGAGGATTTAACCACGCGTCGGGTTGCGGACCTGCAAGGACAGTTGAAAAATGTTTTGCATGCAGTCGAGAAACACCTGGCATTGGCGCGCACTCATTTGGATGCCAAACAGCTAGAGCGCTTGGAAGAGGCCTATGAAGATGCCTGCGATGCCGACAACATCCAGGACCCCGGCCCGCTTAAAGGCATCCTCGATGAGTTGGAGGAAGCCGCTCACCCGCTGGCAGAGCTACTCATGAACCAAGTCGCCACTGAAGCCGTGCGCCACCGCAAAGTGTCGGAACTCCTAGATCAATGACCTACCGCATCACCTTTATGCCTCTCGGGAAAACTGTGGAAGTCGATCCCGAATCTTTAGACGAGCCGCGCGATGGACGCAAAGGAAGTTTGCTGCAAATTGCCTTGGACAATGGAGTGGAAATCGACCACGCCTGTGGCGGCGTCCCCGCCTGCTCCACTTGTCATGTGATTGTGCAGGAAGGGGCCGAAAGCATCCCGGAAGCTGAGGATGAGGAGGAAGATATGTTGGATCGGGCACCCGGGCTCTGCCTGCACAGCCGCCTCGCCTGTCAGGCTGTGCCCAATGGCAGCAAAGATTTGGTGGTAGAAATACCAGAATGGAATCGCAACCAGGTGAAGGAATAGGCATGGATAACCAGCTGCAATGGACCGATGTCGACGATATTGCCTACGCCTTATGGGAAGCCGAACCGCAATTGGATCCTTTAACCTTGCGCTTCACAGAATTAATCGAAAAGGTGCTGGCGCTTCCAGGCTTTCAAGGTCAGCGCGAAAACTGCAACGAGAAAATTCTTGAGGCCATCCAAATGGCTTGGCTGGAAGAGTTTCAGGCCTGAGTTTTCTGCTCTGCCAAAACACGCTCTTGCGCCAGTTGCACCGCCACTTCCATGGTGGACAAATCTTCAGCATCGGAACGCAACAAAATCTCGGAGATGGTGCGTCCAATGCCTTGCAATTCTTGGGACCAATCTTCGCGTCCAGTGCGCGCATAACCGGAACCTTCAATCAAAGCTCCTGCATTCAGCACAAAGTCGGGTAGGAACAAAATGCCATGCTCCCTTAGCAGCTCTGCTTGCTGGTCATGCCCCAAAACATTGTTGGCCACCCCGGCGACAACTCGGGTTTGCATGCGGGAAATCGATAAATCATGCACCGTGCCGCCCAAGGCACAAGGCGCAAGAACATCACAGGGCACAGCAAATATTTCTGAAGGATCCACCAACTCCACCCCCATCTTTGCCGCAGACTGGGCGGCAGACTCTTGAATATCGGAACCCAAAACTCGAGCACCCAGCTTGAGGAAGCGATGCGCCAAAGCGCCGCCCACCGAGCCCAAGCCCTGAATGGCAATGGTGATTTGGCTCATGTCTGTGCAGCCGAGGTGGTTCAACGCTGCGCGAATTCCCCACTCCGCGCCTTCCGCCGTGGCTTCCCCCGCCGAACGACGCTGACCACTGCCCTGAAAATGAGCCATATGTTGGGTTGCTCGCATTAAGGCCACCCGATCTTCTTCGGTAAAGCCGGCGTCTGGCCCAGTGAGATAGGCGCCACCCAGGTTTTCGATTTCACGCCCCAAAGCCTCCATTGCCGCTGGACGATTGAGGAGATGGTTAGCCAAAACGACGGTCTTTCCCCCACCTCCTTGCACCCCAGCCAGCACGCACTTGAAGGTCATGGCACGGGCGAGGCGCAGCGCATCAGACAGGGCGTCGGCCTCGGTGCGATAGTTCCATACGCGAATCCCGCCATACGCCGGGCCACGGCCCAAATGATGCAAAGCAATCCAAGCACGTAGGCCGGAGGCTGCGTCGGCAATCGCCAGCACGCGATCGTGCCCTCCACGGGCCATTGAAGAGAGAAGTTCCATGATTGGGAAGTTTTGCTGAGGTTCCAGCGTCTAGTATTGTACGACGTTGCCATGCGCTTCCGCCCTCATACCTTGGTTCTCCTGGCCCCACTTGCCATGCTTGCGGCATGTGGCTCCGCCCCCCCACAAAATGGACCTGCTTTGCCCGGCTTGGAACAACTGCAAAGCAAGGTGCAAACGGGCAAGCAACCTGGCCCAATTGTTTCTAGCACCGGCAATGCCGCCATTGATCAGCGCGGTCAACGAAGCGGTCCAACCCCAGCTTTAGGCCAAGCCTCCATACCTGGACAACCTGCTCTGCCCACGCATACAAAGGGCACAACATCCTCCCCTGTGGCCGCAAAAGCAGCCGAGATTGGGCGCCTCATGGTCAATTGTGACCAACATCTCCGCGCCTGGAGTGATGCTATGGCTCAGCCGCGCACGCCTAAAAACCAAGAATTGGTTTCGTACACCGCCCGGGCACTGGGCATCCTCGTCGCCAAAAATCGCGGCTTGCTGGAAAGCCAAGCCATCAGCGGCGCCATACGCAATCGTGGCATTGCCTGCGCGGCCCTTGGTTTTGTCGGTGATTTCCAAGTAACACCTCTACTCTTGAATGCTGTGAGCAGCGGTGAAGAGGAGGTGGTAGCTAAAGCCCTACTTGGTTTGGGCGTGTTGGCCGACCCAAATACGTCGATGGCCCCCATACTCAGTGCGGTACAAAACCTGAACTCTTCTGCGGCAGTGCAGCAAAACGCCGCCTTTGCCCTGTTTCAAATCGCCATTAAAACCCATACCGACACCGACGGCACCATGGGCACCATCTTGCTGCACTTGGTGCACCATTCCGACCCCCAGGTGAGAGCGCAGGCAGCTTTAAGTTTGGGATTGATTCGGTCCAATTTGGCTCTCCCTGCTCTTACCGATTTGCTCGCCGGTGACCAGGCTATCGATGTACGCACTGCAGCCGCTTATGCCTTGGGCCAAATTGGTGCCCGGGCCTCCACCCAACCCCTAGCGTCTGCTTTGCGCGACCCTAGCGAGTTGGTTGCCGGCGCAGCGCGTGCAGCTTTGGTCCGCATCCATGGTCGCGACCTGGGCCCGGATGCCGAAAGTTGGATTCCTAGGGTGCGCTAGCGTGCGATGTTGGATTGCGACCGTTATCGGGCTCTTGTTGCTAACAAGTTGCCAAAAACACACCCCTGCTAAGGCTCCGGTCGTTGCTGCTTCTCCCTCCGTGCAGCCCTTTGCCAAAGCACGGCATATGCCGGTTTCCCCTCCCCGCACGCCGCGCCAACATTTCCGTTTGGTGGGCGAAGCCAGCTTTTTCCAAGGGGAACAGGAAATCGTTTTACAGGCTGAACTATGGCTTGCTGGCCCAAGTCGGATGCGCATGCGATTGGGGATTCCCCAACAAAACGTTCACCTGTTTTGGCTATTCCATCCGGAACAGGCTTGGGTGCAAAACAATTCCTCCCCAGCCGAAAGCTATCCGTCCTTGGACTTGTGGGTCGACACCTTGTTACGGTGGCACGCCCTTCGCTTTCCATGGGGCTGGGAAAAGGCGTTGGCTTCCTCGGTAAAGCCTTCTCAGCTCGCCGGCGACTATCAACTCGAAACCCCTTTGGGCCTTCTTCTTTTAAGTACCAACCACGAGGGCTTGCCCACCGAGCTTGCGCTACGCGAGACCACAGTCAAACTTCAAGACTGGCAGCCAGCAACGCCGAGCGGAGCGCTCGTGCCCGTGCAGTGGGATTGGACAACCCCACAAGGCCGCCGACTAGAAAAATATCGGAACCGTAGCGATCAAGTGTTGTTCTTGAGCTCTGTCTTTCAACCAGAGGTTGGAAACTCCAAAATATTTGTCGCCAAGTTTCTGCCAGACCAAACCGAAAGTAGTGGCGATAACTTGGAAGTGTTGGAGCTGCCTCTTCAATACATAAAGGAAAAAGAATGGCAACAACAAGAGCAATGGGCTCCAGGCAATTGGTGGCTCCATGAAGGACAACGGCTCTATGTGTTCAACATAGGGGTACCCACCCAGGCCAAAGCCCACCAAACCTCTGCACGCAAGTGGCTTTCTTGGAGCACTAACCAAGACACGAGTACCAAGGAGGCTCTTTCTTATCTCCAGATCGCTTTGGATTCCCTACAACTCAAGGCTGATGGCAGTCTCTGGAGTTTAGAAATTCCAGATTCTGCTCACAAACGCCGAGCCTTTTTGCTGCCAGTAACAAAATAAAAAACCCTGGGCCCCAACAGAACCCAGGGTTTTTGAATTGTGCCATTTACGGATTTTTGTATTCCGCCTTGGGGCCCAGGTAGTACCACCAGTTGAGAAGTGCGCAGAAGATGTAGAAAGCCGCAAGGCCGTACATCGCGTATTCTGGAGTTTTGGCAGCCATCTGTTCCCCAATCAACTTGGGAATCAAGAAGGCGCCGTAAGCGGCAACCGCCGACGTCCAACCCAGAACCGGTCCTGCCTGCTCTTGATTAAACACCATGGAAATGGTGCGGAAAGTGGAACCATTACCAACCCCAGTGGCGGCAAACAAAATGACGATGAGGATGAAGAATGGCATGAAGTATTCTTCTGGCGTCGCCGACTTGTAAGCCTGCATGGAGTAATAGCCAACGCCGATAGCGGAAAGGGCCATCACAATGGCAACGATTTGGGTGACAATGGCACCACCAACTTTATCGGCAATGATCCCCCCCACTGGACGAATCAAAGCGCCGATGAAAGCTCCCACCCACACAAACATGAAGGTGGCGGGCGCATTTGGATTGGCGATGTCGTGGGTCATCACACCATCCACCATCACATGTTGGAAGCCGAAGATGAACTTGATGGCCAGACCAACGGCGGCAGAAAAGCCGATGAAAGAACCGAAGGTCATGGTGTAGATGATGGTCATCACCCAGGTGTGTTTGTTGTTGAAGATGCGGTACTGACGATCCAGGTTGCCCTTAATCTCGCCAGGAGACAGCGCCTTCATCAAGATCACGGTGAGGGCAATCACTATCGGCAATACAATCCACTTTACCCAAGTGTAAGCTGCGTATTGCAGAATGACGTAAAGCCCGACTCCTGCCGTGAGGAAGCCAATGCACAGCAACCAAAGCATGCGTCCAAAGCACACCAAGGGGCTACGCAAATCCGGAGTAACATCCTTGGTGGTGATGTTGTTCATCTTGAACCAACCGAGGAAGGCCAAGGGTATCAACCAATACATCCAAACGAAGCCAGCACTGGAAAGCCAAGTTTCCGAGCCTGCGGCAATCCGCTTGAAGATGGTGCCGCTGGTGCTCTTCAAAATCATGGGGTCGCCGCTAAAGGAGCCCACGATTGCGGCCGTCATGCAGAGGGGAATCAAAATCTGCATGGTAGTCACACCGAAGTTGCCCAAGCCTGCATTCATGCCCAAGGCATAACCTTGCATCCTCTTCGGGTAGAAGAAACTGATGTTGGACATGGAAGAGGCGAAGTTTCCACCACCAAAGCCCGACAGAAAGGCAAGAATCTGGAACGTAAGTAAGGGCGTATCCGGATTTTTCAGGGCAATACCCGTGCCAAAGGCCGGAATCATCAACAGCGCTGTGGTGAAGAAGATGGTGTTGCGTCCACCGGCCAAACGAATGAAGAAGGTGCTGGGTATGCGAAGGGTGGCTCCCGTCAAGCCTGCGATCGCCGTCAGGGTGAACAGCTGGCTTTGGTCAAAGCCAAAACCCAAGTTCTTCATTTGCACCGTAATGATGCCCCACATCAGCCAGACAGCAAAGCCGACCAGCAGAGAAGGAATGGAAATCCACAGATTGCGATTGGCTATTTTTTTCCCTGTAGATTCCCAGAATGCCGTATCTTCGACATCCCATTGATCGAGATTGGTCATGATGTGGCTCCGGCTGGAGTAAGAACGGATTTTTTGGAATCCTCCGGCTCTACCTCATCATGATGGGTATCGGCAAAGGAACCCTTCGGCTCTTTGAGGAACAGAGAAGCGAGAAGGCAGAACACCGCGCAACCACTAATGGTGAGGAAGAAGGCCTGGTTACTGACAAAGCTGAGCACGGTGAGGAAGGAGACAGCGCCGACATTGCCGTAAGCACCCACCATGCCGGCCACTTGGCCGGTGACCCGCTTTTTAACCAAAGGCACCACCGCAAAGACAGCACCTTCTCCCGCTTGTACAAAGAAGGAGCAAAGCATGGTTGAGGCAACAGCCAGGTAAATGGGCCAGCTAGCCGTGATGCTGCTCATTAGGAAATAACCAAGAGCAAGTCCACCGAGGAGGAAGCTCAAGGTGCGGCGACGAGAACCCAACCGATCGGAAAGGAATCCACCCATCGGGCGCGCGAACAAGTTCATGAAGGCAAAGGACGCGGCAATCATGCCTGCTTGTTCCAAACTCAAGTCGAAGGTGTTTTTGAAGAACAGGGGCAGCATCGACACCACGGCCAATTCAGAACCAAAGGTAACAAAGTAGGCAATATCGAGAATCGCCACTTGGCGGAACTCGTATTTGTCGTTTTCATCGTAGCCTTCCTTCAGTCGTGGAGCATTAACCGACCAGGCTTTGTACGCTTGATAGAGGAAGACCAAGGCCAACACTGTGTAGCAAACGTAGAGCTCTTCGGTGTTGAAGAAATCCACCAAGGTGAGTTTCCAAGCCAACACCGCCAAGGCACCCAGCATGGGCAACTGCATGAAAATTAAGCCATACAGCGATGCGTAGGAGGTAACTTCCATCGCGCTGGCGCGCTTAGGACGTGCATAAGTTTTTCCAGGGGGGGTGTCGGAAACACTGGCGTAGTAAATGAAGCCGTAAATCAAACAAGTAGCGCCAGTGATGGCAATCGACCAACGCCAACCGTTTTCACCACCAATGACGGAAACCGCCAAAATGGGGAGAAGGAATGCAGAGGCAGCGGAACCGAAGTTGCCGAAGCCACCATAAATACCTTCAGCCTCACCCACATCTTTCGGTGGGAACCACTCCGCAACCATGCGAATACCAATGACGAAGCCAGCGCCAATGACTCCCAAGAACAGGCGGGTAATCACCAGCTGGGTGAAAGTAGACGCCATGGCAAAGATAAAACAGGGGATGGACATCACGATGAGCAACCCCGAGTAAACCTTGCGCGGACCAAACTTATCCAAAAGCATGCCAATGATGATGCGCGCTGGAATGGTGAGCGCAACATTACAGATCATTAGCACCTTGAGGTTGCTGTCGGTCAGGTTCATGTCTCCCTTCATCGCAGCCGCTAATGGGGCCATGTTGAACCACGCCATGAAGGTGAGGAAGAAAGCGAACCATGTCATGTGGAGGATCTTGTAAGGACCCGAAAATGACAGGTATTGGATTGGGTTGAACTTTTTGGCCATCGGAATGCCCTATTTTGTGGTTGTGGGGGAGGGAGAATTTAGTCCTTAATGCGGACGGTCTTGCGGTCTCGATGCCACAAGACGACTTGTGTTTTGCGCCACAAGTATGGGTTGGGAACCACCAACACATGGATCAACCGAGTGAATGGGAAGTAGCCAATGATGATCCAGGCATTGATGATGTGCAGTTTCACCAGCAGAGGCATGGTGGCCACATAGGCAGTGTCGGGCGAGAGAGTGAACAAGGACCAAAGCCATGGGGAAGCACTGGCAGCAAACCAGGAAGAACCCCAGCTATGGTTGATTGCAACCAGAATGCCGAGAACGATTTGGATGAGAAGAAGCACCAGCAAAACCCAGTCGGAGGTGTTGGTAACGACCTTCATGCGCGGCAGCTGCAAGCGGCGCTTGATGGAATTGATCAAACCCACCAAAGCTAAAATCCCCAAAGCCAGCCCAGTAACTTCAAGGAAAAGCAAACGCGCATGCGATGCATTCCAAGCCAAAATGGTGTCGGGAATGAGCAGGCCGGCCAAGTGGATGGTGAGCACACCAATCAATCCGTAGTGAAATGGAACTGTGCTCCAAAAGTGTTTGCGGTTCTCCAGGAACTGCGAGGAAAGGCTAGTCACACTGAACGGGCGCTTGCGGTAGCGAGAAATACCCACCAGGAAAAACAGGAGCAGCGACAGGTAGGGAAGGACGACGAAGAAGAGGGTGTCGAGCATGGGTCAATGACAGCCGTTGGTTTCCTGGACATGGAGATTGATGACCTCGAGCACGGCGTCCAGAACCGATTCGTAGGGATTCTGGCCGGAAGCCAGACTCACGCAGATTTTTTTCACTGCAGGTTCGACAACATCCAGCGCCAGCTGGCGGGAAGTGTCGGCGTTGCAGGCGGCTAAGACCTGCAAGACATTGGAGAGGTGGTCGGGAAGTTCCCCACCTTCATCAAGATTATGTTCCCGCAACAACTCCCGCATGCGCACCAAAAGAGCACCACGGTTGTAAGATTCTCCGAACAAGTGCCAACCCAAATCCAGGGCGGCAGATTGACTGTTGTCAAAAGTGCGGGTGTAGATTTCCTCGAGTTGTTCAGGAGTGGATTGCACGACGAAGGCGCGGAAGCCGTCGAGCGCGGTGCCAGCGGAGGGACAAAGCTGGCGCACCTGCTCCATCCACTCTTCGCTGGCTTCTTCAAACCCCGCAACGGGGTACCGCACCAGTCGAGACAAAACCGCGTAAACCTTGCGATCCAGTGCCATCATCACACCCTCATTGGAGGACTAATGAAGCCGAAGCCGGTGCCTTGCTTGTGCTCCAAAGGATCTTTGAGCATTTCAATGGCTTGCTCGCGATGCGTAGGAGGGATGACAAAGCGATCTTCGTACTTCGGCAGCGAGGTGAGACGGTAAATAGCCTCGGCTTGTTCCCGTGTGCAATCTGCTTCGAACAGAGCGCGCTCGGCAGTGGCAGAATCCACATCCCCCACTGTGAGGTGACGGCGATACATACGCACTGCGTATTGCTTGCGCAAAGCGTACTCCACTGGAGCGACGCTGCCTGCACCCAAAATCTCGGCCAGGTACTGAATGGGAACGCGGGCCTTTTCAATCTCGTTGAACAGATCGTCAGTGTCGTTCGAGGTGATGTCGCCCTTGCTACCCGAAAGCACTGGAGATAGTGGCGGCACGTAGAACAACATGGGCATGGTGCGGAACTCGGCATGCAACGGCAAGCCCATCCCCCATTCCATGACAAACTTGTACACCGGAGATTCTTGCGCAGAAGTGATGACATCGTCTGGGATGCCATTTTCCTTAGCAGCTTTGATGACTTCTGGATCGTTGGGATCCAAAATCAAACTGCGCTGCGCCATAATCAAATCTTCCTTCGGCGAACTGGCAACTTCTTCAATGCGGGATGCATCGTAAAGAACATTGCCCAGGTAGCGAATGCGGCCGACACAGGAGTGGTGACATGCCGGGGGCTGCTTGGTTTCTAAGCGCGGGTAGCAAAGGATGCATTTTTCCGACTTACCGGTGGACCAGTTGAAGTACACCTTCTTGTAAGGACAGGCAGCGATGCAGGAGCGCCAAGCACGGCAACGTTTTTGGTTGACCAAGACGATGCCATCTTCACCACGCTTGTACAAAGCACCTGATGGGCAGGAAGCAACACAGGCTGGGTTTAAGCAGTGGTTGCACATCCTTGGCAGATAGAAGAAAGCAACCCGCTGGATTTCGAACATCTGCTGGCGCACATCTGCCGACAAAGCATCCAGGTTTGGATCGTTTTCGGCGTAAACCGGAGAACCCGAGAAATCGTCATCCCAGTTGGGACCGGCTTCGATGTCGATGTGCTCACCAGTCACCATGGAGATAGGCCGAGCCGTCGGTTGATCGTCGCCCTCCGGAGCATCGAAAAGCTCGGAGTACTTGTAGGTCCAGGGCTCGTAGTAATCATCCATGGTCGGCATGGACGGGTTGTGGAAAATGTTGGGGACGATGCGGCCACGGCTCGTAGATTTGAGCTGCAGCTTGCCGTCCTTCAACTCCCAACCACCGTTGTAGTTGTTTTGGTCTTCCCACCGCGTCGGATAGCCAGTGCCTGGCTTGGTCTCGACGTTGTTCCACCACATGTATTCGGTGCCTTTGCGGTCGGTCCAAATGTTTTTGCAGGCAATGCTGCAGGTATGGCAGCCGATGCACTTGTCCATGTGGAAAAGCATCGCGATTTGTGAGCGTACTTCCATTCTTGTGTCTCCTTTGCTCCTTGGGTTTTTGCTTACCAGACGAGCTCTGGGAGCTTGCGTACGAGGATGTGGGTGTCGCGGTTGGAACCGATGGGACCCCAGTAGTTGAAGTGGTAGGTGAACTGTCCGTAGCCACCTACCATGTGGCTAGGCTTGAGGCGGGTGCGGGTGAGGCTGTTGTGCCCGCCCGCACGACGGTTGCCGCGCAGAGGCGACTTCGGCACCGAGTAGGTGCGCTCCGGCGAGTGGTAGATGATGCAAATTCCGCGGGGAATGCGTGCACTGACGCTGGCGCGGGTAACGACCACACCATGGTCGTTGTGCACTTCCACCCAATCGTTATCGTTGATGCCGATGGAGGCGGCATCTTTATCGTTAATCCAGAATGGCTCCACACCACGCGAGAGAGTGGTCATGCGGTGGTTGTCACCGTAGGTGGAGTGAATGTGCCACTTGCCGTGAGGCGTGAGGTAGTTGAGGCAAAGGGTGTTGCCATCACGCTGCGAAAGCCGCATGTCGCCGTATTGCGAAGGCAAAGGCTTGGGCTTGTAGGTTGGCAAGTGCTCGCCAAACTGGATGTACCCAGGGTGATCGAGGTAGAAGTGCTGACGACCCGTTAGGGTGCGCCAAGGCACCATTTTCTCGACGTTGTAGGAGAAGGGCGAATAGGCCCGACCAGTATTGATGATGGCCGACCACATGGGCGAGTTGTGTTGGCGCCGCGGTTGTGCTTGGATGTCGTTGAAGGTCATCCGCACATTGCGGTCGCCACCAGCGAGTTCATCCGCCAAGGGCAAACCAACTTTGGCTTCCATGTTCTTGTAGGAGCGGTAAGCCAACTCCCCGTTGGTCACGGTAGCCAAGTTCAAGATGGCGTTACAAACCTGCTTGCCAGTTTTCAGGGCTGGATATTTTTCACCACCCCATTCGTTAACCTTCCCATACTTGACCATTTCATCGTAGAAATCTTCGATCATGTAATGGGTGCCATGGGCGCCGAGGCCGTTTTTGCGAGCCAGAGGTCCAAAGGAGGTGTACATGCGATACAGGTTTTTGTAATCGCGATGCACCACCTTCATGCCAGGCATGGTTTTTCCGGGAATGGCTTCCACTTCCCCTTTGTCCCAATCCAGCATCTTGGGTTGGGCAATCTCTGCCGCAGTGTCGTGGGCCAGAGGGACAGCAACCAAATCATCCACCCCATCTGGGAAATGCACTTCGGCTAATTCCGAGAAGGATTTGGCGATTTCACCGAAGATGTCCCAGTCGGACTTGGACTCCCAACATGGAGGAACCGCTTCCGACAGAGGATGCACATAGGCATGCATGTCGGTGGTATTGAGATCGTCTTTCTCGTACCAAGTGGCCGCCGGCAACACGATGTCGGAGTAGAGAGCCGAAGTGTCCATGCGGAAGTTCAAATCGACGACCAAGTCCATCTTGCCTTGGGGAGCTTTTTTCAAGAACTCCACAGACTTGGTGTGCCCTTCCGCCACTTCCTCCGCAATCTTGTTGGTATGGGTGCCAAGATAGTGATCGAGGAAGTACTCATGGCCCTTGGCTGAGCTCATAAGAGCGTTGCCGCGCCAGATGAACCAGAGGCGGGGCCAGCACTCGGATGCGTCAGGCTTTTCGATGGCGAACTTGAGTTCTTTTTTCTTCAGGCTCTCCACCGTGTATTTCACGACTTCTGCATCATCTTTGGCACCAGCAGCGCGCGCCTCCTTCACCAATTCAATCGAACTGCGATCAAACTGAGGATAGAAAGGCAACCAACCATTTTTGACTGCGCGAATGTTGGTGTCGATGGTGTGACCAACCGCCAAACTGTTTTCTGGTTGGTTTGGTGGAACCGTGTGGTAATCAGCGAAGGTGCGCTCGTAGCGCCACTGATCGGTGTTGACGTAATGCCAGGAGGGCGCGTTTTGCAATCGCGAAGCTGGAATCCAGTCTTTGGCGAAGGCAATGTTGCCCCAAGGCTCGCCCGGCGCCAGTTTTTCCTGCCCCACATAGTGGGCAAGACCACCACCGTTTACGCCAACACAACCGCACAGCATCAACGATTGAATAGCCGCGCGATACATCAAATCTCCGTGATACCAGTGGTTGATACCAGCGCCAACAATAACTGTGCATTTACCATTGGTATGTTCCGCAGTGCTTGCCCACTCGCGAGCAAACTTGATGATGTTCTCGCGCGCAATGCCGGTGTAACGCTCACCCCAAGCCGGGGTGTAAACCGCATCATCGTCGTAGCTAGTTGGGTAATCGCCGTCTAAACCACGGTTGATGCCAAACTGCGCCATCAGCAAATCGTAGACAGTGGCGACAGTTACTTTTTTGCCATCGGCTGTTTCCACCGTGCGCACAGGTACGCCACGGTAACGAGATTCCCCTTCCGCGAAATCATCAAGACGCACTTGCACCACGTTTTCGTGGTTATCGAGGAAGCTCATCTCGGCGTCGATGTCGGAGCCATCTTTGCCATCTTTGGGCAGCAAGTTCCACTTGCCTTTGGTTTCACCCCAGCGGAAACCAGATGTTCCCATCGGCATCTTCGGGCGGTTGTCGTTCTTGTCCCAATGCAAGAACTTCCACTCCCCATTTTCTTCGTCCGTGTAGTTGGCCAAGCGACCAGCACGCAACATTTGCCCCGCTTCCCAACCGCCTTCACCTTCCGTCAGCTCAACAAGGAAGGGAGCGTCTGTGTATTTGCGGCCATAGTCCATGAAGTAAGGGACTTGACGCTGGTGATGGAACTCGGTGAGGATGACATGAGTCACAGCCATCCACCAAGCACCATCTTGACCGGCGTTGAGAGAGACCCATTCGTCAGCGTATTTGGCGACTTGGTTGAAGTCGGGCGAGAACACCACCATCTTGGTGCCGTTGTGCCGAGCTTCGGCAGCGAAATGCACGTCGGGGGTGCGAGTCATGTTGAGGTTGGACCCCATCACCGCCAACATCTTTGCGTTGTACCAATCGGCGGATTCATTCACATCCGTTTGCTCGCCCCAGATTTCTGGAGAGGCGCAGGGAAGGTCGCAATACCAATCGTAGAAGGACAAAGACAGCCCCCCCATCAACTGCAACATGCGCGCGCCCGATGCGTAACTGATTTGCGACATCGCTGGAATCGGAGAGAAGCCGGCGATGCGGTCAGGACCGTAGTCCTGAATGGTGTGGACGGCAGAAGCGGCAATGATTTCCTTGGCCGTATCCCAAGTGGTGCGACGGAAACCACCTTTGCCACGTGCCGTTTGATAACGCTTGCGGCTTTCCGGGTTGGCCTGTAAAGCTTTCCATGCGGCAACCGGGTCGCCACCATTTTCGGCCTTGGCCTTCTTCCACAAATCAAGCAGCGCGCCGCGGACGTACGGGTACTTCACCCGCAAGGGACTGTAGAGATACCAGGAGTAGGAAATACCACGCTGACAACCACGAGGCTCATGCGGCGGAATTTCCTTATCGCTGAGCGGATAATCCACAGCCTGCATCTCCCAGGTGACGCTGCCGCCCTTCACGTGAATTTGCCAAGAGGAAGAGCCTGTGCAGTTCACGCCATGGGTTGAGCGAACAACCTTGTCGTATTGCCAACGGTTGCGGGAAAACTCCTCCCAGCTACGGGTTTCCGGTTCTGCGGAGTCGTGGATCCAGGAAAGATTGTTTTCGGT
>JAJRZS010000028.1 GCA_024275135.1 Planctomycetota bacterium | reverse complement strand
TGAAGGGTGGGGGCATGATTGTTTTGGTTGCCCTTGCCGGAGCAGTTTTGCGCACCTTGAGCCGGCTGTTTGTGTTGGGCAATAGTCGCCGCGCTGTCCACGATTTACGCGACCAAATTCTTCGCCATCTGGTAGTCCTTTCACCATCATATTACGCCCAAAATTCCACTGGGCAATTGATGTCCCGCTGTGTAAATGATGTGCAGTTTGTGCAAAGCTTGCTTGGTCCGGTTTTCCTCTATTTGGCGGAAACCGCTGCCCTTTATGTAGTAGCACTTAGTTTTATGAGTTCGATTGACTTAGAGCTTACTCTTCTTGCCTTATTGCCCTTCCCGTTTTTCCTGTATCGTTCTCGGCGCCTGGCTACGCGCATTCAGCAGGATTCCCGGGCTTCCCAAGAAGCTTTGTCAGAGGTCAGTGCGAAGGTCGAGGAGAGCCTGTCGGGAGGAATGGTGGTGCGGTCTCTGGTCCTTGAGGATTTTGATCAAGAGCGGTTTCAGAAAAAATGCAGTGATTATCGAGATGTAAACCTTCGTCTCACCCGGCAGCGAGCCATGATGGGAGTGAATATGAATTTGTTGGCTTCAACCAGCACTTTAATCGTGCTGATGGTGGGCGGCCCCATGGCTGCACGGCAACAAATTAGTTTGGGTGATTTTGTAGCCATGGTGTTTTATCTCAATCTATTGGCTGCACCGACCGGGGTTTTGGGTTTTGTGATTAGCTCCCTGCAGCGCGGAGCTGCGGCCCTTGGTCGGGTCGGAGAGATTTTGGATGAGAACCCCACCCTCTCTGATGTTCCCCAAGCCCAGCGCTCTCCCTTGCAGCGAGGAGATATACGAGTCGACGGTTTGCAGGTGGTGTTGGAAAATGAGAAGGGAGAACCGCGTACGGTTTTGAAAGGCATTAGTTTCGAAGTGCCAAGCGGCACCGTGTTGGGGATTGTTGGCGCCACTGGCGCGGGTAAGAGCGTGTTGTTGCGTGCATTGGCCAGGCAACTTGAAGTTCCGCCAAAGACGGTTTTCTTCGACCAGGTGGATGTGCATGAGCGCGCACTTAAAGAATTGCGTGCTGATATTGGATATGTGCCACAAGAAGCCTTTTTGTTCAGTATGTCTTTGGCTAAGAACATTGCACTTGGCAATCCTGATGCAAGTCAAGAGGCCATTGAACAAGCGGCAAAGGCAAGCTATTTTTCACAAGACATGGAGCAATTACCCCAGGGTTACCATACCTTGGTCGGTGAGCGTGGCCTAAACCTTTCGGGTGGACAGCGTCAACGTACGGCTTTGGCCCGTGTATTGTTGCTGCAGCCGAAAGTATTGCTGCTGGATGATCCATTTTCGGCCGTGGACGCCACAACTACCGACCACATCCTCCATGGTCTAAAGCCTTTTTTCGAAGGCCGCACCACTGTTTTGGTGGCGCACCGTGTCGCCACCGTTCAACATGCTCATCATATTTTAGTTATGGACGACGGCAGGATTGTGGAACAGGGATCTCATGCTGCCTTGTTGGCGAAGGATGGTGCTTATGCTTCCCTTTATCGCCGGCAGCAACAGCGTGATCATTTGCGTCAAGAACTTGAGGGGGAAGATCATGGTTAGGGTGCAATATGCTGGTGAACCTGGCGACCAACACGGCGCGGTCCTTGACCCCAAGTTGTTGCGTCGTTTGTGGGGTTTTGTGTCTCCCCATCAGCGCTATTTGTGGTTTGGTTTGCTTTGCCTATTGATTGTGTCGGCTTGTCGTTTGACAATGCCGTGGCTGATTAAATTAGCTATCGATAGCCATTTGTCAGTGGGAGAGTTAGATGGTTATTTTTTCCTACTGGTTGGCTTTGCTGCTATCGCCTCGCTTGATGCCTTTTTGCGATGCATGCAACAGGTGGCGGTGGAAACGGGGGGGCAGAATGCTCTGCTTGATTTGCGTATGGCCTTGTTCCGCCATATGCAGCAGTTGCCAACATCTTTTTTTGACCGTACCCCAACCGGACGCCTGGTTGGGCGGGTGACGACGGATGTAGAAGCTTTGCAGGAGTTGTTTTCTTCCGGGGTGGTTACCATTTTGGGAGACTTTTTGTTTTTGCTTACCACTTTGGCCATTCTCTTCAGCCTGCATGTCAAGCTTACCCTGGTTGCATTGTTGGTGGTTCCCGTTCTATTGGCTCTGACTTTGATGATTCGGATGCGTGTGCGTAGTGCTTACATGGCGATGCGTGCCAAGCTTTCGGAGATGAACGGCTTTTTGCACGAGCGAATTAGCGGCATAGGTGTCATCCAAATGTTCAATCGCGAAGAAGACACGGTTGATGAATACGGGAAAATCAATAAAGAGGTTCGTGATTCTCAGCTCAAAACCGTATGGTGGGAAACGAGTCTTTCCACAACGGTTGAACTGTTATCTTCTTTGACCGTGGCAATGATTCTTTGGTATGGCGGTGGGCTGGTTGCTGATAATTGGCGTAGCGACGGGATCCAAGGAGGGCTTACTTTGGGTGTGTTATTTGCTTTTATCGATTACATGCAAAAGTTTTTTCAACCTCTGAACGAGCTCAGTTTGAAATACACGGTCATGCAAAACGCCATGACTGCAGGCCGGCGAATATTCGATTTGCTTGATGTTGAAGATCGTTTGCCTGCTGCGCAAAACCCGCAAACGCCTCCTGCTGTTGTTGGCGAAATTCGTTTTGACAAGGTCAGCTTTGGCTACAACCTACAAAACCCGGTATTGCAAGATATTAGTTTTGTGGTTCATCCAGGAGAAAAGGTGGCTTTGGTAGGGGCGACTGGTGCTGGCAAAACCACAGTGCTTAAGTTGCTCACTCGTCTTTATGATCCCGACCAGGGGGCAATTTATTTGGATGGCGTTGATTTGCGGGATTACGAGGTACGTGATTTGCGCAAGCGGATTGCTTTGGTGCCGCAAGATGTATTTTTGTTTGAAGGCACAATCCTCGATAACATCCGACTGGGCAATCCCAAAGTGGATGATGCACGGGCTATTGAGGCTGCTTCACAGTTGCATCTAGACGAATTGGTTTCTCGTTTTCCCGGAGGGTGGCAAGAACCTGTTCGCGAGCGGGGGCGCAACCTTTCTTCTGGAGAAAAACAGCTGATTTCCTTTGCCCGTGTGCTTGCATCTTCTCCTCGCGTATTGGTGTTAGATGAGGCGACGAGTAATGTGGATTCCCACACCGAGCATTTGCTCCAAGATGCTGTGCATGACATTATGCAAGGGCGAACTTCGCTTGCCATTGCTCATCGATTAAGTACCGTGCGCGACGCCGATCGAATTCTGGTCTTTCATCAGGGGCGGCTTGCCGAAGAGGGTAGGCACCAGGAGTTGATGGAGATGGGGGGGCTGTACTCTTGTTTGGTGGCTTTGCAATACAGCAATGGGGGGGCCGCCTAAGTACAATCTGGCCCCATGAAAACCCATCGTATTGCGGTTCTTGCCGGTGACGGCATTGGTCCAGAGGTCGTTGCCCAAGGGCTTGAGGTGTTACGGGCAGCTGCCCGGAAGTTTGGTTTTGGTCTCGACTTGGTGGAGATGCCTTATGGCACTGAGCATTGGTTGGCTACTGAAGAGATTTTCCCCGACCAAGCTTTCGCCTCTTTGCAAGAAATGGACGCTATTTTATTAGGCGCAATTGGGGATCCACGTGCACCTGTGGGCTTGATTGAGCGTGGCATCATTGGCCGGTTGCGTTGGGATTTGGATTTATGGGTCAATTTGCGTCCTATCAAATTGTTGGACGCCAAGTTTTGCCCGCTCAAGGGAAAGGGGCCGGCCGATATCGACATGGTGATTGTGCGCGAGAACACGGAAGATGCTTATGTGCAGAAGCCGGAATTTCTCCATCAGGGCACCGAGCAGGAAGTAGCTCAGCAAGCCATGCTTTATACCTGGAAAGGGACGGAACGTATCATTCGCTACGCTTTTGAAACTGCGATGCAACGGCCGCGCAAACACCTCACGCTTATCGACAAAGCGAATGCAGTGCGCGCGCAAAGTCTGTATACGCGGGTATTTGCTCAGCTTGCCGAGGATTTTCCGGAAGTGGAAACCGCCCATTTGTATGTGGATGCTGCTTGCATGCGGATGATTGAGGATCCAGCATCGATTGATGTTGCTGTAACAACGAATTTGTTTGGAGATATCATCACCGACTTGGGGGCAATGCTGCAGGGGGGGATGGGTGTTGCTGCTAGTGCGAATTTGCGACCGGGCAAGGTTTCACTGTTTGAATCTGTGCATGGTAGTTTTCCACAAGCTGCGGGTAAAAACATCGCCAATCCATTGGCTACGATCAATGCTGTTGCCATGATGTTGGATTTTCTGGGGGAGAGAGAGGCTGCTTCTGCGGTCGAAGGTGCTGTGGCTTCGCTTTTGCTGGATGGGAGGATTCGGAGTTTGGAGGTCGGGGCGCATAGCACTACGGAGATTGGTGCAATGGTCGTATCCACAATCTGAATCTGGCCTACTTCGCTGGGCACTAAGGCATCTTCTTGGGCCACCTCCAAGCCAAGATTTCCGGCCCCGAAATCCTCTCCCGCATCACTCCCAGCACCATCGCTGGGGTGACCGTCGGCGTCTTCACCGTAATCCC
>JAJRZS010000027.1 GCA_024275135.1 Planctomycetota bacterium | reverse complement strand
GCGGGGGATTACGGTGAAGACGCCGACGGTCACCCCAGCGATGGTGCTGGGAGTGATGCGGGAGAGGATTTCGGGGCCGGAAATCTTGGCTTGGAGGTGGCCCAAGAAGATGCCTTAGTGCCCAGCGAAGTAGGCCAGATTACACCGCCTGGACCCGACTACCCGGAACAATATCCTCTTGCCCCTGGACAAAACGCACCCAACATTTACTTCCACCATCATAATCAATCGCACTTAGGAGCAAGCTTGCAGGTTCACCCAAAGCCAAACAAGGTTGTTCCACAATTTCGTCTAGGCCACGCCAAGCACGCACAAAAGGATTATGCTCCCACTCCCGCTGCAAGCTGGTAGGTTCCATATGTCCTGGCAACACTTTCAGCTCAAGCGGCAAAGTAAAGAGTTTGTCCATAATCGAAGAACGCAAATCCGCAAAGCAAGTATGGCCTGGGACACGCGTGCCCCCCACCGAACCGCGAAACAAAGTATCCCCGGTGAGCAAAATTTCATTGTTGATTAAAAAGGCCAGCTGCCCCGCAGTATGTCCTGGAATCGAGATGGGTTGGATATGCAAAGAACCAATCTCCAGGTTCATGCTTTCCTCCAATCCTTCGCATCTTGCATGGATGGTCTTGGCCTCCAAGGGATGCGCCCAAAGCCGACATCCCCGCGCCAACCAAAAAGAAGCAAACTCCATGTGATCATGGTGGGCATGGGTATGCACAACATCCACCAATTGAAGCTGATGCCGTTCTACGAAATCAAGCAATGGTTCAGGCGGCGCACCACTATCCACCAAAACTGCATGGCCACCATGCCCATCTGCCAGCAGCCAACTATTCGACAGCCAACGTGAATGCCGACTATGGCAAATCAACATGAGGTTTTCCCTTCCATGGCAACAGGATACACTCCCCCAAGTGTATTCTTGGTTTCGTCGCCGTCGCCGTCATCGCTGGATGCGAGAATCCTTGCCCGCATCCTGGGGGCAGTGGCTCGACAAGCTACCTTTTGTCGAACACCTCACGACCGACGAGCAACAACGGCTTGCCGGGCTTATGCGCGTTTTTTTGGAAGAAAAATATTTTGAAGGCTGCCAAGGCTTTGTCATCACCGACAAAGTTCGTGTCGTTATTGCCGCCCAGGCTTGCCTTCTCATATTGAATCTTCATCACGATTTTTACCACAAGGTTCAAACCATTCTGGTTTACCCATCTACGTTTCTCCACCCCTCCCCACAAACAGAAGACAACCAAGCTGTTGGATTCCCAGTGCAAGGCGAAGCTTGGCTAGACGGCCCTGTCGTGCTGGCTTGGGATTATGCCTATGAAGGCGGGCGGCATGCGCATGATGGCCAAAACACAGTATTCCACGAATTTGCACACAAGCTCGATATGTTAGATGGAAGCATCGACGGCATTCCACCTTTTGCCACCAACCAAGCGGAGGAAACAAAAATATTACTCGAAGAATATCGGGGCCATGCCATTGCAGTAGAGCAAGAACAAGCCACCCTACTCGACCCTTATGGCGCGCAAAACCCCGCAGAATTTTTTGCCGTTTCTACCGAAGTGTTCTTTGAACAACCCCAACAGTTACAGCAAACGCATCCTCGGCTTTACCAATTGCTGTCGAAATTTTATCGCCAAGATCCAGCGCAAAAATTCTAGCCAAGGTGAGCCACTCCCCAGCCCCAAAGAGCCAGGGCCACACCTTGCACCACCCAAAAGGAAGGTTTCCGAATTTTATGGCGGAATGCCACCATGCCCAACACAGCACCCGCAGCTCCTCCTGCTACCGACCAAGCCAACAAAACCCTTTCTGCTAGGCGCGGTTTGTCTTGCTTGGCACAGCGTTTGTCCCAGCCGAATTGACCAAAACTCACGGCGGAGGCCATGGCAAGCCAAGCGAGAAGGAACTGCAGTACCGTCATTGCGAGTTCGTCGATTCCAGTTTGTCCAGATGAACATCCATCTGCGGAAAGGGAATCCCCACCCCAGCGGCATCAAGCGCCATCTTCACAGCACGAGTGGTGGATTCCATGCAATCCCAGTAATCGGCGGCACGACACCACACCCGCACCTCCAGTCGATGCAGCTATCGCCAAGCCCTGCTAGCACAATTTGGTGTCCGGGGTCGGCCAAACGCTCGGGCACGCTTTCTGCTGCTTTTTCCAACACGCTGCGGACCTGATCTAAATCCGCTGCATAATCCGTACCCACAGCAATCTCAACGCGGCGGGTAGGGTGGTGGGTAATGTTTTCGATGGTGCCGCCAAAAATGGCCCCATTGGGCACAATGAAGCGGCGATTGTCCGGGGTGTCCAGGACCGTAGTAAAAAGTTCAATCTCAAAAACTTTGCCCACCACGCCAGCAGCGCTAATGACATCGCCTACTTTGAACGGGCGAAAAATCAATAACATCACTCCGGACGCAAAGTTACCCAAGGTTCCTTGGAGGGCCATACCAATGGCCAAACCCATGGCACCAAGGATGACCGAAAAACTTGCAGTATCGACACCAAAAGTATCGAGAATAAGCAAGGTTCCAACCATCAACACCGCCCAGCGGGCCAACTTGCGGAAGAAGCGCGCCAAAGTTTCTTCCACCTTGGCTTTGCTGCAAATGGCACCAATAATTTTGCTTGCCCAACTCGCCGCCAGCATCATGCCAACAAAGGCAACCAATCCAGCCACGGCCGACATCCAATGGTCGGAAACAAATTGGGTGAGATCGTCGACGAGGTGGAAGCCAGAATCGTCGGAAGACTCTTGCTGCAGAAGTACGGGAATCAAAGAAAACATGAACCTAGAGTGTAAACGCAGCCCAGCTCAAACTTCCACGCCCGAAGCCAAAATTTCGGCCAACATAGGCTCATCCCCTTGCAAGGCGGTGCGCTGAAGGTAAAGCGCCATCCCTCGCAAACCGCCGAGTTCCTCACCCGCTCCTGCACGACCAGGCCCACCGTGAATCAGCTGCGGTAGCACAGCCCCCGGCCCCATCGACATTTCCGCCACCTTTTTGCTGCCAAAATTGAGGCGCCCATTGAAGGCCGCAACCTGCTGCATCATGGCACCGGCAAAAGTGCGGTCATCGGAATAAATGGAAGCCACCAGCCCGCCCGCACCCAAATTCAGCATGGACGCCAAGCCTTCGATATCCCCTTCAGAATAAGGGATGAGCGTGGCCGCCGGCCCAAACACTTCGCGTTGGTGAACGGCGGTGGTTTGTTGGCCGTGCTCCAATTGGAAAAGGACTGGGGTTTGAAAATAGCCTTGATTGGACGGCACATCCACCAGAGTACCGGGGCCAATGCTGCCATGCACCATCTCCGCTTCGGTTTGCAACATTGCCAAACCAGCCTGCACGTCCTCCAATTGTTGGCGGGAAGCCAAGGGCCCCATGCGCACACCCTTGCTCCCAGGATTTCCTACCCGAATGCCATCCAAGGAGTTTTTCAGGTCGGCAAGAAACGTTTCTAGTTGCTCGCTAGGTACAAACACACGCCGAATTGCTGTGCATTTTTGCCCCGCCTTTTGCGTGAGATCCGTGGTGACTTCTCGCACCATCAAATCCCAAGTTTCGCTTTCTGGTTTAACCTTGGGGCCCAACACGGCCGAATTCAAACTATCGGCCTCGACATTCACGCGCACCGAATGCGCAACCACCGCCGGATGCTTGCGGATGCGCTGCCCAGTATCGGCAGAGCCGGTGAAGGCCACCACATCTTGCCCACAAACATGGTCCAACAAATCACCTGCAGAGCCGACTAGCATCTGCAAAACGCCCACGGGCAAAACAGATTCCTCAACCAACAACTCCATCATCCGCACCGCCAAGAAAGCCGTACTCGTAGCTGGCTTAGTCAAGACGGGCATGCCGGCCAAAATTGCACAGGCAGCCTTTTCCGCCATGCCCCAAGCAGGGAAATTGAACGCATTGATATGGATGGCGACCCCAGCGCGAGGCATTTGCACATGACGTCCGACATAGCGCGGACTACGACTTAAACGAATCGGGCTGCCATCGATTAGAAACTGTGCCTCTCCCAATTGCTCGCCGATTTTGGCATAGGCCATGAGCGTGCCAGTTCCGCCGTCGACGTCGAATTTGGCATCACCACGGGTATTTCCCCCGGAAATCATGCTTAAATCCAACAGCTCATTGCGATGGGCATGCCAGCATTTGGCCATGGCCGCAAGCAATTGGCCGCGGTCAGCAAAACTCATTGCTTTTAGTTTGGCTCCCCCAACTTCGCGAGCAAAAGCCAGAGCCGCAGCGGTGTCTTGCGCCCCACGCCCCACCGTCGCCAACACCTCTTCGGTGGTTGGATTGACCAACTCCACAGATTCGCCGACAACTTCTTGCCAGGCACCACAAAGGTAACTTTTTAGTTGGGAACTCACAGCTTAGGCGTTGACGAATTTGACGTATTCGAAGTTCAGAGGTTGTCCGTTAAGCCCCTTGGCTGGAGGTGCAATCCAACCAGCAAATTCCCCAGGCTTGGTTACTGAAACCATCAAAGATTTCACATAATCCAAATCGGCAGTCGTTGGGATCCACTGAGAAGTTTGCCCGTCAAATTCCCTCTCGCTCAGAAAATTTCCCTGCGGATCGAAGGGTTGATGGGCATAAACCCCAATATGTCGGTTAAACCGCTGCGAAGGCAGATACAACCGCTCCTCCAAACCAGCTTTCTCTAAGCTCTTGTTCCAGCGCTTCACCGCCCGCAAACAATCTTCCTTGTAGGCATCGCGCAACACCAAGTTCATAGCTCGACGCATCGGAATTTGGTGGCTCCTCAATTGCCCATCCTCTACCCAATCCAATTCATAAAATCCGTCCAGGGCTTGGTGGTCGGTGAAGCGCTTGGGATTCATTTCTTGGAAGCGCCCCTTCAAGCCAGCACCAAAATAATTGGCGGCATTGGAGCTATCCTCTCCGCCGAACAAATCCAAGGATCCCGAGTACCACTCATTGATGTATTTCTGGATGATGTCTAGCGGCACAATGCCTAGCTGACGCGGGTCGGCCTCGGGATTCTCCTGCATCACCTGGGCCGTACGCGCAACCGCCCTGCCAACCCCAGTTTCGCCAACAAAAAGATGGTGCGCTTCTTCGGTAAGCATGAACTTTGTTGCCCGCGCTAAAGGATCAAAACCGCTTTCGGCCAAAGCACCTAGCTGATATTTTCCATCACGGTCCATGAACATGGCAAAGCAGAAAAAAGCCAGCCAATCTTCAACCGGTTTATTGAAAGCTTCCAAAATACGCGGCGAATCTGCATTCCCCGAACGTCGTTGCAACATTTCGTCGGCCTCGTCGCGGCCATCCCGCCCAAAGTATTCATGCAGCAAATGCACCATCGCCCAAAGGTGGCGCCCCTCCTCCACATTCACCTGAAAGAGATTGCGCAAGTCGTACAAACTTGGTGCGCATTTGCCCAGCAAGCGCTGCTGCTCCACCGAAGCTGGCTCGGTATCGCATTGGGTAACAATAATGCGCCGCAATTCCTTACGGTATTCCCCAGGAACCTGGTCCCAAGCTTCGTACTCGGCATTATCGCCAAAACCAATTTTTCGCCCAGCTTGCTTTGGCGCCAAAAAGATGCCCCACCGATACTCGGGCATTTTTACGTAGCCGTAATGGGCCCACCCGCTGGAATCAACGCTAATCGCGGTGCGCAGGTAGATGTCGTCTTGCTGGAAGCCCTCCGGCCCCATCTCCATCCACCAATCCAAAAAATCCGGTTGCCAGGCTTCCAGAGCCTTTTGCACCTTACGGTTGGTGTGAAGGTCGACGTTATTCGGGATTTTGTCGTAAGAAATAGCCATGGGACTTAGGTGCGGTTCCAATCAAACTCTGGGGATTCGGGACGACCGTAAAGACTTAACGCCCCCTTCGGTCCGACTGCATTGGGACGTTGGAAAATCCAGTTTTGCCACGCAGTCAGGCGGCCAAAGATTTTGGTTTCCATGGTTTCGGGACCAGCAAAACGAATACTGGCCTCCATGCCGGTCAACGAATCAGGAGAAAAATTCACGCGCTCTTCCATCGCCAAACGAACTTCGTCATCCCAATCGATGTCGTCGGCGGCGATGGTAATCAGCCCGAGCTCTTCGGCTTCCATCGCCCCTACCGGACTGCGTAAAGCCGCCATTTTTTGGGCATGCTCCGGATCACCAAGGAAACGCGTGGCCAAACGGGACAAACCGTTGCCCATGGGGAAAGTGCCCGCATTCATCACCGACAGCTGAATTTGCACCCCATCTTCATCCAGCATGAAGGCGCGATCCGCTGCAAGCACCAATTCGTAAAAACTACCTGCAAAGGCGGAGCCTTGGTCCACAATGGCAAAGAAGCTTTTCGCTGTATAGTCCAACCGTTTGAAAGTCCGCTTCATCAACAGCAGCACTTCATGCACAAACCAATCCTCCCGACGCGCATCCATTTGCGCATCGAGCTGCAAAATGATGTCTTGATTGCCGCGAGTTTTTAACAGCACCAAGCCAATTTGCGGATGGTTGAAACGCAAACGCATGATGGCATCATCCAGTTCGCGGAAAGCCCGCAGCGGAAACCAATCCGCCCCCAGATCTCGAGCCTGCGCGGGAATATCTGGCAAGCTGTCGGGCAAAGTGATGGTTAGCGTAGCCGTGCGCAAGGCCGTATCCAAATCCAAGTGCACATGCCGATAGCGCACTTCCTTGTCATTTTCTTCCGGCTGTAAAGCATCCAGAAAAATTCCTTGGCGCTCCGGGTGCCCCTTGCCGGCAACTTCTTCCACCCGCGCTTGCACAGCTTCTTCAAAGCGCGAAGTGGGAAACACACCATCCACTAGCCCCCATTTCACCGCACGTTTACCTTTCACCCCTTCGGCCAAGGTCACAAAGACATCCGCCAAATCGCGCCGCACCTTGCGTTTGTCGACCAAACGCGTCAGCCCGCCAGTTCCTGGCAGGACGCCAAGATAGGGAATTTCCGGCAAAGACACTGCCGAGCGCCGGTCGTCCACCAAATACATTTCCGCGCATGCCAAGGGCAGTTCATAACCTCCCCCCGAAGCCACACCATTCAGCCCGGCAATGTAGGTTTGGCCAGAATGTTCGGTAGCATCTTCAATCGAAGCGCGGGTTTCGTTGGTGTACTTGCAAAAGTTCACCTTCCATGCATGACTACTGCAGCCAAGCATGAAAATGTTGGCGCCAGAACTAAAGACACCCTCCTGACCGCTGGTTACCAGGACCGCCCCCACCTGTGGATGTTCAAAACGAAGGCGTTGCACAGCGTCGGCCAATTCGATATCCACCCCCAAATCGTAGCTGTTCAACTTCAACACATAGCCTGGCCTTAGCCCCCCATCCTCTTGAATATCGAGGAGAATTTTGGCCACCGGCCCATCGACTTCCAGGCGGAGATGCTTGTAGTGGTCGGGGTGAGTCTCGAAGGAGACCGGCTCCAATGCCGTTTGCGTCGCTTCCATGCTGCCATTATGCCGCTACCTGCACAATAATACAGATAATTCTTCCGATTTTGATTTTTTTGCACTATATTGCAGCCATGCCACCGCATCCGGACGCCGTCCGCCAACTCCTCCAGCGCATTGCTTCGCGGGTTCGCACCGAGCGCCATAGCCTGGGCTGGACGATGAGCGAGGCCGCGCACCATGCTGGCTTGAGTCAGCGTTTCTATGCCCAGGTGGAGGCTGCTCAGGCAAACATTGCCATTGGGCGGCTGTGGCGCCTGGCCGACGCCTTGCAAATCCCCCTGCTTGATCTGCTCGCCGAAGAGGCCCCTGCTCCCTCAGCGGCCACCCATTCCCTAGGCATCGCCCTCCTCGGCATTCGAGGTTCCGGCAAAAGCACTTTGGGCCAAGCCCTAGCCGCAGAACTCGATTTGCCGCTGTTAGAAATCGACGACGCCATTGCCCAACGCGCGGGCCTCCGTTTGGCGGAAATTTTCGCCTTGCATGGAGAAGCTTACTACCGTCGCCTGGGAGCCGAAGTCCTGCAGGACTGCATTCGCCAACAAATTCCTCAGGTGCTTGCCGTTCCTGGCGGCTTGGTCCTTGACGAAGAAGCATGGACGCATGTGCACAAGCACTTCACCACCATTTGGCTGCGCACCGACCCCGAGGATTGTATGCAACGGGTGCTGGCCCAAGGAGATTTACGCCCCATGGCCGGACATGCCGACGCCATGGCGGAATTGCGCCGACTCTTGAGTAACCGCGAGCCTTTTTATCGCCGCGCAGCTCTCACCCTGGATACCTCGGCTGCTTCTCTACCTGAGGTCAGGCAACAATTGTTTGCCCTGGTCCAGCCATTGCCTAAGCATCCTTAATTTTGCCGTCGGTCCAGCGATAAAATCCCTGGCCAGACTTTTTACCCAACTTGCCTTCCGCCACCATTTGGCGCAGCAAAGCAGGTGGAGCAAACCGCTTCTCGTCGAGAGTTGCCGCCAAGTATTCGCTGATATGCAACCGCACATCCAGACCAATTAAATCGGTCAGCTGCAAAGGTCCCATCGGATGCCGGTAGCCAAGCACCATTGCCGTATCAATGTCGGCCGGACTCGCCACGCCTTCCTCTACCATGCGTATAGCCTCTAGGCCCAGGGCAAGGCCCAAACGCGAAGAGGCAAAACCGGGAGCATCCCGCACCACAATGGGCGTTTTCCCCAAACGCTGGGCTAAAGCCAAGGCATGCTCCACCACCTCGTCGGTGGTTTGCGGCCCACGCACCACCTCCAACAGTTGCATTAAGGGCGGCGGATTAAAAAAATGCAACCCTAAAAACCTCTGTGGAGCAGGCACCGCTTGCGCAAGTTCGGCGATAGACAAGGAAGAGGTGTTGGTCGCCAACAATGTCGATTCCGACACCAGGGCGGACACTTGCTGAAAAAGGCTTTGTTTAAGAGCCAATTGTTCGGGCACGGCCTCGACCACACAATCCACGCCGACCACCGCTTTTTCCAATTCCCAGGCCAAACTGAGCCGTGCCAAGGCGGCCTCTTTTTCTTCAGCTGCCAGTTTCCCTCGGGCCACTCCCTTGCTTAACATCGCTTCGATGTTGGCCCTTCCTTTTTGCACCAAAGACTCATTCAAATCAAACAGACAGGTGGCAAAGCCCGCTTGCGCGAAAACTTGTGCAATGCCGGAGCCCATGGCACCCGCTCCAAGTACAGCAACCTTTTGCATCAATGCTTCCTTCACTTTGTAACGCAGGCAGGGAGGAACCATGCCCATCGCCTGGCATCCTACCTTCCCCCTAGCTTGTCCTCACTGCATCGCGGTGATACCCATGGAGCTCGGGGTTTGGATGGGTACTGGAGACTAACTACCGCGGCAAGATGCCCTGCTTCTCGTAATACTGTTGATGATATTCTTCCGCACGCACAAACCTCTCGGCAGGCAAGATTTGGGTGGTGATGGGTTTGGAATAACGCTGGGAAGCCGCCAGCGCCGCCTTCGACGCTTCCGCAATTTCTCGCTGTTGTTCGGAATGATAGAAAACCGCCGAGCGGTACTGTTCACCCAGATTCACACCCTGTCCATTCTCCTGAGTCGGGTCGTGATTTTGCCAAAAAATATCAAGCAAGCGTTCGTAACTCACTTGCTGCGGATCAAACCAAACATGCACCGCCTCGGCATGGCCGGTTTCGCCAGAACATACCTGCTGATAACTGACCCCTGGAACATGGCCGCCGATAAAGCCAACTTCGGTTTGGACAACGCCATCCACAGCACGGTAGACAGCTTCGACACCCCAAAATCAGCCCGCAGCAAAAGTGGCTTCGGCAAAGGAACTCAGCGAAGAAAGAGATTCTGGACTCGACATGGTCTTGGGGTTGTTGCAGGATCCAAATCCACAAAGGAGAAGGAGCAGGAAGAAGATGGCAGGCATGAGTTCCCCTAGGATACACTCCGCGCATGCTGTTTGCCCTTTTGCTGTTCCCACTCATGAATTCCATCACCCAATCCCCTACCCTCGACGAGGAGCAAGTCCGCTCCTTTGCTCATCTTGCTCTCGACAGCATTCAACGCGAATTCCCCAACAAACCAGGCTTTGTGGTGCGGGGTCCAGACGACGTTCAGCTGCCGCGCAAAGCCCATCCCGTCTTCTACGGCTCCTTCGACTGGCATTCCTCGGTTCACGGCCACTGGATGCTGATCCGCTTGCTGAAAACGCATCCAAAATCGTCTGTGGCAACAGAGATTCGGCAATGCTTGAACCAGCAATTGCAAGCTCCAGCCTTGCGCAAAGAGGCCGACTATTTCCTGCATCACGATGCCAGCTTTGAGCGCATGTATGGCTGGGCATGGCTCTTGCAACTTGCCCAAGAGTTGCACACTTTCCCTGCCGACAAAGACGCCAAGCAATGGCAACAAAATCTTGCGCCCTTAGAAGACGCCATCGTCGGCCTTTTGTTTGATTATCTCCCCAAGTTGCAACACCCTATCCGCACGGGCGTCCACCCCGATACCGCTTTCGCTTTCAGCCTGGCCTTAGATTACGCACGCTCGGTGCAAAACCAAAAGCTGGAGAAGCTGCTGGTTGAAAAGTCCCTGGCGTTTTATGGCAAATACACCAATTACCCAAGCCAATACGAACCTTCAGGCGAAGATTTTTTCTCCTCGGGCTTAAACGAAGCCAACCTCATGCGACGGGTGTTGCCCCCCACCCAATACAGCCATTGGCTGCAGGGTTTCTTCCCAGGTTGGGAAGAGGGAGATTTAGGCCCTCTCGCCCAACCCGAAACGGTGACCGACCCTACCGACGGGCGCCTCGTGCATTTGGCCGGCCTCAATCTTTCTCGTGCCTGGTGTTTCCAAGGCATTGCCGACGCCCTCAGCCAAGACGATCCCCGCCGACAACTATTAAGGAAGGCCGCGCAAGCTCATCGCCAAGCCGGCCTCCGTTCCGTTTTCAGCGGCCACTTTGAAGGCGAACACTGGCTTGCCTCCTTTGCGGTTTATTTACTTACACAAGCGGGCACCACCAACACCGGACATTGAGCCCCCCGAATCACGCCTTCACTCACGCTTCCCAACACCAGTCGCCGCAAGGCCCCATGGCCATGGGAACCGAGAATAATGCAATCAACCTGGTCCTTCGCCGCCCATTGCAAAATGGTTTCTACGGTGGGGCCTTGCACCATATGCGCCCCCACCACCAATCCTTGTTGTTGCAAGCCCGCAGCCAGTTGGTGCAGCAGCCGGTGTTCTTGGCGTAGCTGCTCGGCAACTTGGTCGCGCACCACATGCGGCCCGGCCTCATAGGGCACAAAATCGGGCTGCGGAGGCGCCACATGCAATAAATGCAAACGCGCGCCTTCCCGCCGCGCCATTTTGGCGGCGGATTGGAGTACCAAATCGGTGCCCGGGGAAAAATCAATCGCAGCCAGAAGTTGTTTCATCGCAGCTTAGTTTAGTGGATACTCCGAAGCAGGTACCGTCCAATCGGGGCACAAACCCAAACTGCCATCGACCAGGGATGCAGGCAAGGCCCCGCGCTGCGCGCATTGCGCCAAGACCGCTGGCAAAGTTTGCCGACGATAAGCCTCCATCCTCGCTCGGCTCTCCCACAAAGTTAACACCAAAATATTCCTTTCACTAGTGGCGACACAACCGCCAAGCATACCCGGCGCAGACTCCATCGCTGGCCGCCAAATTTCCTCCTGAGCCTGCCAAAAATGCGAGGCCTGCGTGGGCGGCACTCGACATTCTGCAACACGCAACCAAGCACCGGGAGAAACATGATGCAAAGCCGTCGTTAAATCCGGAAACTGCCCGGGCATGGCCAACTCATGCTGCAAAAAATCAACCTTCCAATCCTCAAGCAGGTCATCCAAATTTTGCTCGCGCACGATGGAATCATGCACCCCGCCTTCAAGGAATTGGCGGTGGCATTCCTGATCTTGCCACAGGCCAACAATTCTTGCCCGCAGCTGGTCGGCCTCAGGTCTTGCCATCCATCCACCAAACTGCCCGCCAAAGCCTGGTTGGTTTTGTATGGCCTTCCAACCAGCCTGCGCCTGGGTAAAAGCCTCCTTCTTCGCTGCGTTTAGCCGGCAATCTATCCATTTAAACAACATCAAACCATAAACTCCTGGTGGGCTTTTTCCACATGCTCCCGTTGGTAGGCAAAGACATCCGCAGCAGCACATAAACCCTCGGCTCCTTCCAAAATCTCCATATCAGCAAGCGAAACCGCAGCCGGATGAGAAACCCCACAGGCATTGGCCAAACGTTGCAAATCCTTGCGCAAGGCCAACAAATAATTGGCCAAGCGGTGCGACTTGAGGGTTGGATCTAGCCCTCGTTGCAACCACCGAGATTGGGTCGCTACCCCGGTTGGGCAATGCCCAGTATGACACCGCTGCGCTTGGATACAGCCAATCGCCAACATCGCCTCACGGGCCACGTTAATCATGTCGCAACCTAAACCAAGCGCGAGCATGGCGCGATCAGGAAGGCCAAGACGGCCAGAACCAATAAAAACTACATCTTGTGCCAATTCAGCATCCGCAAAAATACGAAACACCCGTGCAAAAGCAAAACGGAAGGGCAGGGCCACATGGTCGGTAAAGACGAATGGCCCGGCCCCCGTGCCCCCTTCGCCGCCATCAATGGTGATGAAATCCGGCCCCGCACCAGTGCTTTGCATGGCCGTTGCCAACTCTTTCCAAAAACTCTCGCCACCCACAGCCGACTTAATTCCAACCGGCAACCCCGTTTCCTCAGCCAAGGTTTCAATAAAGTCCAAAAGCCCCGCGACATCCTCAAAGGCTGAATGACGACTTGGGCTCACACAATCCTGCCCACGGGGAATGCCACGGATTTCTGCAATTTCCGAAGTTACTTTTGCGCCAGGAAGAATGCCACCAACGCCCGGCTTGGCGCCTTGACTCAGTTTGATCTCCAAGGCGCGGATTTGCGGGTTTTGCGCCACCGTATCCAGCACCTTTTGCAAACAAAAACCACCTGTGGAATCGCGCGCGCCAAAATAACCCGTGCCAATCTGCCATATCAAATCACCACCTTGTAAGTGGTAGGGAGACACTCCACCTTCACCCGTATTCTGCATAGCGCCTACTAGTTTTACCCCTTGGTTGATGGCAGAAATCGCTGCAGCACTCAAAGAGCCAAAACTCATTGCCGAAACATTGACAATCGAAGCGGGTCGAAATGCTTTTCGGCGTCCATGCGCAGCCCCCATGACTTTGGCGCAAGGGATGGGGTACTCCGGCGCCTCGCTTGCCGAAGTCTCTGGCCCGTCGACATAGGGAAAAGCAGCTTGATGAAAGATAACATGGTGGGTTGCTGTATCTAAATCATTATCCGTGCCAAAACCAAAATAATTGTTACTTTTCTTCGCCGAGGCATAAATCCACCGCCGCTGGTCACGACTAAAGGGCCGTTCTTCATCGTTACTGGTCACGATGTATTGCCGCAATTCTGGCCCCAAGGCCTCCAACCAATAGCGAAAATGGCCAATTAGAGGAAAATTGTGCAGCAGGGAATGCCGTCTTTGCAACAAATCATAAAGGACAACAATGATTAGGATGCCAAGGAACCAGAGCATCCTTTATTCTCCACGAAATTGTGGGCGTCTTTTCTCTTGAAAAGCGGCAAGGGCTTCTAAACGATCGCGACTTGGAATGATGCGCTGATAACAAGCCGACTCATGCTCCAAGGCTTGGGCCAGTGGCAAATCCAAGCTGCCATCAATGGCATCTTTGGCTGCACGCAGGGCCAGCGGCCCCTTCCTGAGCAAACACTGCACCATGGTTTCCACCGCGCTACCCCAATCCGCGCGTGCCGCGACTTGGTGCACCAAACCCATATTTAGCGCCTCCGCAGCGGAGCAGCGCTTGGCACAAAGAATTAATTCCTTGGCTTTGGCCGCCCCCACCAAACGAGGAAGGCGTACGCATCCCCCCGCACCAGGAATAATGGCCAAGCTGGTTTCTGTTAAACCAATCAAAGCATCTGCAACCATTAGCCGCAAATCACAGGCTAAAGCCATTTCGCAACCACCGCCAAAGGCATGACCATTCAGCGCGGCAATGGTTGGCTGCGGTATAGCCGCGATGTCGTCCATGGCGCCGCGAATGTTGCGCACAAATTCCCGCACCTGCTCCTCCGACATGGAGCGCCGTTCCTTTAAATCGGCACCCGCACAAAAGGCCTGTTCACCGGCCCCAGTGAGCACCACCACCCAAATGGAATCATCCTTGGCCACCTCGACCAGCAAGCCACGCAACACCATCAAACTTTGGAAGCTCAGGGCATTCCGCGCCTGGGGGCGATTTAGCTCAAGGTAAGCCACAGCGCCATCGCGGCGTAAACGGACAAGCTGCTCATATTCTTGGGGCATGCGCTTAGGATAACGTAGGCCTTCGCAGTTGTTGGCGTAAAAAGTCGGCCGCGCGTTCCAACGCCTCCATCTGCATGCCCACATCCCAACCTAGGGCCCGGGCCGAACGCAACAAATCTTCGGTTGCCAAATTGCCTGCGGAGCCCGGCGCGAAGGGACACCCTCCAGTACCCGCCGCCGAGGCATCAAACATGCGGATACCCATTTGCATGGCCACGGAACAATTCTCTAAGGCCCGGCCATAAGTATCGTGCATATGCAAACCCAACTCCTCCACCGACACCATCTCCAAAGCTCCGCCTACCAATTGTTCCACCTGCTTGGGTTGGGCCAGCCCCACCGTGTCTGCCAACATCACCCGCTCTACCCCCATTTCCTTGGCAGCGGCAACCAAATCCAAAACCACCTGTGGGTCGGTCACCCCATCTTGGGGAGAAGCAAACGCCATCGATAAATACATTCGTACTGGAAAGCCATCGGCCAAGGCATCCGCAACGAGGGCTTGGTTTGCCTGGCAAGCCTGTTCCACACTCATACCCGCATTGGCTTGGGAAAAAGCCTGATTGGCGCCAATCACGGCAGTAATCGCATCCAAACCACTTTCACGAAACCGTTCGTAGCCACGGCGGTTGAGGACCAAACCCACCAAGGGCAAACCCCGGCGCCAAGGAACCTCGCGCAAAGCGGCACAGAGTTCTGCCGAGTCGGCAAGCTGGGGCACCCGGTCGGAGCGCACAAAACTGGTCACTTCCAGAGAATCCGGTTGCGCCGCCGCCAACAACTCCAGCAACTTGAGCTTGGCTTGGGTAGACAAAATGACCGATTCATTCTGCAGACCATCACGGGGAGACACCTCGTGCACGCGGAGAACTTCCTTCATAGCCTATTCATTCTGACATCCCCGCTGCCCAATCGCAGGTTAAACAGCGACAACCTGCTGCAACAGGGTTTCGAGCTTCACCAGATGGCTGGCAAAGGCAAACTCCGCCTGCACTTGTTGGCACAGTGCCTGCTTGCGTGCCGAGGAGAGGAGTTGCCAACTTTCCACCAATTTCTGGCTCACCGCCGCCGCCACCTCAGCTTCCCTGCGGGGCGCGGTTGCACATAATTCCGCCGGCAACATCGGCGCCACTCCAGCCGACTCGGTGGTCACAACTGGCACCCCGGCCGCCGCCGCTTCCAAACAAACCAAGCTAAAAGAATCGTAAAGGGTGGGGTGAAAGAGTAAATCCGCCTGCCCTAGGCTGGCAAAAAATTGGCCATCCCAATCTCGCAAGCGCACACCTTCCGCCAACAAAGCCGACGCCTTCTTCTTCAACACTCGCTCACTATGGGCTTGGGTTTTCGACCATAGATCCAACTCCGCGTGCACCCCAGCTCGACGCAGGCAACGAAACCAAGCCACAGCCTCGGCAGCCCCATGACGCCATGGGTCGCGGCCACAAAACACCACGCGCAAAGGCCGAGCCAGACTACCCGGCCGCTGGTCCTTTTCTTTGGGAGCAGCAGCCGGCGCCCGCAACAAGGGTAAAGGCAACAAGACTTGCTTCTTTGTGGGTGCTCGCTCTTTCATCTGCGCGCTCACCAAGGGCGACATCGGCAACACCAAATGGGCGTCGGCCAAAGTTTGCTCTTCCATGCGCAAGAGAGCGCGCGTCCGGCGACTGATTTTTTTACCCCGTGCCGTTTGCAAATGTAGAGCACTTCCCCCCATCGGTGTCCACACACTTCCGGGACAAGGAATCGAGCGCAACCCCCAACAGACATCGGCAGCCCAGCAACGCGCCATCGCCACCGCTTCCTCGGCCTCTTGGTAATCCGCCCAAGGTCGGGGCAAAAACCTTCCTTTATGCAAATCCTTGGCCGAAACGCCCAATGGTGTCCCCCGGCTGGCCCCGCGCGCAATGAGCAACACCCCATGATCGGCTTGCACCAAAGCTGGCAGTACCGACTGCAGGTATTGTTCCAGCCCACCGCCACCCGCATGCCAACGGTCCAATAAAACGGCAATTCTCATCCAAACTTGGGCACATGCGACGCAATCTTGCGCGCTTTCTCCACAATATCCAGCACACAACGCTTGGTATGCGCATCCACCCGCGTCTTCGACATATACCACAGCAAAAAACGCAAGCGGTCGGCTCGGGTTACGGTAGCTGGCGCCGAGTAATGCAAAGCCGCCAAATCTTTCACCAACCACCGACGGTGCGGTGGAAAATCCCGATCCACTCTCTCTAGGTCGATGAAGAAAGGACGCCCCCAGCGTGGGTCCTTGGTCACAATCAAATGACAGCAGTACAAATCTTTGTGATAAAAGCCGGTGGAGTGAAAGCGGCGCACCATGCCCGCCACATCCCGCAACACTTGATTGCGCGCTTGGCGCTCCGACAAACCCAAAGGGTTGGGAAAGCCTTTGGCCAACAAATGGTCGAGTTGGGGGCCTTCCACCTCACGGGTGATGATGAAGGAGCGGCGCGGACAACCAAAAAGGCTAATATCTTCACCAAAGGCAACCGGCTCGGGCACATCAAAGCCGGTTTTGCGCATCATGCTGATGGCATCCCACTCGATATGAGCAGGGCTGGAGGAGCCGCGACCAAAAATGTTCCACCGCCTCCAATAAGGAATGTCGCGATGGATTTTGACGAACAAGATGCCCTCCTCAGTTTCCACGCGATAGGTTTTGCGCGGCCCAGCATCGCGGACCACCTTCCCCTGTTGAAAGGCCATGGCGCCAGCCAAAGTATCCAGGCCAAGGGCGGCCAACAGATGCACATCCTCCATGGCCGCTAGGATGCGCCCCTGGTCCAATGTGGTAGTGGGCCGACCCTTCGGCCGGTACATGCGGTCGTCCCGCAGCTCGGTCATGGCCTCATCTTCGACCTGCGCCCCCCCGGGGGCAAGAAAGTTTAGAGATTGGCTCTAACTTTTGGATTCCGTCTCCCGTTTCCCTAAAAGTTGGGATATTCTTTGCCAACTCCGGAGCCCAGCTCCCCCCTTTCTCCCAGGCCCCAACTCATGGCCGAATCTGTGACCGCCGAACCCGCTGGGTCCGAGTCCAACCCCTTCGTCCAGGCGCAAAAGCGTTTGGACAAGGCTGCGGATCTCATCAACCTCGATCCTGGCATTTACCGCATCCTTTCCACTCCCTACCAGGAGTTGACTGTGGCCGTGCCCGTCAAAATGGACGATGGCTCGACCCGCGTCTTTACTGGCTACCGGGTGCAGCATTCCATCGCCCGCGGCCCCGCCAAAGGAGGCATCCGCTATTCCCCGGAGGTGAGCCTGGACGAAGTGCGCGCGCTTTCCGCCTGGATGACGTGGAAATGCGCGGTGGTCAACGTCCCCTTCGGTGGCGGCAAAGGCGGCATCATCTGCGATCCACGGCGCATGTCCCATGGCGAGCTGGAACGCCTCACCCGCCGCTACACAGCCAACCTACTCGACATCATCGGCCCGGAGCGCGATGTGCCTGCTCCCGATATGAACACCGGCGAGCAAACCATGGCCTGGTTGATGGACACCTACTCCATGCATACCCGCGCCACCACCTGCGCCATCGTCACCGGCAAGCCCATCGGTCTCGGCGGCTCCAAAGGCCGACGCGAAGCCACAGGTCTTGGCGTTGCCTTCACCGTCCGCGAATCGCTCAAACATCTTGGGTTGCCCGAAACCGGCTGCAAGGTGGTCGTTCAGGGTTCCGGCAATGTGGGTGGCCTCGGGGCCTTGTTCCTGCATGAAATGGGGCACCAAATCATCGCCATTTCGGATATGTATGGCGCCATCCATAATGAAAACGGTTTGGATATGCCCGCCGTTTTGGAATGGCTGCAAGAAAAACGCACCTTGGAAGGTTTTCCCGGTGCCGAGCGCATCGACAACTCCCAGTTGCTCACCCTCCCTTGCGATGTGTTGGTGCCCGCCGCCACTGAAAACCAAATCACTTCGCAAAATGCCCACGCCATTCAGGCCAAGGTCATTGTGGAAGGCGCGAATGGTCCTACGTCCGCTGCCGCCGATGCCATTTTGGAAGAACGCGGCCTATTTGTCGCTCCCGACATCCTCGCCAATGCTGGTGGGGTCACCGTCTCCTACTTCGAGTGGGTACAAGATCGCATGGGCTACTTTTGGGAAGAACAAGTGGTGTTCGATCGCATGGAACGCATCATGGTGGATTCCTTTGCCGACGTCGTCAAAGCCGCCCAAAAATACAAAACCAGTGCCCGCATTGGCGCTTACTGCACGGCCGTCGAACGCGTGGCCTACTGTCTCAACATGAGAGGAATCTATGCCTGATTCCAACACTGTCCATCCCGTGGATGAGCCCCAGGCTCCGTCTCCCGAGCTCACCGAGGAAAGCCCCTTCCGCTCCATGATGGAGCGCTTCGATGAAGCCGCGCAAATCCTCGGCCTTGATCCCGACCTTTATGTGGTGTTGCGGCGGCCGGATCGCGAATTCAAATTCGCCATCCCCGTAGCCGACGAGCATGGTGAAATTCATGTCTACAACGGCTACCGCATTCGCCACAATTTGTCTCTCGGTCCTTGCCTAGGCGGCCTCCGCCTTGACGCCGAGCTCAAACGCGACGAACTCCGCGCCCTTGCCGCCTGGACCACCTGGAAATGCGCCGCGCTTGGCGTCCCCTTTGGTGGTTCTATGGGCGGTGTCAACTTCGACCCCCGCAAACATCCTGCTGCCGTCACCGAAAAAGTTGTCCGCCGCTACACAGCTGGGTTGTTGGATTTCCTCGGTCCGGAACGCGACATCCTCGCTCCCGATTTACGCAGCCACGAGCAAATCATGGCTTGGTGCATGGACACCTACTCCATGCATACCCGTCATACCGAAAATGCCGTCGTCGTCGGCAAACCCGAAGGCTTGGGCGGCACTCTGGGACGCGAGCGCGCCATTGGCCGCGGCGTTTGCGTGTTGATGGAAAAACGTTTAGCCGACATGGGCTTCACCTCCAAAGCCCAGGTGGTGATTCAGGGCGCAGGCATTGTCGCCGCTCAAGTTGCGCGCCAACTCTCCGCTTATGGTCATCAAATCCTCGCCATGGGCGATGTCAGCGGCGCCGTTTACCGCCCGGATGGTCTCGACATCGAAGCTCTACTTCGGCATCGCCAAAGCACTGGAGTGGTGCAGGGCTTCGATGGTGGCGACGCCATCAGCAATGAAGAACTACTTGCACTACCTTGCGATGTGCTCATCCCCGCCGCTGCCTCCAATCAAATTACCGCTTGCAATGCACCCCAAGTGCAAGCCAAGTTGATGGTCGAAGCCGCCAACGGCCCCACCACAGGACGTGCGGAAAAGATTTTGAGTGAACGCGGGATTCCTGTGGTACCCGATTTGTTGGGCAATGCCGGCTCCGTCATTATCGCTTACTTCGAATGGGTGCAAAACCGCATGGGCTACAAGTGGAGCCAAGAAGAAGTGGAAGAGCGCTTGGATCGGATGGTGCTAGAAGCCTACGACCGCGCGCGCGCCGCCTCGGGCGAACACAAAGTCAGCTTACGTTTAGCCACTTGCATGCTCGGCGTCGACCGCGTTTCTTACTTCGACCAACTACGCTGCATTTACGGTTAATCCCGCTATCGGCGCTGTCTTTGTTGCCGTGCCATCGTACGCATGATGCGCCCCCACAAAGGACCAACAAAGTGCTCGGCACCAAAGCGAGTGAGATGGTCGTCGTCTTTGTAATAAGCGCGGTCGGCGTAAAGTTCTAAATGAGTGCGTCCATGTCGGAAAAAAGCCGGCGCCGGATCCAGCACCTGTAAGTTTGGAAAGGAGAGTTTGGCAAAGAGGGTATGCATCAGGCCTTGGCGCTGCTGATGCTCCTGCAAGCTGGCGCCATGCAGGGGCAATGGATTGGGCGCGGGATGACGGTGATGCAAATAAAAGCGGCGCGCAGGCTCGACCACATCCGATTCAGGAACTTGTTCCAACAACCAAACTTGCACACCAGCCGCCTCCAACTGCAGCAACATATTCTCGAGTTGTCTGCGCAGAGCAGCTTGCGCTTGCAGCGGCCCCCACGGTTCGGCAGTAGCAATTCCGTCCGTCACCAAAGATTCTTCCAGGGCCAAGCCCATACTTTGCTCTAAGTCATTCCGCCCACAGCCATGCACGGACCAACGACTAGCCAAAATTAAGTTGGGGACTTGGTGCTCCAACACCCAATCCAACACCATTTGATTGAAAGCAAGCTGTGCCTGTTGTTGCTCCTGGGTCGCCGAGGATCGCCATAATCCAGGAACTGGAATCCACTGAGGGCGGGCAAAGACTTTGCCGCGAAGATGAAATTTCTTAGCTTTTTCATCAGCTTGCTGGGCTAAAGCCATGGCATGGCTATCTCCCCACAGCACAAAGTCCACTCCCTCTTCGGGCGCCCCTTCTTGACCAATGGCCACAGCCCCATCCTCCCCAAATTGAAAACGACTGCCGCGCCAGAAGATATCTTCCGCCATGCGCAACTCCGCACTCGAAAAACGGGAACGCCATCCCTGCTGCTGCACGACGATGGCGGCCATGCCATAGAGAGAAATTACAGAAATCCCCGCAAACAAAAAACTGATGGGCTTTTTCCTGAGCCGTTGTCCGCGCCGCAAAGGGTTTTCCACCCAACGCCAGGATGCGTATGCCAAGGCAAAGGCCGCAGCAAGCAAGGTCAGACGCAACTCCAGGGAAGGCTCAAAAACCCAATGCCGAGCAAAAGCAAACAAGGGCCAATGCCACAAATAGAGGGAATAGGAAATCAACCCCACACCGACCAAAGCTGGGCAAGCCAAAATTTTCTGCAAGCTAGGGCGGACATGGGTGTGCGCCGCAATCAGGAAAACCGTGGCCAAAACCGGCAACAAAGCGTGGTAGCCAGGGAAACTGGAATGGGCGTCAAGCCACCCAAAGGACAGCAACAACAAGCCCAGCCCAAGCCAGCTAACAAGCTCGGCTCCCCATCTGGAACGTGGTGCCAGATTTGGTGCCATCGCCAACATACCACCTAAGGCCAACTCCCAGGCGCGGGTCGGCAACAAATAAAAGCTGAAATCCGGGTACCGGGGAGTCCACAAAATACAAAAAGCCAAGGACAGGAAGGCGGCCAAGGCAAGAATGGAATGCGCCAGTCGCCGATTCAAGCGATACAGTAGCATCAACAAGATTGGGAAGCATAGATAAAACTGCTCTTCCAAAGCCAAGGTCCAAGTATGCAAAAGCGGTTTGTATTCGGAAGCAGTGGCAAAATATCCAGTTTCCTGCTCGAAAAAAACATTGGCCCACAACAAACTCTGCGCTTGCCCCGAGCGCGCCAAATGCACCAAGGAGTAGGGATCAAGCAAAAAATAACCAGCAACCAACACCAGGCACACCATCACGCTGACGGCCGGCAATATCCTCCGAATCCGACGTTGCCAAAACTGGGTGAGCGAAAAAGTATTTTGCTGTAAATCACGCAGCAGAATTCCGGTAATCAGAAAACCAGAAATCACGAAAAAAACATCCACCCCCACATAGCCGCCGGGAAGCCCCAAACCTGCATGGAAAAGGACCACTCCCAAGACGGCGACGGCCCGTAATCCGTCAATCTCGGGGCGATACCGGAGCCTCATCGACTAACAGCCAGGCCCCGGGGTTTCCCCCCACAATAATTTTGAACGCAAGCGGTGATAGAAACGAGTATCAGGATCCACCGCCAAACTCAGCCGACGTCGGCTAGGACCAATCTTCACTTTGTCGCCGGCTTTCAATTTTCCTTCCAAATAACCGTCACAAGTCAGCTGGCCAGCATCCCGCACATGCAAGGTGAAGTGGCGGTCGTTGCGCATGACTAAAGGGCGCATCGCCAACATATGCGGTGCCAAAGGTTGGACGACCAGAGCCTCCAAAGTAGGCACCAAGATAGGGCCACCTGCAGAAAGATTGTAGGCCGTGGAGCCGGTGGCCGTGGACACGATTACCCCATCGCCGCGATAGGTACAGATGGGGCGGCGCTCGTCGATGAAGTCCACAGTGATCATGGTGCGATCGGGCCGACGGCTCACCACGATTTCATTCAGCACATGCGAATCAAGCACCACTTCATTCTTGCGCTTAACCTGGAAAGTCATCATGGCGCGATCTTCGATGCGCGCTTTACCCGCCAACACCAGAGCCAACACCGCCTCCATACGCTCGGCAGTGACCCCAGCCAAAAAACCGACCCGCCCCAGGTTCACCCCCATCACTGGTACGCGGCGGCGGCCAATGCGATGAGATGCGGCCAAAATCATGCCATCCCCACCCAATGTAATCACCAAATCGGGTTTGGAATCGATGGGCGCATAACCCATAGCTAAATCCACCTCTACCACCGCAGCTTTATCCTTCAAGTAATCTTGAAGACGCTGAATCAACTGGTGCACAGCTTCCTTGCCTGGGTCGGCCAAGACCAAGACCCGGGGCAAACGCCTTTGCGGCATGACTGGGCCCCAGGGCCCCGAGTTTTTACGCATGGGGCTCATGGGTAGTTTTGGGTTGTAGAGCATGCCGCCACACTGCGGCCAAGGAGGCTGCATCCAAACCGCAACTTTGCAGTTGTTCTTGGCGACTGGTCATATGGGGAATAAAGCGGTCGGGCACCCCATGTCGCGACAGCACGCAAGGCGAGGCCAAGCCCTGATTAGCCTGTGCATCGGCCAGCAATTCGGCCACAGCCGAGCCAAAGCCCCCCTGCAAAGCATGCTCTTCCACAGTGGCCAGCCACGAGAAGCGCTCGGCGGCATCCAAAATAGCCTGGCGGTCTAAAGGTTTGCAAAAACGTGCGTCCCAAACTTCCAGCTCCAAACCGAGCTTAGCCAGACTTTGCGCCGCCTCCAACACCGGCTCCACCATGGCGCCCAAAGCAAAAACCACACCATCCCGCCCCTGATGCAAACGTTCGGCAGTGCCCGGCTCTAAGGCAGGGCGCAAGGAACATGGGCTGGCCACCTCCCTGGGGCCATCTGCACGCGGCCAACGCAAGGCCCAAGGACCCCCATGCTGAACCGCAGCTTGCAACATGGCTTTTAGGTCGGCGGCATCCCGCGGCGAAGCCAACACCATGCCGGGCAAAGCTCGCAGGTAGGCCAAGTCGTAAAGCCCCATGTGGGTTGGTCCATCTTGGCCCACCAAGCCAGCGCGGTCCAAACACAAAACCACATTTTCTTCCTGCAGCACCACCTCTTGGAAAACCTGGTCGAAACCACGCTGTAAAAAGGTGCTGTAAATGGCAACCACCGGGCGCTGTCCGCTGGTGGCCAAACCACCCGCCAAAGCAACGGCATGCTGTTCGGTAATGCCGGTGTCGTGAAAACGGGCCGGAAACTCTTGGGCAAAGTCTTGCAGGCCGGTCCCAGAGGGCATGGCCGCAGTGATGGCATGGATACGCGCATCGTCCTGCGCTAACTGAACCAGGGCTTGCCCAAAAGCTTGAGTGAACTTGACTCGCTCCGGCGGTGCTTTGGCCGCCGCCATCTTCGGCGCAGGCACTTTCGACGCCGGCGGACTGATGCCATGGGCACGCTCGGGATCCGCCCCCGCAGGGGCATAACCGCGCCCTTTTTCCGTCAAAAAATGCAACAGGGTAACTCCAGGAATGCGTTTGGCCCGCTCCAAAGCTTCCATCGAGCCAGCCAGATCATGCCCATCCAAAGGTCCGATGTAGTTGACGCCGAGTTCCTCGAAAACATGGCCCGGAATCAACACATGACGCAAAACTTCCCCAAACTCTTCGATCCGCGCACCCACCACGGGGAGGTTCTTGGCCAAAGTTTTCACCCGCTCATAACCGCGATGCAAGGTACGCGAAGAGCGCAAGCGCGACAAATAACGCGCCAATGCCCCCACCGAGCGAGCGATGGACCATTCGTTGTCGTTGAGAATGACCAACATCCGCGCGTGGTTGTCGGCTGCTTGGTTGAGGCCTTCAAAACTCACGCCAGCACCAAAACCAGCATCGCCGACCAAAGCAACGGCCCACGGATCTTCGCGCTCTTCGCCACCCACGCCTTTCAAGCCTTCGGCCAAGCCAGCGGCGAAGGAAATCGCGGTGCCGGCATGTCCTGCCGTTAGCATGTCATAAGGAGATTCCTTGCGATTGATAAAGCCCGACATTCCACCGGTGCGCCTTAAATTTTCAAAGCCACGCAGGCGGCCGGTAAGCATCTTATGGGGATAGCATTGGTGGCTAACATCAAAAACCAAACGATCGTAAAGAAAATCAAACACCGTGTGCAAAGCCACCGTCAGCTCCACCACGCCCAGGTTGCTGCCCAAATGGCCACCCGTCAGTAACACTTTCTCCACCAATGCGGCACGGATTTCCGCGCACAAGCCTTCCAGTTCTTCGATGGAACGACCCTTCAGTTCGGCAGGCGACTGCAGTTGGGCAAGGTGGAGGGGAGACATGGTGAATGGGGAGAAGGGGGAATTCTAACAGGATGCCTAAGATCTTCGCGCGCCTAAAAATCGGGGCAAATCAGACAATACCGAAGTGAATGGCCCCGCTGCCAGACTTTGCACCGCCGCCAGCGCCCGCTCTACCTCCGACGCCACCAACTCCTGGGCCGCAGCAAGGCCCAAAACGCCAACGATAGTGGCTTTTTCCGCCGCTTCGTCTTTGCCTGCGGTTTTGCCTAATTCGGCCGTGCTCGCAGTGGCATCCAAAATATCATCCGACATCTGAAATAAGCGGCCGATGGCTTGCCCATAGTCCTGCCAAGGCTGGGGATTGCGGTGAGCGGCAACCGCCCCAAGCATGAGCGAGGCGGTGATGAGGGCTCCAGTCTTGGCCGAATGGATTGCCAAAACCTCCTCCAACGCGGGATGGCAGCCTTCGCTCTCCATATCGGTTTGCTGTCCCCCCACCATGCCCGCTGGTCCAATGGCAGCGGCCATGAATGCCACTTGCTTGGCAACAACCTCGGCATCCTTTTGCGCCGCCAAAGTTTGAAAAGCGAGTGCTTGCAAAGCATCGCCCGCCAGCACCGCCGTAGCCTCGCCAAATTGCACATGGGTGGTGGGACGGCCGCGACGCAAAACATCATCATCCATACAAGGCAAATCATCATGGATGAGCGAATAAGCGTGAACCATTTCACATGCCAATGCCGCGGGCAAGGCGTCTTCGCGCGCTCCCCCGCAGGCCTCGGCGGCCAACAAGCAAAGAGCAGGACGCACCCGTTTGCCACCACTACATAAGGCGTATTCCATTGCTTTCCGCAGCGGTTGTGGAACCTGCGGAAAATGCGCGACAGACACCGCACGCGACAAACCGTCCTCGATTAGGGGCTGCAGTTGCTCGAGCCAGGCTCGAAACTCAGATGGAATCGGCGTCGAGGTTCTTTCCACCGGACTCCAGTTCTTGAATTTCAGCACGCAAGGTTGCCGTCAGTTCTTCGACCTTATTTTCTGCCGAGGCCAAAGTGAGGTTGAGCTTCTTCAGCAACTCCACTCCCTCTTTGTATTTTTCCACTCCCTCTTCCAAATCCAACTCCCCCGACTCCAAGCTTTCCACCAAAGCTTCTAAGGAGGCGAGCTGTTGCTCAAATCCAAGGTTTTTTTTCTTCGCGGCCACGCCCTTATTCTACGCGCGCGCGCAAGTTTCCACGAGCAAGCTGGATTTGTAGAGGGGTGCCGATCTGCACCTGTTTTGGATCCCGCAGGTAGGCCGCCTCCCTTCCATTCTCTGCCACCGAAACCAGGGCATAACCGCGCTCGAGCAAGGCCTTGGGATTGCCTGCCTGCAAGCGCGCTTGCGCTTTCTGTAAGGTGACCCGTTGCAGGGCAAGAGACTTAGCTGGCCCAGCAAAGGCCAAGTTGTTGCCTAAGTTCAGCAAACGCTCGCGCCGCGCGGAAAGCAGGAGGCTCGCAGCCGCACATAACCGTTGCTCGGCATGCTGGCAGCCCAAGCGCCAACGCTGCAGGCGTTGAGCCGGCTCTTGCGACAACAGACGTTGCATCTGATGATGAAAGCGTTGCTTTTGCCGAGGCAACAATTGACCGCCCACATGTTGCAGTCGCTTCCCCACATGATGCAAAGCCTCTAACCCCTCTTCCCAAGATTCCAACACCCACCGCGCGCCTGCCGTAGGCGTAATCGCCCGCTCGTCAGCAACAAAATCGCTTAGGGTGAAATCCACCTCATGCCCCACTGCCGACAACACCGGCACCGGACAAGCGGCAATCGCACGCACTAAATCTTCTTCATTAAAAGCCCACAGATCTTCTAGCGAACCACCGCCCCGACTCAACACAATAAAATCCGGATGCACAGCAGCAGCCTCTTGCAGCGCCTGAATCAGGTCGTCTTTGGCCTGTTCTCCTTGCACCCGTGCATAGCGCAACAAAATCTGCAGTGGCAGGCGCATTTGCTGAAACACATGCAGCATATCGGCCTCGGCCGCAGAATCCTTGCCGGTAATCACCACCACTCGTTGGGGGTAATCCGGCAACATTCTTTTTCGGTCTTGAGAGAACAAACCCTCGGCTCGCAACTTTTGCTTCAACTCTTCAAAACGCTGGGCCAAATCGCCGACACCACTTTTTTTTATGCGATCGATGACAAAACTCAAACTTCCGCGCGCTGGATAAATATCAAACCGCCCCCGTGCCAAAACTTTTTGTCCATCTTCAATCTCTTGCGACAATGCTCTGGCTGCGGTTCCTCGCCACAAAATCACATTCATGCTGGAGCGAGCATCGCGCAACTTAAAATAGCGATGACCGCTGCCAGGATGCGGGCCGCGGTATTCAAAGACCTCCGCCTCCACCCACACCGAACCAATCTCCCCATCGAGCAGGGAACGCGCGGTTTCCAGCAATCCACTGACGGTGAGCAGTGGATGACCATCGGGGGCTAAACTTCGCCCGGCCAATTTAAGAATCCGCCTCGGTATAGGGAACGCCCGAAGAACGCCAAGCTTTTAAATCCTGACGCGGCAGGTGCAAACTAAAACGATCGGAGGAGAACGGGCTTTTCACGCCGCTGTCCAAAAACGCACCATTGCGCAACAACAGTTCCACCGAATTGTTGGGGTGCAAAATGACTTCCAAGCTATCGGCCTCAATGGTTTTGACCAAGCGACCACTATTGTCGTGCCAGTTGATTTGCACTAAGCGCAAAACCTTTCCATCCACCGCATCCAAGGCCGCCAACCGATAGTAGCTGAAGGAACCGCGAGGAGAAATCAGGGCGTCCAAGGCTTTGCGCACTTGGCGGGCATCCTGCAGGAAAGGGGTGGCTGAGGCGGATGGGGTGTCGGTTTGCGCCGCTGAAATTCCTGGGGTTGCAGCAGGCGAACTTTGCTTCAGCTCGGGAAAATGTTCCACCCAGGCATCCAAATGGCGACTTTCCAAATCCATGCGCAAGCCGTCTTCAGGCAAGGGAGTGCGCAATCCATTGGCAGTGCGGGTGCCATCAAAAAAGCGCAGCACCAAATTCCCGGTCATTTGATGCATCTCAAATTCCAGGCGCTTAGCCTGCACCACGGAATCAACCAAGCCATCCTGATTCCAGGCCATCCAGGTAACATCCTGCAGTGCCGCTTCTCCCGCAATGCGCGTTGCTCGTTGCAAACGCAAGGCACCATAGCCATCCGCAGCAAGCAATCCATTGACCACCTGTACCCAAGTTTGCTCCGCAGAGACTTGGGGCGTTGGCCTTATCGATTCGGTGCTGGGTTCGGCTACTGCGGCTGGGACAGCCTCCGCTGTTGGTGCAGAAGGAGGCATTTGCAGCGGTATGGGTGGCAAATCTTGGCGCTGGGCTGCAGCCAAATCGTTTTGGTATCGCTCTTCCGCTTGGGCGAACTCCCGCATCAAGCGCATTTTCTCTTCTTCGGACAGCAACAATTTTTGCGTAAGCTCTCCAAGTTGCTCGCGACTTGCCTTTTGCTCGGCAAAGACATCCTCCATGTTCTTGTTCATGGCTTCCAAGGCCGCAGCCAGCTCAGTGTTATCGGGAGCTTGGACCACCACCTCGGGAGTGGGCACTTGCACCACTGCCGGCTCTTGCTGCACGACAATGGGCGCTGGCTCATTGTTCCACAGGACAAATCCTAAAATCGCCGCACCACTGCCAAACAACACCCCAGCCACCCCCAACCACGGCCCTTGCCATCGCGACTGGCGAGCCTTTTCCTCTTCCAAACTCTCCAGACGATCCAGCAAAGCCTCCTGCACTTCCGCCAGACGTCGAAACGAACGGTTCAAGGCTTGCACATCCCGCAAACGCAACAAAGAGCCAGGCTGGGCCGCGGCTTGCAGGGCAAGTTGTTGTTCAGAATCCGGAAAAGGTTCTAGGGAGTCACTCATCTTGAAAGGAAGCCGGAACGTCCAAAAAAGCGCGTCGCTGGGGTTCGGTCCACAGCCGTGGCTGGAGAACTATCCTAAGGCTGCCCAGCTGCCAATACAGGTTTTGTTCTGAGTTTGGCGCAGAAGCTTGCTTGGCAGACACCAAATAAATTAAATGGTTCGCCGAGTTTTCTCCAGTGGCCGCGGCTTGGCTGCTCAAAGTCATGGTTTGCCAATACAGACGCGCCCGGGCATCCCATTCTTCCCGCGCCGGCGCCATTTTTTCATACAGCGTATCCCCAACCTCAACCGAGCCGCGCAAATCGCCATCGCCCGCAACCCGAAGCACATGAACACGTAACAGCTGGGTGCTCTCGGCGACCCCAAAGGTATGCCGAAACATGGCCTCCTCCCCACCCAAGGAGGTGCGCACATGGGGCGGCTGGCTAAGCTCTTCGACAAGCACATAAGGCCCACCCCAGATACCGCCCACCCAGGCTTGACGAAGGGGGGCTTGAATCGAGGGCGCCGGAGTGGTTTGGGTTTTTACTTCCGACTTACAGGCAGCGGTTACCAACAAAGCCAAACAGCCAACCGCCGAGGCAAAGGCTTTTAATCGTCGGCCCACACTTCTTTGTTTTTCTTGTTTTTGTTCCACCAATGCGTCCATTGTTGGGGGTCGCTTTGGGTTGTGCCAGTAAGAGCTTCTAAAGCATTCCGCATCGCCTGCCCAGTTTTGCGGTATTTGCGCTGCGATTCTTCGTCGGTTTTGTCGGAAATAGTGGCTTCCCAGTTCTGGGCCAGCAAAATCACCAAACGCTCCACGGCTCTTTTGCGGATGTCGCCCGGTGCATCGCCAAACTGGGCCAAAGCATCGCTGGCTTTGGCAATAAATAGATATTCATGATGATCTAACAAATCGATGAGCTCTTTGACGTAAGCCACGTAAGCGTGGGTGTAGCCGATTTGCTGCAAGCACAAACCACGAAAATCCGGCTCGTCTTTGAATTTTTTATGTTCAAAAATCTTCCACAAATAGTCTGCACCTGGCTCCCCCATCTGCCCCAAGCTGTATGCACCCGCACGCCACATTTGCAAGTTGGCCTCATTGATGGCCTTTCGCGATTTATGCACAAAGGCTTTGTAAATTTCTGCCGCCAAAGCTTCCTGTTGTTTGCCCAGTTTCTTGCGCTCCGACAATAAGGCCTTGCGCTCACCCTCGCCAATCGCCAAAGAATCGTTGATGTTGTCGATTTGTTCCTGCAACACGCGGAAACGACCAACAAAACCATCCATCATACTGATGGCCTCGCCCTCCTCGGTTTTGCTTTTAAGGATGGCCTCGAAGCGCTTGAACTCTTCCTTTAAGTTTGGGTCTTGCGATAGCGACAAACAAGGTGCAACAACCGACGCTGCTGGCGTGGACAAAAGACTTAGGGCGAGAATGGCAATCATGACGGAGAATCGGTGGCCTTGGCAAGAAAAGATCGGTAGGCCTGCTGCAGACGCTGCAAGGCGTCTCCCTGGGGCCCCGGAAGCTGAGGACACCAATCTAGGATACGCGAAACGGGCAGCAAACCAATCACCGCATTGGTGATATAAACCTCTACGGCCGAGGGTAACTCCTGCAAGGGAATTCTTCGCTCAAAAACCGGGATTTTCGCCCTTTTACAGGCCTCCAACACCGCATAACGCGTGACCCCGCCCAAAATCCCACAATCCATGCTCGGCGTATGCAAGGCCTCATCCATCCATAAAAACACATTGGTGGAAGTGCCTTCGGCCAAATCTCCATGGATGGTTTGCAACAGAGCATCGTAAGCACCAAGTTGGTGCGCTTGCCTTCGCGCAACCTGCAAATCTATGCGCGAAACCGTTTTCGCCCCCGCAATCGGATTCAGCGGGTCCAAGCGAAAGGAAGAAACCATCAAATCCACGGCCTCAGCCACCTTTGGTTCCGGCCCGGCCGTCCACAAAGCATGCTGCTGCTCCAGGCCGCGAAATAATGTGAAGCGCACACGCCAATGGCCAGTTGAAACCGCCGGCGCAAATTGGGCGAAGCTGCGAATTAAATCTCCTGGCTGTATAGTAAAGTCGGTGAGTTGGGCACTATGCACTAAGCGCGCATCATGCTGAGCCAGCCACGGGCTGGCCTTACCATCGCGCACCAGAAAGGTTTCAAAAATTCCCTCTCCGCGCATCAAGCCTGGAAGGTCGGCCCGCAGCACCGGCTCGGTCGCGGATTTCATTTGGCCATCCAACATGACCAACTGGGTGGGGTCCTGCACCAGATTCATGGCCGCTTAAGGTAGCGTCCTTTGAGCAAGGTCTCCTCCCATTCTTTTGCCGGTTGGGAATCCCAAACAATTCCGGCACCCACCGCCAAGCGAATCTGTTCCCGTGAGAGCGTGGCGGTGCGGATGAGCACCGAAAAATCAGCGCGCGGCAAGGCTCCCGGTAACCAATACCCCAAACACCCACAGTAGGGTCCGCGTGCGCGCGCCTCGAGCTCGGCGATGGCTTGCAAAGCCCGCACCTTGGGTGCGCCGGTAACCGAGGCGGGTGGAAAGGTGGCCGCAAACAAAGCTCCAATCCCCTGTCGCGGATCCCAACGCGCTTGCACCGAGGCCACGCGATGAAACAAAGTGGGGTAGGAGGTCACCGTGCCCGCGGATGGCACTTCCACCGCACCAACATCCGCCACTCGCCCCAAATCGTTACGCGCCATATCCACAATCATGGTCAGCTCCGACACCTCCTTTTCATCGGCCGCCAATTGCTGGGCGATTTGCTCATCCTGTTCGCTGGAATTCCCCCGCGGAGCCGTGCCTTTGATGGGTTCGGTACGCAGCAAGGGACCGCGCACCTGCAAAAACCTCTCGGGTGAGTGCGAAACCAAAGCATGCCCCAAAGCATCTTCCCAGTAGGCGCTCATGGCGGTGGGTTGGGCTTGGCGCAAAGCGGCAAACAAGTGGCGTGGAGAAGCTTGAAAAGAAGCGCTCAAAAAATGCGCCAAGTTAGCCTGAAACAACTCTCCCTCCCCAATCCAAGAACGCAACTTCTCCACCGCCGCACAAAATTGGGCCGAGGGGATTTCGGCTTGCAAGGCTGGCCACTGCCGAAAGGGCGGAACCTCCTCAGCTTTGGCTTCCAATTGTGCAAACATGCGTAAGGCCTCGGCGCGATCATCACGGCCATCTTCTTGCGCATAAAGCAACAAGCATTCCCCGTCGGGCAACCACACCAGCGCTTGGCGATAGCGCGCAAAATGGTAATCCGGCCAGCCATCCGGGTAGGGTGGATTCCAAGGAAAGGCTTCATATGCATGTCCGCATTCGAAGCCAAACCAGCCAAGCCAGCCTAAACCTATCTCCGGCAAACCGGCATCAAACTCCCAGTCTTCGTCGGCACTGACCTCTTGCAAGCGCAAGGCAGGATCTTGGGAAGAAAGGGGCCAGCGTTTCAAATCGCGGCCGTCGGGATGGACTTGTCCGCGCAAATGGCGATCGGGCGACCACGCCAAGCTCGACAGCCCCGCCCCTTCGGCGCTATCCAGCAACACCGGTTCCACTCCGGCCGGCAGCGCCAGCAAACAAGCTGCAGGCGACGGCATTCGTCGCGAACGAGCCAGACAAGTCACATGGAGATGAGGCATGAGGAGGCACCCAGGAGTCCTAGCACCCACAGTATGATAGAGCCTATGGCTAGGGACCTCCTTCAGCTGCGCGAGGCCTTTGTGGTACATCTGCGCGACATTCGCCAGGTCAGCCCCAACACTTTGCGGGCCTATAGCCGAGACTTATTGCGTTTCTTCGCCTTTCTCGCCCCGCCCCCCGAGCCGCTCCCACCCGCCCACAGGCTCAGTACGGCGCGGCTACGCTTGTATCTGGGCTCCCTGCATGAAGAAGGACTCAGCGCCTCTACCCTCGCCCGCCATCTCAGCACCTTGCGCATCTTTTTCGGCTGGCTGGAAGAAGTCGGGCATGTCGAGGCCAACCCCGCGGCCGCGCTCCGTGGGCCAAAGCGAGGGCGACGCCTGCCTCGTTACTTGGAAGAGGCGGAGATTGAGCAGCTCCTAGCCGCCCCCAGCGCAGAAGATGCCGAAGAATTTCGCGACCGCGCCTTGTTGGAGGTGCTCTATTCCACCGGTTGCCGGGTGGCCGAATTGGTAGCCCTCGATGAGCCGGATGTGGATTTGCGCCGCGGTCTGGTTCGCCTGGAAGGCAAGGGACGCAAAGAGCGCCTGGGCATGCTCGGCAAGCCTGCCTGCCAAGCTTTGGAACGCTATTTTGTCCACAAGAGCATCCGCAACTTGGACCGCCACACGCTTTTTCTCAATCGTTTCGGTACCCGCCTCACCGATCGGTCGGTACGCCGCATCCTCAATCGTTGTTTACAGCGGGCAGGCATTTATCGCCACTGCACCCCCCATACCCTGCGTCACAGCTTTGCCACCCACCTCCTCAACCGTGGGGCCGATTTACGCAGCATTCAAGAGATGTTGGGCCATGCCAGCTTGGGCAGCACCCAAATCTATACCCATGTTTCCGTGGAAAGCTTGCGCAAGCTCTACCAGCAGGCTCACCCCCTGGCTGATTAAAAAAACCCGCCTGCCGCAAAAACGACAGACGGGTGCTTGGTGACCCCAAGGGGATTCGAACCCCTGTTACCAGGATGAAAACCTGATGTCCTAGGCCAGACTAGACGATGGGGCCGGATGCCGGGTGGGCATCGGGCCGCAAAAGATAGGGTCAGCCATGCGGTGTGTCAAGCGCCAAGGCCTGCCGACAGGCCAAGCTTTCCTCCACCATGGTACCGACCACCCCTTGGGCGTGAAGCAGTGCCGATGGCAACACCGGCAGGGTATAGGTTTCGAGTTCGAAGTCGGTCAAGCCCTGTTCCAAACAGGCGGCCACGGCCGGTTGCCAAGCAGTGGCCTGGAGCTCGTACACAAACCGCTTCGCAGCCACCGGCACATGACAATGCAACTGCCACTGGCGCATTTGCAAGCGTTCTTCGGCGGCCAAAAAATCGGGAAGGTCGGCCCAGGCCCAAGCGCATCCTTGCTGGTCGACCGCGCGCACTTGATGCAAATAAGGATCTTCCGTTAGTTGCGCCAACAACTGGGATTGCTCGGTGGTCAGCGGCCCATGCGCAGTTAACGCCGAAGAAATTTGCACCTTGCCGCAGACGACTCCGCTTTGTCGAAAGGCGTCCAGAACATCGGCGGTCTCTTCCCCCACGACGGCACTGTGACATAAATCCCAACAAACCCCCAGCATGTCCAAACTAGAAGCGGGGAAATGCTGCCCCAGCCAATCCACCAAGGAAGTCACGCGTTCCAAAGCTCCATCTGGCTCGGGCTCGATCGCCAACACCAAGTCCTGACCATGGCTTTGTGTCAGTGCTTGAAAACCGTCGACCACGCGTTGCAAATGCACCCGTGTTTGTGCATCCTCCCGCGCTGCCTTTCCATAGCCCAAGGGGCAAGTGGAAAGACTAAGGGGTTGCGCTTGCGGCGGTGCCAAGCGCAGCAGCAATTCCGCCATTTGCAAGGTGAACTGCAGCCGCTCCGGGGTGCGCCAATCCGGCAAAAAGGCTTTTTCTTTGACGCGTTCGGCGTGAAAGTCGCCAAAGGGAAAAGCATTGGCTGTCCAGACCTCCACTTGGGCGGCTGCAAGCGCCTTTTGTAAGGCAGCGAGTTGTTGTGGCTGTTGTAAGAAGCTGCACACCGCAGATGCCGAGGCGGAAAAACCCAAGCCAAAGGGTGGGGAGGCGCCTCGTTGCTGCAAGGCAAGGCTCCACTGCCGCACCGGGCCTTGGACCGCGGCAAGCACTGCGTCGGCGCTCTGTGCCGGGAACACATTCCCACACAGAGCCAACCGCGGAGCCAAGCTCATGCTCCTAATTCCAAGATTTTGCTGCCGTGCGGAACACTTCCACCTGTTGTGGGAAATGTGTGAGGAAACTGGCCGCTTCCTCCTTCGCCAACTCGGGCAAGCCAGCCGCCACCAAGGCCTGGTAAACGGCAAGCTGAGCTTGGTAATTGTTGGGTTCTGCATGTAACCAATCGCGGGCCGCCTGAATCATGCCGACCGCGTCTTCGTTGCCTTTGGCTTTGGCCGCCAACCATTTCTGTTGCGAACTTTCTTCCTCCTTCGAAGCTTCTGCGGGCTGACTTGCTTCAGTTTGCTCAGCACTGGCCGCAGCTTCGACCACCTCGCTTTCTACTTGCAGATCTGGGCCCTGCGGTCGCTCAATGGATAGCGGAACGCGTAGCAAAGTGCCTTCGCCATCCCGCACCGAAACTTCTCCAAAATACCGCTGGCCATAGGGCAAAGCATCGAGCTCGGGGAGGCGAGCGAAGAGGGTACGCGCACCAGCAAAGGGAATGCTCAAGCTGTTGCGAGGTCCATCCTCAGTAAAGGCTGCCTTTAGAGTTGGGTACAAAGTGATGGCACCCAAAGCTTGTTGGAACCGCAGTTCCGCTCCCGCAAAGCGAGCATCCAAAGCGTCTTTACCCAAACTTGGGTAGGTCAAGCGGAAGTGATACTTGCCCGCCTCCATCGACCCCAAATCCGTTTCGGTTTCGTAAACGATGATGCGTTGCACCACCGCCCCAACCTCATCGAACACCTCCAACATCAAGTCTTCACGCCACTCTGTAGTCTGAATGGAACGCGGAGTATAGAGGGCAACGGAGGTGGTGCCTTGCGGCACTTCCGCATCCCATTCCACAATCCCTTGAAACATGCCATGGCCATCCATGATGGTGGCACGAATAGGATCGGGCACCACTTTCATCGAAGCCAAAATGGGCTCGGCAACCCCAGAAATGTGGGCTTGCGCTTGTAGCCCAGACATATCCCGCAGCAATGAGGCAAATGCAAAGTACCCAGTATCCTGCCCGGCAGGCACTCGAAACTCCGCATACTGCGGTTCCAAACCTTCAAAACGGAAATGCAAATCAAGGTCAGCTGGAGTGTTGGTAGCCCAGCGCGCAGCAAGCGCATATTCCACCACCATGCCCGGCTCCACTGGCACCGTAGTTTCGTAGCTTTCGCTGTCTTGAAGGAAGAAGCGACTGCGCCGCTGGCGATCTCCGGCGTAGAGGAAGCCGCTAACCGAACCCGCGCCAGCACGATATTCATTGCGACCTCCACCATGTTGGGTCACCCGTAGCCTTAGCACCGTCGCTCCTAAAGGCACCCGCAGGAAGGTGCGCGAAAGGGCCCCGGGCTGCAGAGACACCTGACGATCCAACTCTGCCAAATCATTGCATGGCCAGGGCACCACCACGGTAACTGGAATCACCAGCTCCGGCCCGGCCGCTTCCGGCTTGGCAGTGTCGTAGGCCAAAATTCGGGTGCAGTGCAAACCCGGCTCTAAGCTTGACGGCAAAATCCGCGCTTGAAATTGATTGCCCTGAGAGCTGGTATACATGGCTTCGGGAACTTCGACCCAATCGGCCTCCGCCACCAAACGGAAGGTGCGCAAAAAGTCGGAACGGCTTTGATTGCTGGCCTCTTCGTCAAAATCCGGGCGAATGGAAATGCTCCGTTCAAAAGCTTGCTGGGATGGCAAACCGCGCAAATAAATGCCTTCCCCAAGGCCAAAGGGGTTTTGTACGCGCACCGTGTAGGACACTTCGTCCGCGCCCACCGCCGCCAAATCGCGCAAAGCCAACAAGGATCGCTCCATATCAATGGCACCATGCCCAGTTTCCACCCAAGCATGTTGCGGCAAGGGTTTCGCCGCCAAGCGCATGGCTCGGTAGATGCACGCTGGTGACTGCGGCAACTCCTCTTGCGTGGCAGCGCAACGCAACAAGGCCACACAACCAGCCATTTGCGGCGCCGCCATCGAAGTGCCATTCCAGTTTTCTCCCTTCGACAAGGTCCACGAGGGCAGAGAACTTAAGGCTGCTCCTGGAGCGGTAAAATCCACCCCCAAATCGCCATTGGGCAGAGGACCGCGCGAAGAAAAATCAAACAACACCGGGGCACTGGGATTGAGGGAGCCATAGTTGACTTTTTCGGTATCCGGCCAAACGCCCGCAGCAATGGAAAAAGCCGACTCCGTGGTGCCCGGAGAACCTACCGTACTCAGCGCAGGTCCTTCGTTGCCGGCAGAGGTCACCAAGATTAATCCGCGTTTTGCAGCCTCATCCACTACCCATGCATCCGGCTCTTCGCCATCGGCAAAGAAGGACGGGCCACCAAAGGACATATTGGCCACTTGGCAACCAGCGGCGACAGCCATATCCAAAGCCTTGGCTACCGCAAAGCCGCTGGTAGAGCCACCAAACTTGCCATCGCCAATTTTTATCGCCACCAATTCCACACCGGGTGCGATGCCGTTCAAGCGACTATCCGGCCCCTCATAGCTTCCAATGATGCCCGCAACATGGGTGCCATGCCCGTGGGTGTCAAAAAACAAAGTGATGTGGTTATGGTCTTCGCCAATGCCAACTGCAAAGTTGAGGTTGGCTTCATCCCCCAAGCGGGTCCAATCCCCTGATTCTCGGAACTCGCTCAGCGCCGTTTCTTCATCCAAATCTCCGTCTTCGTCGGTATCCACCACCACCTGCCAGCGATCCCCCTTGGCAAACAGCACCACATCGTAAACCGGGCCTTCATCGAGAAAGGATTCCATGCGCCGTTTGCGTTCCATTTCTGCCGCCGATTGCGCATCGACTTCTTCGCCGGCAGCGGCCAAACGCGCCACGGCTTCTTCATACTTTTGCACTTCCTTTTGCCAATGTTGGCGACGTTGCTGGCGAATGCGCCCGCGCAATCCGGCAGGCAAAAACTCGGCGTCCACCCGCCCCAGATGAACTTCGCCATGGCTTAAATGATGCCCCAAAAACAAAGAGCGGCCACTAAGGCCAATCACATGCCCGCTCCCATCCAAAGTATCCACTTGGCTGGTATCCAACCAACCATCGGTGGTGGCGTCGTACCAATCCACCAACTTGCGGCGGCCATCGGGAGTGCGCTGCAAAAAGGGATGACCTGGATCAATGCCGGTATCCAATACCGCAACTCGAATACCGCGGCCGTCGTAATCTGGATGGGCAGCTAAAAAGGCCGCAACCCCCAAATCTTGTTTCGGAAGCTGCCCCGCCAAAGATTGCTGGGGCAGAGCATGGAGCAAAAGGGCAGAAAGCAAAAGCATGGCGGCCCAGTCTAGCAGCCCTGCCGCGGAGCTTAGACCGGTTCACTAACGCTGGACCACAAATCTTGGGTAACCAAGATGCGCGCGCAGGAGGGGCAGCGGATAAGGGACTTGGCAGCTTGCACGCGGACGCGGTCGTTGGGCACCAGGCGGGTGCCACAACCGCCACAGGAATCCCCCTTCAACGGCACCACCGCTTTACCCGGATGTTTGGTGGAAAGCACCTGAAAGACATCTTGCACCTGGCTATTCACCTGCTCCACTTCGGCCGCACGCTCTTTGCGCAATGCCGCCACTTCGGCTTCCAGGTCGGCTTCGTCCACCGCCACGTTTTTCTGCATCGCAACTAAATCTTCGCGCGCGGCATCCAAACGCTCTTGCATGGCCTCGCGCTTCGCTTGGTATTGCTCCGCCCGCTCCAGTAACTCCAAGGCCTCTTCTTGCGCCACTGAGTTTTCTTCTCGGTGTTTGGCTGCCTCATGCTGGGCAACCTGCACAGCCGAAGGATCGCGCGCCTCCACCGCTTGCTTCTCCAGCTTGGAAATGCGCTCATCGCGCGCTTGCACTTCGTTTTCCAAAGTGCTGGAGCGAGACAAACAAGCTTTGCGCTCGGCCTCCAGCTCTTCCGCCTCCGCTTCCAAGGCGGCCAAGGTCGATTCACGCTCACCGAGCTCGGTGGGAAGAGAAGCGAGGCGTCGCTCCAACACAACCAGCCGTTTGTCGACTTGTTGGGCACGAATCAGATGGGCGAGGACCTCTTGCACAGGCCCTTATTACAACGCGGCGCGGCCGCGGGTCAAGGCGTGGTTCCCTCGAGGAAGCCAGCCAGCTTGCGGGCCCGGATGGGGTGCTGCAATTTGCGGATGGCCTTAGCCTCAATTTGACGCACACGCTCCCGAGTGACACGGAAGATGCGCCCCACTTCTTCGAGTGTGTAGGTGTAGCCATCCCCGATGCCGTAACGCAGCTTGATAATTTCGCGCTCGCGGAAGGTGAGCGATTCCAACACATCGTCGATACGCTCTTTCAGCATCTCCTGGCCAGCACGCTCCACAGGGTTTTCTGAGGATTCGTCTTCGATGAAATCGCCGAAGTAGGAATCCTCGGAATCCCCAATGGGCCGATCCAAACTGATGGGATGCTTGGCAATCTTCATCACCCGGGTGGCTTCATCCACGGCGATGTCAGCAGCTTCCGACATCTCTTCAATCGAAGGCTCACGACCCAAATTTTGCAACAAGCGCTTCTGCACAGCCCGCAGTTTGGACATGGTCTCGATCATATGCACGGGAATGCGGATGGTGCGCGCTTGATCGGCAATGGAGCGGGTAATGGCTTGGCGAATCCACCAAGTAGCATAGGTGGAAAACTTATAACCACGACGGTACTCGTATTTTTCCACCGCCTTCATCAAACCGGTATTGCCTTCTTGGATGAGGTCCAAGAAACTCAACCCACGATTGCGGTATTTCTTGGCGATAGACACCACCAAGCGCAAGTTGCCAGAAGACAAACCCTTCTTCGCAGTTTCGTAGGTATCCAAAGCGCGGTACAGCAATTCCATGCGGCGCAAGAAAGCATCCAAAGGCTCCATGGCCTTGATTTCCCACTCCACCAGCTGCGCTTGCAAAATCGCATATTCTTCTTTGCCAGCTTTCGAACGCTTGCGCGCAGCATCAAAACTCGCGGCTTCGCGTGCCACCGCACTCCAGGCGCGTGCCTTACTTTCTAGCACGCGGATAAAATCTTGCAGAATGTTGACCTGGAAGTGCAACTCTTCCACCATCACCGCGATGCAACGCTGACGCGCGCGCATGTTGCGACGGAACAAACTACGCTCCGCCGCGCTCAGTCGCTTGTCCATTTGCACTTGATAGCCCAAGCGCGCGGCATCGCGCAAACTCTTCAAATCTTGGATATGCCCACCGAGGCGTTGCTCCAAATCTTGTTTGGTGAGCTCATAGCCGGCGCCGCCATCAATGTTGGAAGAGGTGCCTTCATCAGCACCTTCTTCCGCCGCCTGTTTCTTCAAGCGACGATTAAAGTGCAGCACCGCAAAGCTTGAGTTCGCCTGCGCCGAAGGATTGACCTTTAGGGTGCGGTCGAAAGCAAGTTCGCCGTCTTTCACTTGCTGCAACACATCCAGCGCCATATCCAAAGCCAAACCCGATTCCAGTACCAGGCGACGGAACACCTTGCGCGAAACCTCGGTCGTTTTGGCGAGGGAAATTTCTTCCTCCCGCGTGAGCAGTGGAATCTCACCCATTTGGGTGAGATACATGCGCACCGGATCGTCGATTTTCTCCAACACCGTGGGCGTCGCACGGCCTCCCCCGCGATTGGACAAGGTGGACAAGGGCTTAGGAGTGACCGGAATCGGCGCGGTTCCCCCAGCAAACTGGGCCGCACTTTCGGTGGTGCTATCGCCAAGCACGATGCCCGCCATTTCCAAGCGGTCGATAACCTCTTGCAAGACCTCGATGTCCCCTAATTTCTCGGAGGGTAAAGCCCCTTGCAGCTCTTCAAATGGAAGGCTGCCAGTGACTTGCCCCTTAGCGATTAAGGTTTCGAGGGCTGTTTCGGTTTTTTTGTCTAACGACTTTGTTGTCATGAGGAATGGGAGCTTTTTTCGATTTCAGTCGTTCGGCGAGATGCTAATCCGACGAAGGAAAGAACGAAGATGTTCGGCGTCGACATCTTCATGTTGGGCAGCGACGGCTTGCTCTCGATTGCCCGGCAGGGCATCCAAAGCACGTTCCAGAGCAAGGCAAGGATCCGCGGGTCGGTTGAGGCGCACTTGATCCAACCACAGGCTGGATTCTGAATCTGGGAAAGCGAGGAAGGCCGACTCAAGGTCGAACCCCTCTCCAGACTGACGCTGCTGACGGCACCATGTTAGAACTTTCCGGGCGACGGAATCTGACAATTGTATCGTATCCAACTGCTGACGGAAGCGTGGATAGGCGCTGGGATCATGAAGAATGGCGGCAATGATTTCTCGTTCGTTCCGGCGAAGGACCTCCTGCGGACTGATGGGTGCGGAATTTTGGGGCGGTGACGCATTCCCCACCCGCCCCACAACCCCCGAAGAGGGAGCTGCATGCGGGAGGAGTTTGCCTAAGGCGGCGGCCGACACACCCAGGAAATCCTGGACCTGATTCTCCCAACTCTCTGCCACCACAGGACTTGGAGTGGTTGCAATCCACTCTGCCATCTCTGCGGCAGCCTGATGGACAACGGCAGGAACCGAAAAATCTGTTTTCCGGGCCCATGTATCAAGACGCCAACGGAGTATATCCCAAGAATTGGCAATACAGCCGGAGAGTTCTTCTAGACGCTCTTCAGCCACCATATCTGCCGGGTCATGGCCCTCCGGCAGCTGGGCCACGCGCACATCCACCCCCTCCGCCACCAAGAGACGGCCAGCACGGAAAGCAGCTTTCCGCCCGGCTTCATCAGGGTCGAGCAACAACACCACGCGCCGCTGGGCCCGTGCCAAACGCCGCGCATGGTCTTCGGTGAAGGCTGTTCCTAAGGCCGCCACCACCGGCCATTTGCCGGCTCTGTGCAGTTGGATGACATCCAGATACCCCTCGCAGACCACAATCGGCGCCTCGGCATAATCGCGCAAACCTTGTTGCAATTTCTCTAAGCCATAAAGCAGGCGTCGTTTGGGAAATAGCGGCCCTTCTGGGGAGTTCACATATTTACCCATTTGCTTGTCTTCAGCAAAAGAACCCGGCAAATAACGACCACCAAAGCCCAAAGTGCGATTGCCAGCATCGGCCACCGGAAACATCAAACGGCCCCAAAACCGAGCCTTCAATTTGCGACTTTGTCCATCCTCCAGGGCCAGCCCGGCATCGACCATGGCTTTAGGGCTCACCTGTTTGGAGCGCAAAAACTCCAACAGAACTTGGCGGTTGGTCGGCGCCCACCCCAGACCAAACTGCTGCCAACTTTCCTCGGCAATCTTTCGCGCTTGCAGATATTGGCGCGCCTCGGCAGCGTCGGCAGTCGCAAGCTGCTGAATGAAAAATTGGCGCGCATATTGCAAAGCTTCGCGCGCTTGCTCCCGCGCGCCTCGCTCTTCGGGATTGGAGCCACGAAATTTTTGCGGCATCGCCAACCCCGCCATATCGGCCAAAATGCGCACCGCTTCAAAAAATTCCAAGCCTTCGGTTTCGCGCACAAAGGTGATGGCATCGCCGCCCATGCCACAGCCAAAACATTTGAAGGAGTTGCGAGCCGGATGAACAGAAAAGGACGGTGTTTTTTCGGCGTGAAAGGGACACAAGCCCCAATACCGATTCCCTTTGCGGCTGAGCTGGACTTTCTGGCCGACCACACTTTCAATGGGGACGCGCTCTTTTAAATCGTCGAGAAAAACCTGTAGCTCACTCATGCTTGCACCAACACCAATCCTAATCTACCACTTGCAGCAAAGCACTTCGCCAAATATTTGGCGCGACTGCGCCAGGGCGCATTTGCGGAGAAACCCCAGCCCCAGCCAACGCCTCCGCCCAGGCGGCAGCCTCGGTTTGCAGACGTCCGAGTAGGGCCTTGCGACGCTGACCAAAAGCAAAACAGAGCACCCTGCGCAGTTCTTGATCCTGCTGAGGACTCAGCGCATCCTCACGCGGGGCCAAGTGCAAAAAGGCCGACGCGACTTTGGGCCGTGGCCAAAACACCTCCGGTGGTAAGCGTCGACCAAGCCGCGTGTGGAAAGAAAGCGCCAGGCGAATCGCCAAGGGACTCCAGCCATCTTTACCCCCGGCAGACGCCGCCTTCTCCGCCACTTCCCGCTGTAAAAGCAAAGTGGCACTGGCCAAGTCTCGGCCTGGTAAGCGTCCCAAGAAAGGGCCGGAAATGGCATAAGGCAAATTGGCCACCAAGCGCGGAGCTTGCGACAGGGAGGCCCACCAAGCCTCCACCTCGGGATGCAGCTTTTCCTCTCGGCCGAGAATGTCGCCTTCGAGACAGGTGAGTTGGCCCTGGTCTATCTCCGAAGAAAAGCGATCGCGCAACAAGCGCAACAAGCCAAAATCCAACTCCACCGCCACCACCTGCGCCCCGGCGCCCAACAACTCTGCAGTTAAGGCACCCGCCCCCGGCCCAACCTCTAACACGGAATCCCCTGGCTGCACTTCGGCATCTCCAGGGATGCGTTGCAACAGGGCCGGGTCGACCAAAAAGTTTTGCCCAAAACGTGCGTTTGGACGCAATCCGTAGGCATCCAATAAAGCTCGTAACTCCCCCAGTTTCATGGCTGCGCCAACATCCGGCAAAAGCCTTCGGGTGCCTGCTGGCGGCGCAGCAAATCGGCAAGGGCCGTGCGTGCCTCCAAGGGCCAGGCCGCCACCACCATTTGCACAAAATCTTTTTGCTCCGGGCTCAACTCCGACCACCAAGGAATGACCTCCGTCAACATATAGGCCTCGGCATCGGCAAAATAACGAAATCCCACATCTTCGGCGCGGTCCTCTGGCAGCAATTCCAGCTGTTCTTCAGGAGCGGTGCTGGCCTCGCGAGCCGCATAGGAACCGCCGCAGGCATAGTATTTTTCACGGCTAGGGTCTTTTGCCCATTCGCGCACATTGCCAAGCATGTCATAAGCACCCAAAGAAGTGCGCCCGCGCTCGAAAACACCGACGGGCAAAGCGCGCCGCAGCCTCAGACTCAGTCCGTTACGAGCAGTCTCTGCCACCCAAAACTCTTCGCGGCCGGAATTGGCTACATGCCGCCATTCGCTCAAACTCGGCAAACGCAAATGCCGTTCTCGGCACCAAGTTTCCGCCTCATGGAAGCTGACCATGGTCACCGGCAAATCTTCTTCGCTGGGCCGTCGGGCAACCCCATATTCACCGCGCGTGGTTTCATAACGCCCTGCCAACAGCCAAGTGGAAGAACCTGGCACTGGGCGCGAGAGTACCAAAGATTCCAGCCGTGCGACCGAAGCGGGCAAAGGAGAAGAAACCGAACGCGCACAGGCCCCAGCCCCGAGCATCAGCGTCAGGACCAGGGCCTGGAAATACACAGACCAGAAGCCTATTTGCCGTGGACCATGTCGACGATGCCAGAGGTAATGCCACTGGTTTCGCCGGAAATCATGCCGATGGCAAAGGCAATGCCAAACAACATCAGCAGGCTGGTGCAAATGATGGCGGCGCGCATGCCGCCTCCTTCATCGCTGAGGCTGGCGGTAGCGGCAGCAGCGGAAGCGCGCCCACTACGGGCCCCAGCACTGGAGCGGCGGGGCGCCACCGGAGCTTCCTTGGCAACTTGCACCTCAGCCACCGGCTCATCAAGCAGCGTATCTTCTTCGGAAAGTTGGGTGGTGGCCATGCCTTCCTCGGCTTCATCCAGCACCAAATCTTCCACTTCCAACACCTCACCGGCGTCTTCTTCGGCCACCGTGCCGCCAATGCCAAGCTGATCGGCGACTTTGGCTACATCTTCCACGCGCAAGCGCATGTTGGAGCCCTCACGGAAGGCACGGATTTCTCCGGCAGAAATCAAACGCTTAAGATCTTCTTCTTCAAGCTCGAGTTTCTTAAGGGCGTCGTCGAAGGATGCGAATTCGCTGTCGCTCACGGGATTGCTTTCTGGGTCTAGTGGGTGGAGGAAAATTTCCGGCGTCCAGCATAGCTGTAGCCAAGCCGGAGGCCAAGGATACGCTATCCGTCGGACTTTGTGCCCTCTTCAGGGCTGAGAATGCCGGATTTTAGGAACTCCTCCTCCAAATCTTGATGGGTGTATTCCGATTCGTCGTTAAATCCATCCAATTGGGTGTCCAGCTCGATGTTGCGAGCGCCTACGAACATCAGCCTATGGGAGTTGGCCGCCCCGCCACGGGCTTCATACACCACCAAATGCTGGTTTGTTTGGTCGAGCACATACAGCAAGGACACCCCATCCTGGTAGGGCCCAGTGACCGCCACATACCGCTTGCCGCTATCGGCCCCAGAGGCCGCCACCGGGGTTGGGGTGAGCAAATGCAAGCTTAGCGCACCGGCAACAAAGGCACAAAAAACGAGAACAACGTGAGCAGCAAAGGATTTCATGGTGGTGACTTAAGGGTTAGGCGCTAGCAGCTGAGCCAGAGCATATTCTAAATCACAAAGTCCTGCCCAGGAGCCAGGTTTCTCGACCCAGGCAAAAGCCACACCCAAGGCGCGCAACTGGGTAAGAGCTGCGGACAAATCCAAGTCGGATTCCAGTTGCGGCAATGGCAAGGCCACGTCCGCGACGCAGGCCTCCGCCGGGGCCAAAGCCAGGCGGGTCCCCAACAACAAAGCGGGAGGGCCTTCCTCCTGAGGCACCAAGCCTAGGGTGTCGCGCTGTTGGGCCAACACCTTGGCGACTTCCGACACGGTGGTTTCGGCCGCAAACTGAGGCAAATCCATGCGCAAAAAAGCCTGCAAATCTTGGCCATGAGCCTCCATCGCGCGCAAAGCCGCCGCCATCACCCGCGCTTCCCCGGGTGGATGTTGCGAACCCTCTTGCAACAAAGCTGCAAATTGCCGACGAGCCAAAACAAAGGATTGGGTGTCTCCTTCCAAAGCCCGAGCCAGGGCCGCCAAAGGTGCTGTCAGCGGCCAAAACAAAAATCGCGCCGCAGCCAAGGGCACGGCCAAATGCAAAAGCCGCTGTGGGCGCGCAAGAAAGAACTGCTTGGGCAAAACTTCGCCAAACAAAAAGACCAGGGGAGTAAGAATAATCGCACCGACAAACTCTGGATTTGACCAACCCAGAACCGCACCTATCTCCCCCGCCGCTTTGACCGCAGCGTCATTTGCCAGGTTGTTGCCAATCAACAAGGTCGCCAAAAAGGCACTGGGAGAGCTTAGCACCGGGAGCAAGATGGCAGCCGCACGGGTGTGTTTGCTTTCATGCTGCAAGCGCATGGGGTTCAATCCGTAAAACCCTGTTTCGGCGCCAGCAAACATGGCCGACGCGAACAAAGCCAGAACCAGCAGGAGGAAAATCATGCCGCCCCCCCTTTAGGCTCCTCTTTGTCCCCATCGAAGTCGGGGGCGGGCAAAGCTTCCACCTTGACACCTAGCCACAAAATGCGAGTATCGGAACAATCGCGGACTTCAAGCACGAAGCGTCGGCCATCCTTTTCCAACACCACGCGGTCACCAAGCTTGGCCATCCGACCTAATTTTTCCGCCACTAAGCCACCAACCGTGTCCACGCGTACATCGGCCAAACCAGGGTCGCCGAAACGGTCGTGAAAATCATGCAATGGCAAAGAAGCCGCAACCTCCCATTGCCCGTGAGAATCCAGGCGAATGGGGGCTGGATCTGATTCTTGATAGCGCGGCAAGCGGTCGAGCAAAGTATCAGCCCACCGTCCGCGCTGGATAATGCCAACCGACGATCCATATTCGTCAACCAACAAAACACAAGGGCTGCCACTGCTCGGCAATTGCTGCACGCCATTGGCCACCGCCGCCACCTCCGGTAAAACTGGAATTGGCTTCATCGCTTCATGAACCAAGCCTCCTTGCGGTAGGCGGGCGCGATCCAACACCCCGAGCACCTCTCCCTCATCCTCCATCACCACCGCCCAAGCCGCATCAAGTTGCTTCATTTCCGCCAAAGCTTGAGGCAGGGTTTGTGCCGCTCTCACCGTCGGCACTTCGGCCAAAGGACGACGCAAAGCCCCTGCCCGCAACTGCCCCAACTCCAGCAAATGGCGAATCAATTCCTGCTCGTCGGAATCCATGCCGCCTTTACTTTCCTGTTCCAACAGGCTGGCTGCCTGCGTGGAGTCCAAAGGATGATTGGCAGCCTCCTGGGCCGCATCGTGACGGCAAAACAAACGACTGACTGGCCCCAATAGCCCATGCAAGACGACCACAGGCACTAACAAAACCTGACCGCTGAAACGAGGAAAACGATGGGCCAAGACCTTGGGGAAAATCTCTCCAAACAATACGATGCCTAAAACACCAAGGATTTCAATCATCGCCTCCGTGCGGGTGGAAAACTGGGCGGCCCAATGATGAGTGGCTGCAAAATAACTGAGGTTAGCAACCAAGTTGGCCATCAGGATGGTGGTCAATACTGCCGCCTGGTCAGCTAACAAACGACGGGCCAAAGCTGGGGTTTGGCGGTTTTGTTTGCCCTCGGCTGCAAGCGTAAACAGCGCCGCCTCCGCACCAGAAAAAATGGCCGATGTGCATAGCAGCAAGCACATCCCGAACAAGGCCGTGCTCATGAAGTTGGGAACCTCAAGACCACGCGAAATCCACCCTGCTCTAAGTTATGGGCATCCATTTCTCCGCCCAATCTTTGCATGGTGGCATGGGCCAAAGCAAGCCCCAATCCAGTACCTTTGCCTACATCTTTGGAGGTGAAGAATGGTTCAAACAAATGCGGAAGGATACGCTCGGGAGCCCCGGGCCCATCATCCACGATTTCCAGCTGGCAACCGCCATCCTTTGTTTTTTTCGCATTAACCCAAATGGTTCCCGCACCTTCCCGACCATCCAAAGAATCCAAGGCATTCTGCAAAAGATTCAACAATAACGGGAACAAATCCCCGCGCGCCGCCGGCACTAAGAAAGGCTCTTCTTCGATTTCCACCTGCAGGTGATGTTTTTCGAGACGACTACTTAAAAAGGCTCGGAGGTCGGCTAGCAAAGGCACAGCATCGCAACTCGCCGCCTCCGACTTCGACGGCGCCAACAACAACAAACGTTGCACCAAATCGCGAATGCGCTCCAAAGCTTCTTGCATCAACGCCCCATACTGCTGGGCATCCGCGCTTTTGGCGTCGCGCCGCAAAACTTCCAGGCCATAAAGTGCTCCTGCCAAAGGACTGTTGATTTCATGGGCAACCCCCGCCGCCAAGGCCCCCATCGCTGCCATTCGTTCTCGATGAGCAGCAACACGATCGGCTTGCAGGGCGCGGGCGGTGGCTTGTTCCACCTCCTGCTCCAATTCCGCTTGGAACCCTCGAATACGCTTCATCATTGCCGCAAAAGATTGCGACAACTCCACCACCTCATGCGCACCCTCCTCGGGTAGTGACCCACCTAGCTCGCCACCGTCAAAGCGTTGGGTGGCAGCCACCAATCGGTCTACCGGGCGCAGCACCCAACGATGCAAGAGCCATGCCACCAACAAGGCGGAGATAAAGGTGGAAACAAAGGCGGCCAACAACACCGACCGCATCAAACTTTCCCCCTCCTCGGGCAGGCGCAAGTCGACGTAAATTCCTCCCCAAGGATGCTGCTCTTCGGCAAAAGGTTGATAGGCAGAAAGGGGAATCGCCAACCCGCTCGCCACGGCAAGCGGACGGTTTTGTTCGGTGGCTTGCACCACCGCCTTGGTGATATCGGCAAGCGGAAAATCGGCAGGCCGTTGGCGTCGACCGCGGGGATTCAAGAAGGTGCCAACCGGAACCTTTTCCCCGTCAAAGTCCAAGACTCGGGTATCGATAATGAGGGCATCTTCAAACTGCGACCACAACGGCCAATCCAACATTTTGGCCAAGTCTCCCATTTCAGACGGACGAAAGCGCGGCACCGCCAACTGCGCCAAGCGGTCTTCCAAACTTTGACGGCGCAGTTCCTCCCGTAGCTGCCGCTCATGTTCCTGCCCAGCAACCCACCACGCCAAGCTGCCCAAAACAATCGCATTGACCAGCACCAAGCCGAGGGTCAAGCGCAGTCTCAGGCTCATGCTTGGGCGCCAAACTCTTCGAGCAGCTTGAACAAGGGCAGGAACAAGGACAAGGCGATCGAGCCCACCAAGCCAGCGAGCAAAATCAGCATCAGTGGCTCAATCAACTTCAACATATTGTCGAGGGCGCGGGTGTACTGTTCTTCGTAGCTATCACCAATGCGCATGCACATGCGATCCAATTCGCCTGTTTCTTCCCCCACCTCCACCATGGCCACCACCAAATCGTCGAACCTTCCCGAAGATTCCAGGGAAGCGGCGATGGCTTCACCTTCCCGCACTTCCTCTTGGATGTCTTCCACAGCCTCTCGATAGACCTCATTGGTTAAGGCGCCCCGGGTAATGTTGAAAGCCTCCAAATGCGGCACCCCACTGGCAATCAAGGTGCCGAAGGTGGTGGCAAAGCGGGATACCTGGCTTTTTTCTGCCAAGGGCCCAAACACCGGGGCTTTTAATGCCAATCCATGGCAACGATGCCGATAGCCGTACGAGCGACGATACAGCAACATATGCCCAAACCAAAGCGCAATGGGAAAACCAAGAACCGCATACCAATACTGCACCATAAAGGCACTGGTATCAATCATGAACTGCGTGAGCTTTGGCAATTCCATGTCCATGTCGGTATACAGCTCTGCAAACTTCGGAATCACAAACAACAACAAGGCCGAAACCACAGCCATGGCAACCACAAAAATTACGATGGGATAAGTGAGCGCAGACTTGGTTTTGTCGCGCACGTTTTGCGCCCGTTCCAAGAAGTTGGCCAAGCGATCAAATACCGTGTCCAATACACCCCCAGCTTCGCCAGCACGCGCCATGTTGACATAAAGCTCGTCAAAGACTTCCGGAGATTGAGCTAAGGCGTCCGACAAAGGCTGCCCCTCTTCCACCAAATCTCCTGCATCCAAAATCGAATCCCGAAAACGGCCTTCCGGCCATTGCTCGGCGAGGATGCGAAGGTTGCGTAAAATCGGCAAACCGGCTTCGGTCATCGTCGCCAACATGCGCGTGAACTGCACAATATGTTTCAGTGGCACCTTGCGCTTCACCAAAACGGTGGAAGCCTCGGCACTGGAGGTGGATTCACTTCGCCCTGTGGAGCGAACTGCGGCGGGAACTCTACGCTGAATGCGAGCCATGCAATTTATTCTCCTTGCGTTCCCTGTAGCACTTCTTCCAAGGTGGTTCGCCCCTGGCGGGCAAGCTCGAGGCCACGTTCGCGCAAGGTTTTCATCTTCCGTTTCCGCGCCTGCTCACGCAAGACCAGAGTGCTCGGGTTCTGCAAAAACTCCTCCTTCAACTGCAAATCCATGGCTAAGACCTCATAGAGGGCGGTACGCCCGGAGTAACCTGTGAAATGGCATTTGGCGCAACCAGCCCCGCGCTGAAACTGTTCCTCGGCAGGCACTCCCATCTGCGCGCAAACCTCTGCCGCGGGGGTGTAACTCTCCCGACAATGCTCGCAAACACAACGCACCAAACGCTGCGCCACAATACCCTCGATGGTCGCTGCAAGCAAAAAGGGCTCCACTCCTAAATCCACCATTCGCGTGACCGTAGACGGTGCATCGTTGGTATGCAGGGTACTCAAAACCAAGTGGCCAGTTAATGCAGCTTCTACCGCAATCTGAGCCGTTTCTGGATCCCGGATTTCGCCAATCATGATGATGTCGGGATCTTGCCGCAACATGGTGCGCAAAATCCGCGCATAGTTCACCCCAATTTCATCATGCACCGGAATCTGCACGATTCCATCCAAATCATATTCCACTGGGTCTTCCACGGTCAGCACCTTAGTTTCTGGCGCATTGACCTGCGACAACAAAGAATACAAGGTGGTGGTTTTACCAGAGCCGGTTGGCCCCGTCACCAACATGATGCCATGCGGCAAAGCAATAAACTTGCGCAGTTGTTCGTCTTCCTCGGCAGTTAGCCCAAGTTTGCTCAAATCGAGTTGCAAATTTCGACGATCCAGCAAGCGCAAAACAACACTTTCTCCACCTTGCGTGGGTACCGTCGACACCCTGAAATCAATCGGGTGTCCGTCCAAAACCAAATCCATGCGCCCATCTTGCGGCATCCGCGTTTCCGAGATATCCAAATCGGCAAGCACTTTAATGCGGGAAACAATGGCCGTGGCCAAATGCGCGGGCGGCGGGTCTATTTCGTAAAGAACACCATCGGAACGCATGCGAATGCGAAATCCACCTTGATAGGGTTCGAAGTGAACATCAGCCGCACGATCGCGTACCGCTCGAAGCAAAATCGATTCCAACAAGCGCACGATGGGCGCTGCTTCGCTGGCTTCTACCTCGGCCGCGATTTTGGCCTCGGTCATTTTTTGATAGGCCGTCTCCACCGCTTCCGACAAGGCCTCGGGCGAAGACAACACGGCTTGCACTTGGCAACCGCTGATGCTTTCTAAATCGCTTAATAGGGGCAAAGTGTCGGGATCAGCAATCGCAACTCGTAGCACCCCATCTTTTTGTTCCAAAGGCAAGGCACCAAAAGCCCGCGCAGTACCGCCATCAAGTAAGGAGATGGCTTCTTCATCCGGGGTTAAGGCTGCAGGCGGCACCCATTCCAAACCATGCTGGATGGCCAATGCCCGCGACAAATCTTCGTTGGTGATCTGCCCTTTGGCCAGCAGCAATTCCCCAAGCCGACCACCCATCCGCCGTTGCTCGGCCAAAGCCGCTTGCACCTGCCCCATCCCCACCACGCCGAGGTCGACGAGGATTTTGCCGATGGTTTGATGGCTTAGGCTCATGGAGTTACGGACATGCGCTGCCGCAAATCATTGGGTAGCTGCGCATATTGCAAGGCGGTATCGCGGGTAATGGTACCGGCTTGGACCAAATCAAACAGATGGTCATCGAGCAATTGCATGCCGATGCGACGCTGGGTTTGCATCACCGAGGGAATTTTGAATGTTTCGCCTTTCCGAATGTGGTTTTCAATCGCCGAGTTACGCACCATGATTTCAAACACACTAATGCGTCCTTGGCCGTCAGCGCGTGGCACCAGAACTTGCGAAACCACAGCTTGCAAGGAAACGGAAAGCTGCGCCCGCACTTGTTCTTGCGACTCCTTTGGATATTGGTCAATAATCCGGTCGACCGTGCGCGCGGCACCGGTGGTATGCAAGGTGCCAAACACCAAGTGCCCGGTTTCCGCCGCCGTAATCGCCGCCGCCGTGGTTTCTAAATCCCGCATTTCTCCCAACATGATGACATCCGGGTCCTGGCGCAGCACCCGACGCAAAGCTTCGGAGAAGGAGGTGGTGTCTTCTCCGATTTCACGCTGGTTCACCACCGACTTTTCCGATTCATGCAGGAATTCGATGGGGTCTTCTAAAGTGATGATATGTTCGGAGCGGGTCGTATTGATTTCGTGAATCAACGCCGCCAAAGTGGTGGTTTTACCAGAACCCGTCGGGCCGGTAATCAAAATCAAACCGCGAGGTAAATGCGCCAGTGCCCGCAAAACCGCAGGCGCGCCAATTTGCTCAAAACTCAAACGGTCAGCCGGCAAACGGCGACAGACCAGAGCCCAGGAATTACGCTGACGGAAAACATTGGCGCGGTAGCGATCTTGGCCATGTTCAAAGGAGAAGTCACAAGACCCTGTTTCCTCCACTTCCTTGCGCTTGCGGTCGGGCACCACCCCCAAACAGATTTCTTCTGTCATCCCTGGCGTGAGGATGGCATCGGACAAAGGCTGCAAAGTGCCGGAAACCCGCATCATCGGGCGACGTCGCGCACCAATATGCAAGTCGGAGGCATCCATGGTGGCAACGGACTGCAGCCACTCATCGAGCAAACTACCGGGAACTATGGTACTCATGGTTGATCTGGGTTGGATTCTGGGGAAACAGGAGACATGGGGCCGTCCTCATCTTCGGATGCAACCGCCACCTTCGTAATACGCAACACCTCCTCCACCGAGGTTTGGCCCTGTTTGGCTTTGGCCACAGCGTCTTCCAACAGCGGGTGCCAATGCGAGGACGCTTCAGCCGCGCGCACAAAATCATTCGGGTCTTTGGCCTGGAACAGGGCTTCGCGCAGCTTTTCGTCTATTTCTAGCCACTCGAAAGCGCCAATTCGACCATGAAAACCGGTACCGTTGCAGCGACGGCAACCGCGCGGGCGACGGATGGTCTCCTTGGCAGATAATCCCAAAATTTGCTGCTCCAGCACCCCCGCAGCCTGTTCTTCCGCACAATCTGTGCACAGACGCCGCATTAGGCGTTGCGCCAAGACACCTTGCAAGGAGGTGGCAATCAAAAAGGGCGGTACCCCCATGTCGAGGAGGCGCGTTACCGCACTGGGGGCATCGTTGGTGTGGACCGTGCTAAACACAATATGCCCAGTGAGCGAAGCTTGAATCGCCACTTCGGCGGTTTCACGGTCGCGAATCTCACCCACCAGCACCACATTGGGAGCTTGGCGTAGAAAGGCGCGCAAGACCCGAGAAAAATCCAAACCGATGCCTGGGTGCACTTGCACCTGGTTGATTCCAGGAATCCGGTATTCCACCGGATCTTCGACGGTGAGGATTTTTTTGTCCGGCCGATTCAAGGTTTGCAATGCCGCATACAAGGTGGTGGTTTTCCCCGACCCCGTTGGCCCCGTGACCAAAAACAAACCATGGGGGCGTTCAATCAAGCGCCGAAACCAAGCATGCGCTTGTTCATTCAAGCCCAAATCCGGCAAGGACAGCAGGTTGGCTTCGCGGTCCAACAATCGCATGACACAAGTTTGTCCATGTTGGGTGGGTAAAACCGAAACCCGCACATCCAAATCCCGACCCAAACTTCGGTGCTCAATGCGTCCGTCTTGGGGGCGCCGCTTTTCCGCAATATCCAAGCCCCCACTAACCTTCAAATGGCTAATCAATGGGGCAAATACATCGACCGGATGTTCCGCCGCAATTTTCAGCCGTCCGTCAATGCGGTAGCGAATACGCATGCGATCGGCAAAGGGCTCGATATGAATATCCGAAGCACGCTGATCCACGGCCTCGTCAAACATACGGTTCACCAAGCGAACAATGGGCGATTCTTCCCCACCCTCCGACTCGGCCCGAGCAGCAGGCGCAGCAATAGCCTCGTTGGGGCCGTAAACGCGGGTTAAAGCCGCTTGCAAAGCCGAGGGCGCAGCCAAGGCCAACACCACTTCGCGGTCGAGCAGAAAATGCAGGGTGTCGGTGACCACGGCTTTATGGGGATCGGCCACCGCAACCACCAAAGCGCCATCTTTTTCCGCTACCGGCAGCGCCTCGAGTTCCCAGGCCGCTTTGCCATCCAGCAACTCGGTGAGACGCCGCGGCGGTGTGCGTTCAGCCAAATCAACAAAAGGCCAACGCGCCTGTTTGGCCAAGGCCCGAAACACGGTGAGCTCATCCGTGGCCCCCTGCTCCACCAAAGCTTGCCCAATCAGCACGGTGCGCTGTTTCTGCAACGCCAAGGCAGCGCGCAGTTGGTCTTCCGTGATGGCGCCAGCGGCCAGCAGGATTTCACCGAGTTTTTTCCTCAATGGAACTTTACGAAAAAGTCGACCGAGTTGCAGCCAAGGCTGGAGGCAACTCGAAGTATTTCTGCAGCACCTTTATAACCTAACGAGGCTGCCGAATTCGCGCGTTTAGCAGGACTTCTTTGGTTTCCAAACCCGATTCGGGCGGATACGAAATGCGCAGCACCCCATCATAAGAACCAGCAGCAACATCCTTGGGCAAAGTGATTTTCACCACATACTGCTTGCCCTCGACCACGGTTTCGACCTGCCCGCGCATTGCTTTGGCGGCGGCGCCCAAAAATTCCAGGCTGGGTTTGGGCAACTCAATGGCCCCGCGCGTGGCTTCAATCTTGATTGTCCGCCGCTTCGCCTTGCCGTGATCCACCACACCAAAAGCCACGCGGGTGGCAGGTGCATATTTGATGGCCCCCAACACATCAACGTTGACTAAGAATTCAAAGTCGAGGCCCAAATCCGTCTCGGCAATCACGCTGGAGGACATCCGCCCTTCCGGCATGTCAGGCCCAGCCGTTACTTTGAATAACCGCTTTACCCGTCCATCGTCCAAGGTTTCTGCAGAATCGACTTCCTCAATCAACACCCCCGGCGGCACGCGTTTCCAGCGTTTGATTTTGAAATCCTTCATCGCCGTGATGCTGATGGTTTTGCTTGGATCTTCTTGCCGCAAGCTTCCCGCCAAGACTTCTCCAAACTGCACCACCGACGGCTCCGGCACAAAAACTGGAATCACGTCCGCCTTCACCCCCAAAATGATTTTGCGGGATAAAAAATCGCCGCGTACCGTAATCGTGGAAGCCTTATCCCCGCGGTAGCGGCTGGCGTCAAAAACGGCGGAAATGGCACCCCGACTCCCTGCGGGAATAGGCTTGTTCAGGGGCCAAGCTTGCCCTTCGACACTCACATCCCAATCGGGTCGCACTTTCGCCTCGGTGCAGCCACAAGAGGTATCCAGCTCCGACAGCAAAACCGGGTCGGGCCCTTCAACCACAAAGGGAAAGGCCAAATCATATTGATGCTGTTGGTAGACCTTGCCCAAATCCTTCTCAATGAAATCAAACACCAAATCACTGCGAGAGCCTGGAATGTTTGGGGCTTGGGTAGCCGCAGCGGGCTCCGAATGGGTGGCCGTTGCCGATGGATTGGAGCTGGGGTGGTCTGCCCCCTCCACCGCGCTGCCCTTGGCCTCTCCAGAACAAGAGCCCAAGAAGCCAACCACTCCGCAAAGGGCAAGCACCGTCCAAATTTGCTTCTTAATCATCATTCTGTCTACGAACCGCGCCGAGTACCCGCAGTCGCCTTTCCACGATTTTCTCCGTTTCCCCCTCGGCCTGGTAGGGAAGCCGCAGCAAAATTTCGCCCACCACATGGTCTGGGCCCGGGGTGAGGCTTAACTGTACCCGATAACGAGCCCCTTCCACGACCGTTTCTACCCGATAAGAAGCCTCCGGCAGCTGCTTCAGCACCACTTCCGGTGCCTTCAACACCCCAGAACGGGCTCCAAGTTCCACCTGCGCAAAAAACTTCACCCCCTCCTGGAGCTCCCCCAGCAACAGTTTTTGATCCGGAATCGTCCACAAGTTACCGGCCACCTTGTAGTTGACGGGCAAGGTAAAGGCAAAGCCCTCCTGGTCGGAGCCAAAATTGAGCACCCCAAAGTGATTGCCCTCGGCCTGGGTGGGCGGCAACACGATTTGCAGCTTTTGCACCAAGCGAGCTTTGGTCGATGGGATGCCGCGCACCTCAATGGGCGGCGCCTGGCCCAGAATGGCAGTGACGCGGAAGGGTTTTTGCCCCTTCACCTCCACTTCCACCACCCGCTCCTTCTCGCCACGCACGATGCCAAAATCCACAAAACGAGGACGAAGTTCAAACCAGGGACGCAACCAACTATGCACCTCCAGCTTGGTTGGCAGCCCTGGCCCCACACCTTGCAAATCTACACCGGTGAATTTGCGTCCTTGAAAACCTGCGGTGTGAAACTCCACCACCAACTTCCCCTTCGTCCCGGGTACCAACTCCTGGCCCCAGGGCAGCTTTTGGCCATCCACCCACAAGGTCGGTGCCAAACAGCCGCATTCGGGTAGAGCTTGCTCAATCCGCACCCCCTGCTGGCGGACAGAGAAGGGAAACTCCAGAGGAATGGTCTCGCCGGCCCAACGCTCGCCCAAATCCACCAGCGGCTGGTCGAAAACCAGGCCCACCACCGCAGGCTGACGGCTACAGGCCCCGCCGCCGAGCAAAAGCGGCAGGATAAATGTCAAAAGCAAGGGAAGTTGGGATTGCTTGAACATCAGGAGCCCCCCAATATACGCAGGTGCGCCTTTCGTTTCCGCTCCTCCTGTTGCTGATACTCCTTTGCGGGGGATGTCAAAGCTGTCCTCCCGCCACCCAGGCCCTCGTACTCGCTCCCAATTTTCGAACTCCGGAAGACGCTGGACGCAGCTTTTTCGCCGCAATTGCCTGCAATGATGCGCAAGCGGAATACCGCTGCCTGGGGGAAAGCCTAAAAGAAACCTATGGCGCCACCCTTGATCTCTACCTACTGGCTCGGCCCCAAATCCGCAGCCAACTCGGCGCGGCGGCTGGTCAAGCTTGGCGTTTGCAGGTGGTGGAGCAAAGCGAAACTCCCAACGGCATCCTCCTGTGGTGGGGCCTGCAGCAGAAACCACGGCTTGGCCTGCTCTTTCAGGCGCAGTCTTTCTACGACATCACCGACATTACCGGCAGACGCACCGGAGCTTTACTGGCGGAATCACCCGACCACTACCTCCGCGTTTCCGGCAAACATTTGGCAATCGAGCTTCAGCACCCTGCTTTGCGCAGCGTACGCAGCCAAAACCCGGTGCAGCATTTCGAACTTGGTACCGAGTGGAAAATTGCCGCGATTTTAGACCCGCAACAGCAAGGCAGGATGGGCGACAGCCTTCCCCAGCCCTAACAACCGCTCATTTCGCTTTCTTGCGGCATCACTCGAGCCAAGAAAGCGCGCGAGTTCGACAAGCTGCTGTCGGGAGCCACCGCCGCTTGCACCGAGATTTCCAGAGGCTCGCCCAGCAAATCGCGAAGGTTGCGGTTGCGCATGCCTTGCACCACGCGCTGGCCAAACAACCGAGTGCCCTCGGGGCCGGTATGCGGCAGCATGGCCACCAAGGTACGTGGGCCGATATGGGTGGCCACATCCACATCGCGCGTATCCAATAACAAAATGCCCGCCAAATCGAGCAAAGCGTCGTCATCGATTTCCCCTTCCCAGGTGAAGGCCACCAAACCAAGAGGGAAGCGAAAGCGCGAGGAGCGCTTGAATTCTTCCTCCAAACGGTGCTCCCAAAACTCGGGGGTGTGCAAACCCGTTTCTGCATCAGCGACCGCCTGCAAGAAACGCTCGCGGGCCTCTGGCTCTCGTCCTTTGAGGATTTCCCCGATGGAGGCGCCGAGTTGGGCGGCGTCGGGCACGGGGATGGGGTCGGGACGCACGCTGCTCGGTGCACCGAAGGGCGAAGCCAAGTAGCTGGCCAGTTCCTCCGCATGCAATGGCAAACTTAATGCACCCTGCGCGCCGACAAAACGAGCGAGGCCGTCGGCGTCCTCGCGATTGCCGGTGGTGAGAAGCAACAACAGCACACGGTGCTCACGCAAAAAGCCCAAAGCCCATTCCTGCACGCTCAATGGCGCCATGAAGGTGGGATCGGCAACCACCAAGCCCTCCATGGTGCCGGCTGCGGCCAATTCTTCGAGGCTGGCCAAGCTGCGCACCTCACTCACCGCCGAGCCGGCCAACTGCGCGGCCTCCTGACAACGGGCAACGACGGTGGAATCGGCTGAGAGGATGGTGAGGGGGCGGGCGGGCATGATTTTATTCTGGGAATTCGGCGTTGTGGTGAACAGCTTGGACGTCGTCGTCGTCTTCTAGCATATCGACGAGCGCCTGGAGTTTTTCGGCAGCTTCGGCATCAACCGGAATAGAATTATCAGGCACATAGCGTAAACCGGCATCCAAAGTTTCCCAACCCTGGGCCGAGAAGGCGGAGACGAGATTCATAAACTGATCGGGTTCGGCTTCGATGCCATAAATTTCGGCCTCATCGGTGGTGACATCCTCGGCGCCATGCTCCAGAGCCACTTCCATGACGGTGTCTTCGTCGGCCACACTTTTCGGTAGCACAAACACCGCTTTGCGCTTGAACATATAGGCTACCGACCCCGAACTGGCCATGGAGCCGCCGCGCTTGGTGAGAACGGTACGGATGTTCGGGGCCGTGCGATTACGGTTGTCGGTGAGAGCTTCGATAATGACCGCAATGCCCCCTGGCGCGTAGGCCTCATACACCACCTC
>JAJRZS010000026.1 GCA_024275135.1 Planctomycetota bacterium | reverse complement strand
GCGATGTCTTCCGGATCTTCGGTAACATCAATGAAGAAGGGTTTGGAGGCTTCTGGCTGCACCAGAACTTCGGCGTTGTCCTTGCCGACAAATCGCGCCTGCAAGAATTGGTAGCGGCCAATCGGGATTTCCAAAACCTTGCCCTTGAGCCCCGCCAAATCCACCACCAAGCCCTTGGTGTGGGAAGAATTGCTCACCAACAAAATGCTTGCTGGCTTCAACTTCTTCACCCCATGCACCACCACTTGAATCTGCCCGAGATTGGGTTGTACTTCAGTAAGCTTGACCGAATTGGGGGAATCGGTCGATGGCAGCTCCACCAAAAACCAGCGGCCTTTGGCATCACGCATATATTTGGAGTAGGGCCAGGAATATTTCATTTTGCCCAAAGTCATGGCATCGGGGCGGTAGATGAACACATCCTTCATTAACCCTTCGGCCCAGACCTGTTTCATTTCGGTATAGCCGAATTGACCATCGCAGTTGGTGTCGTATAGCTTGAATTCACCATAAGGTGTTTTTCCACTCATCACCGCAATCGAGCGGTAGAACAATGGACCACCGGCTTCGGATGGTTCCAGGTTCATCGTTGCCCCCTGATACACATCGCTTTGGGTGCCGGTGCAAAACTGCAAGGTGTATGGCCTTTTGACTCCATCGGCATGCATGCGCATCACCACTTGAGCTTCGGGCTTCGGGCTGATGCGAAAAGACTTGGTTTCACCAGCCCCTGCTTCCATACTGAATTTCAGAGCGTCGACGCGAATCAACCTCACCGGTGGGTCGATGCCATTTAAAGTGATTTGCTCACCGATTTTCGGCATATTGCCGCGCAGCCAATTCCAGTGATCCAAATCCGCCAAATCGGAAGCATGAATCACCGCTTCTGGCTTGGGGTTTTTGCCAACATCCAGGGAGGCTTCCACCACTTCGGCATCGGGGATGGGCAGGATTTTTTCCTTGTTGACCTTGGGCGCATGCACCTTACCAGTGGGATCATCGGGATCGGGCAAGCCCAACAAAGCCCGCATTTCTGCCAGGGTTTTTTTGACATTGCCATAAAACAAATCATTGGTGAGGCCCAAACGCTCGCGCGCGGAAACACAGTTGGCATAGGCATCCAAAGCAATCTTGGCGTCGCCGCCTTCCTCATGGTAATTGGGGTTATGGACATTGCCGACGATGTTGCAGGCCAAGGCATAGTAATAAAGATCCCCGGTATCCTTCAAAGCTTCCATTAAGGCGATGGCGTTTTTGCGCAAAATCGACCAAGGAACTTCCTCGTTATTCATCGCCTGAATATGCATGCGATTCAGTACGGGATAGTTCTTATTCAACAACTCGCGCCGAATTTCCACCATACTGCCGGAAAGTCGCTGTAAGTAGCGATCGTAGTTACGAGCAAAATCGGTGTGGTAAGTATCACTCCAAACCTGGATAAACAAATCCACCCAATGATCTAAATCCTGATTGCCTTGCCCCAAAGCGCGAGCTCCAGCTTTGGCCATAAAGGCTAAAATTGCATCCTCTTTGTATTTGCGCAGAGCTTTGGACATGCCCTTTTTGTCGCCCACTTCTTCTGCGGCATAGACATCCTCCGTATATTGCTTGATTTTGCCGGGGTCTTGAGGAACCGCCATGCAAAGAGGGCTGAGCAGCAACAGTGTGGTAAGCACCATGCCTGATTCTAGCAAGCTCGTCACCGAGGGGATATTAAGGACCGCCTTGGGAACGTTTTTGTAGAAATTTCCGTTCCGCAGCGGTGAGGCTTTGCATTCCCTCGCGGCTGATCTTGGCCAAGATGCGGTCGAGTTCTTGTTCCACTTGCCGCTGCCGATTTATCCATTTTTGTTCTTTTTGCTGGGCCCATTTCCGCCCCCAACCTTGCCACGGTCCTGCGAAGCGTTGGAAGCCTCCCACCGCCAGCCAACCAACCAAAACGCCTGCCAAATGGACGGTATACGCCACGCCGCGTTCCTGGCCTGCGCATTCGGCCAGAAAGCCCAGCAAATCCAGGCCGGTAAGCACTAAAAACAAGGGCAGCAAGCGGACACGAAACAAAAACAAATAAATGGAGCGCTGCGGATACATCGCAGCCGAGGCAGCAAAAACCGTGGCGACCAAACCGGAGGCTCCAAGGATGGGGTTGGAAAAAGCCTGCGGCATCAGCCATGCCATGAGCAAGGTAAAGCCCACCCCCCACAGGGTGGATTTCAAGAGCAAGCGAAGGAAAGCCTGAGCTGGGAACAGCCGCTCTATCTCCGGGGCAAAAATGGCGAACATCCAGGCATTGCCCAGGACATGGAACAGCGAATAAGGGTCATGCAAAAAAACAAAACCAAGTACGCCTGGCAAATAACTGAAATGCAAATGCAAAAGTTGCCAGGGATCGAAGAGGAAGACGTTGGGCAATCCCCCGCCAAACATGGTGAGCACAGCACTGCCGCACCAAATCCCAACCCAGAGGATAAGCAGCCGACGCGTAATTGGAGCGGATTCGAACATGACGTACAATGGCATTCTAAACATCCTGGCCACTCCATGACCACACCCTCTTCCACCGCCCGCCTGCTCGACGGCAAAGCTCTGTCAGCGCAAATCCTCGATCAGCTGCAATCTGCGGTTGCCAAGCATCAACAACAGGGCGGAGCCCAGCCGGGCCTAGCTACGGTTCTAGTCGGCGACGACCCTGCATCCCACATTTATGTGCGCCACAAACGCCGCGCTTGTGAAAATGTCGGGATTCAAAGTTTTCATTATCCGCTAGAAGCCTATGTCGGCCAATCCCAATTGTTGGAGTTGATTCAGCAACTCAATGAGGACGAGCGCGTGCATGGCATTTTGGTGCAACTGCCGTTGCCGCGGGATGTGGATTATGTGGAGCAAGACGTGTTGGCCGCCATTGCCCCACACAAAGACGCCGATGGTTTTCACCCGGCCAACCAGGGCGCCTTATTACAAGGGCAAAAAGCCCCCATTCCCTGCACACCCAAGGGGGTGATGCGCTTATTGGCAGAAACCAAAATGGAGCTATCGGGCGCGCATGCTGTGGTGGTCGGCCGTTCCAACATCGTTGGCAAACCGGTGGCCATGTTGTTACTGGAGCAAAACATGACGGTCACCCTTTGCCATTCTCGCACTCGGGATTTGGCTGCGGAAGTGCGCCGCGCCGATGTGGTGGTGGCCGCCGTCGGGGTGCCGGAATTAATTGAAGGCGATTGGATTAAACCTGGTGCTGTGGTTCTGGATGTCGGCATCAACCGCAAAGCCGATGGCAAGTTGGTGGGCGATGTCGAGTTTTATGCCGCCGCCGAACATGCTGCGTGGATTACCCCGGTACCCGGCGGGGTGGGCCCAATGACCATCGCCATGCTTCTGGAAAACACCGTAGAAGCGGCAGGGGTGCCGCTTTAAGCGCGTCGACTCCCCAAAAATAAGGTTAGTTCGGCTAGGTCCTGGGCCACTTCTTGGTTGGGGAATTGGCTCAATAAGGCCGTTGACTCCGCCAACAAAGCCGAAACCACTTGTTGGCTGCTTTCCATGGCTTCCGCAAAAGCAGAGGCAAAAGGTTCTTGTTGCAAAACTTCTCGACTGCCCCCCGCCGCAAACAAAGCCTCCAATTCCTGGCGATGCGAAGGGCTAAGCGCATCGCGCAAACGGATCAATGGCATCGTCATTTTGCCCCGTTGCCAATCAGTGCCCAAGGATTTACCCACTTCCGTTTCATCGCCGGCCAAATCCAGGATGTCGTCTACAATTTGAAACGCGCGCCCGGCGAGCAAGCCGTAACGTTTGGCCGCAGCGCATAGGGAAGCTGGAGCGCCGGCATAATATGCCGCAAGTTCGGCGCCCGCCTCAAACAAGGCCGCCGTTTTGCCATCGATTTGTTGAAGGTAAACCGATTCTGCCAAATCGAAACTGCGACGCGTGAGATTTTGGTGCATTTCGCCCACGCAGACGCGCCCGGTGGCGGCAGCCAAAACTTTGGACGCAGTGGCATCCTCCATTTTGGTGCTGGCTAAAAAAGCCTGACTATAAAGCCAGTCCCCCAACAATACGGCCGTGTGGGTACCCCATTGCACATGAAAACAATCCAACTTGCGCCGTTCCCGAGCGTTGTCGAGAACATCGTCATGGACCAGGGTGGCGCTATGCATCATCTCCAAGATGCCGGCCACTTCGACATGCTGCGAGCTAAATGCGTTGCAGGCCTTGGCGACAAAGCAGACCTGAGCCGCACGCAAGCGCTTGCCGCGAAATTGAGCCACATAATCTAAAAGAGGCCGAATCTCCTCCGGCCCCTGTTGCAGTTGGCCATCAATCCAAACATCCACCTGCTTCAATTCCTCTTGCACTTGCTGCAACAGATTGAGGGCTTGGAAGGGAGAAGTGGTGTGCATCTTAGGGCTTGGGGGAGGAATTTTGTTGGGCTTGCCAGGCGGCAAAATCCTCGGGGGTGTTGAGGTTAAGCAAGGGATGGGCTTGCTGGGAATCGTCTACCGTCGGGTGCCACCTGTCCAAGCCTAATTTCGCCAAGGCAGAAAACAAACTCTTTTCGCCTTGCTGCCATAGCTTGGTCAGATTGGGCAATTGCTGGCTGGACAACCAAATGGGAAAGCCGGTGCGTCCTTGGTTGTCGGCGGTGCAAAGGCCGGGGAACATGGACTCGGCAGCAAGGCGAGCAGCCACCCGGCGTTGGCCTTCTTGCAGTAAACCCGGAAATAAGGCCGGCATATCCACAGGAATCAATAAAAGCCAAGGAGTTTGCGGCTTCCATTGGGGGTTGGCCAGGGCGGCAAGTGGGCCAGCAAAGGGCTCTGCATCCACAATGTGGGTACAAGCAAGGTTCTCCGGCAAGCCCGCAAAGGAGCCCAACAAAAAAACTTGCTCACAGCAATCCGAAAGTTGGGCCAGAGCATGCTCCCACAAAGTTTGCCCACCAGCCCCATCCACCGCCAGTAGGGCCTTATTCCGCCCCATTCGCTGAGAGCGTCCGCCAGCCAACAAGACGCCGCTCCACTTCGGAGGACCGGACGCTGCCATGACTTACTCGTCTTTGAGCTTTTCGGCCTCGTCTTCGTCGTCGTCTTTCTCGCCTTCCTTCAGACCCTTTTTGAATTCATGCACGCCAGACCCAAGGCCACGCATTAGTTGGGGCAATTTGGCGCCGCCGAACAACACCAAAACAACCAAGGAAATCATCATGATTTCCGAACCGCCTAACATACAGCTAGGCAGCAACAGCGAAAGGACTGGAAGTAGAAGGAGGTGGGTGGCGCGAAGTTTCATGGGCTTGCCAGCACTATTCTAGCCATTTCCACCCTCGCTTGAGCCCAGGAAATGGGCAACTAGGGTGTCTCGCCAGCCCGCCCGTCGGTGCACCTGGCAATCCCAACCCGCCCGGGCCAAGCCATCACGAACGGAACGCGCACAGCTATAGCTGGCCAGCACCGCACCTGGGGCCGCATGCTGGCTTAAAAGGGGGAATAAGGGGTCTTGCCATTGTTCTGGATGCTGGCCTGGAGAGTAGAGATCCAGCAAAAACAAATGGCAAGCTGAAACATCCTGCCAAGAAGCGACGGCTTGGCCCGGGGCTGGGTGAATTTGAAGCTGCCAACGCGCTTTCTCATCAGCAAACAGGTTGTGTTGCTGGTAATCCAAGCCCCACCAGGGCATCCAAGTCCGCCATTCTGCGGGCAGGGACGGCCAAGGCCGCAAGTGATCTGGGTGCGGCTCCCAACCATGCATCCGCAATTGGCCGTGGCCCTCCTCGCACCAACGCTTGGCAAGCACGCCCAAATTCAAGCCACGGCCAAATCCTATCTCAGCGGCCTCCAGCTGCTCCAGGTGGGTGATGGCAGGCCATGCCGGTTCCAGATAGGTGGTCCAAGCATCAACGAAAGGGTCGACGCGAAGATTATGCGCCCATTCTCCCGTCCTTGGATGGCGGTAGGAAAATTGGGCAGTATCGGCAGTAGAAATGGCTAGGCTAAACCCTTTTCTACCCGCAAGGCGGCCAAGGTGCGACCCAAATCCGAAGGTGTGGGCGCAACCCGCACCCCAGCGGCCTGCAAGGCTTCGATTTTGGAATCCGCAGTGCCCGAACCACCGGAAATGATGGCTCCAGCATGGCCCATGCGCTTGCCTGGAGGAGCGGTGCGACCGGCGATGAAGCCGACCACAGGTTTGCTGACATGATGCTTGATGTACTCCGCAGCTTCCTCTTCGGCAGTGCCCCCAATCTCGCCAATCATGATGATGGAATCTGTTTCTGCATCGGCTTCGAAGGCTTCCAACACATCGATGAAGTTGGTGCCGGGGATGGGATCGCCGCCAATGCCCACACAGGTGGATTGACCGAGATCCTCGCAAGTAACTTGCCAAACGGCTTCGTAGGTGAGGGTGCCCGAGCGACTGACAATGCCGACGGAACCTGGCTTATGGATATAAGCCGGCATGATGCCAATCTTGCAGCCTTTGCCGTCGTTGCCTGGGGTAATCACCCCTGGGCAGTTCGGGCCAACCAAGCGCGTCGCCGAGCCAGCCAGGGCTTCCTTGACCTTGGCCATATCCATTACCGGAATGCCTTCGGTGATACAGACAACCAAACGAATGCCCGCATCGGCGGCTTCGAGAATGGAATCGGCGGCGAAAGGCGCGGGTACATAAATCACCGAAGCCTCGGCACCGGTTTCGCGCACAGCCTCTTCCACAGTATCGAAAATGGGTAAATCCAAATGCTTTTGGCCACCCTTGCCGGGGGTGACACCACCCACCATCTGCGTGCCGTAGGCTATGGCCTGTTCGCTGTGGAAGGTGCCATTGCGGCCGGTAAAGCCTTGGCACAAGACCTTGGTGTTTTCGTCAATGAAGATGGACATGACAGGCTCCTTAGTTGGCAGATTGCACCGCTTGGCAAATGAGTTTGGCACCTTCATCCAAGGAGGATGCCGAGGTAATGTCGAGACCGCTTTTGGCTAACAGCCGACGCCCCTCTTCCACATTGGTGCCTTCCAGGCGCACCACCAAAGGCACATGCAAATCAACGGTTTTTGCAGCGCCAATCACCCCGCGGGCAATGACATCGCATTTCATGATGCCGCCGAAGATGTTGACCAAAATGCCTTGCACGTTGGGGTCGGACAAAATGATGCGAAAGGCTTCGGTGATGGCCTCTTCGGTGGCCCCACCGCCAACATCCAAAAAGTTGGCCGGAGCCCCCCCATGGAGGTTGATGGTGTCCATGGTGGCCATGGCTAAGCCAGCTCCATTCACCATGCAGCCAATCGAACCATCCAAGGAAATGTAGTTGAGCCCAAAGCGCGAGGCCTCCACTTCCTTCCCATCTTCCTCGCTTTCATCGCGCATTTCCGCCACATCGGGGTGGCGGTACATGGCATTGGAATCAAAATTAATTTTGGCGTCGAGGGCCACCACTTCTCCCTGTTCGGTAATGACCAGGGGGTTAATCTCGGCGATTTCGCAATCCAACTCCAAATAGGCCTTGGCAAGCCCCACCAAAAAAGGCACGGCTTTTTTTACCAAGGCGGGGCTGAGCCCGAGGAAAAAGGCGGCTCGCCTGGCTTGGTAGGGCTCCAATCCACGCAAGGGATTGATGGGCAGCTTCAAGATGGCTTCGGGGCGTTCGGCGGCAATGGTTTCAATCTCCACCCCCCCTTCTGCACTGACCATCAACATGGGTTGGCCTAAATGCCGGTCTAAAGCGATGCCAACATAGAGTTCCTGGGCCAAATCAAGACCTTCGCAAACGAAAACCTTGCGCACCAACTGCCCCTCTGGGCCCGTTTGGTGGGTTTTCAGCATCATTCCGAGCATCTGGTCGGCAACCTCCTCGGCTTCTTGGCGACTTTTGACAAGTTTGACGCCACCGCCTTTGCCACGCCCTCCGGCATGAATTTGGGCTTTGACCACGGCCAAATCCCCTCCGAGTTGGGCAAAGGCCTCTCCAGCCTGTTGGGGCGTCTCCGCGACAATGCCACGCTGGGTGCGGACACCGTAGCGTTCGAGAACCTCTTTTCCTTGGTATTCGTGAACTTTCATGGGGTACCCCGGGAGCGGGAAACGTGGTAGGTTACTGAAGCGGTAGGAGGTCGCATAGCCCCCCGCCGAGTTTTTGGAACTTACCTCCGGCCCAAGCCGTCCACTCACTGATGAGTCTAGCCCCTCAACGTCCCAATTTCGTCCTGATATGGATCGGGATTGTCATGCTCTTCTTCTCCTTTGCCGGGAATTGGATTTTGGGCCCCGCCAACCCCAGCGAGCCCGCCTCCAATCAAGCCCATGTGCGCCTTGAGTTTTCCGACACCCTCCCCATGTCTATCGCCGGTCATGGTGTCCTTGATTCCGCTCTCCGCCCGGTCGCATTCCATGAGGGTTTCGATGCTTTAGTACCAATCGATGTTGCTCCACAAAGCACGCAAGTGAACGCGCCTTGGGTCGCCGCGCAAAAAGAAAGCACTGCGCCCAGCCCCACCACCCCTCTTCCAATGCAAACTCCTCCGGTGGTGGATTTACTGCCCGCGGCACTTTATCTCACCCCTCTCCAAGCCGAGGATCCCGCTCTCGCTCCAACCCCCCATCAAGCCTTGAAGCCGAGCAAAAAAGGGCGCAAGGGCTTGGCTAAAGAGCGCGTGCAGGCCGGAAACCAACACTGGAATTCAAGCTGGGATGGTCCCCGTCACGGCCAAACCAGCAAACAAAGCAAAGGTGGTAAACCCGGTAAGGGGATCGTGGTGCGCACAACCATGCGCCCGATTGGCAACAACCGCGTGGTCGTCCGCCTGTTCCTGAACCACCTGCCGTCTTTGGTCGAAAACAAAGACTTGCGCCAGAAAATGCGGGCCAACGAAGTCTTGGCGCAGAAGGCGCAAGAGGTGCTTTCCGATTTGCGTGAAGTGGTCGCGGTAGACGATCAAGCCAGTGCCGAAGAAAAGGAAATGGCGGCACAGCAGGAGCGCCAGTGGCAAGGCTTGCGTCAGCATTTACTGCAAAGTCTGCGCCAGCGCCCTGGTGGCCTGGAGCTCATGGCGGAGTTGACGCCGAAACAGGTGGAAGAGCTTCTGCAAAAGCTCAACGCACGCAGCTCCTAAAGCAACGTGCGTTGGGGGGCACCGAAAGAGTGGGATTAAGCAGGCTTCACAAACTTGCCGTGCTTGCGCCGTTTGCGGCGAATGATGGCGCGACCGCCAGCAGTTTTGGAGCGGGAACGGAAGCCGTACTTGCGACGCTTGTTGTTCGATTTACGGACTTTGGTTTTGCGGCCTTTCACGGTTCTATCAGAGGTTTCGGCTAGCCGAGTTGGTGGAATCGGATGATTCGGACGGTATTGGTGACCCCGGACACAGCAAAGGTGCCGGTAAGGGAAACCAGGAGTTGATCCGGACGCATGGCGTAGTGTTTCTCGAGATACTCCGCCGCTTGGCGGTTCATCTCGCGAAACCGGCGGACTTTGGGGAGCCGACCGGGGGACACTCCCCAAAGCAGGGACATCCGGTGGAAGGAACTTTCATCGGCCGACAACGCCACAATGGGCGACTTGGCGCGAAACGAGCTGACTAGTCTAGCGGACCTTCCCGACTCCGTAAAGGCCAGAATCATGCTGACCCGCGCCTGGTGGGCTGCATAAACTGCCGCATTGACCGTGGCCATTTCGACACTGTGCTTTTTTTCTCCGCCTGTAGGCTGGATGGAGGGGCGCAAACGCCAAGAATCATGGAATTGGCCAGCTTGGGTTTTGCGGGCAATTTGCCTCATAATCCGACAAGTTTCCACCGGATAGGCACCAATCGCCGTTTCTCCGCTCAACATCACACAATCAGCGCCATCCAATACGGCATTGGCTACATCAGAGACTTCGGCACGAGTGGGTTGCTCGGCATCAATCATGCTCTCCAGCATCTGCGTCGCCACCACCACCGGACAGGCTTGTTCAATGGCCCGGCGAACGACTCGCTTTTGCAAAGTGGGAACCACCGCATGCCCCATTTCTACGGCCAAATCCCCACGCGCGACCATCACCCCATCGCTCACCGCCAGAATCTCCTCAAGGTTTTCGATGGCCAAGGGATGTTCAATTTTCGCCATCACCGGAATGGAAGCCTTTTCTTTAGCCAAAGCCCGCCGAACCGCCAATACATCTTGAGCCGTGCGCACAAAACTCAAGGCGAGCCAATCAGCATTGTGGGCCACGGCGAAACGAATATCCGCTCGATCTTTGGGCGACAAAGCTGGGGCCGAAACCACGCTATCGGGCAAATTCACCCCCGAGTTGGACATTACCACCCCACCCCGCCGGATTTTGCACTGCAGATGTTTGCCTTCAACGGCAAGCACACGCAATTCCACTCGTCCGTCACGGATGAGAATGCGATGGCCTTTTTTTACATCGCGCGGCAATTTGCGATAATCAATCGGTAGAACTTGCGGGGATTTGGCGGATTTTCCCACCACCACTGAAATTTCCTGGCCACGCCTCAATTGCAGAGGTTCCGCCAAGAAGCCTAAGCGGATACGTGGCCCCCGCAAATCAACCAGAATGGAAACTGGCCTGTGCAGTTCTTTGCGCAAACGCTGCACGCAGCGCACCCACTTAGAGCGAGTCGCCTCATCGCCATGACTCATATTGAGGCGAAAACCATTCACCCCAGCACGCATCATTTCCCGAATCTTGGCCGGAGAGCCCGAAGCCGGACCCAAGGTGGCCAAGATTTTGGTGCGGGTGTGATTGGCCAGCAAGACCTAAGCCTGTAACAGCTCCATTTCCCCAAGAGCCGCCAAATCGGCGCGAATGGCCTCCGCCGAAGCATGCAACTTGGCTAAGCCGGCGTCGTCGAGATCCAATTCGACAACGCGCTCGACTCCGTTTTTCCCAAGCACACAGGGCACTCCTAGGTAAATTCCTGATAGCCCATATTGGCCATCCAGATAGGCAGCGCAGGGCAGCAAACGATATTCGTTGCGAAGGATGGCTTTGGCCATGGCCACCGCCGAGGCCGAAGGGGCGTAGAAGGCCGAACCAGTTTTCAAAAGGTTGACAATTTCCGCCCCACCATGCTGGGTGCGGGTGTTGATGGCTTCGATATCGGCTTCCGACAACAGAGCCGTGACGGAAACCCCGTCTACGGTAGAAAATTGTGGCACCGGAACCATGGAATCACCATGCCCGCCAAGCACCATGCAGCGGGTATCTTTGATGCCCCCACCATTTTTTTCGGCGATGAAAAAGGCCATGCGTGAAGAATCCAGAACACCGGCCATGCCAACCACTCGGTTTTTCTCAAAGCCAAGGGAAGCCGCCATCAAGTACACCATGGTGTCGAGGGGATTGGAGACAACGATCACGCGGGCTTCGGGGGAGCCTTCCTTGATATAGGCGGCCACCGCATTCACAATCTTTCCGTTAACCTCCAGCAAATCGGAGCGATCCATGCCGGGTTTGCGTGGCATGCCTGCGGTCATGATGAACAAATCCGACCCGTAGGTGTCTTTGGGGTCGTTCGTGCCGGTCACCAGAGCTTGGTAGCCCTCCACGGCGGCAGCCTGGTTCAAATCAAGGGCAATGCCTTGGGGACGGCCCTCCAACACATCGATTAAAATGATTTCCTCAGCAACTTCTTGTTCAGCAAGGCGCTGGGCACAAGTCATGCCAACAAATCCGGCTCCGACAACGGTAACTTTCATGGGTTTTCCTGGGTAGGACGCCCCGCAGGGAAAATGGGGCGTTAACGGGGCGGAATTCTAGCGCGGCGGCGCGAAGGACGGGCAAGCCTTCTGAAAAACCCGATGTGATTTATTGCTCACTCTGCTTTTGCCACCAAGCCAACCACTTCTCCACAGCTTTTTGCCGTTCTTTTTCGCTGTCTTTGGCATCGTAGCCCATGTCTACTTGAGTGATGCTGAGCAAGGCCGCATTGGCCTCTTTGCGCACAAAGGCATATTCATCGCTTAGGGTGGCAATGAGATCGGGGATGGCGTCGTAGGCCTTCCAAGCGCCGAGGGTGTTGGCCGCATAGAACCGGTTCATCTCATAGCTGTCCTGCAACAGCTCCTGCACGAAGGGAATCAAAGCGGGATCCTCGAATTTGCTCAATTTTTCAATGGCAGAAACTCTCAGCAAGGGGTCATCTGCCTGTAACTTATCCACTAACTTCTGCACATCCGAAGAGAAGGCATGCTGTTCTTTGGGGGTATTGACGACCACCATTTTCCGCTCCACCTCCGCCATTTGATCGCGCAAAAACTCTTGAGCTGTGCGCACCTCGCGAAGCGCCTCGTCTTGCAATTGCACCTGAGTTTGAAGACTGCGCAAACTTTGCTGCAAAGAAGATTGGCCATCGGCAAGGCCTGCATAATGTTCAAGCTCTTTTTCTTGGTTGAACAAGTTCACCTGCAGTTCGCTTAAGGCACCTTCTTGTCTTTGCATATCGGCCTTAAGCGAGGTTTGCAAAGAATCTAGTTTTTGCACGATTTCTTCTCGACCGGAATCGGCATATTTCAAACTGGCAGAAAGACTTTGCGATAAGCTAAACACCGAATCGTTGATTTGGTGGGTGGTTTCTTTGCGCATATCTTCCATTTGCAGATACAAAAAAACACAAACCACACAGGCAACAAGTGCAAGCAACAAGGCTAGCCCAACCCCTGATTTCTTTTCCCCACTTTCATGCTTGGAAGCCATGGTTAGGGTGTCGCAGCAAGTTGGACAAATGACACGACCGCCATGGCGGATAGCCTCACCGGACTCTAAGCGAGCCAAGGGAACAGATTGGTCACACAGGTTGCAGAAGAAGAGATCGGTCATCGCTGAACACGCTTACGGACGACAAAGGCAGTGGTAAGTAGAAACAAGCCTACCCACAGAAGTCTAGGATGAAGGTCTTCCTTCTTCATCAGGTTTCGCTGGATTTCCAACCATTTTTTCCATTTTTTGGCACTTTTGCCCCATTCTGCTGCGGTATTGGGGGTAAAAGACCAGCTAGCCCCCCCTTGTTTTTCGACCAGCAAAACCTCGGTTGGATCCACGCCCAAAACTTCCCAAATCACCGGCGGGCCCACTTCGAATAAAACCACGTCCAATGTTTGCCCGTTTTGAAAGCATTGGGGTGGCTCCCCTTCCTGGTGCAGAAGGAAATGTCCGTTCACCCACCCTTCCCGCATGGGTTGATGGAAGCTGTTGGCAATCGGTTGGAGTAGCTTCTGCAAATCTGGATTGGGTAAGTCACCAACCCCAAGCAAAAGTCCTGCCCCTACATGTTTGGCGACAGCAAAAGCGCGCCCATCCACCCCTTCCAACAAGAGCTCTGCACCGGGAGCAGCCTGCCAAGCAGGAAAGTCGACGCTACTTCGCCAGCGCGTCGGCAATGGAAAACTAGCCGAGGCGCGCGGAAAGCAAAGTCGGCTGGAGCTTGGTTGCAATTGCGAAAATAATTCCTCCAGTTGTTGGCGAAGTTCCCCCACTGGCAGCACTGTCCCCAATCCCTTCAAGAAGTCCACATGGGGGGCTGGGCCAGTGGGTAAGCAAAACACCGGAACATTAGGAAATTTCTGCGTCAATAGACCTTGCCAATCCACTTCTGAATCTTCGGCCGCACCATCCGAAAGAATAAGCATAGGCTGGGTACCTTGCCATAGTGGCGCCAAATCCAATAGAGCCTCTTCCAACCGGGTGGGGCCATAAGGCAAAAGATTCGACAGCAGACTTAAATCTTCTACCGATTGCAGATGGATGGAGGGCAGCAGTTGCGACTGAAAGGGAAAGACTCGCAATGGTCGGGTTCCTTCCTGTTGCAACAAGGTTTGCAAAATGCCCAAAGCTTGTTGCCATGCCTCCCCTTCCATGCTGCCGGAGCCATCAAGCAGCACCCAAAACGCATCCGCTGGTGGCGGAGAAAATTGAAATAATTGCAAGGACTTCGGTAATTGCAGCCATGGTAATACCTTATTGGAAGCCAAACAAATCACTTGCCCATGCCTTAGGCCTGCTTGCTCCTCGACCCCAAATTCCTGTGGAGAAAGCAGCAAAGTTGGGGATTTGGAGTTTGGCAGCAATAGCAAAGAAGTGGAGCATTGGCCCCCATCCTCCTGCCATTGCAGACGAATCCACAGCGGTTTTTGCGGGGCGGTGTTGGCGTGGAGCAGCAAGTCGAAAGCGCCGCCGCCAAGGTCTTGAACTTCGACCTGAGCCAGGCTTCCGGACTCCTCCTCCACCAGCAATTGGCCCCTTTCGGGTTGACAATCCCGAATTTGTAGATGCACCAAGCAATCTAGGCCTTGCGGCCAAAAGGCGGGAGCTTCCACCGCGGCGAACCAAGGTTTTGGTGGCGGTTGTTGCCACCACACTTCCAAGGATTGCCAAGACGATGGGTCAGGTAGCTTGCCCAAGGATTTGCCATCGGTGTAAACCAGCAGCTGATCCCCTGCCTGCAATCGGGGCCGCAATTCTTGCATGGCTTGGGCCAGGTCGTGGGTGTCCGAAAAGGCCTCGGAGGGAAAACGAAGGACATGGCCAGAAGCCAGGGCTTGCTCCCAATCCTCCTGGGAACAATGCGTCTCCCGCAACCAGGTGGCCGCATCCACAGACTTGCCCATACTCGGGCTTTGATCAAGCAGAATCCAGAAATCGCCTCCCGGTTGAAACCATGTCCAACCTGCTGCCGCCCAACAAAGCAGGGCTAAGAAAGCAAGGAAGGAGGGAAACTTCAAACGGAAAGGGGCTTGGTGAACTGGGTTTGCCGAATCCAACCACCGCCTAGCATGCGTTGTCCTCGGTAAACGGCCAGGCCTTGCCCAGGATTCACGCTGGCAGCTGGAGTTTGGAATTGAACTTGAAGCACACCATCGCCTACACCATGTACCCTTGCGGGCAAGCCACCGGGGGTGCTACGAAATTGGACCTCGACTTGTTCCCAAACTTCGCCCGGGGCCAGGGCGCAATCGAAAAATTGGAACTCCTCCACCACCACCTCGGCACAACCCACACGCGAACGCGGCCCAACAATTACGTCCCCCGTTTCCGGGTTGATATCGAGTACATACATGGCTTGGGTAGAGGCAAACCCCAATCCCCGACGTTGCCCGCGAGTGAAACCAGCATGCCCTTGATGAGTTGCCAGCTCCCGTCCTTCGGTATCGAGAATACGACCGGGCTTGCCCAAGCCACCCCGCGACCGCAGCAAATCACGATAGTCGCCACTAGGGACGAAGCAAATTTCCACGCTATCTGGTTTGGCGAAGACGGGAAGATTCGCCGCCTGCGCCAGTTGTCTAGTTTTTTCCTTTTGTAACTCCCCCACCGGCAATAGGGTGCGGACCAAGCGCTGGGCGGGCAAAGGAAACAAGACATAAGACTGATCCTTATGCGCATCCAATCCACGCCAAAGCTGTGGCCCCGTGGGGCTTTTTTGGATCCGCGCATAATGCCCCGTGGCAAGAAATTCAGCGCCCAAAGCATCGGCCAGTTTCCACAAGGCGCCAAATTTGATATCGCGGTTGCAGCGAATGCACGGGTTGGGAGTATGCCCTTGTAAATAGGAGCCAACAAAATAATCCATGATTTGTCCGAATTCCGCTTCCATGTCGATGGCATGAAAGGGAATTCCCAAGCGGTCGGCCACCAAAGCAGCATCCCGAGAATCTTCAACCGAGCAACAGCCTTGTTTGTGACGTGAGCCTGCTTCCGCCTGACTTACCCCATTGCGCAGAAAAACCCCAACCACCTCGTAGCCTTGCTCCTTGAGCAAAAGAGCAGCAACGCTGGAATCGACGCCCCCGGAAAGGGCAACTAGGACGCGGGGCTTGGCCATGACAGAAACTGTAGAATACCCGGTCCTTGCGGCAACGCCGCCACCCCTTGCCCACGAACATGATGCACCTGCTACTTCAAGAAGGAGACCGCCCCAAGGTTAGCTTTGCCGACACTCCTTCGGCCCCCCCGGCAGCCCCAGTGGATACCGCCACCACAAGCGTGGCCCAAGATGGCGGCAACGCCGACCAAACCCCGCCGCAGAGTAGCTCCAATAGCTTCTGGATCATGCTGCTGCTGCTGTTTGCTTTCATGTGGTTTTTCGTGATTCGGCCGGAAAACAAGCGGCAAAAAAAGCGGAAAGAATTTCAAACTTCTCTTAAAAAGGGCGACCAGGTCGTTACTGCAGGTGGGCTCCATGGCACCATTGCCGCCATCGACGAACTCACCATTACCTTAAAGGTCGGCGATAACGTGCGTATGAAATTTGATCGTGTCGCCGTCACTCGCTCTGCGTCTGCCCCTGTGGAAGCCGAACCGGGCAAGAAATAAGCAAATGCGGGGCGGCATACAACCATGCCGTCTCCTCGCCAGCAGTCTGGAATGGCCGCCGAAGGCTTTGTTTCCGCGGCCTTGGAAGCCATGGGTTGGGTGGTGGCGGCAAGGAATCTACGCACCCCCTATGCCGAGATCGACATCCTCGCCCAAGATGCCTGTGGGCATTGGGTGGTGGTGGAAGTCAAAGCGCGTCAGGCGGACAGTTGGTTGCAGGGCGAGGATTGCCTTGGCCCGAACCAACTTCAGCGAATATCCCGGGCTATGGAATGGTTGGCCAACCGCCAAAGGAAAGTCCAAGCCGTGCGCCTGGATTTAGCCTTGGTTCAGTTGAGCGGTCAACAGCCTCAAAGTTGGCAGTTATTCAAAGAAATTTTGCTCTATCAATAGCCGTTTCAGGTTTTCAATGCCTGTTACCGGTAATAGGGAAACTTTGTGCTGACAGAAATCTCTAGCCAATTGCGCAATTTCGGTGGCTGATTTTTCTTGCCACCGGGCCAAAGGCGGCCATCCACGCCCCACGGCAAAGTTCACCAAATCCTTCATCAACTGGCGATAAGGGGCAAAATAAGGATCTCCCAAATCCGTGGCTCGGTCCAGGGTTTCCGCCAACAGCCAATCCGTTTGGACCCCAGTTGCCAAGGCGCGCAACTGCGCTTCGTATTCCAACTGCATGCGCGGATTGCCAAATCGAAGTTGCGATTTCAGCAAATCCGGTAGCACAGAAAGAAAAGAACCTCCATTGTCGAGCAGAGGTAACACATCGGGCAAATGTCCGCTTTCATGCAAGCATAGGACCCATAAATTGCGTTGATAAACGGACCAATCGCCATCCTTCATCGCGCGTTTCCGCAACCGCATAGATAAATCCAGGTTTCCCAAGCCAGAAAATGGCTGGCCCTGGGGAAGAACCATGGGCTCTGCAGAGAACAACCTTAGTTTTTCTTCCAAAAGAAGGCTTGCTTCCCGCAATGGCTGGCGCAGCAAATAAAAACCACGAAACACGGTGCCGGCTTCCGCTGCAGGCTGCGAAACGCTGCTTGCATTTTCGGCAATCAAAATTTGCAGAGGTGGAGAACCGGGCCAAGAACAAAGGAAAGCATCGCAGCCTTGCAAAAGCACCCATTGACTTTGTCCTCCCAAATAACCGGCAAGCAGAGCCCGACGTGCTTGCAGCCAAGCCTGAGCCAACGGGCTGGCTTGGGCTTCTGGCCGCAGGATGCCAGCAATCTTCGCCCATCCATAGCGTGGCTGCTGGGCCCATCCGTGGGGTGCGCCTACCTGGGCAAGGTATTGGTCGAAACGCTGGCTCTGCTGTTGAAAGCTTTCTTCCCGACACCATGGCCATTCCGCTTGAAAGCGTTGGAAGGCAAGATCGATAGCGACAGCATCCTGCACTTCCGGAGCCTGCCGTTGAAGCTGCATGGCTGCGCGCGCACGATGGATGCGCGCCTGGTCCCCCGCCACAACCGCAGTACGAAGGTATTCCCACATGGAAAAACTCCGATTTTGTTGAAAAGCATCCTCCTCTAACCATTGAAAGGCTTGGTCCCATTGATGCTTGTGCCGAGCTTGGCGGCTATACAACAAATGGCGAAAGGAACTAGGCAAGGCGGCCTCTGCTTGCCCTGCCTGAGTTAGTAAATTTTCGGCCTGGTTCCACCTGCGCAATTCCTGGACCGTGGTCACATGACCAAACCAAATCCAAGGATGTTGCGGAAAAAGGTGAAAAAGGCGCTCCATCTCTTTTGCCCGCGCCATTGGATCTTCCATCATTCTTGCCTGCAGATAAGCAAGATCGGGGTGGTTTGGCCATTGATCCTGCCAACGGCGTATCTCCCTTAGGCGTTGCCAACGCAGCCCAAGAGGCATACTAGCGTTTTGTCGTAAACGCTCGATTTCCACATTATGCTCGACCTCCCAGGAATGAGCGGCAAGGAGTTCCAAGACCTTCCAGTACTGTCCTTGGTCATAAAATCGGCGGGCTGCATCTAGGGATATAGGCGGCACCAGGGCTTTGCTCGGCACCACACTTTGACATGCCGAAAGACCCAGGCACAAAACAACCGCAAGCCACTTCATTCCGCTGGTTCCAAAAGAAAAGCCCGGCGCAGATTATCGCCGAGGTCGAGTCGCTCTTCGTGCTGCAGGCGCCAGGCCATTTGCGGAGTCAAGACGCCAAGCCCCTGCGCAGCCGACAGTCCGCCGCCAAACAACACGGGGGCTTCATAGCGCACGATGGCGTCCGCCAAAGCATCCTGCAAAAAGGACGCATGCAGCGTGGAGCCGCCCTCGACCAAGATCCGGTGCATGCCATATTCCTGGCGCAGAACGTTTACCGCCCGGGGTAAATCCACCTGACCAGCTTCTTCGCTTGGCATCACCAACAAATGATCCAAATCGGTCCACCAAGATGGCAGGCATTTCGGTTCTTCAGACTGCAACCAAAACCGAAGCGCAGCCCCTTGCAAGATTGGATGCGATGCATCGACATCGTCGCATCCTCCGACCACCACTTTGGTCGGCTGATGGATGGGATCCTCGCCATCCAAACGCGCGGAAAGCCGAGGCTGGTCGGCTTGGAGTGTGTGCCTTCCAATCACGACTCCTTGGCTAAGGGAACGCAGCACATGCGTTTCTTGTCTTGAGTCGGTATTACTAATCCATTGACTTTTGCCATTTTTGGTGGCGGTATAACCATCCACCGAGGCTGCCCATTTCAGCAAGCTCCACGGGCGATGGGGATGGTGCAAAAATTGCAAGAAAGCCGGATTTTGTTGAGCGAACTCGGCATCCAATCCAAGGTGCACCACCTCCACTCCATGCTCCCTCAATTGTTGGAGCCCGCGTCCAGCATGCACAGGATTCGGGTCTTGGGCCCCGACCACCACCTTTCGAATGCCCGCTTCCAGAATCCAGCGCACACAAGCAGGCCTTTTCTTCTGAGTGGAGGAACAAGGCTCTAGGCTGAGATACAACTCATCAGCGAATCCTGGAACCATCCTTTGCTTTTTGGCATCCCAGGCGCCAGCATCTCGCAAAGCCTGTTCCTCAGCATGGGCTCGGCCAAAGCCGGAATGGTGTCCGTAACCAACCACATGACCATCCTTCAGCGCAAGCGCACCTACCCGAGGATTCGGTGCTGTGAATAGCCAACTTGCCTTTTCCGCCTCGGCAAAGGCACGTTGCATGAGGGCGGTTTGGCGGCAACTCAAACGGAAAAACTAGGTAGCGATTGAGGATGATCGAAAGCGGGCATGACAAATTCCTTTTCTCTTTGCGCAAGCAATTCGCGCCCATTGTAATCCGCCAATTCTACGGGTACCTCCAGCCCTGCAACGCACCCTGCTTCATCGGGCAAAAGGGCATAATGCCCATTTTGGGTGCGCCCAATCCAAAATTCCGGATTACGCTCGCTACGCTTTTCTAGCATGAGTCGGGAATGAGTCCCAACCAGCTTGGGTGTCTTCTGCTGGGCAAGCTCACGCTGCAAAGCCAACAAGCGGTGGTTGCGACGGGCCTTTTGCTGTTTGGGAATGTCATCTGGATATTCATATGCCGTGGTGCCCGGACGTGGGGAATATTGAAAAACATAGGATTGCAAAAAGTCGAATTCCTTCATCGCCATCTCACTGGCGATAAAATCTTCATCGGTTTCCCCAGGAAAACCAACAATCCAATCGCTGACCAATTCCAAATCGGGCATCGCCGCGCGCAACAACGCCACTTTCTTGCGATACATTGCCACAGAATACCCGCGTTTCATTCGCTTAAGCACCTGATCGCTGCCTGACTGGATGGGCATCGGCAAAAACCGCATGAACTTGGTGGAGCGTGCCATGGCGTCGGCTAACGCTTGATCCACATAACTTGGATGCAGGGTGACTAAACGAATGCGCTTCAAACCATCCACGGTCTCCAAAGCATCCAACAAAGAGGCCAGCTCTGGGCGGTCTTGGCGGGGCAAATCCCGACCATAGGCATCAATGGTTTGTCCAAGTAAATGAACTTCGCTGACTCCGTTTTGCGCCAGCAGCTTCACTTCTTGCACAATGGCTTCTGGCTGTCGACTCTCCACCCGCCCGCGTACACTCGGCACGATGCAGTAGGTGCAATTCAGATCGCAACCGCGCATCACCGCAACGTGAGCCTGGTAATGTTCAATGCGTCCAACCAGATTACGCTCCGGAGCGTCAACTTCTATTTCGGCTTCCCCGATTTGGCAAACCCGGCGCTCACCACCCAAAACTTGATCCACCATGTCGGGTATTTTGGGGAAATGGCGGGAACCGCAAACGATGTCGACATGCGGCTCGCGCAAGAATAAAGCTTGGCCCTCGCGATCCGCCATACAACCGACCACCGCGATGACCACACTGGGATCTTGCTTCTTCACCCGTCGCAATTCGCCAAGCAGACCATGCACGCGCTCTTCCGCTTGCTCCCGAACAGAACAAGTATGAAACAAAAACACCGAGGCTTCATCCGCGTTTTCTGTGGGCTTCCAACCCCGCTTTTGCATGGCAGCCTGCATCAATTCCCCGTCGTAGACGTTCATCTGACAACCGAACACCCGTAGCTGAAAACTACGGGTGCGTTTGCCGACGGGGGAGGCTGTTTTAGTCATTCGAGACGGTTTGCAAAACTTCAATCTCGCATCCAGGCCCAACCTGGATGTCATCACCATCGTCAAAGGAAAGGCCCGTTTCCTCTTCAATGTCCGCTCGTTGGTAACGGTGGGGCGCCCCATCCGCGGTGAGGTAAATAAGGGCCGTGCGGTGAATCATGTGGGCATCGGAAATAATGGCCGTGCTTCCGGGGTTTTTCCTCAGCCGGCCACGCACGGAGCGATCTCCGCCGGTGGTGAAACCGGCATAGCTGGTATAGCCTGGGCCAATTGCATCCCAATCATCCAACCATTCGACAATTGTCACTTCGCCCTCATCCATGCCCGCATCAGCAAGGATGTCGGCGAAGGGTTCGGATGGGGAAAAATACATTTTGGCCTGCTGCTCAACTTTCTCCACCATGCCATCCTTCCACGGACGAAGGAAGAATCGCTGGCCTTGATCCCGTGGCCAAGAACCATTGTGATTGGCCTGGTAATCCAACAAGGTCATGTAAATCCGTTTCATGTTGGCCTCGGACCCCGTCATGTTGGCTTTGTCAATCCAATTGGGCGCCGAAACAACCAAGTAGGTACTCAAAATGCCGATGATCATAATCACGATCATCATTTCCAGCAGAGTAAAGCCGGTACGAGGCCGAGGGCAACAAGTGGAAGTCATGCTAGGTTCCTTGTGAGTAATCGGTGGCATAGGCGATTTGCTCGGGAGTGAGTTCATCCAGACCAATGCCCATGGAATCGAGTTTGATGCGGGCGATTTCCTGATCCAGCGCTTCCGGCAATTCGTGAACACCTTTATCGAGCTTCTCCCCATCTTTCGCCAACAACATCATGGCTTGAAACTGGTTGGCAAAGCTCATGTCCATCACTTCCGAAGGATGACCTTCAGCAGCTGCCAGGTTCACCAAACGGCCTTCCGCCAAAACATAAATGCGCTTGCCATCTTTTAGCGTGTGTTCCACACAGTTATCGCGCATTTCGCGTTTTGACACGGTGATGGAATTCAAATCTTCAAGATTGAGCTCGCAATCGTAGTGGCCAGTGTTGCAAACAATGGCGCCATCTTTCATCGCCTCAAAATGGCGTTTGACGATGACATCTTTCATGCCTGTGGTGGTGATGAAAACGTCGCCGACTTTGGCTGCTTCGTCCATAGTCATCACGCGCACACCCTCCAAAGTTGCCTTCAGGGCTGCTGTGGGCTTCACCTCCGTGGCAATCACGTTGGCCCCCATGCCTTTGGCTCGCATGGCGCAGCCCTTGCCGCAATGCCCATAGCCGGCAGTGACAAAGTTTTTACCTGCCAACAAAACCGAGGTGGCGCGCAAAATACCATCTAAAGAGCTTTGTCCTGTGCCGTAAACATTGTCGAAATCCCATTTGGTTTCGGCATCGTTGACGGCAATCACCGGATACATCAGCTTGCCGTCCGCGGCCATAGCGCGCAGGCGATGCACCCCGGTTGTGGTTTCTTCAGAGCCACCAACAATGCCATCAAACAAATCGGGGTGTTCAAAATGGACACGGAAAATCAAATCCGCGCCGTCATCCAAAGTGAGCGTTGGTTTGAAATCCAAGGTGCGATCAATCGACCAATAAAACTCCTCGGTATTTTGACCATACCAAGCGAAAATCCGAATCCCCTCCTCGGCCAAGGCAGCGGCCACGGCATCGTGGGTGGACAAGGGATTACAACCAGACCAAGCCACTTCGGCACCGGCTGCTTTCAGCGTGCGAATCAACACCGCCGTTTCCTTGGTGACATGAAGGCAACCCGTAATCCGGTGCCCCTTTAAGGGTTGGGTTTTGGCAAACTTCTCGCGCAGTTGCATCAACACAGGCATGCGCGATTCCGCCCAGTCGATGAGGAGTCGGCCTTCGTCCGCAAGGGAGAGATCGGCGACTTTGAATTGAAGGTCTTCTGCAGTTGTGCTCATGAGTAGGTTTAGCAACTTGCCTTGAGACTAGCCAAGGACTGGAGTTCGGTCACAAGATTCAGTTTTTCCCAGGGGAAGATGTCGCGGCCAAAGTGACCGTGGTAGGCAGATTGACGATAGGTCCAGCCGCCAGCTTCCTTGTAGCCAGTTGGATTACGCAAGCCAAGGCGGCCGATAATCCAATCAGGGGTAAAGGCCAGGCATCCCTGCCAGGCTTCCAAATGGCGCAAATGCTGCTCCATCTGCGTGTCGGCCATACCAGCCGAAGTGCCGAAGGTGTCGACGCGAATGGAAACAGGCTCGGCCACGCCAATGGCATAGGCCAATTGCACCTCGCAGCGCTCAGCCCAGCCAGCGGCCACGATATTCTTGGCTACCCAACGCGCCGCATAAGCTGCAGAGCGGTCGACCTTGGTGCAGTCTTTGCCGGAAAAGGCACCCCCTCCATGCCGAGCATAGCCACCATAGGTGTCGACTATGATTTTTCTGCCGGTAAGCCCGGCGTCTCCATGGGGACCGCCGACGACAAATTTGCCCGTTGGATTAATGTGAAAACGAGTGTTGTTGTGTAGCCATTCCTTCGGCAACACGGGCCGAACGATGACTTCTTCTACCGCCTGACGAATGGTTTCAATCGCGATATCTTCGGTTTGGGTAGACAAGACAACCGTTTCAATGCCAACAGGTTGATCGCCTTCGTAAGCGAATGTGACTTGCGCCTTGGCATCGGGACGCAACCAAGGCAATTCTCCACTTTGCATCACTTCGGCCTGACGCTCGACCAAACGATGCGCCCAATGAATCGGCGCAGGCATTAAAACCTCGGTTTCTTTACAGGCGAAACCAAACATCATGCCCTGGTCACCGGCACCGGTTAAACCTTCTTTGACGCCTTCGGCTTGGGTCACACCTTGGCTGATGTCCGGCGATTGCGAGTGAATCAACACATGGACTCCGCAGGAGTCGGCATCGAAGCCGATGCCAGCCTGAGTGTAGCCGATTTCACGCAATGTGTTACGCACTTCTTCCTGCACATCGACATAGGTGCTGGTGGTAATCTCTCCACCGACCACCACCGTGCCAGTGGTGACAAAAGTCTCGCAAGCGACGCGGGCATTGGGATCTTCCCGCAAGCAAGCATCAAGGATGGTATCGCTAACTTGGTCGCAGACTTTGTCTGGGTGACCTTTGGACACCGATTCGGATGTAAACAGTTTTCTTTCCATCAAGGGGTATTGGGAGCGGCAAGTCCGCGAGGAATGGAGAACAAGTAGGCTCAGAGAAGGCCAGCTTGATGCAAGGCTAGAACGGTACTTTGCGCCGCCCCTCGCTTCGATTCAAGAGCATTCGCGCCGTTCTGCCCGATTTTTTGGGCAGAATCAGAATCTTGCAGCCACTCAAGCAGGCATTCTACCACTTCCTGTGCTGTTTGGGCCCGTACCACCCCCCCTTCCGCAGCTAATACCTCAACCTCTTCCTCGAAGTTTTCGGTATGCGGCCCAACCACCACGGGCACTCCAAAAACCGCAGGCTCTAAGACATTTTGCCCTCCATGGTCAACCAAGCTCCCGCCAACAAAGGCCATTTGTGCAACTCTGTACAAAAACTCCAATTGGCCAAAGGCATCCACCAAAAGCAAACTGCCTGCGCGTAAATCCTGCAAGCCATGCGCCTGGGAAAATAGTCGCGAGTTCAAATGGGGAGCCAATCTTTGCAGCCGAGGAATCAAAGCTTCACATCGCTGCGGATGACGGGGCACGACCACTAACACCGCATGTGTTGAACCCTCCCGGCCAATCCATTCCCGCACCAAATCCACCTCCTCTGGCTCATGGGTGCTTGCTAAAACCACAATCGGCACGCCTCCAAGTCCATGCCGCCAAATAGACCCCGCAAAGGCCTCCTGTTCCGCAGCGGTGGGCAAATTGTCGTACTTCAAATTTCCGCAAACCACAACCCGCTCTGAAGGTACATCTAATTCCGAAAAGCGATTGGCGTAGCGCTGGTTTTGCACCCCATAAAGCGCAATGCGCTCAAACTGCGGTAACCATTTCTGCACCCTACGGTAGCCGGCCAAAGACCTTTGGGTGATGCGTCCATTGACAATGGCGACTTGAATATGAAGGGCATTGCAGGTGGCCAAAAAATTAGGCCAAATTTCCAACTCCGCAAGAACCACCAAATCGGGTTGGATGCGGCGCAAAAAACGGCGGCATACCCCAGGCAAATCAAGCGGATAGGCGGTGACCACAAAATTGGGAAACAATTGTTTGGCGGTGCTGATTCCGGTTGGTGTGGTTGAGGAAATGACCAACTCCCGGTCGGGATATTGCTTGCTTAATTCCGCAACCAAAGGTTTCAACGCTTTGACTTCGCCTACAGAAACCCCATGCAACAAAATTCGACCCGGCCTGACTGCCAGATCCTTCGCAAACCCCAGACGTCCGGGCAGACTTCGACGAAAATCTGGCGACCGTAAAGCACGAAAAATTGCAAAGGGGGAAAGCAGAACCCCTACCACGACCAACAACAAATCGTAGAGCAGGAACGCTGCCCAACGTTTATTCATGATTGACAGACAGAAGAGTTAATTCTTGCCGTGACACTGCTTGTACTTTTTACCAGAACCACAAGGACATGGGGCGTTGCGGGCAACCTTTGGCTTATGCTGTTCTGGCGTTTTCGGCCCCGAATCCACAGCACTGGGGCTCGCTGCCGGTTTACTTGGCGCAACAGGCGCTGGGCCACCAGTTTGCGATGGTTGTGCATAGCCCACGGCAATTTGACGCTGAGGCCGCCCTGGACGAGCCTGGGAAACAGAGCCTCCAAACTGCGGGTGGGAAGCACTCTGTCCTTGGTAAGCAGCCCCAATTTGCGATTCATCTTGGCTGGCCAACTCGAAGCGAAGCACATGATTGGTGACGTCATCCGCTATGGCAAATAGCAATTCCTCGAAACGCTGCAGCCCTTCTCGCTTGTATTCATTTTTCGGATCCACCTGCGCGTAGCCACGCAAACCGATACCCGAGCGCAAAGCATCCATGATGTAAAGATGCTCCTTCCACTTTTTATCGATTGCGTTGAGCATCAAAAACCGCTCAAGCTGGGTCATGGCGTCTTCACCAACGGCCTGGATTCTCTCCTGGTAGCACTTCTTGAAATCCTCAAACAGATGGTCGGCGATGTGGGTAACACCAATGGCTTTCATTTCTTCAACCGAACCGCGATAGCGCCAACGCCGCTCCGCCCAAAGATGGAGTGCGTCCCAATCGGTAGGGATTTCCCGACCATCACCACCGTAGGTTTCCACCGCCTGATCAATGACTTGTTCCGCCATCGCTTCCACGCGGTCACGCAATCCTTCTGCAAGCAAAGCCTTTTGCCGTTGGCTGTAAATCATTTTCCGCTGCTCGTTCATGACCTCGTCATACTCAAGCAGGTTCTTACGAATCTCAAAGTGGTAGTCTTCGACTTTCTTTTGCGCCTTCTTAATCGCATTCGAAACCATCTTCGACTCCACAGGTTCACCACCACCCATGCCTGCTTTGGCCAGGAAGTTTTTCACCCAATCCTTGTAGAACCTCCTCATGAGAGGATCGTCCAAGGACAGATAAAAACGGGAACGACCAGGGTCTCCTTGGCGCCCGGAACGCCCACGCAACTGATTGTCGATGCGGCGAGACTCATGCCGTTCGGTGCCAATCACAAACAAGCCGCCCGCCTGCAAAACCTCTTCTTTTTCTATTTTGTGGGCAGCGAGCAACTCCTGACGCAAAGCCTCTATAGCATCTGCATCTTCAGGGTCAATTTTGCGCTTGGCAACTTCATGCGGCAACATGGCCTCGACATTGCCGCCAAGGACGATGTCGGTACCACGCCCCGCCATGTTGGTGGCAACCGTTACCGCACCTTTGCGCCCAGCTTGGGCAATAATTTGCGCTTCATTTTCATGCTGCTTCGCATTCAAAACATTGTGGCGAATGCCCCGACGATTCAAAATGCCGGACAGCAACTCCGAGTTCTCAATGCTGGTGGTACCAACCAACACGGGCTGTCCACGGTCCCGTGCCTCTTCAATCACTTTGGCGATGGCCTTCCATTTATCGGGTGTCTTCAAAAACACCACATCAGCCTCATCCCTGCGCGCAATCGGCCGGTTGGTGGGAATTTGAATTACGTCCAAATCGTAAATTTTGGCGAACTCGCCAGCTTCGGTCATCGCCGTTCCCGTCATTCCCGATAACTTCCCATAAAGGCGGAAATAATTCTGGAAAGTAATGGTGGCCAGAGTTTGGTTTTCGGCTTTGGGGCGCAATCCCTCTTTTGCCTCGACCGCCTGGTGCAAACCATCCCCCCAGCGACGCCCTTCCATCATGCGTCCGGTAAATTCATCGACAATGACGATGGAGTTGTCTTTCACCACATAGTCCACCTCATTCTTGTAAATATGGAGGGCGCGCAAGCACTGCTCCAAAATATGCGGCCATTCCATGTTTTCGGCACCGCTATAAAAATCATCAATGCCCAGGATTTTTTGCGCCTCAATGATGCCCTCTTCAGTGAGAATGGCCGACTTCTCCTTTTCCTTACATTCGAAATGCTCTTCGTTTTTCAGTTTGCGGGCTGCAGCCATGCCCACGCGATATTTTTCCGCATTGCCAGTTGCCGGGCCACTAATAATCAATGGAGTCCGCGCTTCATCGATTAAAATAGAGTCGACCTCATCGATGATGGCGAAGTCGAGGCTATGTTGCACCTGATCTTCCACGCGGGATTTCATGTTGTCGCGCAAATAATCGAAACCCAACTCATTGTTGGTGGCATAGATGACATCTCCAGCATAAATCGGATGGCGCTCGGCGGGGGTCATCGCCGATTGAATGGAGCCCACCTGAAGACCTAAGTATTCATAAACCGGTGCCATCCATTCCGCGTCGCGTCGGGCCAAATAATCATTGACCGTAACCACAAACACCTTGCCCCTGAGTGCGTTGAGATAGGCAGCCAGGGTGGCCACCAAGGTTTTGCCCTCTCCGGTAGCCATTTCGGCGATGCTCCCAGCATGCAAGACCGCACCACCAATAATCTGCACATCGTAGTGCCGCAGGCCAAGAGTGCGCTCGGAAGCCACGCGTACCATGGCAAACGCCTCTGGCAAAAGCTCGTCCAGTTTTCGCCCTTCCGCAACATCCTTTTTCCAAACCGCGGTTTGCTGGCAAATGTCCTCTGCCGACAAAGCCCGCGCCCATTCCTCGAAGGAAGCTACTTTGCGCACTAAAGGCTCCATGCGCTTGACCACACGGGAGTTTTGGGAGCCAAAAACCTTGTTTAGGACGCGGCCAAAGCCCTCGCCCAACCCTTTCAGGGAATCCGTTATCGCGTCGATGTCGACCATGGTGTTGCGGTCTCCCACCGGGTGTTCGGGTGGAAGCGGCCTAACAGGATACGGGATTGGGCCAAACAAGCGAAGCGCGAAGCTCCTGCAGGCTCAAATCCTCCTGTTCTAAGATTTGCCGCAGTTCCTGGGCAATTTCGGAGATCGCCTGCGGCCGTCGGAAGGAAGCGGTGCCAATTTGCACTGCGGTGGCGCCGGCGACTAGGTATTCGAGCACATCATCCGCACAACGGGCGCCACCACTGGCCACAATTGGGACATCCACCACCTGTTTCACCTCCCAGACCAGACGCAGGGCCAAGGGCTTGACCGCAGGCCCGGACATCCCACCGGTGCCATTGGCCAGAATCGGACGACGGCGACGCCAGTCCACCAACAAGCCCATCAGCGTATTACATACTGTGAGGGCGTCGGCACCGGCCTCGGCAGCAGCGATGGCCAAGGGCTGGATTTGGCCGACGTTGGGAGACAATTTTACCCATAATGGCTTTTGCGCTTGGCTTTTGCAGGCGGCAACCACCTCCGCCAGCGCGTTCTGGTCGGTGGAGAATTGAATCCCACCCTGCACATTCGGACAAGATAAATTCAGCTCAATGGCGGCGACTCCTCGCATGGCGGAAAAAGCCTGCACCATGGCCACATAATCCGACACGCTATGGCCGCCGGCATTGGCAACCACGGGCATGGAAACCTGTTCTAATTGGGGCGCCACTTCCCGCCGCCAATAGTCTAGACCCTTATTTTCCAAACCAATGGCATTGAGCACACCACCCGGAAATTCCGCCATGCGCTGGGGAGGGTTTCCAGGCCGAGGTTCCGGAGTGACCGTTTTCAACACCAAGGCACCCAAATCTCCCGGCTGCAAAAAGGCCAAGGCGGCGGGATCATGGCCAAAGGTGCCGGAAGCCGTAAGCAAAGGCGAGGGCAAGCTTAAGTCGCCAATCTGGGTGCGCAGCATGCCAGCAGTTTACTCCTTTTCCTCTTTGCCTTCTGCCTGCAGTCGCAACTTGGCAAGACCAGTGATGAGCAGCAAAAAGCCAACCGAAATGCAGGCATCCGCAAAGTTGAAAATAGGAAAGGGATCCAGCGGCCAAGGCAAGGCATGGGGCCACCAACCCGGCTCCACGAAGCGAACCATGACAAAATCCCGAACCTTGCCCGGGTCATCCAAATCCCAGGGCATCCAGGCGGACAGATTGTCGTAAAGGTTGCCGACCGCCCCCGCAATCAAGAGCGCCAGCGTGAGCAGGCCCATTTTGTTTTCGTCGGGTTGGCGGCGGACAAAAACCACCAACAGCCCGACCGCGGCCAGGCGCACCAAGGTGAGCAAAGTGGTAAACCCACCCTCATTCCCCAATCCCCAAATACCACCGGCATTGGTGAGGCAGAAAAAAGAAAGCCAGTCTCCCCAAATGGGACGCGCGCCGCCCCCCAAGCCGAGGGATGAAAAAACCGCCGCTTTGCTCCAAAGGTCAAAAGTAATAAGCCCGAAAACGCAGGCCCAAAACCAAGGCCGTTTCAGCCCTCTTGAAGGGGAAGGAGCGGAGAGCTCAGTCAAATTCGAGATCGCCTTTTTCTGCGAGTTCTTGGCAAGCAACGCAATACTCAGCATAAGGAACCACCTCTAAGCGCCGCTCCGGGATGAGCTCCTTACAAGCGAGGCAAGTGCCATAAGTGCCCTTGTCGATGCGCTCCAAAGCCAAACGCGTGGATTTCAGGATTTCTCCCTCATTCTCCAACAAACCGAGTTGAAAATCACGGGAGTAGCCCTCGCCACCAGCATCCTCCCCATCATCTCCCGATTTCTCGACATCCGCCAAAAGCACCGCCTCTTCCAAGCGTCCCAATTTCACATCGAGTTGACGGAGAATCTCCAAGAGGACCGGGCGAAATTTCTTCTGTTGGGTTTTGGTGAGCTTGGCCATCGCGTTATCTTGAGGGGGTCGCCTCAAAGGAGGTGGCGGATTCTAGTGTCTGTGGATTCTCCCGGTCAATCCCCAACGGCCCCTTTGCTGGCCGCCATGGAGGAATACCTCGCCAGCTTGGCTGCTGAAGCGGGTTTGTCGGCCCATACTTTAGCCGCCTACCGTCGCGATTTAACTCGATTTGCCGAGGCAAGCAAGGCTCACAAGATTCGCCACTGGAAAGACTTAGAACCTTTTCACCTTGGGCAACTGATGGCCGAGCTGCGGGCTGAGGGCCTGGCTCCAGCGAGTCAAGTGCGCATGCTGTCGAGTTTGCGCGGATTCTTTCGCTGGATGCGGGCTGAGTACGGATTGGAGAGCAAAGACCCGACCCGCCTTTCGGGCAAAGTGCATCTGTGGCAACGTCTTCCCGAAATCCTCACCCCGGAGGAAGCCCGCCAGCTGCTGGACGCCCCCTCCTCCTCTACCTGGATTGGCCAGCGCGACCGCGCCTTCCTCGCTTTGCTTTATGGCGGCGGCCTACGGGTCAGCGAAGCCATCCAGCTCCGACTGGCTGATTTGCATTTACAAAACCCTGCCAACACTTCGACTCCGGGCTTATTGCAAGTGCGGGGCAAAGGAAATAAAGAACGTCTTGTTCCCTTTGGCGGCCTCGCCCGCGAAAGACTTCAATCCTGGCTGGAAGAGGGGCGTTCTACACGGCCCAATCCGGGGTCCGAAGTTTTGCTTTCCAAAAGTGGGCGGGCCCTGGATCGCCACCGCGCCTTCCGCATCGTTCGGCAGCATGCTTTAGCCTGTGGCTTGTCTCCTCAGCTGCATCCCCATATTTTGCGTCATTCCTGTGCCACCCACCTGCTTGTGGGAGGTGGAGATTTGCGTAGTGTGCAAGAATTCCTAGGTCATGCGGATTTGCGCACAACCGAACGCTACACCCATTTGGAAGTGGAACAACTCCAAGCCTACCACCGACTCCATCATCCACGCGGGACTTAGGGCATTACCCGTTGGAGATGTTTTTTTACTTCCACAGCCAATGCTTTTTGCATCCCCGGCAGCTGCATCAATTCCTCTACCGGTGCGTCGCGGATCCGATCTAATTTGCCTTGATAAGCATCTAACAAAACCCTGCGCCTACTCGGACCAATACCCGGCACTTCTTCTAAGACCAACCTTAAATTTTCACGCCTTCGTCGATGATAGCCAATGGCAAAACGGTGCGCCTCATCGCGCAGCCGTTCAAAAAACAATCGCTCTGGGGTTCCTCGGTCCAACACACATGGCCCTGCGCCCCCAGGCAAAAAAAGTCGTTCTTCAGCAGCTATCGGCCCGCGTCCTTTTCGCGCTTTGGCCAAAGCCACCATCGGCAACGACATCTTGCTCGCAGCCAAGCTCTCCAAGGCGGCCGAAAGCTGACCTTGCCCTCCATCCAAAACCAGCAAATCCGGTAGGCCATCCTCGTCGGCGCGGGCCAACACCCTGGCCACCACTTCCCGCATCGCGGCAAAATCATCATTGCCGACGCCACCCCCAACTAAATAGCGCCGGTAGGCACTGCGCGTTGCTTGGCCTTCGGTAAAACGCACTTTCGAGGCCACCCGCTCTTTGCCCTGCAGATGGGAAATATCGATGCAATCCACAATCGCTGGGGCCTGCTGATGAAGAAGGGTGGCAATGCGTTGAGAAACCTCTTGCCACGGCACACGCAGTTGGGAACCTGCTTGCGCTCGAGCATTACTTTCCGCCATGCGCAACAAAGCCCGCTTGGCTCCCCTTTGCGGCGCAAAAATCCGCACCCTTTGCCCCAGACGTTGACTAAAACAGGCTTCCAGCCCCTCCTTTTCCTCCGGCAAAGCGCCAACCAAAATTTCCGGCACGAAATCTTCATCATGTTGGTAAAGCGCGACCAATAACTGGGAAATAGTTTCTGCTGGCGAAGGCAAAAACGGAACCGAACCTCGCCGAGTATGCAACCATTCGCCATCTCGGTATTGCAACAAAGCAAAATAACCGCGTTCGTCCAAACCCAAAACATCAAAATCTTTTTTCTTCTGCAAACGAACCTTTTGAGGCTCGGCCAGAGCCTGGAGGGCACGCATGCGATCCCGAGCTCGCAAAGCACTCTCATAGTTTCTAACTGCTGAGGCCTCCAGCATTTTTTTCTTTTCCTTTTGCAAGTGGAGGTCCACTTTTCCTCCAAGCACGGAAATGGCGGATTCCACCGCCCGAGCGTAGGCTTCTTTTTCAATCTTTTGTACGCATGGCGCAGAGCACAGACCCATCCCATACTTCAGACAAGGTCGAGCGCGATTGCGCAGTGTGTGGTCGGAGCAATCCCGCAGGCCAAAGGCACCTTGCAACAATCGCTTGCTGCGGCGGGCGGCTCCGGCAAAAGGATAAGGACCAAAAAAAGTTCCGCTCTTGCCCCGTTTTCGAGCTACTCGGACGGCGGGAAAAGGATGATCAGTAGTGAGTTGCACATAGAGAAAAGACTTGTCGTCTTTCAACAATACGTTCAAAGAAGGTTGGTAAAGTTTCACCAGGCGGTCTTCTAATAAAATCGCTTCTTTTTCATTATCCGTCACCCGAAATTCGGCCGCCGTTGCCGTTGTTAAAAGTCCTTTCATTCGCTCGCGACCATCCGCTCCGGGCCGTCGATAAACCTGGACTCTTTTGCGCAAATGGATGGCTTTGCCCACATAAAGCACTTTCCCTTGAGCATCTTTGAACAAATAAACCCCAGGCCGAGCAGGGGCTTGCTGTAGATCCCGAGAGAAATTGCTGTCCATGTTTTAGGCAAGTTCAAGCAAGGCCAGCTCAAGTCGACGCAACTCATCCCGCAGCTGAATGGCCTTTTCAAAATCCATACAGGAGGCTGCCTTCAACATCTCCTTTTCTAATTCTTGTATGCGTACAGGCAACCGTTTCTCTTCCACCAGTTCGGAACTCGGCGTTTGTTCCTCGCCTAACAAATGGGCCAGCGAGCCGGAGATTTTTTTGCGGATGGTTTGTGGCTGAATCCCATGTTCTAAATTATAGGCTTCTTGGATTTTTCTCCTTCGCGCCGACTCATCGAGGGTTTCTTGCAATGATTTGGTGATCTTGTCGGCATAAAAAACCACCTTGCCATTTAAATTGCGAGCAGCACGTCCACAAGTTTGAATCAGGGAGGTTGTCGAACGGAGAAAACCTTCACGATCCGCATCAAGTACCAAAACCAGAGATACTTCGGGCAAATCCAAACCTTCTCGTAACAAGTTGATGCCGACGAGCACATCAAACACCCCAAGGCGCAAATCTCGCAAGATTTCCGAACGCTCCAAAGTGTCGATGTCGGCATGCAGGTAGCGCGCCTGAATCTGGTTCTCCTGCAAGAACTCGGTTAAATCTTCGGCGCTGCGTTTGGTCAAGGTGGTCACCAGCACCCGCTCTCCGCTTTCGACCACAGGCAAAATGGAAGCCAAGGCATCTTCGACTTGCCCAACCGCTGGCCGCACCTCACAAAGCGGGTCGAGCAAACCCGTTGGACGTACGATTTGTTCAACCGGAGGTTCGGGACAGAGTTTTTTCTCTCGCGGTCCCGGAGTCGCTGAAACATACATCACGCGCCCCAATAAAGGTTCAAATTCGGCTTCCTGCAAGGGCCGATTGTCCAAGGCCGAAGGTAAGCGAAAGCCATATTCAATCAAATTTTTCTTGCGCGCAGCGTCGCCACGAGACATGCCATAGACCTGGGGCAAGGTCACATGACTCTCATCGACGATACAAAGGAAATCCTTGGGAAAGTAATTGAGCAAAGTAAAGGGTGGCTGCCCGGAGGATCTTCCTTCGAAGTGCCGTGAATAATTCTCAATTCCATGGCAATGGCCAAGTTCCTGTAAATCTTCTAAATCGGAAAGAGTGCGACGCTCCAAGCGCTCGGCTTCCAATTCTTTTCCGGCTTTACGGAGGCGTCGAACTTGTTCCTCCATCTCTGCACGAATGCTGAGCATGGCTTGAGGAATGCGGTCTTCCGGTTGCACATAATGCCCGCAAGGGTATACGGAAACGGTTGCTACTTCCTCCAGGATTTCTCCAGTGAGTGGATCGACATAAAGCAGTGCATCGATTAAGGAACCATCCAACTCAATACGCAGCATCCGATCTTGTTCATGGATGGGCCAGACCTCTAAAGCTGGTCCGCGCAAACGAAAAGTTCCTGGACGCAAACCCACTTCAGCGCGCACATGTTGTGTGCGGACAAATCCCCGCACCAATTCCTCACGTCGAATGCGATCCCCTTGTCGCACCGTAATCGCAAGTCCCTGATAAGTTTCTGGGTCGCCCAAACCATAAATACAAGAAACCGAAGCCACCACCAGGACGTCCCGGCGAGAAAGCAAAGACGCGGTAGCCGCATTCCTCAACAAATCAATCCGGTCGTTGATGCGAGCGTCTTTTTCGATGTAAGAATCGGAAGATGGAATGTAGGCCTCCGGTTGAAAATAATCATAGTAGGAGACGAAATACTCCACAGCATTACGGGGAAATAGTTCCCGAAATTCGGCGAATAATTGGCTCGCTAAAGTTTTGTTGGGCGCCAAAACCAAAGTGGGCACATTAAGGCGCTGGATGACATGGGCGGCGGTAAAGGTCTTCCCCGAGCCGGTGACGCCAAGCAAAATGCGCCGGGCATGAGGCTGTTGAAAGGCCTGGGTCAAGGCCTCGATAGCCTGTGGTTGATCGCCACAGGGGGAAAAATCGCTCACGAGTTGGAAGGAAGACGTCACCACAATGCCTGCGGGAGACTATTCTAGGGCATGGCGTCGGCCCCTTCCCCTTGCCTGGCGCGGAACTCCCAACAGCGAACCTAACATGTCTGAACGCATCGGCACTTGTGCAAAGTGTGGCCAACGCTATGGCGACATCCCTGATTCCGTCACTGCAACCAAGGTGAAATGCCGACTTTGTGGTGGCGAGGTTTCCATCCCACCGCTGCCAAAACCGAGCTTTGCTCCCCAACCGGCCAAGGAGGATGCGGAAGCCAAGCCCTTGGCGCAGCCTCTTGGCCAGCCCAAAGCGGACACCAAGGAACGCCCGGACAAGGCCAAGCCCGTCGACCGCAAGGTTGCCCAGGGCAAAGCTGTACCCGTACCGTCGAAGCCGGTAGCTAAGCCCATCAAGCCCGTGGCTCCAGTGAGACCCGCGGCCAAGCCAGCCAAGCCCGTGGCTCCAGTGAAACCCGCGGCCAAGCCAGCCAAGCCCGTGGCTCCAGTGAAACCCGCGGCCAAGCCAGCCAAGCCCGTGGCTC
>JAJRZS010000025.1 GCA_024275135.1 Planctomycetota bacterium | reverse complement strand
TGGAGGTTCCAAATCTGCTGTCCAAACAAGGTCGGCAAGTGAATTCCGAATACCTCCGTTTGCGGCACCACGTGGGCGAAGAGATGGTCGAAAGGACTCCCCTCGCCACCCTCGCCACCAGCAGTGGAGAGCATGCTAACGGATGATTGGAGGAGGTTGAGAATCACGACGATGAGTGAGTGGGTTCGTCAGGCGAGGAGTTGCGGCCGCGCCGAGTGGCTCGCATGAGTGGAGGCAGAGAGAGCACTTCTCCCACCACCACAGCGGCAAGAGCAGCGCCAAGAAAGATGCCCGGGGAATACCAGTTGCTAAAAGCACCGACCAAGGCGCCGACAAAAAGCAAACTGAGACGACCGAGAAAGCCGATCACCAAAGTGAGCAGGAGCTGACGCGGAGGCGTTCCGTCTTGCATCACCTGCTGGCGACGATGGTGCAGCCAAGTTTCCACCACCAAGGTGGCTCCCCATCCCAAAGCCACCGCCAACTGCCAATCTTGGGGCAACCAAAAGCAGGCGACTAGGCCCAGGAGGAAAAACAGGGCGAAGCTTTTCATGAGTCGGAGTCCTCGGGCGGGGAAGAATCTTGGGTAGACCTTGAGCCGAGTTTGAGTTGCAGCCGGTAGATGCCAAGACCTACTCCAAGAAACACTCCCACCAACAAAAAGGCGGGAAACTGCTCTTGCAGGCCAAAGAATCCGTCCAGCAACCAACCAAGCCACCCCAAAAGGGCGACCGAGGCGGAAAATTCAAAGCCCATGCTGCTCAAGCGGGCGTATTCACGCACCGGAGCACGGGGTTCCGCTGGCTCCTGAGGCTCCTGGGGGGAGTTTTCGGACAAGACTTTCTTCCGTGGAGGGCGAAAGAACAAAACCTGTTCCCTAGTGATTGGTGGGTTCAGGGTGGAGAATCGGCGCGTATTCTAGGCGAGCCTGCGGATTCATCAACGACGAAACTGGCAAACTTTGGCGGGAAGCCCTATCCTCCTTCGCCCGGATGACCTCCGGAACCTGTGCATCGTGGAAACCACTCTCATTCTGTTCAAGCCTGATGCTCTGCATCGGGGCCTCGCTGGTCGCATTCTCAGCCGTTTTGAGGAAAAGGGGCTACAAATCGTCGGCCTCAAGCTACTCACCATGAGCCAAGAAATGGCCGCTCAACATTACGCCGAGCATGTCGGCAAGCCCTTTTATGACGGTCTTGTCGGTTTCATGACCAGCTCCCCCATCATCGCCCTGGCTTTGCGTGGCCCTGGCGCCATCCACGTTGCCCGTAGCCTCATGGGCAAAACCTTTGGCAACGAAGCCGAACCCGGCACCATTCGTGGCGATTTTGGCAATTCCCGCTCCTACAACCTCATCCATGGCTCCGACAGCGCGGAAAGTGCCACCCGCGAATTGGGCATCTTCTTCCCCGAAGGCCTGCAGGAGTGGACGCCAATTACCGCCCCATGGCTATGGGACGCCGAGTAACCTAAGCACTCGGCTCCATTAGCCTGACCATGCCCCGCTTTCCCTTCTTCGCTTTCGCCACCTTGCTCTGCCTGAGCTGCCTGTCCTGCAGCAGCGCCGAACAAGAAGACCAACAAGCCCGCTTGGAGGATTTTCGCGAGCGGGCTGCCCAGTATTTCAATTCGGGCCGCTACCCCCAAGCCTTCCAACAGGCCCAACTTGGGCTGCGAATTGAGCCCGACGACGGCGGCCTCAACCTCCTCGCCGGCCGTGCTTTGGTCATGCAAAGAGATTTGCAGCAGGTGGCGCATGCCTTGGCCTATTTGGAAACTGCCCAAGAAGAGCTCGACAACTACAAGGCCGACTATTCCCTGGCCGAGTTTCATTTTCGCTACGGCTCCATGCTCTATAAGTTTGCGCAAAGCGAAAAAGAAAACCTATTGCACTATCCAGTTGAAGAGCCGGAGGTGCAAAAGGAAAAGCTAGCTTTGTGCGAGGAACGCATCGGCAAAGCAGAAAATCATTTCCGCCAGGCCCAAGCCTTGCTCGATGATGTCCTCGAAACCGTGCCAGAAAACCTGGATGCCTTGGAGATGCGTGGCCAAGTCTTGGCGCTGCTCCATCAAGGCGAAGCGGCCTTGGCCGATCTCAACCAGGCTTTGGACATTCTTGGCAAATCCAGAAAATACAAAAACCGAGTGTTGGCCACCGACACCAATCTTAGTGTGGAACAAGAAGGCCGCATCCGCCGTGATCTAGAGGGCGATATCCAACGCGAAGTCGCTATCCGGTTTTTAATCGCCAGCATTTGGAAGTCGGAAGGCGACATCCGACGCGAAGAGGAGCAATACACGCAAATCCTCAATCTCAATCCTGACATGGGAGTGGCCTACCACTCCCGCGGCCTATGCTGTTATGAACTTGGCCGCCTGGCCGAAGCTTGCGCCGATATGCGGGAGTTTGTCAGCCGCACAGATTTAGAGTTTGATTCACCCCAGGTCAAACAAGCTATGCAGATTATCGAAGAGTTTGGCGCGCTTCAGTCTTCAAATTCTAAAGGCAATTCCAGCAACTGATCACCGCGCAACACCTTCACTGTTGTCGCCATTGGCGCCTGGTGGATGGCCTTCCCTAACTCCTGCAAGCTATGGGTCGGCACCCCGTTTAGCTCGGTGAGAATGTCGTTGGTTTGCATGCCTGCGAGATCGGCGGGGCTTCCAGCCTCCACCCCCGTCACCCGCAGCCGCCAAGCATGGCTTGGTTCTTGGCCGGCCTCTTCAATAATTTCCAACTCGGAATTCACCATCACCCCTAGCATCCGTGGGCTGCCTTGATTGGGGAAATATTTGGCGAAGATGCGGAAAACAATTTCAACGGGAACGGCAAAAGAAACCGCTTCAGCGCGTTTGGCCTTTTCAAGCCAGGGTATCTGTTCTTGCTTATGCTCCTTCTGCAAGGACAGCACCGTAGCTTGCTCGGCCAGAGACGTCATCAAAATTCCAATAACCTGCCCGCGGCGATTGGCCAACAACCCCCCATGGTCAGCAAGGTTCACAGGATTGGTGATTTGCAACAGACCATAAGCTTTGTCGATGCTACGGCCGCGCCCAGTCAACAAGCCCAAATGCATGGAGGAGCGCAAGCCAAAGCCATTGCCCAAACTCACCACCAAGGATCCTTCTTGTGTCCAGGTGCCATTCCAAAAGGATGGGGCTAAACCCAACAAATCTTTAGCGCGCAACAAGGATAAGCCGTAGTCTTCATTCCAATCCAAAAGCTCTGCGGAAAACTCTTTACCGTCAATGCGCAGAACTTGGATTTTCTCCAGCAACACCGCGCGCTGCTCTTCATCAAAAGCAACCGGCACCACCACCAATCCATAGTTATTGAGCACCACGCCGGAAGTAATGAGTTGCCGCTCCTTTTTCTCCGCGTTGGCCTGGGAGCCTTCGCTCAAGGTGAAATGCACTTCAACCAGAGACGGGCTTAACACTTCATACAACCGCATCAGCTCCTGTTCGAAGCTGGCCATCGCGCCAGGCGTCCTCGCTTGCAGGTGGATTTCTGCTCGTGATTCTTTGCCTGCCGGCTCTTGGCTGAGCGGCGACTCAACATCCACCACCTCTACACTCGGCGCCGGTAGTGGACAATCTTGTTGCGCAAAGAATCCAGCTGCGCAAACAAGAAAAGCTAACATGGCGTTCCGCCTCGCCTAGTAAGCGCGACGCGTAGGATTCGAAACCGGAACGGCAATCAAGCTTTGGTGATAATTGGAATCTTGTAGCAACAACCCCTTGCCCTGACTCCGATTGAGAAAATCCAAAACTTCTTGCGTCGGCACCAGCTCGGATTCTGGAGTGAGAGCACGGGCCGCCCATGGCGTCTGCGCGCCCACCGTTTGCACCTGAGTGGCAACGGCAGGAGAACTGCTGGTTTGCAAAACGGAATGCGTTACCAAATCCGTCTGTGGGTTTTTAGGAGCTTTCCACAGGGGCCAGACCGCCAACATCAGCGCGGCAGCCAGACCGGCAGCAAAAAACGGCCGACGATACCAAGGCCGCGCCCTGGTTTGGCTTTGTTCGAGTGCCGCTTCCACCTCATCCCAAAGGTGGAATTCTTCGGTCATCTCTTCTTTCAGTAAGAACAGGGCATCACGCGCCGAAGCATAGCTTTCGTACTCGGCCTCGCAAAGCGCACAATGCTCCAAGTGGGCCTCTAGAGCAGGAACATCCGCAGCTGGTAAATCATCACCAACATGAAGCGAAATTTGAATGGATGCTTGTCGACAGTTCACAGGACTTCACCTCCGTCTTCACGACCCAAGGTGCGTTCCCAATGGTCGCGAAAAAGTTTGCGGGCATGATGTAGGCGCCAACGTACCGTGCCAGGAGTGGCGCCCACGCGCTCTCCTATATCGGCACAAGAAAGGGATTGTAGGTCGCGAAGAATCAAAACTTCGCGAAATTGATGCGGCAAGGCATCCAAAATCCTACGGACCAGTTCCTTGCGCTCGGTGGCCGATGCGGTGTGCACCGGTCCGGCATCTTGGGTGTTCCAATCACCAACCAGTTCTACCGTGCCCCCAGGGGTGCCGGGAGCGGTACGGCGCAAACGATCCACCGCCTGGTTGCGCAGAATGCGGTAGAACCAGGTGCTGAATTTGCGCTTGGGATCAAAACGATCACGCGCGGCATAGACCTTCAAAAAGGCCTCCTGCGCTACCTCGCGGGCGGTTTCATAACTGCCGACGATGGACCGCGCGGTATGCACCGCCTTGGCCTCATAACGATCAACCAACAGATGAAAGGCTTCGCGCTCACCTTCTACGGTGAGAGCAAAAAGCTCCTCATCCGACAAATTATCCCAAGCCCCCTGGGCCTCAGCCTGGTTTGGCTCGGCGACAGGAGGGACTAAGCGAAAGGCTGGAGCACCCATGTTGTTTAACCTTACGCCCCCAATCCCATCCTGTTAGCCAATTTGGCCACCGATTTGGCAGAAATTAGTGGGTTTCGGGCTTTTTCGGTAGCCCAAGCTTGCGTGCCGGGTCGACCTCCAGCACCGAGTCGACTTCGGCAGGGTCGGTGCCAGACTCTGCGGCTCTGGTTTGCGGCGGGAAAAGGGCCTGCAAGCTCTCCTCGGCCATGGCCATGCGTCGAAATTTTTCTTGCCGCTGCCGGAGCAACTCCTGCAGAGGAATTTTCGCCAATTCATCCAGCCAGTTGGCAATTTGCTGGCCCACTTCTTCCATCGCCGCCTCCGCCTGATTGTGGGCGCCACCAACGGGCTCAGCCACCACTTTGTCGATGATGCCCAGCTTCAACAAATCGGGGGCGGTCAAATGCAGAGCATCTGCGGCCGCTTCTTTGCCTTCGGCACTGCGCCACAAAATCGAAGCACAGCCTTCGGGCGAAATGACCGAGTACCAGGCATTTTCCATCATGCCGACGCGGTCGCCAACGCCAATGCCTAAAGCCCCACCGGAACCACCCTCGCCAATCACCAACACCACAATGGGCACCTTGAGGCCAAACATCTCGTAGATATTCTCCGCAATCGCCCGCGCTTGGCCGCGCTCCTCGGCCGCCACGCCGGGATAGGCTCCAGGCGTGTTGACCAAGCAAACAATGGGTAACCCCAAATGCTCAGCCAACCTCATTTTGCGCAAAGCCTTGCGGTAGCCCTCGGGGTGCGCCGAGCCAAAGTTGCAGGCCAGGCGGTCTTTGGTATCGCGACCTTTGCGGTGGCCGACCAAAAGTAGTTTATGCCCGCGAATGGTGGCAAAGCCGGTGACCATGGCTTGATCGTCGCCGAACACCCCATCCCCATGCAGCTCCACCCAATCCTGGCATAGATGTTGGATGTAATCGGAAGTGAGCGGGCGGTTGGGGTGGCGCGCCACCTGCACTCGATTCCATGGACTTAAATCGGCGTAAATCTCCTGGGTGAGACGCTCCAGGCGCTGTCGATAAAAAGCCAGCTCCTCGCTGAGGTCGTGAGTGGTTTTTTGCGCCAAGCTTTCCAGCTCGTGCAAACGGGACCGCACATCCTCGATGGGGCGTTCAAAGGGAAGCGCCGAAGGACCTACAGGAGCAGATTTCTTTTTTTTGGCCATGAAAGCGAGCGGCAGCCGTGGTTCCCTGCCTACCGACACTCTAGAATATCCGCACAATCGGGGAAACCCAGCACTCATGACCTTAACAGCCTGGCGCGTTGAGCTGGAACTGGAGCCCAGCCGCAAAGATCCCCTCGGTGAAGCTGCACTCCAGTCCCTGGCAGCCCGAGGATTCCCTCTCCCTGGCGACTTGCGCGTCGGCCGCGGCTATCTATTGCCAGGCTCCCTAAGCCGCGATCAGGTCGAAGCGGTGGTCGAACGCCTTTTGGCCGACCCAGTTAATGAGGTATCACGCATCCTCGCCCCGGAAGAAGCCGACCCGCATGGGGCGCAAACTCTGCTCGTCCGCCGCATGCCCGGGGTATCCGACCCCGAAGCCCAAACCGCCGCTCGGGCCCTGGCGCTGTTGGAAATCCCACTGCCCGCAGGTGCCCCCATCGAAACCTATCGCAGTTATCGCTGCTTGTCTCCGGTGGATGCCCAGGCCTTTTTGCAACATGGCGGCCCCGCCTTGGCCAACCTCACCATTGAAGAGGCCAGTTTGGGTTCTGCGCCGGTTCATTTGCACCCAACTCCCAGCCCCCGCCCCAGCCAACGCACCGAAGTGCCATTGCGCGCCTTGGACGCAGCCGGCCTTGCAAGTTTGTCAGCCCAAATGTCTTTGGCGCTGACGGTGGAAGAGATGCAGGCCATCCAAGCCTGGTATCAGCAGGCGGAGCGAGAGCCCACCGATGTGGAGCTGGAAACCTTGGCCCAAACTTGGTCCGAGCATTGCAAACACAAAACCCTCACCGGCCCCGTTCACTTCCAACAGATCAATGCCTCTGGTGAAGTCGTCGCCGAGCGCCAATACCAAAACCTGCTCAAGGAAACGGTGTTCGCCGCCACGCAGAAACTTTCCCCGGATTGGTGTTGGAGTGTATTCAAAGACAATGCCGGGGTCATCGCCATGACCGAAGAAATCGGCATTGCCATCAAGGTCGAGACTCACAATCACCCTAGCGCCTTAGATCCCTATGGTGGTGCCGGCACTGGCATCGGTGGCGTCATCCGCGACATCCTTGGCACTGGCTTGGGTGCTCGGCCCTTCGCCTCCACCGATGTGTTTTGCGTGGGGCCGGAAGATATGGAGATGGACGAACTGCCACCAGGCGTGATGCATCCCAACCGCATCTTAGAGGGTGTGGTTGCAGGAGTTCGCGATTACGGCAATCGCATGGGCATTCCCACCGTGGCCGGTACCGTTCTTCGCCACCCCGGTTATGTTGCCAACCCATTGGTATTCGCCGGCTCCTTAGGTGAAATACCCCGCGCTTGCGTCGACAAGGCTGCGCGCCCTGGGGATTTGATTGTGGCCTTTGGCGGCCGCACCGGGCGCGACGGCATCCATGGCGCCACCTTCAGCTCGGAAGCCTTGCATGAAGACTCTGAAAGCGTGGATGCCGCCGCAGTGCAAATTGGCGACCCCATTACCGAAAAAAAAGTGTTGGATGTGTTGATTCAAGCGCGCGACCGCGGGTTGTTCACCGCCGTCACCGATTGTGGCGCGGGCGGCTTTAGCTCGGCAGTCGGTGAAATGGGTGAAGAGATTGGCGCGGAAGTCGATTTGGAGCAGGCGCCATTGAAATACTCTGGATTGTCGTACTGGGAAATCTGGATTTCCGAAGCGCAAGAGCGCATGGTGGCGGCGGTGGACCCCAAACACCTAAGCAACCTGCAAGAGCTTTGCGCTATCGCCGATGTCGAACTCACCGTCCTCGGCACTTTCGCTGCGCACCAACGATTGATTTTGCGTTGGCATGGAGAAGTGGTGGCGGACATGCCGATGGAGTTTTTGCATGGCGGCGTACCACAACCTTGTCGCCAAGCCGTCGCCCCAGTCCCACCGCAAAACTCAACCGCATGGCCCGAGCAGGGGGATTGGGCTTCCCTCTTGCTGCAATGCCTCCAACATCCCTCCATCACCTCCAAGGAATGGGTCTTGCGCCAGTACGATCACGAGGTGCAAGGCGGCACCGTGGTCAAGCCCTATCAAGGTGCTAATGGTCACGGCCCAGGTGATGGCACGGTGGTCAAGCCACGTCTCGACTTGCCGCAGGGCGTAGCTTTGGGTTGCGGCCTTGCCCCCCGCCAAGCCGAACTCGACCCCTACGCAGCCACCGCCAATGCCGTTGATGAAGCCATCCGCAATGTGGTCGCGGCCGGCGGAAATCCGCATCGCACGGCAATCCTCGACAACTTCTGTTGGGGCGATTGCCGCAAACCCGATCGCTTTGGCTCCTTAGTCTTGGCTGCAGAGGCTTGTCGCGATGCCGCCTTGGCTTTTGGCGCTCCCTTCGTCAGCGGCAAAGATTCGCTCAATAACGAATACCGAGTCGGCGAGGAAGAAAAAGCCATTCCGCCCACTCTGCTATGCACGGCCATGGCCATTGTTGAGGATTGCGCCCAAACCGTAGGCACCCCCCTCACCAAGGCCGGCAACCTGCTGCTTCTCGTCGGTCTGACGGATGAGCGCGGAGGGGCTTCGGTCGCTGCCGATTTGCTCCAGCTTGACGATTCCCAAGTGCCCCGCCCCAACTTCGATACCGCCCCGGCATTGTTCGCCTGTCTGCACCAAGCCATCCGCGAAGGCCTGGTTGCAGCCTGCCACGACCTAAGTGAAGGTGGCCTTGCCGTGGCTGCAGCGGAAATGCTTATCGGCAACCCGCAGTTGGGAATCCAACTCGACACTTCGCGTCTTCCCCAAGCCACCGAACTTCCGCTGGCCGCGCGCCTGTATGCCGAAACCCCCAGTCGTTTCCTGGTCGAAGTCGCGCCCGAAGATGTGGAATCCTTTGCTTCCCTGTTCCGCTGCCAAGCCTGGGCCAGCATTGGTGAGATCACCACCAGCCAAACCCTCGAGGTGCTCGCCGATGGCCAATCGGTGTTTTCCCTCTCCGCCCAAGAATTGGCCACCGCCAACGGAGTCTTTGCATGAAGCCGCGCGTACTCCAACTATTCACCTCCGGCATCAACTGTGACCGCGAACTGCGTTTTGCCTTTGAAACCGCAGGGGCCGAGGTGCAGGAAATGCATATTTCCGAACTCATCCAACAGCCGCAGGCTCTAGAAAGCTGCGATGTCTTCGCCATTCCGGGAGGCTTTACCTATGGTGACGACTTGGGTGCGGGCCGGGTTCTGGCGTTGGAGGTGGAACGCTATTTGACAGCGCCCTTGCGCGCCATGCATGAACGGGGCGGCACCATCTTTGGCGTTTGCAATGGTTTTCAAGTGTTGGTGAAAACCGGCCTGCTGCCCGCCATTCCCGGAGTCCAAGTGTCGCTTACTTGGAACGCCAGCCATCGTTTTGAATGCCGGTGGACTCGATTGCGAGTCGAGGAACCGATGGGCCATATCCTGCCCCCAGGCTCGATCCTACATGCGGTCTCCGCCCATGCCGAAGGCCAAATCGTCTTGCAAAACCCCGAACAAGATGTCCCCACCTTGCTGGAAGCGGGCGTCATCGCCTTGCGCTATTGCAATGCCGAAGGGACCATCACCGAGACTTGGCCCGATTGCCCTTCCGGTAGCCGCGGCGCGATTGCGGGCTTGATTTCGCAAAGCGGGCGCATCTTGGGCTTGATGCCGCATCCAGAGCGCAATTTGTCGGCCCTCCACCTCCCCGATCGCGGCCGTGGTGCTTGGGGGCAAGGGAACGATGGCATCGCTTTTTTCCTGGGCTTACTTGCGCCCTATCAAGCTCGCGTTCGCTCCTAGTTCGCTTTCCGGTTTAGCTTTTCTGGCCAGGTGCCGAAAATCCAAGGTGGAGGAAGCTTCCACCTCGGCCCGCGCCACCATGGCGCGCTTTGAACGACGTCTGCGCCAGGCGTGGTCGTTGGAAGCGGATGAGGTCCCGGCCCACCTGCAAAGCTATGCCGAGGCTTGGGAGCGCATGTGGCAACAGCCCTTGCGCCAAAGCACGATGGCATCCCTGCAGCGAGGGTTGCGTCAGGCCAAAACTATCCTGGTTTCGGATTTTCACCCCTTGCCGCGCTCTCGCTCTGGCTTGGCCTTGCAACTTGAGGCTCTGCCCCCAGGCCAAGAGGTGGTTCTCATCTTGGAACTCCTGCCCTACGGCACTTGCTTATCCCTGCAAGAAGCACAAGGCGCGAGCGACATCACCTTGATCACCGGGCAAGGCCTAGCCGAAGCCTATGCACCTTTATGCACGCGATTAATAAAGCATAAGGTCACCCTTCTTGGCGCTTGGCAAGATGGAAGTGTGACCCAACGCGACCGCTTGGCTGTGGATTTGTGGAAGCGGTTGCAAAAACGAGCCAAGCCGCCGACGGTGGTTCTGCATTTTGGCGATTGGCACCTGGCCGATGCCCATTTGCCGCAAAAGCTGCGCCTAGCAGGAGCCCAACCGCTGGTTCTGCATCAATCCCCAGAGCCGGTATGGCAACAAATGGGAGCTGACCGGGCGAACACGGTCTGGCAAACTTCCCAGCAACATTGGGTTTGGTTGCATACTCCACCTCTGGCCTTATGGGCCAATTTCCTGCAGTCCAAGGAGGTGGAAGACGACTTTATCGCGGAGGCAGCAGAACATCTTTGCGAAAGCGCCAGCGAAATCTTGGCGGAATGCCTGGGCTTTCCATCCCCGCAAAATCGCCTTTCGGTTTGGCCAACTCAGGAGGGGAAACAGTTTGTCGCCTCCTTACCTAGGTCGTGGCGCCAAGCCTTTGCAGCCAAACTTCCACAAAGGCCTCTCTTTCATCCCTATCAAGCAGCGGTTTGGAGCCCGCAGCCACTCGACTGGACGCAAATTTTACTGGGGGCGGCGCATGGCCTTGCTTTAAGCGCGACCGAGGGCAACGAAACTTCCTTCCTCACTTGCCTGCAGCGCTTTCGTTTTCAGTATCTATGCGCTTACTTGGGCAACCCCTTTCTCCAAGCCCCCAGCCTCCGCCGACTGGCCCAGGGTTTTTGGCCGAACGAGTGGGCAGTGCGAGTCGAAGCCGAGGTGCGGAATTTTGGGCAGAGCCTGGAGTCGGGATTCCAACTATCTCCCAGCGGGGAAATCCTCTTGCTCCATTATGTGGCCCAGCAGTGGGCAAAAAAATGCACGAGCCAGGCAACGCATACGGACTCTTTGCTGCAGCACTGCCTAGAGCTGCCCAAAGAGGGCTTCGATTGGGCACAAGTAATGGCTACAATCAGGGCGGCCTAAAGGGCCTGCCATCATGAAAAGCCTTCGCCCCATTTTTCTTCTACCCTTCCTGATTCTCTCCTCTTGTGCCGCCCCCTTGGTGTTGGCGGGCATGGGCGCTGCCGTCGGCATTTGGACTTACGATGATTTCACCAAGGACCGCGGCGAGATGATTGTCCGCGCCCCGGCCGAACAAGCTTTTGCTGTAGCCCAAGCCACCATCAAGGCCCGCCCAGCCGCCACCGACATTCGCGTCGTCCCCGGTTCCATGCGCATCGAGTTCAAAGAAAATAAGGCGGAAGTTGTGGTGCAAATCCTGCTCATGCCGGACACTCCCGAGTTCAGCACCCTGCGGGTTTACGCTGCCGAGCTCGGCATTCGCGGGCGCGGCGAACTGGCGCGTGCTGTCGCCGAAGACATCGGTGCCCGTTTCCAGTAAGGCTTATAGGGAACTCGGCCGGCACTTGGAGCAGTATCCCTCCAAGCGTAAAACATGGTGGGTAAGACGGAAATTGTGGCGCTCTGCTACCTCTTCTTGGATGGCTTCAATCTCTGCAGAGCGAAACTCGAACACCTTCCCGCAGCCAATGCAAATCATGTGATCGTGATGGCTATGGCCAAGAATATGTTCATAGAGTTGAGTGCCTTTGCCGTTATTCATCGACGCCAAAAACCCGCCCTCCACCAACAAGTTGAGGGTGCGATAAACCGTAGCGCGTGACGCTCCCAATTCCTGCTCTTGCATCCACTGGTACATTTCTTCAGCCGAAAAATGACGATGGGTGCGCCAAGACGCCAGCAAGATTTCTCGACGCGGCTGCGTCATACGCAAGGCCTTCTTGCGCAGAAAGGCCTCGAATCGTTTCAAGGCCGCCGCAGGCTTCATCGCATTTGCTCCAAGGCACGCTCCGCAGCCAAGCCGATATCTTGACGGAAAGTTTTACCTTCAAATTGAATCTTGTCGGCTGCTGCATAGGCCTTTCGGCGAGCGTCCGCGAGATCCTCACCAAGAGCGGTGATGGCGAGGACACGACCACCAGCAGTGACCAATTGTCCGTTTTCATCTCGCGCTGTGCCGGCATGAAACACTTGCAAATCAGGCCCCTGCTCCACATCGTCGATGCCGTGGATGGGAATCCCTTTGGCATAGGAGCCAGGGTATCCGCCGGAAGCCAAAATCACGCAACAGGCAGGCCGCGTTTCCCAGTCGGGCGCTTCCAAGCTATCTAGGTTGCCCTGACTGCATGCCTGCAAATAGGGCAACAAATCAGAAGCAAAGCGCATCATCAACACCTCACATTCGGGATCGCCAAAGCGCACATTGTATTCCAGAACCTTGGGGCCGCCGGAAGTCAAGATAAGGCCAGCAAATAAAACGCCTTGGAAAGGGCGTCCTTCGCGCACCATGCCATGCAGCGTGGGCAACAATACTTGGCGCTCAATCAAACTGAAGGTGCGCTCGCCAATTTCCGGGTTGGGGCTGACCGCACCCATGCCACCGGTATTCGGACCCTCATTGCCTTCGCGCAAAGCCTTGTGATCCTGGCAGGTGGCCAAGGGGATGAAGGTGCGGCCATCGGTAAGGCAAAACGCCGAAGCCTCGGGCCCTTGCAAGAATTCTTCGACCACAATGGTGGCGCCTGCATCACCAAAGCGCCCACCTTCCAGCATGTCAGCAGCAGCGGCAGTGGCTTCTGCCGAATCTTGGCAGATGATGACCCCTTTGCCCGCAGCAAGGCCGGAGGCTTTCACCACCAAGGGGTAGCGTGCGCCCCCTTCCAGGTAGGAAATGGCGTTGCTGAGGTTTTTGAAGGCCCGATGCGAACCGGTCGGTACCCGATGCCGCACCAAAACCTCTTTGCACCAAGCCTTGGAGCCTTCCAGCTCGGCGGCATCCTGTCGCGGCCCAAAAGCAGCAATGCCTTCGGCCGCCAAAGCGTCAACGAGCCCAGCAACCAAAGGGACTTCGGGACCGACCACCACCAAATCCACCTGGTTGCGTTTGGCAAAAGCGACAACCTCGGGGATTTGAGCGGGATCAAGATCCACATTTTCTCCGCATTGGGCCGTGCCAGGGTTGCCTGGCGCAATCCACAAGCTGCGAAGCTGGGGAGACTGAGCGATTTTCCAAGCCAGGGCATGTTCCCGGGCTCCAGAACCAATGAGGAGAACGCGCATGATGAAAACGTATTCTAAGCGCTAGCGAGGCTGCGAGTTACGATTTCCAATGTATCCTTGGAAAGTCCGGGATGATTGGCAATGCTCTGCAGGGCGGATTGCATTTTTGCTTGCCGCGCAGCATCGAAGCGTCGCCATTGGGCAAAAGCCCCAGCAATGCGGGCCGCCATCTGGGGATTCAGTGCATCAAGCTCCAAAATGCGATCGCGTAGGAATTGGTAGCCAGCACCATCGGCTTGGTGAAAGCGCAGTTGGTTGCTTGCAAAGGTGCGCAAAAGAGAACGAACCTTATTGGGGTTGCGCAAATCAAAAGCAGGGTGACTACACAAAGCTTCGACTTCGGCAAAGGCTTGGTCATGGGTGGCACTGGCCTGTACAGCCAACCATTTGTCAACCACCAGCGGATGTTGTTGCCAACGCTGATAGAACTGGTCGAGAGTATCTTTTCGCCGCTGTTCATCAAAGGCAACCAAGCAACCAAGAGCCGCCATCAAGTCGGTCATGTTGTTGGCGTTATCGAATTGTTCGGCTGCCAATTTCAAGCAAGAGTCTTCTTGCAAGCTGCACAAATAGCTCAGGCACAAATTACGCAAACGCCGCCTGCCCACAGCCTCCACATGAAAGACATAGGGCCCATCAGTGGCAAGTGTTGCATAGTTTGTTTCCAGTTGAGGACGCAAGTGTTTGGCCAAAGCACGCAAACATTGGCGCCGAGCCTGATGCAGAGCATCGGGATCAATGACCTCCATCTCTGCGGCTAGGGTGGTGGTATCGGGAAGCATTAAGGCATACGCTTTAAGAGAACGATCCAAATGGTCATCCGCCATGACCGCAGCAAAGGCATCTAATAATTGCTGGGGCACTGCCGGTGTTTCTTGGTTTTGTATGGCCTTCACCATCGCTAGGAGGATGCGAGTGCTTAATTTTTGCCCCGCTTCCCAGCGCTGAAAGCTATCGCTGTCGTGGGCCAGCAAATGGGCCAGCTCCTCATTGGACAAATCCATTTCCACTCGCACCGGAGCCGAAAAATCTCGCAGGATGGAAGGAATGGGCTTCGCTTGAAAACCGTCAAAACAAAAGCTTTGCTCCTGCTCACGCAACTCCAACAGTTGCGTACCAATCAAATCCTCTCCCTGCGGTGAAAGCAAACCCATCGCGATAGGAATGTGAAAGAGTTCTTTTTGCGGTTGGCCTGGAGTGGCTGGACATTCCTGGCAAATGCGGAGGGTGTAGGAGCCCGACTCGCGGTCCCACTGTTCTTTCACTTTTAGCACTGGGGTGCCGGCTTGACTGTACCAGCGCTCAAACTGGGTTAAATCTATCTGGTTGGCATCGGCAATCGCAGCCCGAAAATCGTCGCAACTCACTGCTTGGCCATCATGCCGCTGGAAATACAAATCCATGCCGCGGCGAAAGCCTTCTGCGCCGACCAAGGTATGCATCATGCGAATGACCTCGGCACCCTTGTTGTAGACAGTGGAGGTGTAAAAGTTGTCCATTGCCACATAAGATTCGGGGCGAATGGGGTGCGCCATGGGGCCGGCGTCTTCTGGAAACTGGGCGCTGCGTAAAGCGCGCACATCTTCGATGCGTTTGACTGCGGCGGAACCCATATCGGCACTAAATTGCTGATCGCGAAATACCGTCAGGCCCTCCTTCAGCGTTAACTGGAACCAATCACGGCAAGTCACGCGATTGCCCGTCCAGTTGTGGAAATACTCATGGCCAATCACTCCTTCGATCCGCTCATAATCAAAATCGGTGGCGGTTTCAGGCTGGGCTAAAACACAGGACGTGTTGAAGATATTAAGACTCTTGTTTTCCATCGCCCCCATATTGAAATCTCCCACTGCCACGACATTGAAAGTATCAAGGTCATATTCCAAACCAAAAACTTTTTCATCCCATGCCATGGCTTTTTTTAAGGACTCCATAGCGAAATCCAATTGCCCCACATTCTGATGTTCGGTGTAAATATGCAAGGCTACCCGCCGACCACTACAAGTAATAAACTCATCGTGAATACTACCTAAATCACCCGCCACCAAGGCAAACAAATAACTGGGTTTGGGAAACGGATCTTCCCACACCGTGTAATGATCCCCACCATCCAACTTGCCATCTTCTGTGCAATTGCCATTAGATAGAAGGACGGGAAAATCTTCTTTCTGCCCACATATCCGAACTTTGAACCTAGACATCACATCAGGGCGATCTAGAAAAAAGGTGATGCGACGAAATCCCTCGGCCTCGCATTGGGTGCAAAACATTTTGCCGGAGCTATAGAGGCCAGAAAGTTGGGTGTTTTTTTGCGGGCGCAGCCGCACCTCAGTTTCTAGCTCAAAATGATCCGGAACTTCGGCAATGCAAAGCTGATCATTCTCATACATATATTGGGTAGGGGCCAAGACTTTCCCGTCGAGCCGAATCGATACAATCTCCAACTCCTCTCCATCCAATAGCAAAGGCTTTTTGTTTCCCTGGGTTCGACGCTGAACTTCAAGTTTGGAGCGGACGAGGGTGCTCTCCTTGCCAAGCGAAAAATCAAGCTGAACGGAGGGAAGGAAGAAATCGGTGGGGCGATAATCTTTACGGAATTTTTCAATGGGTTGCTGCGGCTTCATCGGGCAGGATTCTACCCTGCACCCTGCTCCGCGGATAGCCGCGATTTATCAGATCTGTGGCCAATTTGTCCGCGGCATTTGCTTGCCCAGCCAAGCGCAACTCATAAAGGATTTCTAGCTGGGCGTCGAAGTAGCGTGGATCTCGGGCAGAGATTTGCCGCCAGGTAGCCATCGCTTCTTGTGGCCGGCCAAGCAAGCTTTGGTGTCGTCCCAACTGAAAGAGAACTTCCCCAAACCCCGGACGTTGCCGCAAGACCTCCTGTAAGCCAGACTCAAATCCTGCCGTATCGCCATGAAAAAGAGTATCCCATGCGCGCACAAAGGGATTTCGCGCATCTGCAAACAAACCCCAGCGCGCAAGGACGCTTTGTGCAGTCAAGGCCTCTTCGGACTTCGCCAACACGGCTGCAGGTGCAGGCAAGGAAACTTCTCCGCGCAACCAGGCATTGCGAAAGGAAGAAGTGTCAGCAAAAGCGGCATCGCGTCGTTGACTGTGGAATTGGATATACGCGCTATGCAGGAAAAGCGCTAAAACGAAAATCCCAAATCCAAAACGCAAACGTCCATAGCGGGTCCAAATATGGTTTTGTCTCCATGCCTTACGCCCAGGCCGATAATTCTTTTGCCCAAGTGCCCGAAAAACTTGCAGCCCATACATCGCGCAGACCATCCCCAAAGCGAGTGAAAGCAGGAAGGAAACGCTTCCGTACAGCCCTTGGGTAGCCCAAAAGCCAAGAGCAAAAAAAGCCGCCAGCAACAATTCCTCACCCCAACTCGGAATTCCCGCGGACGAGATTTTTCCACTTGCACGCCGCTTTTTGAATACGGCTGGAACTCCAAAATGATAAACCAAGGCTTGATTGGGGCAGGCGGCAACACAATCCAAAGTTTTCATGCAATCCGTCGAGATGACCATGCCAAAATCCCGTACCTCTTCGTGCACTTGCACCCCCGAACTACAAACAGCAGTGCATTTGCCGCATTGTTGACATGCATCAGTTACCCGAATGCTGGCGGGAGAAAAAGAATCGGCAACGGCTAGGGCTGCGCCATAAGGGCATGCATAGGCACAAAAGGCCTTGCTCCCCATCAATTGAACCACATAAGCGCCAGCCAACACGAAGGTCAGCAATCCCTCCCAAAAACCGGGGAAGGTTTGCCAAAAAGCCGTGGTTGTCATCTGCATACTAGGCACTGGTGCCTCCATTCGTGCGGCGAAACGAAGCACATAAGGCCACACGAACATATAGATAAAGGCGGCCACAGGAACCAAGCGCAACAGACGAGAACGAAAAGGACGGATGGGAATACCCAAGCGTTTCAAAACCCAGCGGTAGCCATCCTGCAGAGCCAGTAAATGACACCCCCATCCGCAAAAGAAACGGCCAAACAGGAAGGTGGCCACAATCGCGCCAACAAAAAGCAAAAAACCCGGAGTGACCAAACCTTCTTTGGCAAAGGCCATGGACTCGGAAGGCTCCAGTGGGGAAAGGGTGCGCCCCCACCAGAGCCAAAGCGCAATATGCAGCAGAATGAGCAACTGCACGCCAAACAACACCCAGGCACGTCGCCTCCCCATCCTGGCAGGACTCAGGGTAGACCAAGTCGGGTCTTGCATGTCGAAGAGCCCCAGCTAAGCTGGGGAAACCGGCGCTTACTGGGGTACGTCCGCGGCGGCAAACAGAATGTTGGGGCCACTGCCTGGCTTAAACAAGATGATGCCAACGCGACCGAAGGTGGGCGCTTGATCCGCATGCACATGGAAACTGTAAGCGCTTCCCCAACGCAGGGCATTGTTGTTGGGATTGGCAGCAAACGAACCCCCAACCCATGCCATCACTTTTTGCGTGGTGCCTGGATAAAGCCCTTCGTAATCAAACCAATCCGTGTTGACGAAAACTTCCCCACTGTGGTATTCTGGATCACTGAACAACTTATTGCTCAAAACCGTAGAACCCCCAACCGGGATGGCAATGGCGCGGGCTGCACGATCGGAATCGCGGTTATACAGGGTGTAATCGTAATCCCAACCACCGCCAGGAGCTGCGCTGGCCTTGTAAGCTAAAAACATGCTGCCATCATTGGGCACAGGTATTTCAACGATTTGCACTGAGGGATCGATGGTTTTCCATGCCTGAATCGCGGATTCCTCACGGTGCGTGGAACCAACAAAGCTCATGTTATAAGGAGGATTGGTGCCAGTGAAACTAATTTCGCGCCAGCTGACATTATTGAACCCATGACCAAGAGCTGCGCTGTCGTCATTGGTGATATATTGAATCTCGGCAAAGTATCGTGCACCCGAATTGAGTGCAGGATCAACTTCAAAATTATCCACCACAATGCGTCTAGCCAAGGGGCCGCTTACAGACCCACCCAACACTGGAGGGTAAGGGAACATACCAGTGTACGGGTTGACTTCGGAACGCGCTCCCAAATCGGATTGGAAACCATTCAGCCAAGCACTGTAGGGATCGGAGCAACCAACCCCCAAACTACTTCCACTGGTAGGTTGGCAGGTGTTGCATAAACTTCCATTCAGAGCAGTGAAACCATGCTTCAACCAGTTCAAACCAAGCTGTTCAAAACGACCATCTTTTAAGCGGTAAAGATTGCCCGCGATGACAGGATGATCGTTGGTGTTGGCAATCCAATTCAAAGGGCTAGTACCAATATTGCAAGATGTGGATCCAAAGCTATAAGAGCTTTGCCCATTGGATGTGCCATGCACCATCAAATCATGAATATCCCCAACGATGACATCGGGATAGCCCGCCGCCGAAGGCGCAGAGCTTGGTTGGGCCTGCAAGCCCAAGGCCAATATGACAAGACAAGAACCACCAAGCAGAGCGGCGGGAAGGAGAAAACGCGTTTGCATCATGAGCAGGAGGTGCGGGAAGATGGAGGGAACAATTCCTTGAGGAGAACCCAAGGTACAACAAATAATGATGCCAAAGGGCTGAAAAACGATATCAATTCTTCGTCAACAGGGATTTCAACTCGGCCAAGGAAAAAGAGATTTTTTGCTCTGCTTTGAGCTTTTTCAGCCGAGCTTCTGCCACCTGCGCTTCTCCTCGGCTTGAAAACCCATCGACCACATGCAACACAACCCACGGTCGACTTCTACGGGTAGCTTTGGCGCCGCCGCGCAATGAACCATTGTGTTGACGCAATCGCCTTTGCCAATTCCGGCTAACCCCGACATAGGTGCGACCATCTTTGCGAGACTGCAACACATAAACACACCAAGTTTGAACTGTCGAAGCCCTTTTAGACATAGTGTCGCTTTGGGCTCTGCAAAGAGGATGAAGTAGAAACGGGAAGGTATAGGCTAACGCAGGTACCTTCACCAACTTTCGACTTCACATGAATACCGCCAGAATGACCATGCACAATCCCCAACACCCCAGCCAAGCCTAGGCCGCGCGCCCCAGCACGCTTGGAAAAAAAAGGTTCAAAGATTCGACTCAGATCTTTGGCCTCAATGCCATCACCATTATCTTGTACTTGAATTTCAATTAACTCGGTTTGTGGATCTTGGTTCCGCAAAAAGGATTGCTGCAACTGAACATCCTGCAAACGGATTTTGGCAATGCGCAACATCACCTCACCGCGTTGGTCGCCAATGGCTTGTGCCGCATTCTGTACCAAATTCACCAAGGCCTGACGGAGTTGGGATGCATCACAAGTGATTTTGGGGAGGTTGGGCTCCAATTGCGTGCGCAGACGCACTTGTTTAGGCAGAGTCAATTCGAGCAGCCGTCGAATTTCCTGCACCAGTGGGCCAAGATCCAAAGTTTCCTTTTTACCTGAGCCATGGCCAGAATAGACAAACAACTGTCGACACAGCTCAGAAGCCTCACGGGCAATGGCAACAGACTGCTCTAATTCATTTTTTGCGCGCTCAGGATTTTGTTCAACATCTTGTCGCGCCATGTCGGCATGCCCCAGAATCCCGCACAATCGGTTGTTAAATTCGTGCGCAATTCGACCGGACAGCAAACCCAGACTTTCCAATTTTTGGGTTTGCAAAACTTGGGATTCGAGCGCAAACTTCTCCTGCTCAGCTACTCGATATTCCGTTATGTCGGTAACGACCGAGAAAAAACCTTGCACCTTTCCATCTTCATCAAAATCCGGCAGCAAAATCCGGTCTAAGTCATGAATTTCTCCGTCGGGATACTGCATAGATTCCAAATAACGTAAAACTTCACCCTTCTGAATTTCTTTGAACCGTTCACGAATACTGGACAAGGATTCAGACTCGGCAAGACTTTCGAGTGGAATGGGGAACTCCTTTTTCTGAATCCCATGCGCTTTGCAAAATGCCCGGTTTCCAGACAAGCAAATCCCATCTAAAGAATAATAGGCAATGGCCTGTGGTAGAACTTCGGAAACGGTTTGAAAACGATTTTCGCTCGCCCGCAGCGCCATGGCAACGGATTCCCATTCACTATTATCTTCGACCAAACTAACCACCCCAATCACTCTGCCTCGTTCATCGTGTAAAGGAGATGCGTACCAGTCGCAGAGAATTCGCGCCCCGCTTGCCGTTAGCTGATGGTGAGTACTGCGCACTCCCTGGGTCCCCTGCATGGCTTCACTAAGCATCTCCAACATTTCCGCACGCCCGTCATCAGGAACGAACAACTCCAGGCCAAGTTGGCCTAGGGCCTCCTCCTCGGAGAAACCAAAAATCACCTCGGCCTGATGACTCCAACTCCGTATCCGATAGTTCAAATCCCACTCAACTAAGGCAAGCGGAGAATCTTGGATTAGGGTCTTAAGCCGATCTCGAGTTGCCTGTAGATGTTTCGCTTGCAGACCACTTTGATGCTGCAGAATCGCCAAAGCAGTGCCACTGCTCGCACATACGGTAAGTAACATCCACCAGGTCGCAAGCAAATCGCGGTCATCAAAGCGAAAAAACACCCCGACATGGTGAACGGTGGCAAAACTTGCAGCCGCCAACACCAGCAAGCCGAGTTGTGTGGTTAAAAATATGCCGCAGCGGCCGCCAGACCACAACAATGGAAGCCCCACCATGATTCCCATCCACATGGGAACATGTGCTGGCCCAATCCAGTCGGAAAAAACCAACAGCACCAGCAAGACGACAACCCCGGCTACGATTTTTCCTTCTCGCGGATTGGGGCCCCATACCTGCCTTGGCTGCAAACGCCAAGCCGCTGCTGCCGGTGCAACTATGATGAAGCCAACAACCGATCTTAGCCACCAACCCCAGAATATCTTTCCACTAAGCTCGGAGGATAGAATGAAGCCAGCACCGACCATAATTCCAGTAAGTCCCACTAGAGCACCGATGACCGGAGCAATCGCCGCCACTAAAATCCCGCGACGCGCCTGTTGCAAAGCATAAAAGCCCCGACTCCAATCAATTCCGTAACCAAGAAGCCAAGCCCCAACAACAATTTCCGCAACTTCGCCTAAAGAAAAAATCATGGTTAGACCGAAACCGATTTTCCAAAAAACAGCGTGCACCAATATGCTGGCGGTCAAAAGCGCTGGAAGCATATTTCGCCAACCCCACCAACTGAGGAAAACGATCTCAGCACCTAAAGCTGGCCAGCCCAAGGCCACGAACAAGCCGCGCTGATAAAAGTGAAAACCGAGAAAACCAAGGCAGAGATGGGAAACAAAGACCACGGCCGATTGCCAGGTCAAAATCGGAATGCTCTTGTTCGTTCCCACTAGCCCCAGTTTAGCGTCCACATCTTCTTCCTAACTACTTGTCATCCAAGCCATTGGGAAAAAGGGCCCTCCACGCTAAACTTCCCATCAAGCGCCCGTAGCTCAGCTGGATAGAGCATCGGACTTCTAATCCGACGGTCGGGGGTTCGAATCCTCCCGGGCGCGCCATCCGCAGATGCAACAGAGCTTCCACCCCAAGAACCGTGACTTGTTGGTCAACATCAACGGTCAGATTATTCATCGTGACCAAGCTGGGATTAGCCCTTTTGATTCTGCAGTCCAAGGTGGAGATGCGGTGTGGGAAGGGCTGCGCCTTTATCAAGGACGCATCTTTCGACTGCGGGCTCATTTGCACCGCTTGGTAACTTCGGCCAAAGCCCTCGCCTTTGCAGGTATTCCCAGCGAAAGGCACTTGCGAGAAGAAATCCGGCGCACCTTGGAAGCCAATGGGATGGACGATGGCTGCCACATCCGATTGACCCTCACCCGTGGGCGAAAATACACATCGGGCATGGACCCTCGACTGAATACTGAAGGACCTACACTCATCGTTTTAGCCGAATGGAAACCGCCCGTTTATGGCAACAAAGGAATTCGGCTCATCACTAGTAGCTTGCGTCGCTTTGCCCCCGATATGCTTGATCCAAAAATTCACCATGCCAATTTAATCAGCTCCATTTTGGCCAAAATCGAGGCCAACCAAGCTCATGCCGATGACGCTCTGATGCTTGACGCCCAGGGATTTTTGGCCGAAACCAACGCAACTCATGTCTTCCTCGTCCACGGAGACCTGGTGCGCACCCCGTTTACCAAGGCATGCCCTCAGGGCATCACTCGCTCTACCGTGCTCGAGCTTTGCCAGCAGAATCAAATCCCATGCGCCGAAGCGGATTTGTCTCGCACCGACTGCTTTTCCGCCACAGAAATGTTTTGTAGTGGGACTATGGGCGAATTGGTCCCGGTCGTCGAACTCGACGGCCGGCGCATTGGCAATCCTCCAGGCCCCCTCACCTGCCGCCTGCAAGGCCTTTTTCACGATTATGTGCGTGTTCATGGTGAAGAAATCCTTTAGCCGGCCTCTTTCCAAGGCCTATGGATTCCGCTAGACTTTCCGCCCCGTTGAATGGTGGGTGTAGCTCAGTTGGTTAGAGCACCAGATTGTGGTTCTGGGGGTCGGGGGTTCGAGTCCCCTTACCCACCCCAACGGTCCCGCGAGAGTGGCGGAATTGGCAGACGCGCTAGATTTAGGATCTAGTATCGAAAGATGTGGGGGTTCGAGTCCCCCCTCTCGCACCAAACTTGGCATGGAAAACTCCCGCTATAGCCGCCAAGAACGTCTGCCTCAAATCGGGCCAGCGGGGCAAGAAGCCTTAGCTCAGGCCACGGTTGCCATTATCGGCCTAGGCGCCTTGGGTTGCGTCAGCGCCGACCTGTTGGTTCGCTCTGGAGTTGGTCAACTTCTGCTTATCGACCGCGATGTGGTGGAGTTATCCAATCTTCAACGACAATCCCTCTACGACGAGCGCCAAGCCTTAGCCAATATCCCCAAAGCTCTGGCCGCCGAAGAGCGACTATCGGCCATTAATTCCACCGTCGCCATCACGGCTCTTGCCACCGACCTCACTGCGGCCAACATTACCCAACATTTGTCTGCAGTCGATCTCATCTTGGATGGCACCGACAATTTCGCCACCCGCTACTTACTCAATGATTACGCAGTTTCTGCTGGCAAAAATTTTCTCTACACCGGTGTCGTTTCTACCTATGGCATGCTCGGCCTCATTCAGCCAGGGGGGCCCTGCCTGCGCTGTATTTGGCCAGAACCTCCGGATGCTGCCCAAACCCCAACTTGTCGCTCCGCCGGAGTGCTTGGGCCTGCCGTGCACGTGCTTTCTGCCCTGGCTTGCACCGAAGCTTTGAAGATTCTATGCCAACAAACCCAGGCCGTAATTCCAGGTTTCCGTTATGTGGATGTTTGGCAAAACACTCTGCGTACTATGAAAACTTCCGTCGACCCACAATGCCCTTGCTGTGGCCAAGGCTTGCATCCCTGGCTTGATGGACAACGTGGCACTTTAGCCGCACAAGTCATTTGTGGCGGTGGTGCAGTGCAAGTGCCGTCCATCTGCAAAGAAGGGAGCGACTTGGCAGCCTTGGCTGAAAAACTTCGCGGTACGGTTGTGAACCTGCAATGCCATCCTAGTTTTTTGCGATTCCAGCTCGAAGGTTTGGATGTGCTGCATTTTGCTGACGGCAGAAGTTTGGTTCGTGGTACGGAAGATCCGGGGCGGGCGCGGGCTGTACTGGCGCAAACTCTGGGCGGTTAATTCCTAAGTGCGGCTTGTGCCCAAGCGCAGCCTTGGCGGATGCTAAACTTCTGCCTGTGACTTTGGTTCTCAACTGGAATCGTGCAGCAACTTGCGCCGCCCCCTTTCCTGGGGTGGAAGAAGCCATGGTGGAAGGCCTTTATGCTTTGCCTGCAGACCGAGGAGCCCAAGGCCCAAGCACTGCAGAGAGAATCTTTGGTATTCGTCAATCGGCGGCGAGTTTGTTCGGCTTTTCCTATCCAGAGCGGGTGCTGTTCACCCCGGGGGCTACCTACGCACTCAATCTGGCCATTCATTGTGGAATCGAGGATGGCGCCCATGTGCTCACTACCCAAGCGGAGCATAATTCGCTGTTGCGCCCACTCCACTATGCCCGCAAGCGCCAGGTTCAATTTCAAGTTCTACCTTTACTCGCCAATGGCCGCCTAGATTTATCTGCACTTAAGGACGCGTTGGCCTCACATCCCCAATGGCTTGCTCTTTGCGTTGCCTCCAACACGCTAGGAGTGTTGCAGCCCATTGCAGAAGCTTGTCGCTTAGCCAAAGAAACCGGCGTCAAAGTGATTTTGGATATGTCCCAAGGCGGTGGCCAAGTCCCCCTTTGTCTGGACGACCTCGGCATCGCTTATGCCGCAGTGTCTGGGCATAAAGGCCTCCATGGCCCGCGTGGCATTGGTTTGTTATTTGTGGGACCGGAAGAGCAGCCTCGACCTTTGGTGCAAGGTGGCACCGGCACCGAGGGCACCTTGTTGCAAATGCCAAGCACTTTTCCCACTTGCCTGGAAGCGGGCACCTCCAACTATCCCGGGATTTTTGGTCTGGGTGCAGCTCTCCGTTATTTGCAAGCCCATCCTCCGAGACTGGGCAAAATTCGCGGACGACTCGCGAAATTGGAAAGCTGGGCACGCGCAGTACCTGGCTTAGATGTGTTCCCCTCCGAACCTTTGGATTGGCAATTCCGGTTGCCACTTTTAGCCTTGCGCCCGAAAAGATTTCCCGCGGAAATGATGGCGCAGTTTTTAGCTCAAGAAGGGGTTCTGTGTCGTGCAGGTTCCATGTGCACCACGCAAGTTCTACCCGCACTCCATGCCAACGACGGAATTTTGCGCCTGAGCCCGCCGGAAGACGCAACTGCTGAGGATTTTGCACGGGTGCAAAGCGCCATGGAACATGCTCTCCTCGCCTTTGCTTGAATCATGTCGCAAAAGCCTTCCTTTTCTGCCATTATCCTAGCTGCCGGTGCTGGCAAGCGTTTGGGCTATCCAAAAGCCCGGTTAAAGGTTCATGGCAAATGGATGCTTCCCCATCTTCTTCGAGTGTTTCTCGATGGTGGCTGCCATCGCGTCTACCTCGTTCTTCCCCCGGAAGAAATGGCAGCCTGTCAGAGCTTGGCCAAAACTCCTGGAGTTTTCCTAATCGAAAATTCCACCCCAGAATTGGGACGCACGCATTCCATTCTCTGTGCGCTTCCTCATATTCCCGAACAGGATCATCTGCTGATTCATCCTTGCGACATTCCACTCTTGCAAGCGCACTTGATTCGAGAGCTTTGCACAACCTGGGGGCAGCAACCGAAACCTAGCTGCCTACTCGCCCGCTTTCAGACCCCTGGCGGCAAAGGCGGCCACCCCTTGTTGGTGGGGCGACAGCATGTGGAGAAGTTGCGCCAATTTGCACCCGACCAACCACTCCGCGATTTGTTGCATCAAGCACCCATTACGGAAATCCTTTCCATCGTCTTGCGCGGGAATCCTGGTCCTTTTTTAGATGTCAATACCCCCGAACAACTTCAATTATTAGAATCGATGCTAAAGCCCAGCTAAATCACTGAATGGTGGCTGCAATGGCTTCCGACATGCGCACATCCACACCTTGAATCTCAATACCCTGGATATAGAGGCTGCGGCCAAAACTTGAAAGCGGCAAAGTAATTGTAAGGGAACAATTGCCTGCAGCATTGGCTACCAAGGGATTGGGTGGCAGCATGAATACAGGATCGGCAATACCAAGTGGGCCAAAGATGGAGGACGCTGAACCAAATCCAGTAATAGAAATAGCAAAGTGAACCAAACTGCCTGGAGTAATTTGCTCCAAAAGAAAGGTTCCATAATTGCCGGCCTGCAATAAGGGTGCTGAAACTGAAGGCAAGGCGGATTGATAATAAATGGTGCCATTCCAATCGCGCACCTGGAAGGTTCCGCCAGAAAAACCTGATCCTTTTCCCGCATTGGTGAGTAATGATAAATCGGCGTTGGAATAGGTATTCCCCCCAGTCGGACCATTGGTGTATTTGAAGGTTTGGGCACTATAGCTGGTTAAATCAATGTAAATTCCATAGGTGACTCCAGATTGAAACAGCACTCCATTGTTGGCCAGATCCATAAAGGTTGGAATGTCTTGTCCATTGGAGATGCCTACTGAAGAGCCTAAATAAGTCCAGGCTGCGGCATTGGTTTCAAAACCAAGGCTGGTGCCAACTTTGTACCAAACATCAATCGTGGCCGTGGTGCCCGCATTCGTGCAGTTGATGTCGACAGCCGTGATATACATATCCAAAGAAGGGGTGATATCAAACATATTGCCAGCAAATCCATTATTGCTCGCAAACAATGTGGTAAGGGAGCCCGTTATCTGATTGGAAGCAGAGTTAGTAGAAGAAGGAAGGATAACGGCTGGTTCGCCATTATCTTGCACCATCACCGACTGGGCATAACCCAAAGTGCCGAATGCGCCGCACACTAGGACGGCGAGAAATGCTTTGGGGGGAGGAAGGAGCATGGCGGAAAAAACGGGGCTTAAGAACTATACTCCACCAAACACGGACAGAAAAAGGAATTATTCGGAGAAGCTCACGCGATAATGTCCACTGAGGAGGAAAGCCACCACATCGGTGTAAAGAGGGTGATCCAGGGCATAATCCATAGATAAAACGGGGATAGACGAATATTTCATGTGTAATTCTTGATTGTTTTCTGCCTCCAAAGACCCCTGGGACAAGACAAAGGCAAGCCAGCGGGGCACCTCTTGGTCGAAAAACCCAAGCCGCCCTGCGCCCAACTCCCGACTCCATTGCCGCAGCCAATACCGCCGCAACTCCAAGGAGCCCAAGCTATGCTGCGCAAATTTCCAAATAGGAGCCAACTGATGACGCTCCGATGGTTTGGCGGTGCCTATCTTTTTTTGCAGTAGAGCCAAATCTACCGGCTCCCCAACCAAAGCCATCACCACTGCAGAAGCCCAAACTTGTTCAAACTTTGTTTCCTCAAGAAAAACCTGCCGCGCTTGCTCAACCAAATCTTCGGCTGCAATTTTTGCTCTTGCTTCATCGCGCAGAGCCAACTGGGTAATGCCTGCAATGTGAAAATTGGCAAGTTTTTTCACCTCCGAAAATGGGAGCTCCAATCCCAACTCACCAGCAGCTCCCCAGAGCCAGGCGGATTCCTTGTCCCCCATGGCCCGACTCAAAAAAACATCCAAAACCTTTTGCCGCTGTTTGGGATCAATCTCATAAAGGGCAAGCACCGCCGATCGATTCGGCCCCACAAAAACTTGCTCTTGCAACCATGCCGAGCTGCGGGGTGGTTTGCGCAAGGCAGCCATGCGCCACAATAGAGGAAGACTGGCAAGCTCAGGGCTTTGCAACCAATCCGCGTTAAGGCGCGTATGCATTAGCAATAAGGATGCAAAAATAGCGGCTTCGGGATAGGGAGATTGTGTTTTTGCTAAGCCCTGAGGACTTGCCAATTGAATTGCAAGCTCTCTTAAGGCCAACAAGGCCGGACTATCTTGCTTCTGGATTCGTTTTCCCAATTCAGGCCCACACAGCATTTCCGGCTTAGCCAACAAGCCAACCAGGAAACAGGCCCTTTCGTATTCACTGGAACATCGAGCCCAATCCTTTTCGAAATTTTTTCCTGCCTGAGGGTGAAATTGGCCATAAAGAAGAAGTGCAAAGGCTCTGGTGGGATCCGTTTTGCGTCCTTTTCTCGCCGATTGTTCTAGCAAATCGAAACAATCCGGCGACCCGCGCAAAGCGGCGGCGAGTAATAAAGCACGCTGGCGCTGGGAGGTTCCCTTGCCAATCTCTCGAAGTAGCCATTTTTCTTCCGCTTCATCCCCATAAGCCAATTGCTGGGCCGCTAGAAACCGTTGGACCACGTCATCGGCCGCCACATCCTTTTCTGCCACCAAAAAAGGATTTTGCAACAAACAGAGGGCGAGGGTGGAAAGAATCGTCATCTTTCCACCCAGCATAACCGCCCCCTGCACACCTACTCCACCTTTACAACAGCCGGTGTGCTCCAAACCCCTTGGGCGGAGACTTGATACCACAATAGTGCTGACAACATCCCTGCAGGCAAAAAGGGCGTACGCGTGTCAAAAACTGCAGAACCTGAGGAATCGGAGAATAAAAGACCGGCACTCCGCCCCGGCCAAAAGTGAATAGGCAGAGCTGACGGATCTAGCACCGTGAAACCAAGACCTAGTTTCCCATTCGCCTGAATTTGATAATTCGGCCCGGCAATTCCAAGCAGTTGGGTTTGTGGAGGTGCATGGCGGATTTTTAGCTGAAAAGGGGTGTTCGGCTGCAAGTACGGGATATCCGTAGTGAGAACCACAGGCTGGGAATACACCACCGGGGGGAAGCAAAGAGCATCAAGCTCGGAGGAAATTTGGAATTGCCAATCGTCTTCGCTCCAGCCAGGCAAAACCCTGCCACCCTGTCCCTCGCCGTATACGGTGGCATCGGCAGAAGTTGGGGCTTGGATGCTAAAGACCATTTCCCCCGTATGCGGCAATAAGGACAAGGACTTCACATCACCAATGGCAGGGGCCCCACCGGTAGCGTGATCGACCCAAGCCTGTACCTGCGCTTCGGTAGCCACAATTTCAATGGAGTCTTGGCCAATATTCCAGCGTAAAATATCACCATCCAATAGATCGCCCAAGACAGTGCCATAGAGGTTGTCTTTTAGGGAAATAAGTATGGATTGATCATTTTCGAAAGACAAGGCATCAATATCCAAACTCCCACTCGTTGGGTTGAGAAGTTGCCATAAATCGGCCTCTTGAAACAAAACTTGAAGACCTCCTGCAGGATTGAATTGCAGGATGTCGCCGTCGGAGAAGCTTAAGAAATCTCGATCGGTGGAAAAAGCCAAATCAAAAATCGTGGGTTGGTTGGAAAAGTTCGACGGCAAATATCCAAGCGCATCAATGCCATTGGGAAAATCGAACAGGCCATCGCCGTTAACATCACCGAGGAGGCTCATCCATGCTTGTTGGGGAAAATAAACTCGTGGCCAAACATCCCAAGTGGAACGCAAGAAAATGGCCTCATCACGGCACATGGGATCCTGAGGTAATCGCGAATCCCCACTGGTGGAGGCCAAGGCTTGCAAGGATTCCTGTGGCGGAGGAGAATCCACCTGCACAGGCAGGGCAGAAAGCAGAAGTAGGCTAACAATCATGACACCGAGTAGACGCAAAGGCCCGGGAAAGGTCACATTGTTATCCTGTCGGCGATGTTTGCCGTCCTCCTCCTCCAAGTTCTTAGCTTAGCCCCACCCGCACCTTCTGAGCCGATGGGGCTTGATTCCTCCTACCAGGAAGCGATTGCCAACTTGGCCGCAAAAAAGATTTGGCCGCAAGAACAAATCCAAGCTTTATCAGCCAAGACAGCAGTGCACGAGCAGACCTTAGCCTTGCTGGTCTTGCAAGGCACGGACAACGAGGTCCGCTTGGCTGCTTTACTCGGTGCGGATTGCGAGGGCAGTGCAGAACTTGGCCATGCTTTCTGGCGACGTGCGCTCCTCGATTTTGATTCTCGGCGTACTTTGGCTTGCCTCCTTGCCCCGCAAACCGTCCCGCAAGAGGTTTTCCCCGCCCTGGCTTGGTTGGCCACGGATGCCGACCGGAGCCTCGAAGAGCGTGCCGCAGCCTGCGCTCGCCTCATTGATGCCGACTTCATCCCCTGCTGGCCTTTGGTAGCAGCCATGCTACGCACCGGAACAGCCTCCGACCAAAAGACGGAACTCGCCGACTGGGCCCGCAAGGGACGCTATGAATTGCCCAAACGTCTCCTCCTTCTGTCTCTTCAGGCTTATCTGCAAAGGCATCAGCTTCCCCCCACCTCCTTTGAGCCCAACTCCGCATGGAAGATTCAGGAAGAGGTGATTCAACAGCTCGCTTCCACTTTGCATCCCCAACTCCAAGAAGCATGGCTTTCCCCCCACCCTTTGCCCCAGTCTTGGTTGCACTTACAGCAACTCGATTCCTCCGAGCATGCAAAAAAAGCCCGCTCCTTACTGGGCATTCAATAAAAAAGCGGCCCCCCAGGGAAGGGAGGCCGCAAAGGCAAAACAGAATCTATTGAACAACCGGAGCCAAGGAGTTGGTTAGCGTACCCGAAGCAAGGTCAAGACCTTGGGTGTAAAGGGTAAGCCCCGTAGCATTTCCAGGAACCGGCGGCGAGAAGCTGGCGTCACCCGCACCATTGGCAGTCAGGGTAGCCAAAGTGTTGATGGGCAAGGACATGTCCACCACGCCAAAAGCGGTGTTGGTAGGACCAGCACCCGTCAAGGAGTAGCCCAACATCACCGTACCGCCCGGAGTGGCACCCGTGACCGCGAACAAAGCGGTTTGACCAGCAACCAAGTTGGTAATGGTGTAGCTAAGACCACCGCCTCCCGTGTTGGAATCAACGACGATGTCGTCAATACCAATGCCATCAAAGCCTAGGTAAGGGAAGTTGTCTTCTTGGGCAAACATCAAGTAGAAGTTGGTGGTGGTATCCACAGGAGTCGCGGTGAGATCCATGTCCAACACTTGCTGCCAAGCGCTTAAAGTGGGCAAGGTAGTGGCCCAGTTGCCAGAAACGGCATACCAGTTGGCTCCATCGTTGGAGATCCAAACCCCATCAATGGGGTTGGACTCTTCGCCACCGTTGATGCCCATGAAATCCAAGTTCAGAGCGGAGCCGTTACCAGCAATGCCAATCACCATCGCATTGAGCACATTGTGATAGTTCACACTTGCAGGATCCAATCCCATTTCCAAGTTGTAGGCACCAGAATTCGGGGAGATGCAAGGGGCAACCTGGCCCACATTGCACCAGGCTTCCACATCGGGCAAACCGGTGAGGCTATCGACATTGGTCAAGGCCATGTAGCTAGGAACAACGCCAGCATTGGTATCGAAATTATCGGTAAAGGGTGCTGGAGCAAAGGTGGTTGGTAGATTCACATTCCAGGTAGTCGGGGGAGGCGGAGGACTGTTGGGGTTGTCATCCACCACCACATTATCAACCCACCACTCTTGGGCGAAAGTACCATAAAAATGCACCCCAACCTGGACATTCACCATACCTGCGTAGGCGCTCAAGTCGACCGTGGGCGCGTAAGTATCCCCGCTGTTGAGGGAAGTATCCGTCCACACCACGGTCCAAGTTAAACCACCATCGGTGGTCACTTCCATGTTGGACACGCCATCACCAACGCTGGAAGGGTGGTTGGCAAGATACGTTGCAAAATTCGTTTCACCATTGAAGTGCAGGTAAACATTGGTCATGCCGGTCAAGTCCATGGCCGGACTCATTAAAGTGTTATCTGCAGTATGGCCGCCGAACTCATCTTCATGCCACGCGCGAAGTTGGATTGCATCTTGAATCCAACCTTGGCTAAGCGCGCCATTGTTATTGACCAAGGCCCAGCCTGCAGGTGGCCAGGTTGAAAAGTCTTCAGACAAGACTGTGGTTGTTTGCGCTGACAAAGTGCCAGCAACAGCTAAGGCTGCAAAAAACGGGAGGATGTTCTTCATGGGGAACAAAGGGGTTTAGGGAAAGGGATTCGCCGAAGAGAAATTCGGAGATACTCCAGCTTACCCGACAAGTCCCTTCCAAATAGACGGAATACGGCAATTTCTAGGTTTTTTGTATTATCAAGAAAAAACCAAGATCATTCCGATTGAGCCGTGAAAATTGGCCTTTTAGGGGCTTAAACGGCCCAAAGTGCGAGGAAATGGAATGCACTCTCGCACATGCTCCACCCCCGTGATCCACGACACGGTGCGCTCCAGGCCAATGCCGAAACCACCATGCGGGACACTGCCGTAGCGCCGTAAATCCAAATACCACTGGAAGGCATCCTCCGGCAAATTGTGCTCACGAATGCGCTGCAGGAGGACCTCTGCATCTTCTTCGCGTACCGCACCACCCACAATTTCACCGGCGGTTGGGGCGATGATGTCGACCCCCAAGGCATGTCCTTCGCCATCCTGCTTCATGTAAAAAGCTTTCACCGCAGCGGGCCAATGCGTGACCATCACAGGGCACCCGAAATGCTGTCCTAACATGGTTTCATCGGGGGCGCCTAAATCATCGCCACGTTGAAACTCGGATTCATACAGGCCTTGCTCTTTCCACTGCAACAACAAATCTGCAGCCTCCTCATACTGCAAACGTGGGAAGGAGCAATCCCATTTTTCCAGCAAGGAAGGCTCACGCTCGAGATCGGCTAAGTCTTGACGGTTGTGCTCTAACACTTGCTGCAAGGTGTAGCGCAACATTTTTTCCGCCACATCACAAACATCCTCTAAATTCGCAAAAGCGATTTCTGGTTCTAACATCCAAAACTCGGTGAGGTGGCGACGAGTTTTGGATTTCTCGGCACGAAAGGTGGGGCCAAAACAATAGACCTTACCCAAAGCCATGGCACTGGCTTCCGCGTAAAGTTGGCCGGACTGAGTGAGATAGGCGGTTTGATCGAAGTACTTGGTTTCAAAAAGTGTGGAGGTTCCTTCGCAAGCGTTCGGGGTGAAGATGGGGGAATCGACGCAGAAAAAACCATCCCCATCCAAATAATCACGGAAAGATTTCAAGACGCGGTGGCGGATACGCAGAATGGCCATTTGCCGTTTGCTGCGCAACCAAAGATGGCGGTGATCCATCAAAAAGCCAATCCCATGTTCTTTCGGCGTAATTGGATAGCCTTCCGCTTTTTGCAGCATGTCCACCTTCGCCGCCACCACTTCGACCCCGCCAGGAGCGCGTTCATCCACTTTGACGGTTCCCTCCACAACCAAGGAAGATTCTTGGGTAAGCGCTTTGGCGGCGGCAAAAGATGCTTCGGAAACCGAATCCTTACTGACCACACATTGGCAAATTCCACTGCCGTCACGTAAAAGCAAAAAAAGCAGCTTGCCTTTGCCGCGAGCTTTGTAAAGCCATCCACGCAAAGTGACGGCTTCGCCATCATGAGACTGGAGTTCTGAAACGCGTACCACGGATTAAGGGAAAGTCATGTAAGAGGGGTCAAAACGAACTTCAGCAATGGCGTCGTCCACCACTTGCACCACTCCATGCACTTGGCAACCGCGACGCATGGCCTGGACCTCGACTTCGGCAGGATTTTGCTCCAGCGCAACATCTTCGCTTAAAATCACCACCGAAAGGTAGCCTTCTTCACGCAAATGGCGAGTAATCAAAGCGCGTACAGATTGAACACGGGAAGGAGGGGTGGCTGCCACAAGCGGAACCGAAACCGTATCTTCCAAGCGCACCAAGTCTTGATGGAGTTGGTCGAGGTCGCGGCGCAAATCATCCACAGTTAAGGCTTCCAATTCTTTTGCCAGCGCCTGGACGCGGTCGGGAAGGAATGCCAAGGAGCCCAATTCTGCTAGCCTACCTTCTAACCTCTGCAACCGGGCAAACAACATCCAAAGCAACACGCAAGTGGCTGCAAGCAGGCCAAGACAAAGGGCAAGGAGTAGAACTTCCATGGAGGGGTAACCGATTAATGGCGCCCTAGCCTACCGTTCCCGCTCGGCAGGCTCCAGCAAGGAGCCAAAACCTTTTAGGATAGGCAACCCATGCGAGCCCGCCTCCTCTTCAGCGCCGCCTTTGCCCTCCTTTGCCTGCCCCTCTTTCTCATGCATGCAAACGCCGAGCAGCTGCAAGCCCAAGCGGTGCAAATCCTCCTTCGCGATGCCGGCATCCCCACTGACGGCACTCTTCTTTTGCATTGGCCGGTTGCCGACTCCAGCCAGATTGAGGAAAGATCGCAGGTGCTGCGGGCTGCAACCCGCCTCCCTCTCGACACCAATATTCTCTTCGCCGAGGATTCCGGCAACTTTAAGGTTCCTCTAGGAGCCGGAGCCAGGCAGCATCGCTGGCGGGTAGTTGCCGACGGCGCGCGTTTGGATTTGCAAGCCGATGGAAAAATCCTTGCTGTCACCCGAATTGGCACCCGGTGGTCTTTGATTCCACCCCTATTGGCCATTTTGCTGGCTTTTCTTACCCGGCGCACGCTAACCTCTCTAGGCATCGGTATTCTGGTTGGCGGAGCCATTGCAGTGCAGGGAATTGGTGGAGCCATCTCCTACCTCCACCTTCTTTTTATCGAAATATTGTGGCAAGGAATCCTCAGCGACTCCTTCCACTTATACATCCTCGGCTTCGTTGTTTTGCTTTCCTCGACAGTGGCGGTTATCACCCGCATGGGCGGTATCGATGGCATGGTGCATGCCCTCGTACGCTTTGCCAAAAACGCACGCAGCGTGCAAGCGGTCGCCTACTTCCTCGGCCTTGGCATTTTCTTTGATGATTACGCCAACACCATCGTCGTTGGCAATTCCTGTGGCCCGCTATTTGATCGCCAACGCATCAGTCGTGCCAAACTAGCTTATATTGTCGACAGCACGGCCGCCCCTGTTGCCGGCATCGCAGTTTTATCTACTTGGGTAGCTTATCAGATTAGTACTTACGCACCGCAGTTGCCCACCATTGGCATGGCGGAGAGTGAAGGTTATGGCTTATTCCTCGAAACCATCCCCTACCGCTTTTATTGCTTGTTCGCCATCCTTTTTGTTGGTCTCATTATTTTTCTACAAAGGGATTTTGGCCCCATGTTGAAAGCAGAGCGGGCCGCACGCGGCAGCGACGGCGACGCCCTGGACACCTCCGCCATCGAGGAGAAACGATTGGAAGCCAAACCTGGGGTCCGAGGCCTTGCCCGCAATGGTCTTCTGCCTCTGGCAACCATGATTTTGGGGACCGCTTTTTTGATTTATCTCTTTGGCGCACAAGCGGTTCGCGCAAAGGCGGCACAAGGTGATGCCCAGGCTCTCGAGGCGATCGCCGAAGGCGGCAACTTATGGATACGCGCGGTCCTCGGCTCATCCGACAGCACGAAAGCGATTTTCATGGGTTCTTTTGCCGCCTTCCTTTTGGCCATTTTCCTTGCCGTTGGCCAGGGTTTACTAGGACTTGGAGAATCGCTGCGGTGTGCTACGAGTGGCGTCAAATCTCTGTTCAAGGATGCGGTTTTGGTTCTCATCTTTGCCTGGAGCATCGGCAGTATTTGCGAAGCCGTGGGCACGGCGAATTTCCTGGTTGCTCTTTTCCAAGATTTGATGTCTCCCAATTGGCTCCCCATCATCTTGTTTGTCACCGCTTGTTTTGTAGCTTTTGCCACCGGCAGCTCGTGGACGACCATGGCCATCTTGCAGCCTAATGTGATACTTTTGGCCTTTCACCTTGGTGAGCAATCCGCCATGGGTGGACACCAATTGCTAGTATTATCCATTGGTGCTGTGCTGGAAGGTGCCATTTTCGGCGACCACTGTTCCCCCATTTCGGACACTACCGTGTTGAGCTCAACAGCCTCGCGCTGTTTGCACATAGAACATGTGCGCACCCAGGCCCCCTACGCTCTTCTCACTGCCGCAGTTGCCATTGCCACCGCTTACCTACCAGTGGCCATCTGGGGTGTCCACCCCTTCTTGAGCCTCACCGCCGGCGCCATTCTTCTGCTCCTCATCTTGCGAGTTTTCGGACGCAAGGTCCTCCCCTAAACGCAAAATTTGGCCTAACATGCTTTCCCTCGTTCGCACCTTGCTTTCGGTACTGGCAGGCGTCCTCGTCGGGGCGCTCGCCCTCGGTTCCATTCTCTTTTTCCAGCATATGCAGGAATTTGCCTGGCTGCATTGTGTGGGTATTTTGCAGGTTTTTGCCCTTCCGCTTTCGCTATTCGGCGGTGCCCTTTTCTACGCGGTAACTTTGGCTGCACCAATCCCAGCACGCAACCGACACGCCTCCTTGTTCGGCCTCTGGTTAGTCGTCGCTCCCCAGCTCAGCTTCTGGCTTTTGGCCACTGACAAAGTGTTTGCCGCAACCTATGTGTTGGTAACGTTGGGGTTTCTTGTCTTCGTGTTCATCGCTCGCAAATCTTCTTGCCAATGTCCCTATGCCATTCGCCTGCCTTGGCTCGGCAACCTGGCATTGATTTTTCTCGCCGCAACCTTCCTCTGGCCAGGGCCTCCACCCAATCTTGGCCAAATTCCATCTTCCGCCCAGCAACAAGCTATGGGCATGGAAGCAGCCAGTGCGGAAGCCCCCAATCTGGCTCTCATCGTCCTCGACACCTTGCGTGCCGACCACCTCGGTTGTTACGGCTACCAACGCCCGACTAGCCCAAACCTGGATCGCATTGCCACAGAAGGGGCACTATTTCTGCACGCCAACTCGGTAGCCACCCACACCGACCCATCTCATGCCACCATGTTCACCGGTCTACTTCCTTCGGAACATGGTTTATCCAGTGCGGTCTCCGGCATGCCTACGCATATGCCCACCTTGGCCGAGGTTTTCAGCGACGCCGGCTGGAGCACCGCTGGGCTCACATCCAATTTCGTTTTGCGCAGTCGCAATGGTTTTAATCGTGGCTTTCACGTTTACGATGATTCTTTGGTTTTAGCCAATGCCCTTGGCCGTTGCGCGCGCTTCCTGGCCGATTCTTGTGGACTCGGACTTAGCTATGGAGCCACTGCGCTGCGCGGCAACACTGACATCAACCATATGTTCGGCCATTTCACCCGCCCTCTTGCTATCGACGGCAAAGACACCACAGCCCATGCTCTCCAGCTGCTTGATGCCATGGCCCAAGAAGAACGTCCCTTCTTCCTTTTTGCCAACTACATGGATGCACATACGCCATATCAAGCTCCCGGCGAGGCCATGAACCAGTTTCTTGAACATAAGCCGGGGCGTTTTGCAAAACGGTTGAGCAAATTGAATTTCCAAAAGAGTTTCGACGCGCTCCAAGTCGAAATCCAAAACGGAGTCGACTGTAGTGAAGAGGTGGGAGCTTTGATGGATCGCTACGATGCCGAAATCGCCTATTTGGACCAACAACTTCCTCCTTTGTTGGAAAAAATAAAGGCGGTGTCCGAAGCGCAAAACCGAGATTTCCTCGTCATCCTTGTCGGCGACCATGGGGAAGGCTTTGCCGAACATGGATTGTTATCTCATGGCAAAGAACTGTGGCAAGAGTGCCTCCATGTCCCCTTGATTTTCTGGGGTAGCCTCGCGGAGCCTTCGGTCTATGAGGAAGAGGTCAGCTTGCTCGACCTAGCCTCCACCTTTACCGCGGCAGCTGGCTTAGCTCCGCTTGGGCGCAGCCAAGACTTACTCACCAGTCGGACCCGACAAGCAGGGCATTTGGTTGCCGAGGATGGCCCGGTGCGCAGTCGCGTGCATTTTGCGCCAATGAATGGTGTCGCCGTTTACCATCAAGGACAGAAAATTATTTTTGAAGTCCAGGAAGAACAAAAGCATCTGCAAGCAACCCATGCTTTCCATCTTCGCCGCGACCCCTTGGAGCAAACACCCTTATCGAGAGAACAAATGCAGTCGCTCGTACAATCCTTGCAGGAATGGCAGCAGCGTTGGTGGCAAACCTATTTGGCTGGTCGCGCCTTGGAAAGCGAGAGTGAGCTCAATGCCATCGATGCTGCCACCCTCGCCGAATTGGGTTACACAGCCGACGAATAGTCGTGATTCTTTTGCCGTTGCGGCAACAGCCACCATCCAACCCCTGCGCAGATCAAACTCAGAGCCCAAATAATCCGGGCAAGAGGCAAAGTGTTGGGGGGGGCCCCCTGCCGTGGTAAAAAGGAGGCGTCGGCCTGATCTTGTCCTGGCCAGGCTTCTTGCGGAGGGAGCGGTGGGTACTTTGCGCGGAACCAGGCATGCCATGGAGCAAACAATGTCTGCAATTGCTCCTCGCTTGGTGCTGGTACCCAGTTAAGGGATAGCCACTCCTGTGGCAAGGGCACGGCTTTCCCGTTCCACCAGATTTGCAAAACCTCAGCGTCCTGAGCCTGTTGGCCTAGCCGACAAGAAGCTGTAGGCCACAGGGCTTGCAAAGCGGCACACCAAGCCGAACTCGCTTGCGGCGGCAGCACAAACTCCACACTAGGAAGACTCCACTGATCCATCCGTGCTCCCTCATTTTGGATCATTTCTAAAACGGCCGGCAACTTTCCAACCTCCACCTCCAATAAGCCAGCACCGCCTTGAAGCATTACCGACTGCCAATCACCCTGGCGGATTCGAGCTTGTTGCCCTGGTGCCAACATCCAAGACACCACCCACCTTCCATCTTCGCGTGGCAACGCATCCAAAATCCGGCCACCAACATCACTGCCGGCAAAATCCTGATTCCGCCACTCTACCCAAGCCGGCAAATGGGTGGGCGGTGGTTGGTCGGTCCACACCACCACCGGACGCCCGGGGCTCACTTCCTCTAAGGCCGCAAGCAAGGCCTTTTGTCCCACGGCCTGCTGCCAATCCCCAATCAGTCGGACTTCTGCAAAACCCCGAGGTGGCTCCAATCCGGATTCTTGCACCGAGCGACTGTGATCCACCACGAGCAAGGGCGATGGATGACCCAGCCGAGGTTGGCTGAGGCTAAGGCAGGCCAAGCCATAGGCCGCCAATAACCACCAAAACGCGGGTGGACGCAAAGCTTTTTGTCTAGCAGCTTGAACTTTGGAAGCCTGAAATGGCTGCAACCCGCCCACCGGCCAAAGCTGAGGCTGCTGCTGTTTCAGCCAACGCCAAAATGGCCAAAACAAGAGCAAGCCAGCAAGGGCCCAGGGTGACTCAAAGGACATGATGAAACGCCGCGCGCTGCAAGATACCGGCAGCATCTTTGGCCGCCGCCAAACAATCGAGACTTTGGTAGTGAAAGCCAAGTTGCTGCATGGCTAGCACATGGGCTTTACGAAATTGTTGCCAGTCCCGGGCAAAATCGGAAGTATCGCTTAAATCAACATTCAATTTTTGCCCAGTTTCCACATCCTGCACAAGCAATGGTTCCTGTGGTGGGCGATGCTCTTGCGGTAAACACAGGCAAGTCCAAAGCCTTTGCGTCCAGCGCCCAGCCAGCAAACCATCACGGCGCCAGGTTTCTTCGCAGAACCAAGGATCACTCAAAACATGCAGTCGGGTGCCCGCGCGCAAAGGGGTAGACGGCAAGGCAAAGGCGACGCGGCCGGCAGGCAATGGCAGCTGTTGCAAGAATAAACGAACCGCATCGCGTTGAGACCAACCCTCCACCTGCAAACATTGCTCCCCAGCCAAGATTTGCAGACTCGCTCCCTGTTCCAGTGCCAACCAAGCCAAAGCAAGTGCTAGGCGTCGCTGTGCAATATCGCGGTCCAGGTTTTGTGGTGCAAGAGAAGCACTGCGATCCAGCAAGAGCCACAACTGCCCACCCACCTCACGCTCTGGTTGTCTCACCATCACCTGACGACTCCGCGCGGTAGCGCGCCAATTCACCTGGCGTCTAGTGTCTCCGCGCTGCCAAGCACGCAGTTCATACCCTAGAGTCGTAAATTCTGGGTGCCGACAGACCTGCCATCCTTCATCGTGACTCCGGCGCACACTGTGGCGTGCAAGTTCAGCAAAGAATTCGGCAGGAAAAAGGTTCATACAAACAGTGGCTCTCCGCGTGGTGGACCGAGAATTTGACCATCGGCAAAGACTTCATGGCCGCGCAAGAACACCTGCTCGGGAAAACCGCGTAGCAAGCGTCTGTGATAGGGGCTCCATCCAGAACGCGACAACAATTGGGCCTCGTCGACAACCCGACCCAGTTGAGGTTGAATCACCACCAAATCCGCATCCGCCCCTACCGCAATGCGCCCCTTTTGCTGGAATCCGAATTCCTCAGCAGGCCCCTGCGTAACCGCATGCAAAAACGGCTCAGGTGGGCTTTGGTGGGCGTCCGCAGCAGCAAACATCAGTGGCAACAGCAAATCGACGGAAGGGAAACCAGAAGCCGCATGGGCGTAGGGACGATCCTTTTCGGTTAACGGATGCGGAGCATGATCGGTTCCAACAACCGGCAAGAAACCTTGCTGCACCAACCTCCCTAGCCCCTGACAATCCTCTTGATATTTGATGGAGGGGTTGACCTTAAACCGATGCTGGGGAGCAAGGTGGGCCTCGTCAGCAGTAATCAGCAAATAGTGGGGTGCCGTGGATCCGGTGACCGCCATGCCACGCCCCGCGGCGGCAGTGACTAAAGTGGCCCCTTCAACGGTACTGATGTGAAAGACATGAAGATGGACGCCAACTTCGGTGGCGACGGCGATTGCTTGGCGAATACTCTCCACTTCCGCTTCCCGTGGCCGACGCAAATCATGTCGATTTAACAACTCGGGCTGCTCAGCATATTGTTTTTTTGTGGCTTCCATGATGGCATTGTCTTCACAATGCGCCACCACTTTGACGCCAGCCTCAGCAGCGGCAGTAAACCATCGGCGCAGCTCCTCTTCATCGCGCACACCACCAGCACCGGTACTGCAACCCAGAAAACATTTCACTGCGGGACATAATCCCTTGATTGCAGGCAGCTCCGCCAAACTACTTTCAACCAGTGAGCCATAGGGCGCATAGTCCACATGCGAGATTCCGCGCAAATGGTGCAACTTTTGCCGCAGTATGGATGCGCTATCCATGAGCGGTGGATTGTTTTGAATTTCACAAACAGTCGTCACCCCACCATGCAAAGCGCCTTTGCTGCCGAAAGAATAACCTTCTTTACGCTCCAAGCCCGGCTCGCGAAAATGCACATGGCAATCCACCAAGCCTGGCAACAGCCAAGCGCCAGCTAAATTATGCACCACTTCTCCATCTCGCCGACGGAAATCCACACCAATAGCCGAAATTTTTCCGTTCGCATCGGTGCGCACATCACTCGCCTCGAGAAAGGATGTGCCGTCAAAAACTCGCGCACCTAAGAACAAGCGTGGACAAGGAGAAGTTGGGGACATTGGCGGCGAATTAGTTGGGAAAGCCTAACTGGCGGCGAATCGTTTGGGCGCGGGCAATATCCCGTTGTTCAGGACTCATTTCGCGTCCAGCGAAGGCCTGTAAATGTCCTGGCTGCAATTGAAAACAGAGACCAAGCAATCGTTCCGGCGTACAGGCAAAGCCCAAGGAATCTGTAAATTGCAACAGAGCGCCCAAGCGCAAAATGCTCAACGCCTCCAAGGCCTGGGCGGTGGTCAAAGCAGGTTGAGCTTGCACGATTTCCAGAGCCCTGCCTAAATCATCCATCAGTAAGTTCTTCAACGCCTCGACTTGCTGAAAGTTTTGTCGCGTGCGTTGTTCAAAAGCGCAAACCTCGCGCCCAAACTCGGCCACGGCCTGAAGTTGATCACTGGTCGATTGTCCCAAGGTGCGTTGGTTGCTGATTTGATAGAAAAAGCCGAGGGCCCGACTGCCCTCGCCATGAACGCCACGCACCGCCAAGGAGGCCCGCCGCGCGGTATGCTTCACTTTTTCCAAAGGTACTTTGGCACGGGCCAATGCCGGCAAATGCAGCATCAAACTCGCGCGCATTCCTGAGCCTGTGTTACTCGGACAGGAAGTTAGAAAGCCGTAACGATCGCTAACGGCAAAGCGGAAACTCTTGCGCAAATGTTGCTCTAAATCTTTGGCGTGAGTGAAGGCAGACTCCAAATCCATGCCTGGGGCGAGACCTTGAATGCGGAAATGGTCTTCCTCATTCACCATCACTCCCTCCTGGCCATCGGCACCCCAATAAATTAATGTTGGGCGCTCCGCTTGCATCAAATCGCGGGTGGCCATGCTCCGTTCAACCACAAAATTGGCATCAGCCACACTTAAACTCCGCGGTTCCAGGATTAAACCGTCGCCCCCCCAAACCCGAAAAGCATCGGCGGCGGCGGCCACCAAGTCGTCGGCTTGTTCGCTGCTCATTTGCGCAGGAAAAGCTAGGTGCTCCACATTGCGCGCTAAACGCACCCGTGAGGCTACAACCACATCCTCCATTGGCCCTCCTGGCCGTAGCCAGGCTGGCTCTCGATTCAACAGCGGTTGTAGACGGGCGTCCATCGAATTAAAGAATCGATTGGCCAAAGGCGCTGCAAATGAGATGCCGCATATTGTGCGCTCCGCGATTGCGCTTATCGAGCAAAGGGTTGAGTTCAACCACTTCCATAGATGTCATCAATCCCGTATCCGCCATGTTTTCTAACATCAGGTGGGCCTCTCGGAAGTGGACACCCCCAGGCACCGGGGTGCCAACACCCGCCACCACTTCTGGATCCAAGCCATCGACATCGAAACTTAAATGGAAACCAGCGGTGTCGTCGTTAACCACCTCTAACACCTCACGCACCACGCGCGGCATGCCCTTTTCATCAATGTCGCGCATGGTCCAGGTGTGGATGCCCGATTCACGCACCACTTTGGCCTCAGCACGATCTAAGTCGCGAATCCCAACCAAAGCAACGTTGTCCGCTCGAACCATACCAGCGGCGCCCCCAACCGTCGCCAACTCTTCATCCGTGCCCTCAAGCCCAAGAAGATGGGCTAGGGGCATCCCATGAATGTTGCCACTCGGAGAAATCTTGGGAGTGTTCATGTCGCCGTGAGCGTCGAACCAAACCAATCCAATTTCTTTTTGCTGCGCGCGAAAATGCCGAGCCACGCCGGCCACGGTTCCCATCGCAATCGAGTGGTCCCCACCAAAAACCAAAGGCGTAGTACCATCCACCAAAGCGGTTTCCACGCAATCTGCCAAATCCCGACAAACCTGCAAAATTTCGGCTTGGAAACGAGCTTCTGCAGCACCAAAGGAATGGCGAGTTTCCATCGCCGGCACCGGAATATCTTGCTCCCTTTGCACTTCATACCCCAACTCGCGCAAAGCCGCGCCCACCTTGGCCACGCGCAAAGCACTTGGGCCGAGGTCGGTTCCTCGTCGGCTGGCCCCCAAATCCATTGGGACCCCCAAAATTCGCACAGGACGTTGTTTGAGATGACTCATCCTAAACTTCGGGCTCCACACCAAGAATTGAAATGACCTTTTGCGTCATTTCTTCCATGCGCGCACGATCGTCCGACTCCAGATTCATCCTTAGTAGTGGCTCGGTATTACTCGCCCGCACATTCACCCACCACCAACCGGGCTTGGTCACCTCGCCATAACAAACGGTAACCCCATCCAGTTCATCGATGCTGTCGGCGTCGGCAAATGCTTCCTTAATTCGGGCCATAGCACCCGCTTTATCCTCGATGTGAAAATTCACTTCGCCCGTGGAGTGATAGCACATCAGCTCATCGATCAAAGAACTAAACGGCTGGTCGCTGCGCGAAAGCAAGTTCAGCACCATCAACAAAATGATTTCCGAATTGTCGGCATACCAGTTGTCGCGAAAATAGTAATGCCCTGACAACTCTCCACCAAAGGGAGCGTCATGCTTGCGCATTTTTGCTTTCAAGAAACTGTGGCCCACTCGCTCCTTTTGGGGTTGCCCACCACATGCCAAAATGGTTTGGGGCAAAATCCAAGAACTGCGAAGGTCGTAAACAATGGCAGCCCCGGGATTCTCCCTTAAGATTTCGCGGGCAATCAAAGCCGTCACAATATCGTTACCAATAGCACGCCCACGATCATCAACAAAGCAACAGCGGTCCGAATCGCCATCAAAGGCCGCCCCCAGCTCCGCACCTTGAGCAACCACGAAAGCCTGCAAATCTTTCAGCGTGCTTAGTTTTAAAGGATTGGCCTCATGATTGGGAAAGGTACCGTCCAAGTCAAAATACAAGCCTTCATGGCGGATAGTGGGCAACTTGTTCAAGACCGCTGGAAAGGTATGCGCGGCCATGCCATTTGCAGCATCCGACACCAAATGAACTTCGCGTTCGAGATTGGCCCAACGCGCAACATGCATGGCATAATCATCCAAGGTATCAATCACACTGCGCGTGCCTCGCTGAGCAATCGGCTGCGGCATCTCACCTTGGGTAGCCATCTTTTCGATTTCGCGAATGCCGTTGTCGGCGCTGATGGGCTTGGCCTCCTCCTTGCACAACTTACAGCCAATATATTGTTTGGCATTGTGGCTGGCAGTCACGTTCATACCACCAGCAGCTTGCAAATGACCAATCGCAAAATAGGCCTGAGGTGTACTGCTTAAACCGATATCCAAAACATCGATACCCGCATCCAAAATCCCTTCTATAACGGCATCGTGGATTTCGGGAGCCATCGTGCGCATGTCACGCCCAACGACCAAGGGCCCGACGCCCAAAAAATCCGCAAAGGCACGGCCAATGCGGCGGGCTAAGGTGGCATCAATTTGGTCGGGGTAGGTTCCCCGGATGTCGTAGGCTTTGAAGACGGACATGATTAACTTTGCAGCACGTTCTGGAGTGCGGAGGCCGCCCGATCGACGTCGGCATCCGTGATGTGACGATGGGTAACGAAACGCAACAAGCGTTCACCAAGAGCTAAGGCCAACACCCCTTGATCGGCAAGTGCGGCCTCTACCATGGGCGCATCAAGCCCAGGGTGCGTGATTTCTAAAAACAAAATGTTGGTGTCGATAGTGGATTGAGCCAACCGCACCCCATCCAGGGCCAAGGTGACCCCACCTAGACGCCGACAACGCGAATTATCTTCCGCCAACAACGGCGCCGTTTCTTCCAAGGCCACCAAACCACAGGCCGCCAGATAACCAGACTGGCGCATGCCGCCACCCATCCATTTGCGCACCCGGCGCGCGCGTTCAATGAAACGGCCGTCACCCATCAGCACCGAGCCCACTGGGCAACTCAAACCCTTGCTCAAAGCAATGAACAGGGAATCGCAAGTTTTGCCATAGGCCGCAAACTCGACCCCGGTTTCCGCTTGGGCGTGGAAGAGGCGGGCACCGTCCATATGCACAGAAATGCCATGGTGCCTGGCCAACCCATAGACCTCTTCCAAATAATCAATCGGCACAATGGTGCCACCAGAAAACAAATGGGTTTCTTCCACGCAAATCAATCCTGTGCGCGGCATATGTTCACTAGCCGGGCGAATGGCGCGCGCCAGCTGACCAAAATTGTATTGCCCATTTTCTGTCGGCAGAGTGCGCACATGGGCACCCGAAATCCGGCTCAAGCCACCGCCTTCAAACTGAAAAATATGAGCTTCGGCGTCGACGATGATTTCTTCCCCGGGAACGATATGCGCAGCCACCGCGCATTGGTTGGCCATGGTGCCAGAAGGGACGAACAAAGCAGCTTCCTTACCAAACAAGCTGGCCATCCGCTTTTCCAATTTGCGCACGGTGGGATCTCCGCCCAACACATCATCGCCCACCCGCGCCCGCGCCATGGCCTCCAACATGCGCGAGGTGGGCTTGGTTACCGTGTCGGAACGAAAATCCGAAGGTTCCAAATCCATTACAGACTCTCCACCACCGCACGCACGCGGCGCATGCCCTCTTCGATGTTTTCTATCGAGTTAGCGTAACTAAAGCGTAGATAGCCTTCCCCTTCGGCACCAAAAGAAGTGCCAGCTAGGCAAGAAACCCCACCTTCGTAGAGAATTTTGTCTTGCAGCGCGGCCGAACTCAACCCCAACCCTTTAATGTTAGGGAAAACATAAAAGGCGCCCACTGGCAAATGACAGTGCATGCCGGGGATGTCGTTAATCAACTCCACGATGCGTTTGCGACGGCCGTCAAATTGTTGCAGCATGGAATCCACAGCAGACTGATCACCAGTTAGGGCTTCCATGCCTGCGCGCTGGGAGAAACTGGCGGTGCAAGAATTGGAATTCACCATCAGCTTGGTGAACATGGCAGCCAAATCCGGACGCATCACACCAAAGCCCATGCGCCAGCCAGTCATGGCGTAGGTTTTGGACCAGCCATCTAGCAAAATGATGCGATCACGGATTTCCGCATCCACCATCGGACTGTAATGCTGATGGCCATCGTAAAGCATGCGACTGTAAATCTCGTCCGACAGAATCCAAATATCGGGGTGATCTTTCAGCGCCGCCAACACCACCTCCAAAGATTCTTTGGGCGTGACCCCGCCGGTAGGATTGGCCGGTGAATTCAAAATCACCATTTTGGTATGCGGCGTAATCCGCGAAATTACATCCTGAGGATCCAAAGCAAAAGAGTTTACTTCGCGAATGGGACAAGGCACGGCTTTGGCACCGCAAAACTGAATCATCGATTCATAAATGGGAAAGCCGGGATTGGGATAAATCACCTCATCCCCTTTTTCCACTAAGGCCAGCATGGCGTAGAACATGGTGGGTTTTCCACCGGGCACGATAACGACTTCATCCGGGTGGACGTCCACACCGCGAGTGCGAGCCACATAATCGGCAACCACTTCCCGGGCCTCCGGCTGCCCATTGGCCGGACCATAATGCGTCCACCCTTCACGCAAGGCCGTCACTCCCGCCTCCACAATGTTGCAAGGCGTATCAAAATCCGGCTCGCCAATTTCGAGATGGACGATATTCCGACCTTCGGCCTCAAGGGCTTTGGCTTTGGCAAGAACTTCGAACGCCGTTTCGGTGCCGAGACGGCTCATGCGAGTGGCAAGTTTCAGTGCGGGAAGAGTTTCAGGCATCGGGGACATGGGTACGGGTTCAAGGCCCTCATTCTAGGGGAGTTTGCACCCAGAAAAAGCCGTTCCCTGTGGGGAACATCCGCGCCCTTTTCTCGCCTTCGGCGCTGGCATGGGCCTTGCTACATTTCCCCCATGGCACGTCTGCTCCCCGCCCTCGTCGGACTCCTGCTTTGCCTTTCTTGCAGTGGCTCCAATCCCGATTTAGTGGTTTATTGCGCCCTTGATCAAGACCTGTCAGAGCCTCTGATTTTGGAATTTGAACAGCGCACCGGGCTGAAGGTCCAGGCCCAATACGATGTCGAGCGCAACAAGACCGTGGGGCTAGTGCAGAGGATTTTGCATGAAGCCGAATCCCATCCACATGCCGATGTGTTTTGGAATAACGAAATTGCCCATACCTTGCGCCTGCAGCATGCAGGGCTCACTGAGCCTTACCAAAGCCCTGCTGCCGCCACCATCCCGTCCGCGTTCCGCGATCCCGAGGGCCATTGGACCGGCTTCGCCGCCCGTGCGCGCGTAGTGCTTTATCGCACCGACCAAGACCTTCCAGTCCCAACCAAACTCGATGATTTCCTCAAGCCGGAATTCGCCCAACATGGGGCCATGGCTGCCCCCCTTACCGGCACTACACTGACCAATGCCACCGTGCTAGCGCAAGTGCGCGGGCGCCAAGCCATGCTGGACTGGTTTGCAGCTGCGCGCGCAGCTGGCCTTGCCTTCGGCTCTGGCAATGCCGATGTGATGCGCCGCACTGCCGCTGGGAATTTTCACTGGTGTTTCACCGACACCGACGATGCAGCCAAAGCCATCGACCAGGGGCACCCCTTAGCCATCCGTTATCTGGAACAAGGTGACGGGCATACAGGTGCCCTCCTCATTCCCAACACCCTTTGTCTGCTGAAAAGTGGCAAGAACCAAAAAGCCGCCCGTCAATTCGCCGATTTCATCCTCAGTACCGAAGTCGAAGCGCGGCTGGCCCACAGTATTTCCCGTCAAATCCCCTTGCATGAAAATACCCAAATCCCGGATGGCGTCGGTCGGCCTGGAGTCGACTTTCAGGTCATGGACGTGGATTGGGCGCAAGTCGGGGCCAAGATTGGCGACATCGCCCGCCTTCTGCAAACGGAATTCGTGCGTTGAGAGCTCCCTGGCGTTGGCGTAGCCCCTGGCCCTGGGGGAGCCTGGCGCTGATTTTGAGTCTGGCCACGGCTTGGATTCCCCTGACTCCAGTATTGCGCCCCCTCTTCGCTTGGGGTGAGCTCGCCAACATGTTGGACGCCCGCACGGGGTTGCTGCTTTGGCGTTCGCTGTGGATGGCCTCGGCCGCTGGCCTCTTCGCCATCGCGCTTGGCTGGCCTTACGCCATCTTCGCTTGCCGTTTTCAATTCCCAGGTGCCAGCTTGTTCCGCATGCTCATGCCCCTGCCTCTCTTGCTGCCCCCCTTGATGGTGGCCCAAGCCTGGTTTGGACTCAGCCATATGACCGGCCCCTGGGCTTCGGTCTTCACTTTTGGCGTTTGCTATGCCCCATTACCTGCGCTCATGGCCGCCCGCAGCTTGCGCCACCAATCTGCCTCCTCTCACCATGCGGCCCTCCTACTCGGTCCACGCTTTGCACTTTTTGAGATGCTGAGGATTTCCTTTTTGCCGGCCCTAGTGGGTGGCTGTTTTGCTTTCCTTTTCTCGTCTGCGGATTTCGCCGTCCCCGACTACTTTGCAACCGTCGGCGACCTCTTCCATGTCTATGCTGCCGAAATCTTCGGTCATTCGCGCAACGACGACTTCACTGCCGGAGCCACGGCCTCCTTGCCCTTGCTGCTTTTGGGCTTCCTCGCCCTCCTTGGCTGCGCCCATCTTCAGCACAAACAAAACAATTTCGAAACCCAGGGCGGACCAGCACCTGCACCTCTCCGTTTGCCAACCTGGCGTCTATCCATCGGTCTTGGCATGAGCGCCTTGCTCCTTCTTCTCTTGCTTGCCCCTCTCGGACGCATCGTCTTTGAAACGGGAATGCAAGGGCCGTTAAGTGATCGCAGTTGGCTGGAGGTCAGTGGTCAAGCCTTTCATGATGCTGTTTCCCGCGGCCGCGCCGACGTCCTCCGCACCCTAAGCTATGCCGGACTCGCCGGCTTGTTTTGTTTACTTTTGGCGCCCTTGTGGGCGCATATGCTGCTGCACAGCAAAGGAAAAATCCGCATGCTGTTGTTGGTGGCCTTAACTTTGCCACTCTTAGTGCCTTCCGTAGCTCTGGGATTCGGCAGTATCTTGATGTTTAACCAACCCTGGCTGGATAGTTTTTATCTCAGCATTTGGCCACCCGCCCTTTTAGTGGCTGGACGTTTTCTGCCCGTGGCGGTTTGGGTCTTAGTCGCCCGCATGAGCCGCAGTCCTCGCAACCAGGAAGAGGTCGCGGCCTTGGCCGGCTGCAGTTCTTGGTTGCGCATCTTTCGCTACCACCTCGGCCCCATGCGCAGCACTTGGTTTTTGGCCGCCGGCTTGGTTGTGGCCTTCGGCGTGCGCGAACTCGATTTCGCCATCCTCCTTCCTGCGGCCAACCAATCGGCTGCCGTTCGCTACTACAACGCCCTCCATTTCTCGCGCGACAATTTCGTGGCCGCCTATGGTCTGGTGTTGGCCGTTCTCCTCTTTCTTCCCGTCATGCTGCATGCTTGGTGGTTAAACTTCACTCAATCCACCGATGACAACTCCCTTTCTTAGCACGCAGAATCTGGCCAAGTCTTACCGCGGTCAAGCGGTGCTGGAAAAACTAGAATTGCAAATCGAAGCGCAGCAACGCTATTCCATCCAAGGCCCTTCCGGTTGCGGCAAAAGCACTCTCCTGCGTCTACTCGCTGGGCTTGAGTCACCGGATGCTGGAACCATTCAACTGGAAGGCCAAGTAGCCTCCACTGCCGGCAAAATTCTTCTTCCTCCCTGGCGCCGGAAAACCCAAATGGTTTTTCAAGATCTTGGTCTTTGGCCCACGCGTACAGTTCTGCAACATGTGGTGGATATGCGCAAAGCAGGCCAACTGCCAAACCCCAAAGCCGAAGGGCAAAAAATCTTGGCTCAACTTGGCTTGGACGGATTGGAAAAACGTCGGCCGGCCCATCTTTCCGGAGGCGAGGCTCGGCGTTTGGCCTTTGCCCGCGTCATGGCCATGGAGCCCAAACTTATTTTATTGGATGAAGCTTTTTCCAGCTTGGATGCGGAAAACCGAGAGCAGGGATTCCAACTATTAGAACAAGTCATCGCCAACACCCAAGCAGCGGTCTTGTTGGTAACGCATGATCCCTTGGAAGCCGAGCGTCTGGGCGGAACCTGCCTACACATGCAAAATGGAGGCCTGCATTGCGCCTAAACCTCATTCTCAGCAGTTTGGGCGTTGGCTTGGGGCTGTGGGTCCTGATTGCCTACCTCACTCCCCCAGCAGAAACCCAATCCATTCGCATCTATTCTTCTCAACAATGTCTCTCCTGCCATGCCGACGTCGCCGCCGAGTGGCAAAGCTCGCATCATCAGTTCGCTTATCAAAATCCCGAAGTCCGCAAACTATCCAACGACTTCAGCAACCAAGAATGCATTGCTTGCCATGCGCCGCGCCCCGTCTTGGATTTCCAGCCAGGCGAACGAGTGTTGGCTCGACAGAGTGAGCGTGGCTTGGGCGTGGATTGTCTCGCTTGCCATGCTTTGGGGGAAGGAGGCGTCGCCACCGCCAATCTCTCACCCAAAATCGATGCCCCATGTCGCCCGCAATGGGTTCCACGCATGGCATCGGTGGAGCATTGTGCAGCTTGCCACAACCAACACAAAACCGTCGAGCAGTGGCGAGCGGCGCCGCCAGCTTTAAAGGGCACCAACTGTTTCAACTGCCATATGCCGCAAACTTGGCGCCAGGGCGGACGGAAGGGCCGCGACCACAGCTTTAAGGCCGGACATGATTTAGCCAGCCTGCAAAGTGCCGTTTTGTTGCAAGCTGCGTGGGAATCGGATGGCCCTTGGGTTTCCTTAGAAAACAACGGCTGCGGACACAACTTTCCCACCGATGAACGTTCTCGTGCCGCCGACATCCAAGTGCGGTGGTTGTCCGCCGATGGGGATTGGGGCGCGTGGCAACATGTCTTCCGCTTCCGCGACCCCTATCGCGACGAAACCGATTTGACCAATACCCAGATTCCAGCTGGGGCCCTGCAACGCTTCCCTTTGTCTCCGCCAAGCGAGTCAAAGGAAGGCGAAGTACGCTTACTTTATCGCACCAATCCCTTCCAAGCCGATGATTTGGCAACGGAAGTCGCAAGTCTTCCTTTGCACTCACCATAGCCCCATGCGCTCGCCCTCCCGTTATGGCCTTTGGCTAAGCGTTTTACTTTTGACTGCTTGCCAGCGTCCTTCTGCACCGCGTCAAATCCCCAGTGGTCCAGCGCCAGCTTGGCAAAAGGTGTTATCTCAAAAACTACAAGAATATGCCGAGGAGCAGTTGCCCACTTTGTCGGCTGATGAGATGGAGGAAGTCCTCGACATTCTGGACTTGTCCCTCAGTGGTGCTACCGGTCATCGCCAAGCTGCTCACCGTTGGACCGAATATGAGCCTGCTTGGCTAACCGCCGCCATGCTGCAAATCGTCGAGGGCCGCAGCGCCGATGCCAAGTTGAAACGCGCCGCCTATGCATGGTTACAAGAGCATGGAACCGAGGCCATGTTGCCACGCTTAACCTTGCGTCTGAAGTATGAAAAAGACTGGGTGGCTAATGTCGATATCGCCATAGGGCTCTGGCGTTGGGGCAGCGGCGCTGGACTGTTTCCCCTCATCACCATCTTGCGCACAGAAGAGGGTGTTGCCGAGTTGGAACAAGCACGCTGGGCGGCGGTGCAAGCTATCCAACAACTTCCCCCTGCCCCTGGCTGGGAACCTGGACGCAGTTTCGACGAAGATTGGCAGCATCTGCTCGACATTGCTCAGAGCTGGGATCAACATCATTTTTTTCCAGGTTATTCCGACCAGCAACCCTCCCGCGCTGTGCGTGCTTCCCTATGGAAAATCCTATCTCAATTTCGCTCGCAACCCCTGCGCCCGGTCGACGACGCCCGCTACATTTGCGTCCGCTCTCCTAGTTGGGCTTTCTCCGCACTTTGCCAGCTTTGCCGCGACGAAAATCGCTATGTACGCGAACATGCTCTGCAAAGCTTAGCTTGGATTGGCGCCCCCGTTGGTGATTGGGCCGTACGCACTCATTTCGATCTGCGCACTCACTATGCGCCACTACTCGCCGACGCGCGCCTGCGTGCCCGTGTATTGGAAGCCATGGGCGCCTCCTCCTTAGCCACCATGCAAGACGATATTCTGCCCTGGTTGGAAGCCGAGGATTTGGAGTGGAGCACCGCCGCCGCCGACGCTTTGCTGCGTTGCTCCGACGCCCAAATCTTGCGACCCATTCAAGCTTTCCTGGCCACGCAACCCATCTTGAGTTCGGAAGGCAAGTATTCCTTAGAACTACTGTGGCAAGCCCTCGACCCAAGCCATAAAGCCTCAGTACCGCCTAACCTGAGTGCGAGTGAGCAAACTCGGCGCGAAGAATGGCTGGCCGCAAGAAATCCTTAAGCAGCGGTCACAGCAAAGGCCCACAACAACAAGGATAAGCAGATAAGTGCGGCCACAATTCTGTGCACCAAACGCATCGGGGCATGCTGAACTTCGCAGCCCAAACGCTTGTCCCATTGGGTTTCTCCTTGGTCCACCAATTCTTTGAAGGCCAGACCTTCAAACACCAACACCATCGGAGGAATCCCAAAGAACATGCCCTGCACCAGCACTTGAAATGCCCGTCGCAAGGCTTCGCCATAAGTCAAAAACCGTTGTTCTTGATGCACGACCCGGATGCGGAAAACCCATTTGCCGGGGGTCATGCCCCAACGCGAAAGAAACCAGGCTTCCAAAAAAGCAAACAGGCCGAGACTGAGCGCCGACGCTAGAGCGGCATCGAGAAAAGTGGGTTGCTCCTGACTACTGAAGCCGAGAAAAACACCAAGCACCAAGGAAAACAAAAAACCATCCGCCACCCGAGCCAAAAAACGATTCCACGCCTGGCGGCCACGAACCACGTTTTCTGGAGCAATGGCAGTAGCCGTCATCGAAGGGCCATGGGCGCCAAGCACAGGCTGGGGAGAATCCACAGTCGTCGTCTCCAAGGGCTGGGGAGAAACCGTTGGGGCTGACGCAGGAGGAACTTGGTAGAGGTCGGGGACTTTTTCCGCCGACACCCAATTCGCCATTCCTTCCGACCAAACCAAGGTGCTGGGTGGAAGTTCGCCAGCCAACAACATGTCTCGCAAATCGGCCTCAGCGATGGGCCCCTGTTGTTGCTCACCTGCAGCGTAATACCATTGGGCAGGCCCAATCACCCTAAGACCTCCTCATACATAGCTGAGCAAAAACCGACCATGAGGGTGCGGCCCAAGCGCAAACTTGGTGCACGCAAATTTCCAGTGGGTCCAAACATCTTTTTCTTTTCTTCGGACATCTGCAGTTCCTTGCTGGGGAATTTTTGGAACTTCTTGCCACGTCCGATAAACACGACATCAACCTCTGCCAGCAAAGCTTCCACCTGCTGTGGGCTCTGAGGCTCCTTGCGCGCGTCTACCGTGATTTTGGCTGTCCAATTTTGCCGTTGCAGATAACTATCCGCGTGGGAACAGGAGGTTCAGCCTTTTCGGTGCAAATACCAGTCTAGGGTCATGCCCATCACCTCATTGTAGCCGCGCAGACCGTTGATTGCGGAATTTGCCACAAATGCTGTACAGAAGAGCAAGGCAGGCCGCCGCACAGACTGCAGCTGGCCCATAGGGCCAATCTAGCTGAATTGACAGCGGCCACGCCAGCAATACCGACAGCAAACCCACAATCAACACGTGGGTCAAAAAACTGCGGATGTTGTGGGCCACCTTCACCGCCGCCAGCGGAGGCAAAAACAGCAGCCCAAAAACCAACACTGGTCCCACCGTCATTACCCCTGCACCAATGGTGATGCCCACCCACAACAATTGCATGATTTCGACCCGGTGCACGGGCATGCCCAGAGCCAGGGCTTGATCGCGGTCAAAGGCAATCACCAACAGTGGACGACGCAACAGCAGCAACAAGGCCAAACAAAGACCGCACACTCCAGCGAGCACCGCGAGACCATGGCGATCGAGAAGCAGCACTTCGCCGCGCATTACGGTTTCGGCAAGGTTGGAACCCGCCGATGCGGAACTTAGAAAAAGAATGGCCAGTGCGGAGGCGGTAGCGAAACCACCCGCAAGCAAAGCCCCTGGGTTTTCCTTGCCGCGAGCAACAAATCCAAACAAAGACAGGGCCAGGCATGCTGCACCTGCGGCAAATGGCAACAAGTACATCATCGGTGGATGCCCGTGATCAAGGAAAAACTGAGTCATGACAGGAAACCATGGCAACACCAAGAGCCCAAGTGCAATACCCGCCGCCGCAAACTGGGGAACAGCAATCCCCAAAAAGGCTTCGCGGCGAAGAAACATCAAGGCTCCGACCATAGGCAAAACCACTCCAACCACCAAAGAGGCAAGGAAACTCAAACCAAACAGCTGGTAATAAAGCCCTATGTTTTCGACTAAGCCCATAATTTTTTCAGCCCCTCGGCACTACACATTTCTATAACAGGCAATTCTTCGAGTCGGCCATGCTTGACCAACACAGCCCGGGTGGCACATTCGCGCAAAGCAAGTGGTTGGTGACTCACCAGAATCACCGCAGTGCCTTTGGCTGCTTGCTGTTCCAGGATTTTCAGAATGATTTCAGTAGCCCTGGCATCTACCCCAGAAACCGGTTCATCTAAAAGCAGCAATTGTGGTTTTTGCACCAAAGCCCTAGCTAACAAAACACGCTGCTTTTGACCTCCCGACAAACGGCCAAACAAAGCGCGCTTCCGGGACTCCATCTCCACCTGGGCCAGGACCTCCTGTTGTCGCTGAATGTCTTTTTCCCATGCCAATCCGTGTTTGCCCCAAAGCCCCATCGCCACTACATCTTGCACCGAAGCCGGAAAACCAGGGTCTAACAGCATTTGTTGTGGCACATACCCGACACGCAAATCGGCCACAGCCATTCTGCGTCCGCTCTGCATGGGCAAGGCACCAAGCAAACTGCGCACCAAGGTGCTCTTTCCGCTTCCATTGGCACCAGCCAGTAGCAAAAAGTCTCCCTCGGCAACTGCCAGGTTGACCTCTCGCAGGATGGGGCTGTGCGGATAGCCCAAAGTTGCCGCACGAAGCTCTAAAAGTGGAATTGGCCTCCGCTTCATGACTCTTCCTTTAGTTTGGACGCAGAATCGGCAATTGGAGGCAACCCATAAACGGTACGCAAAGACAAAATGAAATGCTCGATGTAATCCAGATAATGCTCAGTTTTCGGGTTCATTCCACAAGTCGTCGGCAATTGCAAAAGCTGAACATCCCCCCCAACCAGGCTCCGAATGGTGTTTTCGTTATACCAAGGCTCCATCAACACCACCTGCACATTCTCCTTGGTCATGGTCTTGCGCACTTCCAACAAATGCTTGGCACTTGGTGCCATTCCCGGTTTGGGTTCAATCTCGGCAGCAACCACCAAGCCATAGCGCTGCACAAAATAGGACCAAGAACGGTGGTAAGTTACGACTTTCTTACCCCGCAGCGGCTGCATCCATGTTTGCCATCGCTGGATTTTCTTTTTCGCCAATGCATCCCAACGCTGCCAGCGTTCTTTGTATTGAGTAGCATGTGGTGGGTCCACCCGCATCAAAACATCGCGAATGCCTGCTGCCATAATACGTCCATTCCATGGATCCAGGTTGTAGTGAGGATTCCCCCGCGGATGTAAATCTGCACCTTGACTCCGGTTCAGGCTACTCGGCACTTCTAGTGGTTGAACAAAGGCACCAAGATTCATGTAGCCAGGCCCACCTTGCTGGATTTTCCTATTGCGGCATTTCTCCAACAGGGCTGGCAAGAATGCGTGTTCGTAATCTAAGCCCATAAAAATCAGCGCATCAGCGGTGGACAACTGCATTAGCATGGATGCCTTTGGCAAAACTTTATGTGCATTCGCACCAACCGGAACAAGTTCCACCACGGTCACCATGTCACCACCAATGGTTCGAGTGAGATCGGCAATGTCGGGAATGGTCGTGACCACGCGGACGGGCTCCTGCCCCATGGCCGTGGAGTAAAGGCCAAAGCTAAATAACAAAGGAAGAAAGAAAGCTTTCATGATTACCAATCCATGGGATGGCTGTGGGCACCAAGGACAATGTCCCACTGCACAGAAACAGACCAAACTGGGACAGCAGCACCGATAGCCACCTCTTGCCCTACTTGCCAACGCAAGCGGTTGAACGGCGAGGGATTCCAAGTTAAAAACACGGCACGTTGCGCCCCGCTATCTCCAGCAGAAAAAATGTCGCTGCCAACCGTATTCGTGGGCGACTGCCACCAAGCGGCCATCACCCCTGCCGCCCAATACTGACTGAAGTTATGCATGGTAAAGCCCCATATTCCATTGGCTTGATGGTTTCTAATTTGGTAAATGGGGCCATTGCCGAAAAATGTCTGGCGCTGATTGTGCCAAAACTGGAGAGTCGTAATTTGCGCCGTATCCTGCCCAGCATCCACCGAACGCAATGTAAAATCGAGGACGGCCGTGGTTTGACTGCGCCCTAGCTGCGCATCCACAACCCCATCGAGGTTGCTATCAATTTGGTCAATCAAACCTTCCGGCGTATGGAATACGGCAAAGCCATATTGAAAAAAGCCATTCGCTCCAAAATCTTGTTGTGCCGTGCAATGCAGGGTGCAACCGTATTGGGAGAAACTCCGGTTCGCCAGGTTTCCGGAAACAAAATCCTGAGTATGGCCGGCGACTGGCAACCCATCTCCTTCAACATTTTGTCCGCGGAAATCGGTACCAAGCCCTAAGGACCAACGCACCGGAACCTCACCAATCGTCAAATACTGGTGGAGTTCCATCCCTGACATGCGCAGATTACCGCCTAAAAAGGCTCCACGCACCCCATCTTGATGCACATAGTTGAGGTCATGTTCATGCAAAGTGTTCCATTTATCAAAATCCGACAGGAACCTCCCCACACGGACACTCATTTGCGCCGGCAAATGATTCATGAAGAAAGCCGCTTCCTCCAGCGAGAACTGATCTTTCTCAAAGGCAGTTACAAGGTAAGCCCACCCAAAAGGATCGATTTGGCTGGCAAAATTCAACTCTACAGAGCGTAAATCAAAACCATCGGTTGCTGGTTCTGCTGATTGGGAGGCGCCCATCACGGTATCCATCACCAGTGCAATCGCTGGATTGAAATCGGGGGCGAAGCGAGATGTCCAGCCCTGATTGCGCTCGCCCATAAAACCTGGAAACGCTTGACTGGTAGTGTTGACCGGTTCCGTTTCTTGATTAGCACCACCTAGCTGCAGCGGGGCATCAAAATCGGGCAGAGCGGGTGGCTCTGAGGATTCAGGGTTGGAAGGAGTTTCCTGCGCAAACAGGGGGGCGGCCATTAGCACAAACATGCTGAGTACGGCAAGCCTGGCCTCCCGCGAAAGGAGAGTGGTCTTCATGGCTAAGAGTGGGTTTGAGTAAAGGCCGAAGCCTAAAAGTGTTCAAACTCACTTCACCGGCGGTGCACGCCCACGCCACACCCCCACAAAAGCGACAGGTGGTGACGAATTCCAACTTGCGCGCAAACAAATGGACACCAGGGCCAAGATAAACAACACCATGGCCGCAGGTGCCCTCATCAAGACAATGGCTCCATTACATAAGGCCAGCAATCCACAATCCTGCCCAGGGCCATGCAAAGGGCCATGCACAGCACCAGCCAACACCAGCAGGCACAAAAGCACCAAGGCGAGACGTTGCAGGAATTGCATGAGGTCATCCCACTCCTTAACCCCTAAGATTGTCCAGCATGTTGCGCATTCACCTCCTGGCTAGCGGCTCCTCCGGCAATTGTGCCCTCATTGAAGCCCACGACGGTTCCGATCGAGTCGTCGTTTGCCTGGATTGCGGCATCGCTCAGCGCACGGCTCGTGGTCTTGCCGAGGAAGCTGGTCTAAATTTATGCCAAGTCGACGCGGTCTTACTTAGCCACCGCCACAGCGACCATGCCGCTAATGTCGTTGCCGTCGCCGCCCGCGCGCGCGCTCCGCTCTACGCCAATATGGAAAGCCTCAACCACAGCCCTCGCCTAGCCGAGGTCCAGAGGCGCAAAGTGGAACAACGAAGCCTTCACGATCGCAGTTTCTTTCAGATTGGGCCGCTCACCATCACTCCGATTCAGCTCCCCCACGACGCGGATCCCACCTTTGGTTTTCTCTTCACCACCAAGCATCAAAAGGCGGGGTTCTTCACCGACCTCGGGCAAACCGATGTCTTGCAAGAAGCAGGGTTATTAGAAGGGGTAGACACTCTCATTCTTGAATCTAATCATGATCGCGCCATGCTCGCAAGCGGGCCTTATCCACAAGTGTTGCGGCAACGTGTCGGCGGCGGGCTCGGCCACCTAGCCAATGCACAAGCGGAAGCGTTCTTAGCCCAGGCAGCACCGTCTTCCTTGAAGCACTTGGTCCTCGCCCATTTGTCGCGGAAAAACAACACCGAAGACCTCGCTTTCCAGGCAGCCAAAGCTGGCATCCAAGCCCGAGGCTTAGCGGGCGTCACCATTCATGTGGCCCCGGCACGTGGCTGGCTCTCACCTACGGCCAACCTCCCCATTTGACCAATTTTTTCTGATTTGGGATGGTGAATCCATGGCTTCTCACGTCCCCCCAATCCCCTTGGCAACTTTGGCTTTGCTCCTTTGTCTGGCCATGCCCCATGCCGCTTCTGCCCAGCAGGCCGACCCAAGCAATACCGTCACCATCGTCGTGCCCGGCTTCGATCCAGCCGGCGCCAGTTTGACCGGTCCTTTTGGCGTCGATTATTGGGAATCCTTGCTAGCGGACATTGCCCAAATCTCCGGCGCCAGCACCATCCAAGATCCCGGTGGCATGACCGCACCCAATCTGGTAACCGAGTGCCAATACTACGGCGACATCCCCCCCGCCTATTACACCGCGCAAGATTTAGCCGACTTGAATCAAGTCACCCAACAATGGGGTGGTGGTGTCCCTCGCTACGCCCTCATCATGGCCAAGTTCACGCGCGAAGTACTCAATCGCACGGGTGCGGCACAAGCCAATATTGCTGGTGGTTCCTTTGGCGGTTTGATTAGCCGCTACATGATTCGCCACGACCTCGAAGGCCTGGCATCTTCGGGCCGTATTGCCCGTTGGGTCACCATGGAGGGAGTCAACAATGGCAGCTGGAGTGCCAGCAATGGTTTGCTCACTTGGCTATGGGCGCAATTCAATACGCCCAATATCGATGTCAGCCATATGAATTACAGTTGGATTGAAGCCAACCTCAACAATCCCCGCGACCGCATGAGCGACCCCATCTACGGCAGCTTGTTGGTTGGCCACACTAGCTCCACCCACGATACTGCTAACAACGGTGCCCTCACGGCGGCCTTGTTGTTGGGCGGAGTGTGGGAGGCCAACGACGGCGTGTTGATGTCCAGCGCCGGTGCTTTCACTTCGGCCGACCCTGTAGCCATGTACCGCAACCGTTTGCCCACCCGCACCTGGCATCCGGTCGACCATTACAACCTTTCCACTTATCAAGGCGCGTGGCTTACCATCTCCGCTTTTCTCACTAGCGATTTGCGCGTCACAGTTCGCGCCACGGCAATCAAAATGCACCAACTATCTGAAGGTGGTTTCCTCAATCCTCTACCTGCCGAAATCGCCCTGGAAAGCTCGGTAACTTCGCCCTTGGGTCGTAGTCAGTGGAGTATCAACGACCCCATGTGCAGCCGCGATTTCACTGGTGGTGCACTCCCCATCTACAACATCTCCACTACCCAGCAATGGATTCCCATCGACCAAATGGTGTTTGATGATTTCGTCATGCCCGGGGAAACCGATTTGGAACTGAATTTTTCCACTCAGGAGTTGGATTGGGAATTGCGCTTTGGCATCACCGAAGTTGGTGGTGTGGATTACCTTGGCAGCTCAGCCATCACCATCCCGGTGGGCAACGGCAGTTACACCGTCACTGGCTCGGCCTTCGACTTGCAGCTCGAAGTCAACACACAGGAATATCCCTTCGCCCGCAATCTGTGGCTCGACCGCATGGACGATGTCGACCAAGGTGTTTTGGCTGCTTCCGGGGAAGCGCAAACCATGGTCCTTGATTTTGGCCCCAGTGCTGCTGGCCTGGATTATTTTTTGGTTGGCACCATCAGCGGCACCAGCCCCGGCGTGGATTTGCAAAACGGTCTGCATGTCCCCATCAACCCCGATCGCTACACAGATTATCTCTTTCAAACCACCAACACGGCTTTGCATCAGGGATTCTCCGGCCAACTCGACTCTCAAGGTCGAGCGGTTGCGGTCATGAACTCCACAGCCGGAGCCATCGACCTGCGCGCCATCGGCCAAACGCTCAGCTACGTGGCCATTTTGCAGGATGCCAGTGGGCCCATCCAGGCTTCGGCACCTGTAAGCTTGGAGTTTCGCTAAAGTACTTTGGTTAGGAAAACACGTTGTAGCGCACGATGTGCCACAAGGCAGCAACGCCATCCTTCCAGCCGATTTTCTTGCCCTCGGCATAGTCGCGGCCGTAGTAGCTAATTGGCACTTCATAAATGCGCACCCGCTTGCCATTGAGCCGTTTGCGTGCAATTTTTGCCGTAATTTCCGGCTCGAATCCAAAACGGTTGGATTTGGTAACGATGCCCTCCAACACCTCGGTCTTGAAAACTTTGTAGCAAGTTTCCATGTCGGTGAGGTTGAGGTTGGTGAACATATTGGAAACCAAAGTGAGAAAGTTGTTGGCCATTTGATGCCAAAACAAATGCACCCTCGACATGCGTGAGCCTTTGAATCGCGAGCCGTAGACCACATCCGCCAAGCCTTTGGTGATGGGCTCCAGCAGGATTGGATATTCGCCAGGATCATATTCGAGGTCGGCATCCTGGATGAGAACCACATCTCCGGTGACATGCTGAAAGCCCGTGCGTAAAGCCGCGCCCTTGCCCTGGTTGACCGCATGGTAGTGAATCGACAAATCCTCATCTCCCTCCAGCTCCTGCAAAATGGCACGCGTGCCATCCTGCGAGCAGTCGTCGACCAAAATGATTTCCTTTTCGAAGGGAGTGGCGCGAACCCGCTCCAGAATATGAAGCAAGGTTTCCTCCTCGTTAAAGATGGGAATGACTACGGACAGTTTCACGGTTTGCGAACAGCGGTGCTAGCGCGGTACAGGCTGATGGCGACTGCAGTAAGAGCAACCACCGTAAGGAAGGGTGCAAAAGCACCCTCAAGGTTGGGGAGTTCTATTTTGCTGGCTTTAGGAATGGCGATGAGCACCCCAGCAATGGCCTCACCGGCAATGAGACCGGAGGATAAGAGTACCCCCTTCTCGTGGCCGCGTCCGCGACTTTCTGGATTCGTATGCGCACGCCCAGAGGCCCAAGCCAACAGCCCTCCCAGCAAAATTGCCGTGCTCAGCCCCAAAGGTAAATACATTCCCACCGCAACCGGCATCACAAACAGGCGGAAGGAAGATTTTTTTGGCAGCAACACCAGTTGGTCGACCACAATAATGACCAATCCCACCGCAGCACCGGCCGCAATCAAATGCCATGGCAACTCCGCTTCGCCGAAAAAGCCTTGCATCAGCGAGGCAAAAAGTTGGGCTTGAGGAGCTTCTAAAGCATGGCCCTGGTGGGCCAAATCAAGATGAGCATCGGTACCAATGCCATAGGCATGATGCAGCAACCCCAATACAGGAGCCATCACGAAACTAGCAGTAATCACCCCAATCACTTCCGCCCATTGTTGACGATAAGGCGTGGCGCCAACAATCGAACCGGTTTTCAAATCCTGACAAACATCACCGGCCGTGCAAGTTGCGCAACAAACCACGCCGGCCACGCCCATGGTGGCAAGAATGGCAAGCTCGCCACTAAAGCCAAAAAGAAAAATCACCGCCGAGGTCAATAGCACCGAGCAAATGGTCATTCCGCTCACAGGGCTATTGGAACTTCCAACCAAGCCCACAATGTAACTAGCAACAGCCACAAAGAAAAAGGTACACACCAGCATCAAGGGCATGGACAACAAGGAAATCGTGTTGCTCCCAGTTACCCTTTCATACAAAAACAAAATAACCAAACAAGTTGCGGCGATCAGCAACAACAACCAACGCCGCCCCATGTCTTGATCGGTGCGCGGCGGTGGAGTTTGCGCATCCATGGCTGCCCGATAACCACCAAAAGTTTCGCGCACACCCTGGGCAATCCCTTTGCGGATTTGAATGATGGACCAAAGACCACCAACAATCATGGCGCCCACGCCCAAAAATCGCACATCGGCTTTGACCAAACCAAACAACGCCGAATCTTCCAAACCAACCTTGGCACCATCCAACAGATAATCCGTGTTGGCCGTCAGCCAAGGCGCGGCTGCCAGCCAGGAAATGGCCCCACCGACAAAAACCAACAGGGAGATATTGAGACCAACAATAAAACCGACCGCAATCAGCGCTGGCGAGGGAGTGAAGCCGGCAAACAATCGAGCCCGTCCAACCGTCCAAGCTCCGGCAATATCCGCAGAGAGCAGGCGCAGGCCATCCATCAAAAACTTGATTCCCAAGCCCAGACCCAAGGCACCAAACACGGTTTTCATGCCACTGCCCCCTTCTTCTCCGGCACGCAAAACCTTACCGCAGGCAACCCCCTCTGGATAAATCAAATCCTTGTCTTCCACAATCATCGGTCGCCGCAACGGAATCATAAAGAGAACGCCGAGCAATCCCCCCGTCATCGACACCAAAGTGGTAGTCCAGAAGTCGAAATTCGTCCACACGCCAGCAATCACCAAAGCCGGCATGGTGAAGATAATGCCAGCAGCCAAAGACTCACCGGCTGAGGCAATAGTCTGCACGATATTGTTTTCCAAAATCGTGCCACGATGAAACACCCCCTTCAGTAGCCCCATGGAAATCACTGCGGCCGGAATCGAGGCACTCACCGTCATTCCGGCGAAAAGCCCCAAATACACATTGGCCAACGACATACCGAGGCCAACCAAAATGCCTAAACCAATGGCGAGGGCTGTGAATTCGGGAACGGCTTCCTTTTCCTGGGGGGGATTGGATTGCATGGCACGATTGTAGAGCCTTGCTCGTTATCATGGTGGCCTCGATTCCTCAACCACACCATGGCTTTCCCTCAACCCACCCTTCTCCTGGCAACGTCTGCCTTGCTGGGAATTTGCATTTCTCCCTCTTGCGGCGGCACCCAAGCCAGCGAAAACCATATAGCCGTGAAATTGCCTGGTGGCCAAATCCCACAGTTTGATGAACAACGCGCCATGGAGGATTTGCGGTATCTGTGCGAAGAAATTGGCCCAAGGCGCATTGGCACCCTTGGCGGCGAAAAGACTCGCCAATGGTTGCAAACACAACTTTCCACCCTGGACGGCTGGCAGGTGGAAGAAGATTCTTTTCTGGCCGAACCACCACTAGGAGCTCGGCGACGGGGTGAGGTTCAAGGAGTGAACCTGCTAGCAAAGTTACCCGGCAACCAGGCCGGAGAAATTTGGATTTGCAGCCACTACGACACCTTCGACACCCCTGGTTTCGTGGGCGCCAATGACGGTGGTAGCTCCACAGTGGTTCTCCTTGAATTGGCCCGCCAATGGCAAAGCCAAACCCCACGCCAGGGCCAAACTTTGGTCCTCGCTTGGTTTGATGGCGAAGAGAAATTTCCACCTCTGGAATGGGATGATTTCACCAATTCCACCTTCGGCAGCCGCTCTTTGGCGGAACGAATGGAAAAAGATGGCAGCATTCGCAACATTTCTGCGCTCATCCTCCTCGACATGGTTGGTGATTCCCAACTTGGGGTATTGAAAGAAACCACTTCCAATTCGCGGCTCAAACGCATCATGGAGCAAGCCGCTTCGGTATTAGACGACCCCAACCTTTTTGTCGGACAGCGAGACATTAAAGACGATCACATTCACTTTCGTCGACGCAACGTTCCCGCCATCAATCTGATTGATTTCAATTACGGACCCGCGAATTCCTATTGGCACAACCAAAAGGACAATCTAGACCATGTGTCCGCAAAATCCTTAGGTCGCATTGGTCGGCTTATCCTCACCGCGCTGCCGGCTGTGGAACAAAGCTTCCAGCCGCGAAAACCAAGCAAACGAAACTAAGCTGAGCCGGCTTCCATTTCCTGCTGCGAGCTCCGCACATCCTGAAAGCGCTCGGCGGGAGCACCTTGCGCAATCCGCGCACGCGCTGGATCGACGGCTTCAGCCTGGGACAAATCCATCTCCCCCTCCGAGGCTACTTGGTCGAGCTCGACGCTCACCACCATGGAAACCCCTCGTTTGCGCATGGTGACGCCGAACAGACGCTCACAACGCGACATGGTGATTCGGTTGTGGGTAACGACAAGGAACTGGGTGGTGCCGGTGAAATCATGCAGCACATCGACAAAGCGCTCGACATTGGCGTCGTCCAAGGCCGCATCCACTTCGTCCAGCAAACAGAAGGGCGAAGGACGCGACTGAAAAACAGCAAGCAACAAAGCAAGGGCGGTCAGTGTGCGCTCCCCACCCGACAGCAAATTGATGGAACGCAATTCTTTGCCGGGAGGGCGCACCGTGATTTCGATACCTGCATCCAAGGGATCGGCATCCGCCTCCAACTGAATCGAGGCTTTCCCACCACGGAAAAGGCGACGGAAAATATGCTCGAATTGCCCCTGCACTTTCTCAAAGGTAGCAACGAAGCGTTCACGGCATTTGGTGTCCAGCTCATCCAGAGTGGCTTCTAAATTGAGCTTGGCCGCAGCCAAATCATCACGCTCGCGAATCAAGAAAGCCTCTCGTTCTTGTCGTTCTTCCAATTCCTGCACCGCATCGAGATTCACCGAACCAATACTTTCGATGCGCTTTTTAATCTGCTGCAATTCTTCACGCAAAGCGTCTTCGTCGGCATCTTCGGCTATCGGAGAAGAAACATCGATGGCCAAACTGTTGGCTAATTCTTCCAGCGGCTGACCAAACTCCTCACTCATGCCGCGAATGAGTTCGTCCAGCTGCATCTGTACTTTCTGCACATCCAAAGCCAAACTCTGCCGTTGCTCCAACAGCTGCTCGAGCTGTCCGCTTTCCGCCGAGTTGCGGGCTCGCGCACCATGCAAAGTCTCAGAGGCCCGCTGCAACTGCTGCCAGGCTTCCTCCACCCGAGAGCCCAGTTCCGCACGCTTCTCCAACAAGGCGCTCCTCTCAACTCGGGCCCGATTGGCCTCTTCACGCAGCTCTACACAGCTAGCTGCAAGCTCTTGGATTTCTTTTTCCAGAGTGCCATGCTCTCGCTGCTGCTTGGATGCACGCTGCAACAACTCGGCATGACGTTGCTGCCAATGCTTAAATTCCTGTTCCAAAGCATGGTGTGCCACCCGCGCCTCTTGTAGGGAATGGGAAGCAGAGTCGAAGGTTTGATCAATGTTTTCCGCCTCGGTTTGCAGCTTCTCCAACTCTTGGTTGTCGCAGAGGCGCTGCTCTTCGATGGCATCACGCCGTTGGCTCGCCTCTTCCTCAGCTTGGCTGGCCGTCGAAAGCACCTCGTCGAGTTGCTTGGCCTCCAAATCCATCGCAGCCAATTCTTCCTGCAAGCGCTTTGCCCGACGCTCCACGCCTTCAAAACGGGCGCGACATTCCTCCCGCTCCGCAATCGCTTGCCGACGCTGCTCCTCCAACACCTGGGCCTTGGCTTCGGCTTCAACCAACTCTTGGCTTGCTTTTTCTTCCAGCTGGTGGGCCTTGTCGTAGGCAATCTCGGCTTCCTCCAAAGTGCGCACAGCCACATCCCGCTCATTGCGGCGCGCCAAACGACCAGCCGCATCATCCGCCAGCATGCCGCTGCGCAGGTAGCCCTGCCCCCACAAGGATCCATCCACACATAGAAAAAGAGATTGCGGGTGAGATTTACTTAGGGTTTCGGCTTGTTGAGCTTCTTCCACGCAATAAACAACTCCTAGGCGTTGGCAAAGCGCATCACAAGCAGCTTGATTCCCCGACAACAAGGCACGCAAAGGGCGCGCACCTGAAATCGCGGGGGGCAAGGCATAGGCGGAGTCGGTAGTCGAGAAAACATCGCACATGCCAGCCGGCAATTCTTCAACTTGCGGGGGATTTTCCATCCACAAGGCATGTTGCATGCGACCCAAAAAGTTTTCCAGCAAACGATCCCAGGGCTGTTCGATGTGGATATTTTCCAACATCCATCCCACCTGCTCTCCACCGGCATCAACAAATTGGCGTAAATGCTCCGGCACTCCCGGCATTTCCTCATCAATAACCTGGAAAGCTTCTAAGCGAGCTTGTGCCGACGCACGCCGCTGCCGCGCCTGATGCGCCGCGGCGGCAAAGCCTTTGCGTTCATCACGCAAGCGCTCGACCTGTTCCTGACTGCGATGCGCCTGCGCTTCCACTTCCGCCGCAGCTTGCTCGAGTTGGCGCAAGGTGCTCTGTAATTGCTGATACTCCTCTTCCGCCCCACAACCTTCTGCCTGAATTTCGGCACGCCGCCGGGCCAAAGCCGCTTGGCCACCCTCGGCCTCGCTGCGCCTCTTCGCCGCCGCTGCAACCTCGTTGTTCCAACGAGTGCGCTCTTGTAAAGCGTCGAGAACCTTACGCCGCAAAGACTCCATCTGCTCCCGCTGGCGACACCGGGCTTCCTTTGCAAGTTCGAACGCCGCTTCAGCTTCCGTCAAAACCTTTTGGGTTTGCGCCAAGCCATCTTTCAGCCGCGATTGTTCTGCCGCCAAGGCCACCGCCGCTTCACTATCTTGCTCCTTTTCCCCTGCTAATGACTTTAAGCGCAGCCGATCGCGCTCCATGCGCGCTTCGCCTTCTGCCGCCCGCGTTTCCAAACCATGGACTCGCTCTTCCAGGCCGGCGGCACGCTCTTTGATTTCTCCAGCCTCTGCCCGCAAGCCATCATGACGGCTACGCAAGGCTGCTTCTTCCTTCTCCAACTCTTGTAAGCGCGTTTGCGCCACTTCACGCTCTTGACGCAAAGCATCAATGCGCGCTTCCAAATCCGTTTCTGCGGCACGCAGCTGTTGACTTTGTTGCGACCAAAGCTGGCTGTCCCGCAAAGCAAATCGTACTCGCAATTCACGATGCCGGTCCCGCATCTCAACAAAGCGCTTGGCTTTGCCTGCCTGCAAGCGCAAGGAGCGCACCGCGCGCGACACTTCCTCCAAAACATCTTCCACCCGCGCCAAATCTTGGTCGACGCGTTTCAGCTTCAACTTGGTTTCATGTTTGCGTGCCTTATAACGAGATATCCCGGCAGCCTCTTCAAACACGCTCCGCCGCTCATCTGGGTTGGCCGCCAGGACTGCATCGATTTTGCCTTGCGCCAAAACCATATATCCTTGCACCCCCAAGCCGGTGTCGAGCAAGACTTCGCGCACGTCTTTGCGGCGCACCTTGCGCCCGTGCAAAAGGTATTCCGCATCACCGCCGGCGAATAGACGTCGGCCCACCGCCACTTCGCCACCCGCTTCCACGATTTTGCCTTCGGGGTCGCCCAAAATGACCTCCACCATGGAATAGGGTGCCGCCGCCCGGCCTTCGGCGCCCTTAAAAATGACATCGTCCATGGCGTCGGCGCGCAAAACTTTGGCCGAACGCTCACCCATCACCCATAGCAAAGCATCGACCACATTGGATTTACCACAGCCGTTCGGCCCCACAATGCCGGTAAGTCCGCGCTCCACGGGAATCACAGTGCGGTCGGCAAAGGACTTAAAGCCCTCGAGTTCAATGCGTTTTAGGTACATGCGAGATTAATGGTCGCCAGTGGAGGGAGCGGGAGGAGTTGGAATGAAACGGGCAAGCAAGGCTTGCGGCAGCGGGGTGGAGGTGGGCAGCTCCAGCCAAGGTGCAGTATCGAAGGCCAAGGAGACCATTGCAACAGAATCGTTGCCCAGCATCCAGCCACTGCGAAAATCTTGAGGTCGGAGCAAGCCACTGCGTTCGGCCAAACGTGCGGCTGCAGCTTGGCTTCGCGGTGGAAGAGTGTGCTCCCATCGCAATCCAGCTTGACGCGCTGCCCGTTCAAATCGGTCTCGCAAGGCCAAAACCAGGCGTTGAGTATGGGCCAGGCGGAGGGCGTCATCCGGGAACAAAAGTTTGCAAGCCGTCTCTAAGCCACACGGAAGGAGAGCCACACGGGGGTAAGAATCAGCCCGCGCACGACGGCAGAGCAATTTCAATGCCGAGCAAGCCAACTGCAAACCATCGGCCACTTGGTTGAGAAAGGCGTCAACATGGAAAGCACCGGCGGTGGCGGCAGGCGCCAGCAGGTTCAGCACCACGCCTTGATCGAGCTGACGGTGGACTTGCTCTTGCTGGGCGGGCAAACGCTGGGGTGGTTGCCATTGCAAAACACTACGCCCTTTTTGGTGAAGGGATTGGCGCGCCTGGGTGGTACTTTGTAACCAAGCCCGCAATGGCAATTGGTGCCAAATACCTTGCTCGGCCCAAGCTTGCGCCAAATCAACATCGGAAGTGGCACACCGCAACTGCACACCAGGCCCCGGCAGCCATTGGGGAGCCAGACGAGACAGAGCTCCATGCTTCTTTCCGGCAGGCCAAAACACTTGGACTTCATGCGCCTGTAAGCAAGCGGTTCGCACTCGCTGCCAAAAACTTGTTTCGTCTTCGTCGGCGCCTGGGTGCAGCCACAGACGCAGGGGGCGCATCCAATCATCCACCGCCACAAAATCGAAATGGCCGACTTTCCAAGCTTCGCGCTGCGGTTCCGACAAAATATCTTCCACCGCAAACCGCGCCAAAATTTCACCCCCCAGCAAAGGCCGGGGATCCTGATGTTGCGGCCCCAAACTCGGCACCCCGGACTGGCTTAACGTGGCTGGCATACAGGCCCCACCCAACCAAGAACGCAATTGGCGCCGACTCAAGCCGATTCCTTCTTGTTGCAAGGAGCCACCCAAGAGGCCAAGCACCCGCGCTTCATTTTCCGCCAGTGCCGACACCAAACGAGCCGTCAGATGGCGACAGCCTAAAGCCAACAAGCGGCGTTCCACTCGTCGGGCCAAATCGCGTGCCACCTGGCTTTCCACATACAACTCGCGCAACAAAGAACGAGCACAACGAGCACGATCCCAGGGCAGGGCATGGCTTTGCCCTCCCTCTTCGCCAAACACCCGCAAATCTTCCTTCTGTTGTTCTTCATGTTGGCGATAGTGAAGAAAAGCGGCTGCAGCATCCGCGCACTCATAAAGTCGCAACACGGCCACGACCTCGGCTGCAAGCTGGGAGGATTCCACCCGTGCCAAGGGATTGGCGGTGCGCACCCAAACCGTCTCTGCAAACTGCTGAGCCAGCAAGGCCGATTGGCCAACCGCGGTTAGAGCAGAAGCAATCGAATCACGCAGGCGCAAGCGGTCGAAACTTTGCTCAAAGCCATCGCGCTTGATGACGCGTTTGAGCTCAACGCTTGCCGCCACCGTTTTGCTCGAGGAAAGGTTTCAGCTCGAGGACAAATTGCTCGACGTCCTTAAACTCGCGATAAACCGAGGCAAAGCGCACATAAGCCACCTGGTCTAACTTCTTCAGCGCGTCCATCACCAGCTGACCGATATATTTGCTGCCCACCTCCCGATCAAACATTTCTGTCAACTTGCGCTCCACGGAAGCAGTAATTTTCTCCAGGTCCTCCATCGACACCGGGCGCTTTTCGCAAGCCTTCAACATGCCTTTCAAAATTTGCCCACGGTCGAAGGGCACGCGCGAACCATCCTTCTTCACCACCCGCAAAGGCGTTTCCTCCATGCGTTCGTAGGTGGTGAAGCGCCGGTTGCAATCCATGCATTCGCGCCGCCGCCGAATGGAAAATCCATCCGCCGCCGAACGGGAGTCAATCACCCGATCATGGTCAGCTTGGCAATAGGGACAGCGCATGCAACTACGGGTAGTGGAACCCGAGCAGAGTGAACTCTTTTTACCACAACACCTTGTGGGGTTCCAGGCTGCTCGACCAAAACCTTGGGCTATTTTACAACTTCCTACTTTCCTACGCAGAATGAGCTGAAAAGGCGGTCTAGAACCTCCTCCGGCGTGGCCTCCCCAACCAGCGCCGCCATCGCCCACAAAGCACTGCGGATTTCCTCGGCAACAAGGTCTTGGTGGCCACCCGTGGCATCCCATTGTTGCCCTCGGCGCAGGGCAGCCAAGGCCTCGGCTAAGGCCCGTTGGTGGGCCTGGGAATGCTGGCCAGCATGCGCCAAGGCATCCTCCTGACTCTGCAGCATTCGGTTCGTCGCCGCCGCCAAAGCATTCTCCCCCAGCTTTCCATATTGCCCAACCACCACCTCCTCCACCGGCCCGAGAAGTTGGCGCAGTGCCAACTGCAAGTCCGAAGCAGGCAGGACCGAGCCGCAGTCCGCTTGGGTCCAAACCAACAAACAAGGAGCCGTAGGCAAGCGCATGGGCAAATCCTCGACCGCAGTATCAGCGCGCAGGCAATACCACACCAAATCCACAGCCTGTTGCCAGGATTCCGCCTGTTGCCGAGCGGCGAAGTCGCGGGCATCCACCGTCACCCCACCCAAGCCAGGATAATCCAGCAAACACACGGGCTGCTCCAAACCCAACTGCTGCCAGTCGGCGGCGCGCACATCCCGCGTGGTTCCAGCCTCGGCGGAAATCAAACTCGGACATCCCGTCAAGCGTTGAAACAACGTGGTTTTGCCAGCATTGGGTGGGCCCAGCAAAGCGATGCGGAAGCGATCCCCCTGCCTTTGTTGCCGACGCACTTCTGATTGCAGGCCCTGCTCCAAGGCTGCCACTGCTCGCTGCAATAAGGACGTGACTTCCCCTGGCTGCAAATCTTGGCTGTCTCCTTCTTCAAAATCTAAACCCGCCTCCAGTTCCACCAAAGCTTGCAACAAAACTTCCCGACATTGCTGCAGAGTTTCCCCCAAAGCACCGTTTAACAGCTGCGCAGCTGATTGGGCGGCTTCTGTGGACCGAGATTCCACCAGTTCCAACACAGCTTCGGCCTGGGTCAAATCGATTTTGCCATGAAAAAAAGCACGCCGGGTAAATTCGCCAGCCTCCGCCAAGCGTGTGCCGTGCGTAAGCACATAATCCAACAAGGCTTTTTGCAGAGGCGGTGCTCCGGGAAAATGAACCTCCACCACGTCTTCTCCCGTCACCGAATTGGGGCCTGGAAAGCATAGGATTTCCGCTCTGATGGGGGGGATGCCGCCCAGCAGCAGCCGCACCACAAAGGCACCGCGTTTGGCGCAAAGCGATTCCGTTATCGGCAAAACAGCCTGCAAGGAGGCTATCAACCCGTCCCCACTAAGCCGCAACACCGCTCGTGGCGCCGGACTCGAAGGCGTCGCCAAGGCTGCGATGATGTCGAACTTAGCTTTTGGCGTCACCGGCCTTCTCCGCCATTTCCTTGGCTTGGGGAGAACCCGGCACCGGCCAACGCTTGCGAATGACTTGCTGCTCGAAAATACCGATGGCCGAGCTCGTAATCATGTACAGCGACAAACCAGCTGCGTAGTTGTACAAAATCAAACCAAAGAGGATGGGCATGAAGGCCATCATCTTTTGCATTTGTGCTTGTTGCGGATCCGTTGGCTTGGGCATGGACCGTTGATGCGCAACCCACAACACCACCATGATCAACGGCAACAAATTCAAAGTTGTGACCCCACTCAAAATGGGCACATCCACCAAGGGGCCGTGAAAATCAATCAAGGCATCGGGTTGGGACAAATCTTTGATCCAGCCAAAGAAGGGTTGTTGCCGAATCAAAATGGAACTGCGCAGAGCCTGATAGAGGCCAATAAAAATGGGCATCTGCAAAAACATAGGCAAACACCCACCAATCGGGGGCGTCAACTTATGCTGCTGATATATCTTCATGGTCTCTTGGTTTTTCTTCTGCGGATCTTTGGCATATTTCTTATTGATTGCATCCAATTGCGGCTTCACCTTAGCCATCTTGGCTTGATAGGCCGCCATCTTCACCTGGCTATGACGCATGATGGGGAACACTGCGGCCTTAACCACGATGGTCAGCAAGATAATGGAAACACCCCAGTTCCCCACCAAAGTGTGGAATAAAGATAGCAACCACAAAATGAAAGGAGCGACGTAGGAAGTGAAGAACAGTCGGTAGAAAAAGGAGCGTTCGTAATCGGCGTAGTGAATGGCCTCCGACATTTCTCCATACATGGCCGCAGTTAAGATTCGGCTATCTTTGGGCCCGAAATACCATTGAAACTGCTTGCGCTCGGCAGTGTCTTTGGCACTGAGGTGCATGGAAAAACCAGCAGCGATGGAGGCGCGTTTCCAAAACTCGGATTGAGGACTAATCTGCACCACCTCACCCCCGCCGCGATGCATGGCCTCACCAAATTCCTTGTCGTCGAACAACACTTCGGCCACAGCACCTTGGAAACCGCGGTCGCCCAGAGCGCGAATCCCAGAGAGAAAGTATTTCGAGCCTTCAATAACGAAGGGGATGCTGGTGTCTTTCCACCGCTGCGCTTCTGCTCTGTTGGGCACCGGCTTTCCAGTTGGCAAAAAGAAATCCACATCCTCGAGTTGACCATATTCTTTTAGCCCAACCCCTACATAAGGATTGCGATAAAACCGATCGGCCGTTACTCGAATACCGCCGCCAGTAGAGATGGCAAAACTCAAATCCCGACCAATTGCCACTTGGTCGTGCGGAATCACCACCACTTCCACCTCGAAGTGATACACCCCAGGATCTAGACGTAAGGTTTTGATGACCGTAACCGAGTTGGGGCTCTGCCAACGAAAACTCAGCTCGTTTTTGGCGGCATCGAAACTTGGCGTCCACTCGACAGAATCTAAATTCTTTTTGACTCGGGTTTCAGGATCCGCGGGCAACAAAAAATCGGAAGACTCCAGTAACCGCAAAGCATCCCGCCGCCGATAGTTCGATGGCCCATTGCCTGCCTTCTCCTCCACCCAACGGGCGTCGTAAACCACCAACCAATCTTTGTCCAGCACAGCACCATCATGCAAGTCGGCAGTAAACTCCTTAAGCATGACTTTGCCACAAGAAGCGCCGTTGGCACTCCACTCCGAATAAAGCAAATCATTTTCTAAAACGAGGGGATAGTCTGCGGGCGGGAGCGTGTCAAAGCTCTCCAACCAAGCGGTACTCGTCGTGGTTTCCACCTTTTGTTTGCTGGGGAAACAGGTTTGCATGATGACGACTGCGGCGAGTCCCCAAAGAGCGAAGCTAAGAATGCGTTTTCCCATGAATGGAAAGGATGGATGCGGAGCAAGTTTGGCTCACCGCCCGACTAAAAGGCGTGCAGCTAGGGATTCGGGAAGGTCGGCTTGTTGAATGCGACGGGCCGCTTGCTCCCAATCATAGGACAACCGGCGCCAGCGCATGGATTTTCCATCAAAAAGGGCATAACACAACCGCGGATCTCCATCCCGCGGTTGGCCCACCGAGCCCACGTTTACCAAATAGCGCTTGTCGGCGGCAAACTCCAAAACCACATCATCGCCAGCAGCACGATGAAAAGCCTGCCCTTCTTCGAACCAACCAGGATGATGGGTATGCCCGTAGAAGGTGAGGCGGTGGTGAGCCTGACGAAAATTGGCTACCACCCGGTCGCCATCTGCGGTCAAGGTGGGCATCAGATATTCTGACAGGGGTTCCCGCGGAGAGGCATGAACGATTTGCACCGTTTCCATGCCGTCGGGAGAAAGCTCCATGGAGGGCACCAAGGAGCCAAGCCAATCCCACACCGGCCAAAATTCTTCGCGTTCGGGATTGAGTTTTTGTCGGGTCCAATCCACGGCACGTAGGGCGCGTTCGTTGAACCCCAAAGCTTCTTTGTCGTCAAGCAAAGCGGCATCATGGTTGCCCTGGAGACAGACCTGACAATGCTTTTGCACCAGTTGGCAAACCTCATAAGGCGAGGCGCCATAGCCCACCACATCTCCCAGGCAGACAATGGTTGTCACACCCTGTTCGCGTATATCACGCAGGGCCGTCTCCAACGCTTCGAGGTTGGAGTGCAGATCGGAGATGAAGGCAATCAAAGTGAGCTAACCACGGGCTTCCCAGGTGGCTAGGTGGCGGGTATTCTCGTTTCCCGCACCAGTTGTCGCAACCCACGATGAAGCTTCCTCTCATTCTGCCTCTTTTTGCCCTTTCTGCCAGCTTTTTGGCTCCCCTCTCTGCCGCCCAGGAGGAAAAACCAGCCCCCCTTCCCGCGGATATCGTTGCGCGCTTGGGGTCGGAAGAGATTGGCCTTCAAGAGTATCAAGACTATCTCTACCAAAGGATGGGAAAACGTCCTTTGCATCAGCTCATCGACAGCAAACTCGTGCAGCAAGAGGCCCGACGCTACGACATCCAAATCGAGGAAAGCGCCGTGCAGGCCGCTGTGGAAGAGCGTCTTCAGCAAGCACGGCAGGGCCGGCCAGAAGAAGAATTTTTACGCAATCTGCGCCAAGGTGGGCTTAACCTGGAACTCTTCACCCACAATCTTCACGACGACGTGGTGCAGGAGCTCACCCTCAATGCTCTCGTCCGGGCCACCCGCGTCCCCACCGACACGCTACTCCAACAGGCCTTCGAGTCCAAGTATGGTCCAGGCGGCAGCAAGGTCGAAGTGCGTCATATTTTGATTATGCCCAATTTTTTGCGGGCAGAAAAAATCAAAGCCGGCGCCAATCCGAAAGATCTCGATTTGCAAGCCCTGAAGGCGGAGGCGCGGCAACGTGCCGAAGAATGTTTGCAGCGGTTGAATGCGGGTGAAGATATGGCCGCTTTGGTTGCGAAATATTCGCACGACCAAGTCAGCCTTAAAAACCAAGGCATCCTGCCTTCCTACCGGCCCGGACTCTATGGAACGGCCTTCACCGAAGCGGTCAAAACTTTGGCACCAGGCGCCTATTCACAAGTCTTAGAATCCGGTGCGGGTTTTCATATTGTGCAGGTCGTGTCTCGAGTCGTTACCCAATTCGAAGATGTCCGCGCAACTTTGGTGGAAGAAGTCATGCGAGCAGAACCCACTTGGCAAGAGCGGGAACAATTCCTACGCGGCTTACGAGAGGCAGCCGACATTCAGCTCTGGTAATCGGCCGGGGCAATACCATAAAGCCCGTGCCGTCGAATCAGCTCCGCTGCTGCCAAAGGGATGGACTCGGGTAGCTGTCCTGCGGCTAAAGCAGCACGGATGGCGGTGGAGCTGGCGTCGACCGGACGCATCACCAACATGCGTGCGCGAAAACAGGCCGCAAGTTGAGGATCCAATCGTTGTTGAAAACGACGCAACTCGCGTTCCCCCCAGCCCTCCCGCGGCGCAAAGAAAAACCGAACACGCCGACATATTTCCTCCAAGCATCGCCAAGTGGCCAAGTGAGCCAGGGAATCCGCGCCCAGCAAAAAACCCCAATTGGCCTGAGGATATTCCGTCGCTAAAAAACGCAGAGTGTCCACAGTGTAGGACCAGGTTTGGCGCTGAATCTCCCAATCCAATACTTGCTCACCCGGTCGCTCTCGTACCACTGCTTGCACGAACTGCAACCGATGCTCAGCCCCTACCGGCGGTTGCTCGGGTTTATGCGGGGCGTGAAAGGATGGAACCCAAAACAGCCGTTCGGGTTGTACCTGGCATTGCGCGGCGTCGGCCATCGCCACATGGCCGCGATGGATGGGATCAAAGGAGCCACCAAAAACCAAATGCATGGCTTAGGCCAATAGTTGGGCCAACAAAGCTGGAAGTGCGGAAATCTCTACGCGCTGTTCCTCTTGGAGGCGCAAATCTTTCACCACCACTTGGTCGGCGGCACGCTCTTCCGCCCCCAACACCAAAGCCAAAATCGCCTTGCTTTTCGCCGCTTCTTTGAACTGAGCCTTGGCCGACTTCTGTCGGTAGTCGCAGCTGCAACGCCATCCATGCTGACGCAACCGGTGGGTAAGCCGAAGGACATCGGCCCGATCCTCCTCAGCAATGGCAACCAGGTAAATTTGGGGGGCCAGCTGGGCATGCAAGTCGGCCAAATCCGCAGCCGGAGGCAACTTCAATTCGGCCAAAGCAAGTTCGGTTGGAGTAAACCCAATCGAAAAACCAACAGCCGGGGTGGGACGTCCTCCCATTTCCGCCACCAAGCCGTCGTAGCGGCCACCACCGCAAAGGGCCGACCTGGACCCCAAGGGCGGATAATGCAGCTCGAACACCGTCCGCGTGTAGTAGTCCAAGCCCCGCACAATGCTGCGATCCTCCACCGGCTGATGCCCCAGATTGCTTAAGGCTTGGGCAAATCGATGGTGATGCTGCAACGCCTCTTCCCCCATCAGCGCAAACAAATCCGGCGCACCTTGGTTCAATTCAATACAACGCGGCACTTTGCAATCGAGCAAGCGAAACACATTCCGCTGAAAGCGTTGGACACAATCGGCACAGCGGGGGCTGTCAGGAACGTCCACTTGTGGCTGGAAAAATTCTTTTAGCTTTGCGCTCCAACGATGACGGTCGGCTGGGTCTCCCATCGAATTGATGCGCACCTGCAATTCTTCGCCGAAGCCTAAGCGGAGAAAAAAATCCAGAGCTAAACTCACAACTTCGGCATCCAACTCGGGGCTCTGCACACCAAAAGCCTCCACCCCAAACTGGGTGAATTGGCGTTCTCTCCCTTTCTGCGGACGTTCATAGCGAAACATCGGCCCGATATAAAACCATTTCTGCAAGGGCGCGTGAGCGGCAAAACCGCCTTGGATGTAGGCGCGGGCGGCGCTGGCCGTACCCTCCGGACGAAAGGTATAGCCATCCTGCCCAGCATTGGGGGAGGCCCCAGGCTCCACGCGCTTGGGCACGGTAAACATCTCCTTCGCCACCACGTCGGAGGTTTCGCCCAGGGAGCGCTGAAACAGCCGCGTCTCCTCGAAAAGTGGGGTGCGGATTTCCTGGTAGCAGGCAGACTTCGCAACAGCCTGGGCCGTACGCTCCAAATGCTGCACTAAGACCAGGTCCGAAGGCAGAAAATCCCGGGTGCCACGGGCATTGCGGATGGGTTCAGCACTCATTTTGCCCTCAGGATACCGGCGCGGATGGTTTGACGAGAGTTCTCGCCCCATCTAACCTTGTGCTTCGCCTTCGCACCCACACCCACATCCATGCTACGCACTCTCCTTCTCGCCTCTGCCCTCCTCGGCCTTCTTGGTGCCTGCTCCTCGGCACCCAACACCACCGAGCTTGGCGTCGACGCCAGTATCCCCACCCAATCCGTAGCCCCGCATGCCCCTGGCCTCGGTGGGCTTGGTGAAGGCGTAGAAAAATACTGGCTAGGCCGCGATGTCCATAGTCCCTATGCGCAGGCTAATTCCCAACGAGGCTTCTTTTCCCTCTTCTACCGTTCCAACTCTTTCGGCCAGGCCACCCAGTCCGATTGGCGTGGCGGTGGCCCACTCTACCTGCCCAAAGCCAACCAAGGCATGCAGTTGGGTGATTGGTTTTTCAACCAAGATTCAAAGAGCCCCTACCAATAATCCACAGCACCCGTCGCCTAAACCCCGCATCGCAAGGTGCGGGGTTTTCTCTTGGCTCCGCATGCGTTAACGTCCATGGATGCGCAACCCTGTCCTCGCCACCCTCTTCTTGCTTGCCGGTCTTAGCCTGCTGCTGCCGAGCCAAGCCTTTTCCTCTCAAGAACCTGCTACCGATTCGGCCGAAGAGGGTTCCGACCCTGCTGCCGAACTCGCGGATGCCAAACAAGAACTGAAGTTGGCCGAGCTTCATTTGCAAGGCTTGCTGCAGGAGCAAGACCTCAACCGCCTGCAAGCGGAGTTTGAATTGCAAAATTCGATGGTCGCTTTGGAAACTTACAATCGCCATGGCAAACAGGCTGGTTTAGACCAAGCCATTTTGGATTTGCAATATCAACGCGACAGCCTGGCAGATGCCGAAGAAGAGCTGCGCCAACTCGGCATGATGTACGACAGCAACAACCTCGCCGACCAAACCGCACAGATTGTGATGCAGCGCGCTACCCGCGACGTGGAACGCCAACGCACTGCTTTGGCCCTCGCCGAAGCCGAACACAAAGAGTGGGTGGAATTTGGCATGGCCCAAGAAGCACGCGAGCTGCAACAGGCGATGCGTTTGGCGCAAGCGGAAAAAGATTCCCTCGCCATCCAACAACAGATTGACCGCACCGAAGCAGAAATGGAAATTGCCGATTTGAAAAAGCGCATTGGCGAACTCAAGCAGGCACTTCAGGAGCAAAGAGATTGATTGCCATCTTTTTTGCAGCCCTGGCTTGCGCGCAAAGCCAGGTGCAAGTGGAAGGCAGGGCACTCCCTCCTGCCGTCGGCGAAGCCTTGGCCCAAGCACGGGAAGTCATTCAGCATGGACGGGATTTCCTCATTCAAAGTCAAAACCCGGATGGCTCTTGGGGTGGCCCACAGCATCCCATGATTTATGACCGTTACTGGTCCAATCCAGAAACTCATCGCTCCTGGCAAATCGCAACCACCGGCTTGGTGTGTATGGCGCTCATGGACATGCCCACCGACCGCGAGGCGCAATCCGCCTTAAACCAAGGCATCGATTATCTCACCAATGCCCCCTCCCTAAAGCGCCCAAGTGATTGGGATACCGACAACACCTGGGGCTATGTTTACGGGCTAGCCGCGCTCACCAAGGCCGCACAAAACCCGCGCCTCAGCACCAGCACCCGCAAAGTTGCGATTGAAATGCGAGGCAAAGCTTTTTTGCGGCAGCTGTGGGCTTATCAAGCACCCAATGGTGGTTGGGCTTATTACGATGACGACACCAAAGCCCAGCGTCCGAGCTGGGGCACCTCCTTCATGACAGCTGTGGCTGTTTTGGGAATTCTCGACGCCAAACAATTGGGGTGGAAAATTGAAGAACCAGCACTAAAGCGAGGAATTGAAGCACTCCAACACGCACGCTTGCCGGATGGGTCCTACACCTATAGCATCGAGATTCTTCCTGTGGTCGATACGGGTGTGGGCATCGACCGAGTGCGCGGCTCCCTATCCCGCATCCAAGTTTGCAATTTGGCACTCATCCGCGCCAAGGAGCAGGGCTACGCGGTAAATATCCAAGACGAGGATTTACGCCAAGGGCTGCAACAACTTTTTCGCGAACATCATTACCTGGACATCGCCCGTGGCCGTCCCATCCCTCATGAAGCTTTCCACTACAACTCGGGCTATTTCTACTTTTTCGGCCATTATTACGCTGGCGCCATCCTTCAGCGCCTAAGTCCCGCCGACCGCAATCGTTTCCTTGTTCCTTTGGTTGCTTCTATCGCGAAAACCCAAAGCCGGGATGGCTCCATGATCGACTTTTTTATGAACGATTATGGAAAACCTTATGGGGTGGCTTTTGGCATGGGTTGCCTGCTACAAGCCACTGCATCTTTGCGCTAAAGGAACCTGTCCACAAAACTGGATAGGGAGGAATTTTCTCCCACCGAAATCCCGCAATCAATTCTTCCGCCGACCGCGGATGCGCATCGGCTTGCAAGCCAGCACTCTGCGCCAACCAGCCAAGAATCTGCTCGGCGTGCACCCCTTGCTCGCGAAAAAAACGCAAACTGGTGTCCCCATGCCGTTTGGCCAATCGCTTGCCATCGGTGCCGATGACTAGGGGTAGGTGGTAAAACTTGGGCAACGGCAAATGCAAGGCCTGCATCAATTGGATTTGACGCGCGGCACTGGACAGCAAATCATCCCCCCGCACCACCTCGTTCACGCCCGTCGCCGCATCATCGACGACCACGGCAAGCTGATAAGCCGCGAAACCATCTCGCTTAAAAACAACAAAATCTCCAAGCTCCTGCTCCACATCCAAGGAGCAAGGGCCGCAAAATCCATCCACAAAGTGGACATGCCCCGGTTGCACATGAAAGCGAAAGGCCGGGTTTGCGCATTCTTTCTCCACCTCCATCGCCGACCTGTGGCGGCAGGTGCCGGGATACACCGGGCCTTCTTCTCCCGCATGCGGAGCCGACGCCGCCCTTTCGATTTCTTTGCGTGAGCAAGAGCATGGATACACCCGCTTGGCCCGGCGCAAAGCGGACAAAGCTTGCTGATAAGCCCCTGCACGCTGGCTTTGGCGCATAACTTCGCCGTCCCAATCCAAGCCCAACCACTGCAAATCCTGGAGACAAAGGTCTTCGGCTCCCGCCTTTACCCTGGGCCCATCCAAATCTTCGATGCGGAGCAAAATCCGGCCGTTTTGGGACCGCACCGACAGCCAAGCGAGAAGAAAGCTCCGCGCATTCCCCAGATGCAAAACCCCAGTGGGACTAGGTGCTAGCCGACCAACAATCTCACTCATGATTGCAACAACTCATGCAATAGCTCGCGTGGGGTTTTTCCTCGTGCTGCGGCAACCGCCACCAAACTTTCGAATTCGGGTTTGAGATCGGCAAAATCATGACCAGGGCTATCAGCCACGGTTTTCCAACAAAGGTCCGACTGCGCCTCTGTGCGCTGCGCCCGCAATTGACGATTTCTCCGCATAGCCAGCGCACGAACCCCCAGAGTACCAAGCAAACGGAAAAACATTTGCTCAAACTCCGCTTGCCGTGCGGCTTCCACCAAAGCCACCACTTCATAAGCAGGACGGTTTTTCTTTCCAACCGCTGGCGTGGCATAGACATCGACGGCCCCCTCGCTGCGCATGGTTTCCATCGCATGCCCCAAGATTTCCCCTGATTGATCGTCAACAAGGGCACGGAGTTCGACCAACCATTCCAAATCCAAGGCAGGAGTTTCGCACTCCACTCTCAACAGATTGGCGCGATCCTCGAAATCATGAGTGCCCAAGCCATAACCACAGCCCATCACCACTCCAGCACTGCGCACCGAAAAATCCACCTGCCAAGCCCTCAGCAAGGCAACCCCCGTAGGCGTGGCCCGCTCCCCGCGCAATTCAAAGCCACCGGTGGGCAGGCCAGTTAACAAAAATTGGGTGCCCGGCGCGGGATTCGGCATGGCCCCATGGGCGCAGTGCACGGGCCCTTGGCCAACCGGTATGGTACTGCAAAACACCTCGGTTGGATGGAGAGCGTCGAGCAAGGCACAGGCTGCGGCAATGTCGAGAATGGCATCCATGGCCCCAACTTCATGAAAATGAACGGCTTCAGCGGCACATCCATGCGCTTTGGCTTCCGCTTCCGCCAACTCGCGGAAGGCCGTCTCGGCCCATGCCCGCGCGCGACCGGTGAGGGGCAATTCGGCCAAGATTTGCAAAACTTGTGGCAAATGGCGATGCGTGCTGGCCTCCTTGATATCCACCGCAAAACGTAGGCCAGCAATGCCGTGGCGCTGTTCCTTCTCCCAGCTGGCGGAAACCTCCGCCGCCGGCAACGCCTGGATAATCTTTGTGAGCACATCCTCTGGCGCTCCAGCGTCCAGCAAGGCTGCCACCAACATATCGCCTGCAACGCCACCAAAAAGGTTGAGGTAGATGCGCATGGAAGGATTTTAGCGCCGTTTTAAGGCACCACCGCCAAACAAAGGGCCTGAACCTCCGCCACCCCAGCTTCCAGTAGGGCACGCCGCGCTTCTTCCAGGCTGGAACCTGTGGTGGACACATCATCGACCAGCAAAACTCGAGAAGGAAGCGCCAGCCCCCAAGCCCGAGAAAAAGTGAAAACTCCCTGCAAATTCTTCCGCCGTGCGGCGCCATCCAACTCCGCTTGATCTGTGCATTGTTTCTTTCTACGTAATAGGGAGCGATACGGAGCACCACATTGTCGCGCCCAAGCCGCGGCGAAAGAATGCGGGAAATACCAATTGGCCCATTTCCGTTTGCGCGAAGGCGGCACCAGGCACCAAGTGGTTCCCTGCACATCCTGACGCCAACTCTTCCAGCCCGGGGAAGCGATCACCGCGCTCCCGGCTTGACTCAATAGCCAAGCTTGGGGGCCTGCTTGGGCCTCCTTGGCTTGCACCACCAGGCGCCGCACAGTGCCTGCATAGGGCCAAATCGCTTGCCGCGGAAAGGATTGGCCCAACCAGCACGCCCCCATCGGCGATGGCCAATCTTGCTCACAAGAGGCACATAAAAAGCCATGTTCCCGGACTCTTGCGGGCTGCCCACAGCAAACACACACCGGGGCCAAAAGGGCGTCGAACCAGCGCATCCACACCCTAGTAGACGCAAAAGCAGAAAAAAGTTAGACCGGATAATGCGGTGTCCGCCGTCCGAATAGTTTGGAAGGAGAATCCTTCAAGCCGAGGCGTTGCCGCAATTTGTGCACATAACTCTCGACCGTGTCTTCGGTTTGACCACCAATCCCAAACAAATCCCCGATTTCCCGCGTGAGGGCCAAATTGTCTTCAAAGGAAAATGGGAATTCGCGCAAATGAGCCTGCACATAGCGCCGCATGGCATTTTCCACATAGCGGTTTTGCAAAAACAGCAAGAGCAGAGATAGCCCAACGAGAGCCCCCACCCCCACGGGCAAAAGCCAAGCAGGCAGTTGCCAGGACACCGTCACCGCAAGCCCGCCAAGCAAACCAGCGGCCATCAAAAAGCAGGCTCCCACTTGGGCACGCACCTTGGACTGCAAAGCACCGCGCAAGGGGCGTAGAGAAGTCGCCATGGTGCTCAGCACCAATGTGGTGCGAAAACGCGCGCGGTCGCGCCCTGCAGCCGACCAAAAAAAGGCCCCGGCCAGCAACAGACAGCAAGCACCCAGGCCAAACAAAACAGGGTGGACGACAACATCCTCGCGGAGGGCAGGGGTCAACACGAGTTCATCCTACGCTGGCCCAGGCTCCAGCTCCAATTGAGAAAATTTTCTGTCTGCAACAATCCTGCAACATATTCAGCCGATGCTAAAACTCCCTGGCTTTGCCACCAACCCGTAGAAAAACCATGAAACCTCAGCTGCTACGCCTTCTCCTCCTCCTCAGCCTCGTTTGCCTTGCTCCTCAGCTCTCTGCCCAAAACGACGACGGGCAGGAAATGGACGAGGTCTCGTGGATGCTCGACCAAATGTTCCTTTCGGCAGAACAAATGGATATGGATCCAGGGCAAATGTTCTCCGCCCTCGGCCATGGCCTCTCCATTGCCGACATCGCCACCGCGCAGGGACTCCTCCCACTCGACCTCTACAACAGCGTTCTCGCCCTCGAAGAGCACGAAATCCTGGACGCCTTACTCGCCGGAGCAATTGACAAAGACGAAGCCAAGCAATGGCGAGAAGAAAATCAAGACGATGTACAGTGGATGATTTTCAGCCCCGACCCGTTCGCTCTAGAAGATGTGGTTTGGTTGCTGGACGGCGCCTGTGACGCCTTGGACATCGACATGCTTTCCCTCGCCGACTATCTCGACCAAGGAGAAAGCCTGCATGACTTAGCCTTGTCCTGGGAGGTGGATCCCAAAGATTTGGAAGACGCTGCCATCGAATATTTGGAAATCACCATCGACACCGCAGCCATCACGGAGGGCCTCGATTCCACCGAAGCCGACGAATGGCAATCTTGGTCCTTGGAATGGCTCCCCGAGCTGCTCCAAGATCGAAACCTTTTTCAGACTTTGGCCGAGGATGGGTACTTCGAAGATTTAGTTGCAGACCTAGCCGACGCCCTCGGTCAAGAGGAAGACTCGTTGTGGGATTTGCTGGACCAAGGTGCGTCCGTGGACGATTTGCTGGAAGCGCATGGCCTCACCCTAGAGGAGCTTGCCGCAGCTTGGGACACAACAGCAGAAGAAGTCGATCAGGCCCTCCAAGATTTGGGAAATTGGCTGCAAGAAGATGTCGAGGAGTCCATGGACACCGATCGCGCCGATTTCTAATCGCCTGCGGCCCTTTATCATGAAGACCATGAAAAAGGGCCGCATCCTCGTCGTGGAAGACGAACCGCGCATCGCGCATTGGGTGGTGTCTTTTTTTCAACGCGCCGGTTATCAAGCCGAAAGCGTGCAGGACGGTCGGCAAGGGTTGCAGAAAATCCTTGCCAACCCACCAGACCTGGTGGTTCTGGATCGTATGTTGCCGGGCATGGATGGATTAGAAGTGCTAAGGCAAATGCGCAAGGTCTGTGCCACCCCAGTGATCTTGCTCACCGCTCTGGATGCCAAACAGCAACGCATCGAAGGCCTGCGCCAAGGTGCGGACGATTATTTGTGCAAGCCTTTTGCCCCAGAGGAACTAGTCGCCCGCGCCGAAGCTGTGTTACGACGGGTGAATAACAACACCCAAACCTTGCTTGAAGTTGGCACCCTGCGTTTAGATCTAAGTGCACGCCGATGCTGGAACGAAGAAAAAGATGTTCCCTTAACCCGCATTCAATTCGATTTGCTGGCCACCATGATGAAGCATCCAGGCCAAGTTTTTCGCCGTGCCGATTTGGTAGACGCGGCATTGGGACGAGAATTTGACGGCTACGATCGCGCCATTGATGTGCATATTCGACGTCTTCGTGAGCGCATCGAAAAGGATCCCTCGCATCCTCAAATCCTCATCACTGTGCATGGCGTTGGCTATCGCTTGCAAACTCCAGGTATTACGCCGTGAAATCCCTTTCCCTGCGTAGCCGAGTCTTTCTTGCCAGCACCTGTTTGGTGTTGCTCTCTTTGGGCTTGAGTGGCTGGTTTCTAACCCATGCCGTGCGCGACAATTTTTCTCGCTATGCCCGTGCGGAAGCCGCCGACCAGGCCTGGGATTTGGCTCTTTATCTCGAAGCCTGGCTCAACCGCACCCAGCATCAGCAAAACCCCGGCCCGGCTTTGCAATCCTTCTTTGCTGGCGATTTTCCTGATTACGCACCCTACTCGGCAGACGACGATTTTGGCCCCACTTGGGCTGCTTGGCAGGAAATTGCAGCAGATTTGCTTGGTTTGCAACCTCGGGCACTGCGACAAGCGACCCAAAACCAAAGCTTGGAAGAGCTTTGTCTCAACCTGGACCGCTCGCCGCAAGAAGTGCTTGCAGCCATCATGCGCGAAGAAGCGCAGCGCCTGGAGGACGAAGGCTGGGAGGAAGCCGATGCCGTGGATGAGCTAGCCGGGATTTTGGCCGAGGCCCAATCCTTCGTCTACGATCCCCCACAAGCGCTGGCCAAGGAAAGGGCGGCCGAGGAAAGGTTACCAGAACGCTTAGCTTGGTTTCTCGACACCCTGGTCAAAGACGCCCATATCTGGGCACTCGACGCCAACGGCCGCATTCTTTTTGATTCTGCGCAGCAAGATGTCGGACAAGTCTTGGACGCCGATTTGCAACAGGCCGCTGCAGAAATCTACGATTGGGAAAGCGGACAAATGCTATGCAAAATTGTGGTTGCTGCCGGCCCTGGAAATTACCGAGCGGAAGCCAACACATTCCTTTCCTCGGTGCAAAAATCCCTCTTTCAATCTGCGGCACTGGTTTTAGTCTTTGCTTTGCTGTTGGCCTACTGGTTCGGCAAGCGCCTGCTGGCACCCATTCAAGATTTAACGTCTGCTTCCTCAAGGTTGGCTGCCGGAGAAAGCCAAAATCCGCTGCCCGTTCGCTCCAACGATGAGGTTGGGCGTATGAGCCAAAGCTTCAACCACTTGCTGAAATCCTTGCGAACGCAAAAAGATTTACGCAAGCGCATGATTGCCGATCTTGGTCATGAGTTGCACACGCCGCTGAGTGTAATTCAGCTTGAGCTCGCGGGCCTGCGAGCTGGGATGCAGTCGGCGGAAGAATGCGCGCAGCGAATTGGCGTGGAGCTAGAGATGCTCAAACGCTTAGCGGAAGATTTGCAGCTACTTGCTGACGCGGATTACGGGGTGCTAGAAGTCAAGATGGCACCCACCGACCTGGTCGCCTGCTGCCGCGAAGCCGTCCGTCGATGGCAACCGCGCGCCAACAAAAACCATATCCAAATTGTTTATGAAGGGGAGTTGAAACTACCTTTGCTGGCGGCGGACCGCCTGCGGGTGGTGCAAGCCCTCGGCAACCTTCTCAGCAACGCGATTCGTCATTCACCGGAGCATGCGCAAATACAGGTGCGAGCTCAAATGGTACAAGACGACCGCGGGCAAGCCCATTGCGAAATAAGCGTTCAAGACCATGGCGAAGGCATTTCAACCGACCAACTGGCCCATATTTTCGAGCCTTTCACCCGCGTAGATTCCGCGCGCAATCGCCAACATGCCGGGCGCGGCCTCGGTTTGGCCATTGTCTCCGACCTCGTCCACCGTCAGCGGGGTGAAGTTTTCGTCGAAAGTCGGCTGGGCAAAGGCAGCCGTTTTTCTATGCGCTTTCCCCTGCCCTAGTTTATTCCCACTCGATGGTGCCGGGAGGTTTTGAAGTGATATCCAATACCACGCGATTGATACCCGGAGAAGCATTGATGATGCGGGTGGAGATGGCTTGCAAACATTCCCGGCTGGGATAGACCCAATCGGCAGTCATGCCGTCATTGGATTGAACCGCACGAATAGCACAGGCTTCTTCGTAGGTGCGCTGATCGCCCATCACCCCCACCGAGCACGCACCCGTAAGCACTGCGAAGTACTGCCACACGCCCAAATGTTCGTCGCGAGCTTCAAACTCTTCGCGCACCACGCGGTCGGCCTCACGCAACAAAGCGATGCGTTCGGGTGTGCATTCGCCGACGCAACGCACGGCCAGGCCAGGCCCTGGAAAAGGCTGACGGGCAACCATGGCTTCGGGAAGCCCTAAAACTCTCCCAAGTTCCCGCACTTCATCTTTGAACAACAAGCGCAACGGCTCGACTAACTCCATTTCCAAATCCTCCGGCAAGCCACCCACATTGTGGTGCGACTTAATTACTGCCGTCGGGCCCCCATGGGCAGCCACAGATTCAATCACATCCGGGTAGAGCGTGCCCTGCCCGAGAAAGTGCGCTTGTTGAAAGCGTTTGGCTTGTTCGCGGAATATTTCGACGAACTCATAACCAATAATCTTCCGCTTTTTTTCCGGGTCACCAACACCGGAGAGTTTGTCCAAAAACCGATCCGCAGCATCGATGACAGTTAAATCCAAATCGAAGTGCTGGCGGAAAGCTTGTTCGACCAAATCGCGCTCGCCCGCACGCAGCAGACCATTGTCGACAAAAATGGCGTGGCAGCGATGCCCAATGGCTTGTTGGCAAATCGCACCAACGACCGAGCTGTCGACGCCCCCAGATAGTCCCAGCACAATTTCGCCATCCTCACCCACTTGCTGGCGTACCCGCTCGACCAACTCCTCGGCTAAATCACGCGGCGTCCAATCCCCCCGGCAGCCGCAAATCGACCGCAAGAAGTTTTCCAACATGCGCTCGCCTTCTTGGGTATGGCCGACCTCTGGGTGAAATTGCAGTGCATAAAACTTGTGCTCTTCATGACCGATGGCCCCCCCCGGACAATCCGAACTATGGGCCAAGTTGCGAAAACCGGGTGGTAAAGTTTCGACGCGGTCGCCATGGCTCATCCACACCACGGTTTCAGCAGCCACACCATCGAACAAAGGGCCATGCTCGTCGATATGGAGTGGAGTAAATCCATATTCCCGCGATTCGCCCGGCACCACCTTTCCGCCCAGGGCCTCGCACATCCACTGCATGCCATAGCAAATGCCCAGCACAGGCACTCCAAGTTGCAGAATCTCCCTCGGCAAGGTGGGAGCACCTTCCGCGTAGGCACTGGCCGGCCCGCCCGACAACAAGATGCCCTTGAGCCCTTCCTTTTGCGCTGCAGCCAAGGCTTTCTGCGGCGGCACCACTTCGGAAAAGACTTGGTGTTCGCGAACCCGGCGCGCAATCAATTGCGTGTATTGCGAGCCGAAATCAATGATGAGGATGCGTTCGTGCACTGTGCTGAGGGGCTAGTGGGCTTGCCAGTAGTTGGGCGCTTCTTTGGTTACGCGCACATCATGGGGATGGTTCTCTTGTTGTCCGGCTCCAGTAATGCGCACAAAACGAGCGCGGGAGCGGAACACTTCCAAATCTTCGGCGCCGAGGTAACCCAAGCCGGCACGAATGCCGCCAACAAATTGATAGACAAAGGGTGCCAAGGGACCGCGATGTGGAACCATACCTTCAATCCCTTCTGGCACCAGCTTTTGCTGTTCCTGGATGGCCGATTGTCCGTAACGAGCTTTACCGCCATCCACCATCGCGCTCAACGACCCCATGCCACGCACAGCCTTGAAGTGGCGCCCCTGGTAGAGGAAGGTTTCGCCCGGGGATTCGTCCACGCCAGCGAACAAGGAACCCAGCATCAAGCATTCGGCACCAGCACCTAAGGCTTTGACGCCGTCACCAGAATGGCGAATGCCGCCGTCAGCAATCACCGGCACATCGGCGGAAGCGCAAACTTGGCTAACGTGAAAAACCGCACTGAACTGCGGAACACCAACTCCAGCAACGACGCGGGTGGTGCAAATGGAGCCTGGACCAATACCCACTTTCACCCCATCCACACCGGCATCCACCAAAGCCTCGGCGGCCTCCATGGTGGCGATATTGCCAGCCACCACATCGACCCAATCGCGACGCTTCAGTTCGCGCACGGTTTCCAAAACGTTCATGCTATGGCCATGGGCGGTATCCACCACCAACACATCCACACCAGCCTCGACCAAAGCCTCGGCGCGCTCATAATCACGCACCCCCACGGCAGCTCCAATCACCAGGCAACCATGTTCATCTTTGGCCGCATCCGGAAACTCCTTGGCCAAACGAATATCTCGCATCGTAATCAAACCAGCCAAACGACCTTCTTCATCGGCCAAAATCAATTTCTCCACCTTGGCCTTATAGAGGATCGACTTGGCAGTGGCTAAATCTGTATCGGGCGGCGCGGTAATCAAATCTCGGGTCATCACCTCACAGGCTTTTTGGTCATCCCCGCCTTGATATTTCAAATCGCGCCGGGTGAGAATGCCAACCACTTTGCCCTCATCCACCACCGGCAAACCGGAAATATTGTGTTCTTCCATCAACCGCCGCACTTCGCTTACGGTCTCGTCCGGCTCCAGAGTTAGCGGATCGTGAATAATGCCATGTGCACTGCGCTTGACCATATCGACCTCGCGCACTTGATCTTCGATACTAAGATTGCGATGGATAATGCCGATTCCGCCCTGTTGTGCCAAGCCAATGGCCAAGCGCGACTCGGTTACCGAATCCATCGCCGCCGACGCAATCGGAATCTTCAAGCGCACATTGCGCGAGAAACGAGTTGCCGTGGTGACCTCGGTAGGAAGCACGTCTGACTCCTGGGGTACCAGAAGGACGTCATCGAAGGTGAGGGCGAGCGGAAGGTCCATAAGCCATTGTAACGCCGCTGCATGAGAAGTTTCTAGTGCCCGGACGCGGTATAATCGCGAATTCTGGTTTATTCCAGAAGTCGCCACAATGAGCCTGACCGCAACTCAAGAAGAAGCCCCTTTCGGCCTGCAGAGCCCACAACTCGACGCTCTAGACGCCATTGCCGAGCGCGCGCTGGCGCTGATGGCGCATATGGTTTGGGAGGCCAATCACCGCCAGGACGCGGCTCCCACCGACCCCAAAGTTGGCGGACATCCGGCGGCCAATGCCTCTTCCCTGCATCTGGCAACCGCTATACATCTGGTAGCCCGCGCGCCTCAGGATTTCTGGTGCGGCAAACCTCACATGGCTCCCCTCGACCATTGCCTGCATTATCTCATGGGCTTTTTCCGCCACGCCGATGGTCGCTGGATGGACCATTCGGCGATGGAAGCTGTGATGCACCGACTGCGCCAGTTTTCCACCGATGGCCAAGCGGTTTTCCAGTCTTATCACGCCGCCAGCGATCCGGATTCCTGGCGCATTTTGCCCAGCGGCACCGTCGGCATTCCGCCCGTGAATTCCGGCTACCTCGCTTTAGCCTATCAATATTTAGTCGACCACCAACGCACCGAGGCCAGCGATATTCATTTCTGGTCCTTACTCGGCGATTCGGAGTTTCGGGAAGGCTCCTTGATGGAGGCCGTCACCGATTTTGCCGAGCGCGGCTTAAGCAAAGTGACTTGGATTATGGATTACAACCGGCAGAGCCTAGACGGCACGCGCATTATTCCGCGTGAGGTTTTCGCCGGTACCGACGCTGATCGCATGCGTCGCACCATGGAAGCCAACGGCTGGCAGGTCCTGGAGTTGGCGCATGGTCAAAAACGCTTGGCAGCCTTCTCCCAAGCTGGAGGCGATGCTTTGCGCAAGGCTTTTGAGCAGGGTTTTTCTGATTACGAAATGCAAGCTCTGTTGTGGAAACAAGATCCTGGTTTTTTGCGCGCGGAGCTCTTGCGAGTCGCCCCCAAAGCCGAAGCCTTGGTGAAGACTTTGGCCGATCAAGAGTTGCTAGTTTTACTCAACGACCTTGGTGGCCACGACCTTCGCCTCATTCTCCGTGCCTATGAGCAAGCACGCCAAGCCGACCGCCCCACCTTCATCCTCGCCCACACCTTGAAAGGATGGGGGTTGGAATGTCGAGCCATGTCGGGCAATCATTCCGCCGTCCCCAACCAGGCCGAAGTCGAACGATTGTTGGCAGCGCAAGGTTTGGATTTGTCGGAGCCCTATCAGCGACAAGGCCATTGGTCTGCAGACGGCGAAGAACTTCGTTTCTTACAAGCTCGGCAGGAGGTCATGCGCGCGGGCGTGGAGGCTGAAGAGCAGCGCAGCTTGGCCACGGCCGAAAAACACCAGCAAAACCTGGCCGAGCATCTGCCATTGCCGGATGATTTTCAAATCAATCTGTCGATGATGCCCATCGTGCACACCCAGTGGATGTGGGGCCAAGTCGCTGGCAAGTTGGTGCGCATTGGCACGCACGCTGCCTACGCCCAAGCGCAAACCGGAGAGCAAAAAGAGCTTTCCCCTAGTGATCAGCAATGGCAAGCAGCCGGGGAATGGATGCTCACCATGTCCCCAGATGTCGGCACTAGCACCAACATCAATCCGGCCATGGATGGCAAGGTTTATGGTGACAGCCAAGAAACCAATTGGGAGCAAGAGTTGGCTTGGAGTGAGCGCGGCCGTCCGCAGCTTTTTGCCAGCCATCAACCCTGGACCAAACATATTCGTTTTGAAATTGCCGAAGCGGCCAGCATGAGCGCCACTGGCAGTTTCGGCAAAGCTGGCGCCTATTTTGGCTGCCCGCTGATGCCCATGATGACGGTTTACGATTTCTTCATTAAGCGCGCATTGGACCAACTGTACTACAACGTTTATTGGCGCAGCTCCTTTCTGTTGGTCGGCACTCCTTCTGGCGTCACCCTCTCTGCCGAAGGTGCCCAGCATTCTTGGAAGAGTGATATCCAAATGCCCAGCCTGATTAGCTGGGAGCCCTTCTTCGCCAAGGAAATGGAATGGATTTTGGCCGATGCACTGCAACGGCACCTGGCTCATGACAACGAAGACCGCGAAGGAGTTTTGGTGCGTGCCGTCACCATGGGCGTGCAGCAAAAAGAAATGATTTCCCGATTGCAAGCCCAGGCGCAGTATAAATCCGCCGACGGCAATCCTCTTGCAGCCGCAGAGATTTGGCCCAAGGTGCGCGAAGACGTGCTGGCCGGTGGCTATTGGCTGGTTCATCACCAAGGTCAAGAGGATTATCAGCCCGGCGATAATGTGGTCACCATCCTCGCTATGGGCGCCATGGGCGTGGAAGCCATGCGCGCCAGTGACCTGCTCTTAGAGCGCGGCATTTACGCCAATGTCTTAATGTGCACCTCTCCCGATTTATTACTGGGTCGTTTTGCCGAGCGCAATCAATATCAGCAGCTGCGCAAGTTGGGACTGGACGGCACCTTGCATCTGGTTGGCACGGCTGGCGACCATCTCGACGCCGCCGATGCGCGCCTGCTCGCCGCCCGCACCATCCCCATCGTTTCGGTTGTCGACGGAGAACCTGGCCTACTCGACAATGCAGGCTCTATTTTGGGAGTCAAACAGGTTTCCTTGGGGGTCAAACGCTTTTCCAAATCGGGACGCCCACAAGAGGTCTTCCGCTATCACGGCATGGATGCAGAATCCATCGTCGATGCTTGCGGCCAAGCCCTCGCCCAAGCCACACTAGGAGAAGTTCGGCTTTCTCCCCTTGCCGCGCAGCAACTTGCTCAGGGTGAAACCCCGCAGCCGAAGCTGGACTGGCGCAGCCTGTGGCCACAGTCCTAGGCGGAGCCAGCTTCACTCCGACCTAGCCAAAAACTCGCCAACAAACTCAAGATCAAGGCAATGGCGCAAAACCAGCCCCAGCTTTGCAGTTGACTGGCTATGGATTGCAAAACGGTGTCGGCCTCCGCGGCTAAATCTCCCGCGGCGATGGCCTGTTCGCCGTTGCTGGATGCGCGCGACAATAAATCGAGCACAGCAACCGAGGCCAAGACAACGCGCAAGCTGAACAAGGCCACCACTAGGTTGCGTACGCCGCGCCCAGCAAAGCCGGCGCGCACCCACCCAAAACAGCCGATTAGGCTGCCAAAAACCGCGGAAAGACCGAGCAACAACACGCTGGTGCCACGGCGCATCCAATCGCCTAACTGGGTGAGGGTGGGCTCCACCGAGGCTGTGAGCAACTGCAACTCTTGCCATAGCTGCCAAGCCAAGAACAACAAAAAGCTGAACACCAAAAGGAGAGCCACATTTTCTGCCAGCAACAGTTTGCGCTTGCCGGAGGCCGTTGCGAACAAGCTGAGGCCAACCAAGGCGGCGCTCAGGAAGAAAAAAATCACCGCCAGTAAACCGGCAAGGAAATAGGGGCTGGTAAAGGTACTGCCCATCAGCCTTGCTCCTCCAACATATTGGCAATTGGTTGGCGCAATTGACTCACGTCGAAATCTCGTAGGCTAAAGATGTAGGGCAAATCCTTAACGCGGAAATAACGCTGGCCAGGTGCGGCCGGTTTGCCAAGCTCAAATAAGAATTCAGCGTCATCAATCCCAACTCGAAAGCGGTCTTGAGGAAAACCATAACGCACTTCATCGCCGCCGCCTGGATTGGCCTCGCCAAGGATATCGGCAACCTCCAAATTGAGGATGGTGGTAGCCATAGAATCGCCAGCATAGAGCAAGACCGGGGCAGACTTTGGCTCCGTCATAAACCAAGGGCTGGGTGTCCCTTCGATGTCGGGTTGCAAAGTCGCCCGACGTTCGATGCGCCAACTCTCTCCATTCTGAAAATCTATGCGCTGCACCCATTGGATTCGATCTGCGGTGATGTCTTTCAGCAAATGGACCTCGCACCAACGCACCGGATCAACGGCTGGCTGAATCGCATCTCCACTCAAATAGACCCGATCACTGCGTGCATCGCGCATGTAAAACTCCAACACCGGCTTTTGCCCGCCGGCGATGTCTTGATGTCGCAAAGAACCGGCAATCCAATCCACCAACAAGCGATTATCCGCGCTGTAGACTTGAACCCGAGTCCCCTGCCCTTCGCCAACCCCATAAGTGTCATGCTTGTCGGGATTAATCGAAACCACATCGGAGGTTTTTATGCTAGCGAGGTTTTCAAGGAGCTGGGTAAGCCGAGAAAAGTTTGCTGGATAGTTTTTTTCTTCCACCATCCAGCCACGTCCGATGCGCTCCTTGGAGCGAATCAAACGCAAGGTGGTCTTGTGAGTTTGGTCTTGAATCACCACCTTCGCCACTTGGTCCAATTGCTGGTGCAAATTGGGATACAAAAGACCCACCTGCGCCGTTGTGCGGGCATGCGCGTCACCCCGCCACGGTTGGGTGAGGGACAAATACACGGCCCATGCCAAGCTCGCACTGAGGAAGAGTAAAGAGTTTCGCTTTTTCATCCATTCCCTCCGGCGACAAAGACTTTCCCAGCACGGCGGCGATGGTAAGACATGTGCCCCAGGGCCAATAAGAAAACCACCAAAATGGGCCCCAGTACATTGCCCCAAGCAATCCACCGCTGAGACTGACGACTGTAGCGCACGGCGTCACGATGCACCGCCTCTAGTTGCTCTTCTTCCTGCTCCCAACCGCCATGACGCTCTACATAAGAGGCGGTGAAATCGGTTAATGGGCGCTGCTTTTTGCCCCGCGAGCGCAGGGCAATCAAATCGGATTCTTGCGCCACCCAATCGATAAGGTTGGCAGCAAAATCCCCATTGCCATCTGCGCCTGAGGCAAAGGTTGTGTTGTGAAACAAATCAGCATCACCAAGGACCACCAAAGAACCTGCTGCCGGATGCAAATCCTGCTGTTCAAAGGCTGGCGGAAATACGCCCTGAAGGGCAACGCAAAGGGCATAGCTGCGCGGAGATTGGCCACTGCGAGCTTTTCGATCCATGGCCTGGATGTTTTCCAAACTCATGCCCAATGGGGTGTCGGCCGGCAACAGCCAAGATTGAGGACTACTGCGCAACAAGATGTCGGCGTCGACCCCCGGCGGCAACGGGTTCAGGCCAATCGGGTGCGCCCAAAACATCGCCACACGTGACAAATCCGCCGTAACCACATGCTCGGCATTCAGGCTATCCCCTTCGAGTAGCAAGCCAAGGCCATAATTGGCTTCGACCGGAGCCACTTGCGGCCCAGAAGGCGTGTTCAAGGTTTGCACCCCAGCCTGCACACGAACCCCATGTAAATCGTAAACCAAACGCGCATCGACATGAATCCCAAAATGTTGGAGCCAATCTTCCAACCCTGTTTGCAAAGGGTGTGCTTCTAAACTACTCGACTCAACGCTTTCAAAATCCTGCAGCACCACCACATGTCCACCCTCGGCCAAATAGCGGTCCAACACCTGGAGTTGCGCCGACTCCAAGTTTTGCGGGCGGGCGACCACGACGGCAACGATGTCTTTGGCCACCGAGGGAGTTTTGGCCAAATTCAAATCACGGACTGCGTAGCGCTGCCCCAAACGCTCGCGCAATTTTTCGAAAATCCGCGCCGGAGGGATTTGTCGAGGCATCCCCGGCATCGGTGGCGGCAAGGGTGGCTCGTCGGAGACAAAGCCGAGAACCGGGCGGCTCGGGCGCAACAAAGAAGCCACGCGCACGGTAAAGGCATACTCCAATTCATCTGCGGTGACAAAAGGAATAATCTCACTGCGGTCTTGATAACGGAGCTCTAGGCCCTGGTACTGCAGCTGCACTTGAATGCCGGCAATATCTTGCCCGGTAAGCTGCAATGGCTCGATTCCTACATGTTCGGCATCGCGCATGGCTGCCAAATCGGTGGTGGGATCGACGGTTTCTACTTCCACATAAGGAGCGCCCACATTTTCGATTTCTTCCAGCAAGTCGGCAATCAACAGCCGCTGCGGCAACAACGCCTCGGCCCCTTCAATATCGCGATTGAAATACAACTTAATCTGCAAACGATCCTCGAGCGCGGCCAAGGTTTGCACCGTAGCTGGCGCGAGTGAGTATTGGTGGCCCTCGGTGAGGTCGAAACGCATGGGTAGCCTTTGCGCCAATCCGACCAAAGGGATGAGGAGCAGGAAGACCAAAACCAAAGTGAGCAACGATTGTTGCTTTGGCTTCATGACCACCGCCTCCGCTCCAGCACCACGCCATTGGCAACTAAAAAGAAGGCCGTCACCCCGAGGTAAAACATGATATTGCCAATATCAATCACACCCCGAGTCATCGCTTGGAAATGATTTCCAAAATCTAGGGCCAGAAAAAGTTGGCCCAAAGTGGGAGGCATGGAGGCGGCAGTGGCAGCCAAGCCCACCAGATTGAAGGCCAACAGGACAGTTGCCCCCAGCAACCAGGCCACGATTTGGTTGTCGGTACAGGAAGACAAAAACAAGCCTACCGCCAAACTCGCCCCGCCCAACAGTAAAACACTCAAATAACCACCGCCAACGGGGCCCCAATCCAAATCGCCTAAAGCGTCGACAGTAAAGGGAACAGCCAAGCTAAAGACCAGTGCCAAGGCCAAGATCGCCCAAGCGCCAAAAAACTTTCCCAGCACCAACTGCCGCAAGTGGAAGGGATAGGTGAGTAACAATTCCTCGGTTCCCGACCGTTTTTCTTCAGCCCACAAGCTCATGGTGATCGCCGGCGCCAGCAAAACCAAGAGCCAAGGCATGGTGGCGAAAAACGGGCGCAGACTCGCTTCGTTCAGGGCAAAAAATGGTCCGGTAAGGAAAAACAAAGTTGCCGCCAAAGCGGGGAATAAAGCCAACACCACATAGCCAGTTGGCGCATCGAAGGTGGCAAAAAACTCGCGTTTGGCAAGCAACCAAACTCTCATTTTTCTTCTCCTTGCTTCAGGTTTTGAAACAAATACTCCAAACTGCGCGTTTGCGGGGCTAACTCCAGCAAGGGATAGCCAGCCTGCGCAGCGACGGTGGCGATGCGGCTCAATCCATCCGCCCCAGCAACCTCCAAAGTTGCTGCTGCAAGATCGTCGCCAGCAAAAGGCTGCGGCCGTTCCTCCAACCAAACTGCATTGGCCTCTTCTGCCACAGTGCGCAGTTGCTCTGGTTTGCAACGCAGGCACACCCGCACCAGACAATGGGCAAGATCCTGGCCAAGGATTCCCCCCAATGGCCCATCCGCCACCTTTCGGCCCTCATGCAGCAACACCACCCGGTCGGCCAGGGCCTCGATTTCCGGCAACACATGGCTGGTAATGATGATGGTTTTTTGGCGGCCAAGTTCGCGGATGAGGGCACGCATTTCTACCACTTGCAGAGGGTCGAGCCCGTTGGTGGGTTCATCCAAAATAAGCAGTTGCGGATCATGCAACAGCGCCTGGGCCAGGCCTACACGCTGACGAAAGCCTTTGGAGCAATGGCCAATCGGACGACGATACACTTCTTCCAGGCCGGTACAACAAACCGCTCGATCCACCACTTGCTGGACTTGCCTGCCCGTCAAAAAGAAAGCACGTGCCGCAAAGTGCAAGAAATCGGCAACCCGCATGTCTAAATAAAGCGGATTGTTTTCCGCCAAATAACCAATGTGCCGTTTGACTTCCAGCGGTTCCTCCGCAACATCCACGCCACAAACCTCCACCCGCCCTGCGCTGGCAGCCAAATAACCGGTGAGAATTTTAATGGCAGTGGTTTTGCCAGCACCGTTGGGCCCCAAAAAACCAAGCACCGAGCCCTGGTTTACCTCAAAATCGATCCCGCGCAGGGCTTCCACCTTGCCATAGCTTTTCTTCAGCCCCGCAACCCGCACCACCGGCGGTTGGGCGGCGGCAACTTCGGCAACCCCAGCATGCTTAGGCAACATCATCCATGGAAAACGCGGCCAAGAACTCTTGGTTCGATGGATATCGAGCAAGACGATCAATGAGCATTTCCATGGCCTCACGCGAACGCATGCGGCTTAAGACGCGGCGCAAAATGTTGATTTTGCGGAGGGTGGTGCGCGACAGCAACAGCTCTTCTTTGCGCGTGGCCGTTTGTTCCATGGCAATGGCTGGAAAGATTCGCCGATCGGCAAGGCGTCGATCCAAGGTTAATTCCATGTTGCCCGTGCCTTTGAACTCTTCGTAAATCACCTGATCCATTTTGGAACCGGTATCGACCAAGGCCGAGGCGATAATCGTGAGCGAACCGCCGTTTTCGGTGTTGCGCGCGGCACCGAAAAAATGCTTTGGACGCTGAAAAACGCGTGCATCCAAACCACCAGACATGGTGCGGGAATCTTTTCCTCCACCAATGGTGTTGTTGAAGGCGCGGGTCATGCGGGTGATGGAATCCAGCAACACCATCACCTCCTTACCTGTTTCCACCAATCGCTCAGCCCGAAACTGCACGAGCTCCGAAAGCCGTGCATGATTCTTGGGCGATTGATCCATGGTGCTGACATAAACTTCTCCCTGCTTGAGGGAGCGACGCCAATAAGTGGCTTCTTCCGGGCGCTCGTCGACCAACAGCACAATCAAATGCACATCGGGATAGAGGGCCTCCATGGCGGCCGCAATGTTCATCAACAAAGTAGTTTTGCCGGTGCGTGGTGGCGCCACCAACAACCCCCGTTGGCCGCGCCCAATAGGACACAGCAAATCCAAAATGCGCATCGACAGCTGCCCCTCTTGTTCAAAGCCACCAAGCTCAAATTGAAAATCGGGATCGATGACGGTGAGATTTTTGAAGCCTTTTTGCTTGCGATGCTCGGCCGGGGTTTGCCCCTCGATGGTTTCAATTACGGAAACACGCGGACTTTGATGACCACGGCCGACACTGCCTTTGCCAACAATCAGGTGCCCATTCTTAAGCCCATACCGCCGCACCAAAGGTTGCGGAATCATGGGGTCGGTGGGATGCTCGGCTAAGTCGCGTTCGGCTTGGCGTAAAAAGCCGGTACCATCCTTGCGTAAATCTAAAATTCCAGAAACTTCCAATAAAATGCGTTCTCGCTCCGCCGGATGGGGTGGAGCTTCTGCGGGGTTGGAAGAAGCATACGGCATGCCCCCCCGCCGTCGCCGACGGCGTCGTTGGGGAGAAGCGTGGGGAGTTGCGGCAGAGTCGGAAGTGGGTGCGGAATGTCCTTCCACCGCGGGGGTGGTGGTCGATTCCTGCATGGGACTCCGACGTCTACGGCGACGCCTACGCTTGGCCGGTGTTTGGCCTTGCTCTTCAGTCATGGGACTCCATGGGTGGTCGCAATGCGACGGGAAGGTCCTGCCGGGAAAGTGGTCGGGGCGAGAGGATTTGAACCTCCGGCCTCTGCGTCCCGAACGCAGCGCTCTACCAGGCTGAGCCACGCCCCGATGAAGGGCGGCATTCTCGGCCTGCTTCGGACCCGTGTCAAGTATAGAGCCTGCGCCCCTTAGGTTACCAGACTCCGGCGCAAGAATTTACAAAAAAAAGCAAACTCAGCGGCCTAAATCAACGAATACGCCCCCATTCATTTCTGCCAGCTCACGGATGAAATTGCTGGTGAAATCGCCAATGGCAATGGTGTGGATGACAACCCCGCGAAAGCGGTTGATGGCAGCAATGGCCGTTTTGATGTCTTCGGTATCCACCAGCTCCCCGACCGTGGGCTTGCCGTCACTCAAAAAGAACATGGTGTCGGCAACTTTGTCGGGATCCTTAGCCGCCGTCTCCGTCATTGGCCCACGCTTTTTCGGGTCGGCCGACACACCCAAGCCCGCCAACAAAGCCGCATAGGTATTGGTGCGTCCATCCTCCAACTTGGAAGAACCGCGTAAACCGGCCGCCGCCATTTGTGCAGCCTGCCCTCCTCCAATAGGTTTAAGTTTTTTCACCCAAGCAATGGCGCTTTTTTTGTTGAGCGCATTGGCGGGCACTGGACTCTTTCGCCAAGGATGCACTTTGCTGGCAAAACTATAAATATTGAACACCACTTGGTCGCCCAACTGGTCGATGGAACGCGCCAGCTCTTCCTTTACGATTTCGAGCTTTGAAAAGCGGGTAAACCCACGCTCGCGAAAGGATTCGCGGTCAATCACCTCCTCTTCCATCGAGCCGGACACATCGATCACGAACACGATCTGCCGACTCGAGGTTTTCACCCCCATAAAATCGGCTTCCGCCTTGGGCGTGGTGTATTGCGCATTGGCGGCCGCACGTGCTTCCCTGCGCTTGGCAATCTCGGCATCGGTCGGCAAGGTGTAGGTGGCCTCGGCTTGCTGCCACCACCGCCGCCAAATGCTCGGATCGTCATTGAATGGTTGGTCGGTAATCGCCACCAAAGTGGGCCAAATCTGCTCTAAGATGCGCCCTTCGCCACTTTCCAAGAGGGTAATGAGAGGGCCGATGGCCTCTTTGCAACGCACCGTTCTTAAACCTACACAAGCAGCGGAACTCACCGAAATGCTGGAGTCATGTAAAGCCTGAACCAAGGCCGGGCCAGCCACCGATTCATGCCCTTTGCCCAATTGAATCAGTGCTTGGACGGCAGCTGCACGCACCAAGGGGAAAGGATCCTCCGTAGCCAGTTTCGCCACTTGCGGTAAGGCGTCTACGTGGTGCAAAGCGCCAACGGCGGTGACCGCCCACAAGCGCACGGATTCCTCAGAATTTTCGAGATACGGCAGCACAACCGGTTGAAACTCCTTCCACTTGCCATCGGCGGCGGCTCGCAAAATAGAAGCGAAGTAATCGCTTTGTTTGCCCTCTTCTAACACCAAGCGCAGTGGAACCCGCGCCGTGGCCGAGGGAAGTTGGGTGATGACAGCTTGCGCCGCCTCGGCAATCAAGGGTTCTTTATCCACCAGCAATTTCAAGAGCACTTTGGCCACGCCAGCGTCATCGATATCCTCAAGTGAGTAAATAAGTTCCGCCTTATTCTCTGGCTTCTTCTCTTTCCGATAGACCCGCTTGAAATCCTTGATCGTGGCATCGGCCTGGAACAAGGTAGGAGCAGCAAGCAGGAGTGCAGTGGCAAGCATAGGACATTAGGATACAGGCCGCGATGGAGTTGACACTCTCCACAACCTCGAAAGCACGAGGATTTCCTTAGGGCTTTGGAATCAGAGCTTGAGGGTCGACGGGAAAGCCTTGCATCCGCAGTTCATTGGCAATCTGGGCCTGGTAGGCATAAGGGATGCCAACCTCCACTTCGTCATGAAGTTCTGCCAGAGGATCGTATAGAGTCGCCAACCAATCCGTTACCGGAATTTCACCATTTTGATTGGAAATTCCATTCTTGAACAAAAATTGATAGACCTCATTCAAGAGCATATTGCGCTGCGCCGCTGCATCGGCCAATTGCAATAAAGAGTTTTCCCGAATTTGCCCCATCGCAACAATAAGTGCTGAAGACTGTATTTCATGCCAGGGCTTTCCCGTGAGCAACACACACAACGCCTCTGGCGGCAGAGCGAGAGGATCTCCCGTGCCCGACTCTCGAATAAAAGGAATCATATCGAGGTTTTCCAACCAAGCACGATGTTGCTGCAACCACTGTCCCTGTCGAACAATATGCCCCTTGACCCCGCCCCAAGCTAAAAAATTGAGTGGCATGAAGTTTTCAATTTCAGGAGGATCCACCAGGGAAATAGACCTCAGCAAGCCAATCCCCACCTCCAGGCCAGTGAAATTTCCCCCGTGAGCCCGCTTGCGTTGGCTCTCCGCCTCCACAGCGTCCTTGCGCTTTTGCAAAGAATCTCCCTCTTGAAACATCTTGGCTATCTCCTCCCGTACTGAAGAAATATCATGAATTGCACCGTTTTCTTCCGCTTGAAAAAGAGGCTTTCGCTGCAGAGAATCCGCGGCAACCACTGCGGGTTTTGACTTCTCCGTCAAACCCTGCAGGGAATCGGCATGAGAAGAATTTCGGATGGAGTCAAGGACTGCAAGGGATAGGCAGAGAAGAACTATTCCGGCAGTCACGTAGAGCGTTCTGCGTAATTTCTTCATTGGTTATCGGTGTGCGGGCAATCGATGCATTCTAGTAGGATTTTCAATTTGTTGGTTTTCTGAGGCCCAGCTAGAGTGTGGATTCGGAGCACAATGGTTACAAATTTGTCGCCAGAACCACAATCGGAAGAAAAATTAACATCATCTTGCCAAATCGCTGGCAGCCCTTGGCTTAGATTGATATCGCAGCCATATGGCCCCCATACCCAATCAATTCCGGTAACTGTACTAGGGTCGACAGTTCCCCACCCATTAATCTTTATCGTTATTCTGTAGTGATAGGTGCATGAAATTTCTGAACATGGACATTCAGAAGAGACACAAGTTCCATCGATGTCTCCATCCACATATCCAGCCTGTGGAGCAATTTCTAGAACCGCATCCAAACTTCCGATAGAATTTTGAACCGAAGAAAAAATATGCTCCCCAAGGAAGTCGGAGCCACCCGGAACAACTCCAGCCCAGGCCTGGCATCGGCAATCCTTGGAAACGCAAGGGTTTTGGTTTTGAAAATCAAAACCGTTCAACAAGCCTAGGAGAGAGAGAGAGAGAGAGGCTTCACGCAATGCATGCTAAACCAAAGCGAGTGCAGTGGCAAGCATAGGACATTAGGATACAGGCCGCGATGGAGTTGACACTCTCCACCCACCTCCTCGTCTACGACGAGCTACACTGCAAGGCTTTAGCCGCCCTGGCCGCTTCCGGTTACCCAAAACTGGAGCTGTGGTTGGCCGAGCCCCATATTCCCTGGCGAAAAGCCGAGGCCTTGGCGCAGTTTCGCCGGAGGTTGGAGGATTTTGGCCTGCTTGCCAACAGCGTGCACCTCCCTTTCTACCCCTCAGTCCCCGAGCTAGTTGAGCAAAATGCCCGTTGGTCCCTCATCGCCACCCACGCTCCTGCCCGACAAGAAGCCCTACAGGCCTCGGTGGATGGCCTTCACGCTGCCGCTGCTCTGGGTGCCCAATGTGGAGTTTTGCACCTCGGCTGGCAACGAGACACTTGGAACGAACATACCGCAGCCTGGGCCCGTGAAGCGGTACTGGCCTTAATGCCTGTCGCCCGCCAACTTGGGGTGCAACTGCTACTGGAAAATATCATTTCCACCGGCACCCGCATCAGCAAACTCTTGCAGCTCTTGGACGAAATCGATCCATGCTGTGAGGTGGGCCTGTGCCTCGACCTCGGACACGCCCATGTCGAAGGGGATGTGGTCAAAGAGTTGCAGTTGGCCTTACCGCGCCTTCAACATCTGCATGTGCATGACAACGACGGCCACAGCGACGCCCATCTTGCCCCTGGGCAGGGCACAATCCCCTGGGAAGAAGTCTTGGAGGTCTTGCAAAGCGCCCGGTTTGCTGGTTGCGCCGCTTTGGAAATGCGCGATTATTCCCGCGGACAACGAGACTGCACAGCAACCTTGCACCAGAGCCTGCAACAAGTGCAGAAGTTTCAACAGACTTATCTGGGAGGAGCGCGATGACCACCGCCATGCTTTGCGACTCCTTTAGCACCACCTTCTTCGGTTCCGTTGTACCGTTTGCAGAACTCACCCCAGAAGCCAGTTCGCGCCGCTATTTTCGCCCGCAAAGCAAAGTTTCGCCTTTACCCCAATTTGGCCAGGCCGTGGAAAAAGCTTGGTTATTGGTCGTCGCTGCCGACCAACCTCCCACCGCCACCACGGATTTTTTGCTGCGCCAAAAGATCCGCGTTCCTCTTCTCGGCCCCAGCTGCGAAGGGGCCTATCTGGTCGAAGATTTGGGCGATCAACATTTGGCACATCTGCCTACCGTAGAAAACTATCGCAACCTATGTGCAAGTTGGCATCGATTCAGCCAGGCCAGCCTCCCTTCTCAGCACCCCAATGCTTCCCTGCGTTTGGATGCCACATTATTCCAACGCGAACTGGACATGTTTTTGCGGCGCTATCTAGAAGCCTACCGCGGCTTTTCCTTTTCCAATAAATCCCGTCAAGAAATCGAAACTGCCTGCCAGAATATGGCCACCCAGGCGGCCAAAGGGCCTCAATGCCTGCAACACCGGGATTTCCATAGCCGTAATGTGCTCCTCATGGCCACAGGGGACATCGCGTGGATTGATCATCAAGATTTACGACAAGGCCCCTTGTTTTATGACCTCGCTTCTCTTTTCACCGACGCCTATGTCGATTTATCCGATTCGGTTTACCAACTGCTCGAGCAAAACAAATTCGAGCTAGGAACACGATTCCAACTGAGTTCGGACCAAACTCAAGAACTCTTTTTGCACTGCGCTTTGCAACGCGTACTCAAAGCCTTGGGCACATTTGGCCATCTGCTCGCCGACGGCCGCAGGGATTATCTCCAGGCGGAGCAGCGGGCGCGCCCTATGGCCTTGGCTTTATGTGATATGCACCCCACTGCTGAAACCCGTCTTTTGCGCAAAGTGTTCAGCGGATGAGTTCGGCCCTCATTCTCGCAGCTGGCAAAGCAACGCGCCTCGAAGGCTTGCGCGAAACCTACGCCAAAGCCAACGTCCCCATTGGCGGCACAACTCCATTGCGATTTTTGTTAGAGGCTCTGGGCTCCAGCTACTCCGAGTTGTGGATTAATTTGCACTACAAGGCCGAGCAAGTACGCAACGAGGCTCAGCGCTGGGCTCACCCGGAAGTTCGTCTTCGGTTTTTGGAAGAGCCCAACCTCTTAGGCACCGGCGGCACTCTGTTGCGGCTCCACCAACAACATGGCGTCCTCCCCAAGTTGGTGGTCAATGCCAAAATGTTTACAGATTTTGCCTTCGCCAACTTAGTCGACGCTGTGGAAGGCACCTTGGTGCTGCATCCACCTTCTTCGCTACAAACCTTTGGCGGGCTTCGTTTTGACCAAAACCTCCGATTTTTGGGGCTACATAAGCGAACCGAACCGCTGCCTTCTGGTCAACAAGCCGCAGTGTTCACCGGAATTTATCGCCCCCACCCCCATTGGCTTCTCGCCCTCCAGCAAACGCAACGCGAACATGCCAAGCAACTGTTATGCCTGATTCGAGATGGTTTGCTTCCTGCATTCCAGGCCGATCCCGATTGTGTCCACCTGCTCTTGCATCAAGGCATCTGGTGCGAAATGAGCACTCCTGAACGAGTGGCCCAGGCCGCTGCCATCCTGCCGAAGCTCCTTCCTTGCTAGAATTGCATTGACCCCACCACCCATGGCTTCTTCCGCCCCAAAACCTGGTCGTCTTTTCTTGGTGAGCAATCGCCTCCCCATCACCATGCAGCAAAAGGATGGCGAAGTGCAAGTTCAGCTTTCTGCGGGAGGATTGGCCACGGGGTTGGCAGGTTTGCACCGGGAAAGCGGGGGTTCGTGGATTGGTTGGCCAGGCATGACCACCGCCGACGGCATCCTCTCCGCCAAGGTGCAAGCGGCCTTAAAATCCCAAAACTTGGTAGGTGTTGGTTTGTCTCCCGAGCAACACCAAGGCTACTATCAAAACCTATCCAACCAATGCATTTGGCCGCTGTTCCATTATTTCAAGGAGCGCATGCATTATTCGGTCACCGACTGGGAGCAATATGTCGCTGTCAACCAGCGTTTTGCGGATACCGTTTTGCAGCAGGTTCGCCCGCAAGACACGGTTTTTGTGCAGGATTTTCACCTCATGCTGCTACCCCGTATGTTGCGCGAAGCCATGCCGGATTTGCGCATTGGTTTTTTTCTCCATATTCCCTTCCCTTCCTCGGAGGTCTTCCGCATTTTCCCCCAACGTGAAGAACTGCTGAAAGGAGCCTTGGGCGCCGATGTCCTTGCTTTCCATACTTTGGGATATGTCCGCCACTTCCGCTCCGCCGTCGCTCATGTCTTGGGTATTGAAACCCACACTACCCGCATACTCACCGAGGGACGCGAAGTGCAGCTTCTGGCCCAACCCTTGGCCATTGACGCCTTCCAATGGGAGCCTGGTCCCGCCAAAGGAGAAAAGGAAATCGCCCAATACAGCCAATACCTACGCCAGATGGCGGCTGGGCGGAAAATAATTCTTGGCGTAGAGCGCATGGATTACACCAAAGGCATTCCCGAACGCATGCGTGCCTTCCAAGCCTTTTTGGCAGCCGATCCATCGCGGGTAAACCGGGTGATGATGATTCAGGTTGCCGTGCCCTCGCGTGCAGAAGTGCGCGATTATCAAGAATTGAAAAACGATGTGGATCGACTGGCCGGCAGCATCAATAGTGAATTCGGTCACCCTGGTTTGCAGCCCTTACATTATTTGTATCAGAGCGTTCCTCCAGCCGAACTGAAGGCGCTTTATCGCACCGCCGATGTTGCTTTGGTTACCCCACTGCGCGATGGACTCAACCTGGTCGCCAAAGAATATGTAGCCTCTCGTTTCGAGGACGACGGCGTGTTGATTCTCGGCGAATCCACCGGCGCCTCCTGGGAATTGGGTGAAGCTCTGCGCGTGAATCCTTTCGACACCTCCGACCTCGTGCGCAATCTGGAGCTTGCACTCACCATGCCTATTGCGGAACAGGTTGCGCGTATGCGGCCAATGCGTCAACGCGTGCGTTCAACCACGGTGGAAGACTGGGCCCGCGCCTGTATTCAGGCCATCCATCATTCACACCAAACCAGCCCGGCTCCGCAATTTTTCAGCAGCTCCACGCAGCAACAAGTTTGCACATCTTGGGCACAAGAAAACCACCAACGCACGGTGTTTTGCGACTACGATGGCACCCTCCGTGAATTCACTGGTACCCCAGGAGAAGCCGTGCCCACCGCAGAGATATTGCAACTCTTAGGCGATCTATGCGCCTTGCCTAAGGTCCAGGCTTGGGTGGTTTCTGGGCGTCCTGCAGATTTGTTGGCGCACTGGCTGCCAATACCGGGATTGGGCTTGGTCGCCGAACATGGTGCTTTTTACCGCCCGCCTCACGCTGTAGATTTTGTCCCTCTGTTTACCAGCCCCCAACTTTCCTGGCGTGAGGAAGCCCTGGCGATATTGCAAGAATTTACCGCTCGCGTACCCGGCAGTCGGATTGAGGAGAAAGAAGTTGGGATTGCCTGGCATTACCGAGAATCCGACCCTATCCTAGGCGCCTGGCAAGCCAAAGAATTGTTTCAACACTTGGCGGAAATGTTTATGGAGCAAGGAGTCCAAGTGATGCGTGGCTCTCGGGTTTTGGAAGTGCGCCCAGCTGGCATCCATAAAGGCAACGCTCTACAAACCATCCTGAGCGAGGTGGAACATTCCGGTTTTGTGCTTGCCGCCGGAGACGACCACACGGACGAAAGCATGTTTCGCGCGCTCCCCGACTCTGGCTGGAGTTTGTTGATTGGCAATCGCCCTTCCAAAGCCAAGTTACGACTGGATTCTCCCGCCGAGTTCCGGAGTTTTCTGCGCCAATTAGCCACTTCAAGCTCTGCCCCACTGCAAGCCGATAGGGAGTAGCAAAGTTCCATGCATCTCGATCACGGCATCATCGGCAACGGCCGAGTTTTGGCGCTCATCCACCCCGACAGCAGCGTGGATTGGTGCTGCATGCCCCGCTTTGATTCGCCCTCCCTTTTCGCCCGCATCCTCGATGAGGAGAAAGGTGGCACCTGGCAGTTCTTGGGAGACGGCCGCTTGCAAACCGGCAACCTGAACTATGTACGCAATACCAATGTGTTGCGACATGTGTTCCATACGGAAAGTGGCAGCTGGGAAATGTTTGATTTTATGCCGCGCATTCCCGATGGGTTGCGGCATCGCACGCCGCTAAGTTTCATTCGCTTGTTGCGCCCTTTGTCGGGGCGGCCGCGCATACAAGTGCGTTTCGATCCAAGGCCTAACTACGCACGGGAACAGCCAAAGCTTTTGGTGGAAGGAGATGGTCTGGTTTTCCAGAGCCAGGGGCAACGCTGGTCTTTGCAAACCAATCTGCCCATCGATTATGTTTTGAGTGGGCAAGAATTCACACTGGATGCCCCGCGTTTTTTCAAACTCGATTTTGGCCTACCGGGGGAACTCCAGCATATCGACGACATTCACCGCAGCCTTGATCTCACCATAGCTGGTTGGCGCTTGTGGGCTAACAATAGCTTTGTTCCTAGCTTTGCCGATGCCGACGTCATCCGCTCGGCGTTATGCCTAAAGCTTCATGCCTACGAACCAACCGGTGCCATCATTGCTGCTGCCACCACCAGCCTGCCCGAGATGTTGGGGGAACCCCGAACTTGGGATTACCGTTATTGTTGGCTGCGCGATTCCGTCTTCACAGTCGAAGCTTTGCGCCGGCTTGCCCATTTTTGGGAAGGTCGACAGTTTTTGCGTTTTCTCTTGGATGTGGTGGAATCTGGCCCGCTGCAACCGCTGTATGGCATTGGCGGTGAGCGGGAACTCCCCGAGGTTCAACTCCCCCATTTGGCCGGATTCGAAAGCACCCAGCCGGTCCGTATCGGCAACGCGGCCGCTACCCAGTATCAGGCTGACTTGATGGGCGAAGTCATTTTGTGCATCCGCACCATGCTGCTCGACCAACGCTCGGATTTGCGCGATCCAAGCCATTGGTATCCCCTGGTGGTGCGTTTGGTGGAAGAGGCAATGGATGGCTTCGACACCGCCGATATGGGCATTTGGGAGTACCGAGGCCAGCCCATGCTGCATACCTTTTCCCGTGCCATGTGTTGGGCAGCCGCTCATTATGGTGCCGATATTGCTCAGCATTTTGGCCATCAAGAACAAAGCGAAGCTTGGCGCTTGGTAGCTGATGGCATGCGCCGCCGCCTGTTGAAAGAAGCTTACGATGAAGATGCGGGCATGTTTGTGCAGGCGGTTACCGCTCCCCATGCTGATGCTGCTCTTTTGCTTTTGCCTTCGATTGGTTTTCTTCCGGCGACAGACCCTCGATTTTTATCCACCTTGGACCGCTACCGGGAAATCTTGGTTCGTGATGGCGGGGTTATGCGCTATGTGCACGCCGACGACTTCGGCACTCCTAGCACCAGCACCTTTACCATTTGCAGCTTTTGGTGGATTGAAGCCCTAGCCTTGGCTGGCCGACTCGACGAGGCTGTTGCCATGTTCGAACAAATCCGCGCCAAGGCCAATGCTTTGGGTTTATTTAGTGAGGATTATTGCGTAGCTGAGAACCGACTCTTAGGCAACTTCCCACAAGCATACACTCATGTTGGCCTCATCAATGCAGCGATGACCCTGGGCAACCTGCTCCGTGCCCGCGATGGGCATTTCCACGCTTGGAGTTAGGTCTTCCAGGGCAGGGATTCTACTCCTAAGCACCACCGTCACCGGCACTGCGGCAGAACTGAGTCCAGCTTGACTGCCGTGAAAAGAAACGGCGGCTAGGTACAAAGTGGAACCAAAGAAGGGAAGGGATACCGATGACGGCACCACTCCTTGCAC
>JAJRZS010000003.1 GCA_024275135.1 Planctomycetota bacterium | reverse complement strand
GCCGAGGATGTGGTGGCCCAAAGCTTGCGTCTCCTCGGCCGTCGGATTTCTTTCGTCCATGGCGCGCGCAATGCTTTGCTTTGTTTCTCCACGCGCTTTGCCCCAAGAAAACTACTAGCGCAAATCAGCGCGCGGATGTTGAAGCAATATTATGGACGGCCTCCGTCCAAAGCCTTGCGCGCCGTGGCCACAAAAACAAAGCCACCCCAAAAGGATTGGAGTTGAAAGCCGGGAGCGTTAGCCAAAAGTCGCCAGGTGGGTCGCCGGATTTGACCATGCCCCGACCAATTGGCCACGGGCACCAACAAAGGATTCCCCCAGCGCCAAATTCCCTGCAAGGGGCGCGTGTCCACCATCACAAAGAGTCCACCAGGTCGCAGTAAGCACCAACTGCGATGGAATAAGTCCCGCCATCGGGGAGCGATTGCAAAAACATAACTGGCGAGAACGATGTCGGCTTGGGCCACGCCCAGAGCAGCACGGCATCCGCGGTGGATGGTTTCCTCAGAAAGTTCCAGCAGATTCCAAGGCCGCAACTCGACTTGCCCCCAGCCACGCTTGGACTTTTTGGCCTCCGCCCGTCGCAGCATAGCCGAAGTGCAATCCACGCCAAGGATGCGTCCCTGCGTTCCAACGCCCTGCACCAGAGCAGGCAAATTTAAGCCCGTACCGCAACCAATCTCCACCACCCGCTCCCCCCCCTGCAACGCCATCTGTTGGACGGCATAACGCCGAGGAGCAGCATAAAGGGGGCCACAGATTGGATCATAAATGGATGCAATCTGGGTGTACCAATTTTGGGTGTTTATGAAACTCATGGCCAAAGCCAAGGACTAAACTAGAGGCATGTTGAATTGTATCGACCTCTGCATGGCCCACCGCAAGCTAGCCGACCATATCCAGCATCATCTGGAAGCTGTGGTTCAGGGCAACTTGGAGGCCACGCGCCAACATTTCCAGAAATTTCTATTTCTTCTCCAAAGCCATAGCACTGCCGAGGAAGAGATTTTGTTTCCAGCTTATTCAAACGCAGGCTTGGATGAACCGGGTTGTAGCGTGGAACTATTACTCAAAGAACATGTAAAAATCCGTCGCTTGGTGATGGAAGCCAAAGAACGCATTTTTTTCACAGGTGCTGTTCTCGACGCAGCATCCCGCGTCGCCTGGGTGGAAGCCTTGCATATGTTGAAAGAGGTCTTGGCTCACCATGACGTTCGTGAACGCACGGTGTTTTTCCCAAAACTGGATGCGCACCTTGGGGCAGACGCTCACGCCCTTGCCGCCAAAGCCCATGAACGAGAACGAGCCTTATTGGCAGATTTGGAAACTCAAGGCGGTGGCATCTAGCCTGGCACTTGCTGGCCGAGCCAAGCTAAGGCATCCTCTCGGTTTTTTATCTTCCCGTCGAGCTGCAACTCGAATGCCTGCTTGAGGATACGCCCCATCTCCGGGCCGGGTTGCCAGCCGAGTTCCAATAAATCTCGTCCGCGTAATAAATTTTGTGGTGGACGCTTTTCCACACCCAAAGCAGCCGCCCTTTTCAATAACCAAGCTGCCGGCGGCCAGGGATTCGGCAAATCCTGGCTGCGACCAGCCGCATCCGCCCAGGCCACGCGGCAAAGTGCGGGAATCGACACTCGAGTGGCAAGACGGCGAATCGCGGCATCCCCCACCCGCTCGCGGGCGGAGTAGAGCTGGGAAGGTCGCAAATGTTCGCGCACCAAGGCCACCACAGGCTCCACCACATCGGTTTCCTGATTTATCCGTTGCAACAAATGACGGGCAGGTATTTCCCCGGCAACATCATGCCCCGCACTCCGCCAGCGACCGCGTTGGAATTCCGTATTGCTGGCCTTGCCCAAATCGTGGCACAACACCGCGAGCATCTCTAACCAAGGATGTTCCATTTGCTCGCGGCAAGCGACTGCGGCCTGCAAGCACAAAGCAGTATGTTGCAAAACATCGCCTTCGGGATGCCAGATTGGATCCTGCGGCACCCCACGCAAGGCCGCAAGTTCCGGGAAAAAGCGCAAGGCACCACATTGCTCCAATGCCAGCAGGGCCTGGCCTGGGAAAGCACCCAACAAGATTTTTTGCCATTCTTGCACCACCCGCTCTTTGGGCAATTCCTCCAAATTCAAACTACGACATAAAGCAGCCGTCTTTGGATGAAGGCGCCAACCAAAGCGGGCGACAAAACGAGCTGCGCGCAGCACCCGCAGGGGATCCTCGGCAAAAGCCGAAGACACATGCCGTAGTAGCCCTTGTTCCAAATCACGACGACCATTCCACGGGTCCAGAACCTCCCCAGTTAATGGGTCTTCCAATATCGCATTGACCGTGAAATCGCGACGACGACTGGCTTCGCGCGGTGTCAGATGGGGATTGGCATGAACGGCAAACCCTTTGTGTCCAGGGCCGGTCTTGGATTCTGTGCGCGGCAAAGAAATCTCGGCATCCCCTTCTGCCGAATGCAAATGCAATACGGCAAAGCGCTGGCCAATCAAGCGCACCTGACCAAAGGCTTGGAGCAATGATTTCAACGCTTCGGGTTCAATCCCATAAACCTCCAAATCCAAGTCCTTCGACGGCAACTGCAACAGGCGGTCGCGCACCATGCCACCCACTAAAAAGCCACGACCGCCGGCGTCGCGCACAGCAGTGCATATCTTTCGGGCGAGCTGCATGGTCGTCATCACAATCGCTCCTCATGCCCGACTACGCCAAAAGCCGCGCCGAGGCCAATTGCAAAGATGCCACTAATCCGCGAATTCAGCAAGCACATATCGGTAAGTCCGAATCCAAAAACGATAGAGCAAAGAGCAAGAGCTGCTATTGGAATTGGCCAAGATTGTTGGCGGCGATGCCAAAACCACAGCACAGGCGCACTAGCCCAAAACAAGAAAGCGAGTAATCCCACCACCCCCATCGTGGCACCAATATGCAACAGCACGCTATGCGCGGTTTCATATCCTTTTTTCTTCAGCACAAAGCCATCCATCTCACCGTCGGCAAACATACGCTCACGTTCACTACGATAGGCACCAATTCCCACACCCATCCAAGGGTGTTGCTGCATCATGCGTCCGGCAGCAATCCACAGCACCTCGCGCGGGTGAACCTCTTCGTCTTGCAGATTGAGCTCGGAAGCGGTGGCCTGAAAACGTTCTAAAAATGCACTGCCCGGCAAAACCACGGGGACAGCAAGCAAAACCGGAGCCAGGTAAAGAAACAAAGATTTTCTCTGCCGCTGCAACCCAATCAACAGCACAAGAAAGCCCAAGCCAATGGCCAAGACGGTAGCTCGGGATTCATTCATAAAAACCCCATCCAGTAAAAGAAAACTAGCCAACCACAATAGAATCCGTTGACGCCAAGTTTTAACCAAGCTGAAGAACAAAGCTCCAAGTACATAGGCCGTAGCCATCACCATGGCGAAGGTGAAAATGGAAACCGGGCCACTAAAGCGATCCTCCTCGGTTTGCAGCCAACCACAATTGGTACAAAAGGAAAGAAATCCAGCTACACTCGCGGTAGCAAGAAATGCCAAGACCAATTGACGCAGTTGGCGCCGTTGACGAATGCAAGCGCTGGCAACAAAGGTCAGCAAGAAAGGATAGTAGGTGCGGGCTTCATCCCCAGCGCGCGGGCCGTCCGACCAGAAAAAGCTCAGCAACAATGCCAGGCCCCAGACCAAACTGGGCAAGAAAAAGGGGTGTAGGTGGGCGCGACGCCATCCGCCACGCCACAAGGAGGGCAAGCTTGTGAACACGGCCAAGGCAAAGCCGATGGAATAGCCGGAGACACTCCAAGGGATGACCACCACCAAGAGCAACAGGCTCAGGTAGGGCAAGTTGGCCGCGGGGGGGGAGTCCTCGACGGGGGCGGAGATTTTGCCTGGAGCCGTCATGCTGGCACACTTTAACGTCGCGATGGATACCTCACCTCCCTGCCTGCCCCCCGCTGATGCCCCACCCGGAGCTTTTGCGGACTTGCGGCTTTGGGCCATCGCGGCGGATCAAAAAGCCAAACTGCAAAGAAGAGGGCCACACCCAGCCATCTGGCGCATCCCGCCGCCAGACCTTGCGCCGCTTGAGCAACTGGCCGCAAGTCGACCTCCACAAAGCTTGAAATTGGGGAAGGTTTCCACCGTGGTCCCGGTGGAGCTTCCCGGCTATGGCCCCGCCATTCTCAAACATTATTTGCCAACCAAAAAAATAGATCCGCGCAACCGCTTTGGGCGCAGCAAAGCTTTAAAAAGTTTTTTTGCCGCCGAATCCCTTTTGAGGCGCGGCTTCCAAGCTGCAAAACCCCTTGGCTCCTGGTCCACCCCGGCAAAAGGGTCTTTTCTTCTGCTCGCCACTTGTTCAGGAATGCCCTTGCACAAAGCCATTCTCGAGGTCGAAGGAGACGAGCGGGCGCAGCTTCTGCAAACCCTAGCCCAAACCTTACGCCGCTTGCATCGTGCAGGGGTGGCCTACCGCGATTTGAAACCTAGTAATCTTTTGCTCCACCTCCCCGGCACTCGATTGGAGGATTTTGTGTTCGTCGACCATGACCGCAATCGCTTCCTTGCACAGACTGTGCCGCAGGCCCTGGCTTTGCGCGATTTAGCCGCTCTACATGCTGGGCTGCCCAACGCAGTCCGCACCAGTGAGCGCATGCGCGCCCTCCAAATCTACTGTCCTCAAATCCGCCAAGCTGCCTGCTGGCAAAGTTGCGCCCCAACCCTGATTGACGAAGCCGCCCGCCGCCATCATCGCTGGGTGCCACCGGCTTTGTTCACCGGCTCGCCTCGCTCCAAAGCGTAGAGCTTGGAATAGCGCAGCCATTCATAACGCACTTCCAAGCAAGCCAAGCGCAGCCCCACCCACCCATCGCGGAAGCCTCCACGTAAGAAAAAGGCGCGAAGAAAGGCAAGGGGAGGCATGAGCCAGCGTCGCCACCAAGCCCCTCGGCGACCGTCCTCAAACAAACGCTCCGCCGCAGTTTGGGTATACCGATCCATCTTCGTCCGATGATGGGCCAAATCTCGATAGGGATAATGCAATAAATCCCCGCGCAATTCCCCCACCGCCCCCTGAAGCTGCACCTTGTCATGAGGGTCGCGCCCGCCCCAAAAGCCTAGGGAACGACGAAACAAGCGTAGCTTGCGGTCGGGATACCAGCCCCCTCCCCGAATCCATCGCCCCAGGTGATAACTTAAGCGCGGCATGCGGTAGCCGGAACAAGACGGAGCATCTGCCGAGATTTCCCCCTCTGCAGTGGTAAACAATTGAAAAATCTCTTGCGCTAGGGCAGGCGACACCCGTTCATCGGCATCCAAACTCAAGACCCAATCATGCTTGCACAAGGCCAGGGCAGCGTTTTTTTGCTCAATCCAGCCAGCAAAAGGGCGGTGTTCGACCCGGGCTCCAAATTCCTCGGCCAAAGCGACCGTGTTGTCGGTGGAACCGCCATCCAAAACCACCCATTCGGCAGCAAAGGGGGCACTTTCAAGACAGGCCAAAATATGGTCGGACTCGTTTTGGGCGATGATGACCACACTTAGCGGAAGACAGGGAGACGCTGCCATGCCCGCAAAGTTTAGCTTCTTGTATCGACCAATCCGCCACCCTAATGTTTGTTTATGCGCAATCTTCGCCACCTTTTGCAAAGCATGTCTTGTGCCCTATGCCTGATGGCCTTGGCGCTATCTTGCTCGATTCCTGGCGACTCGGCCTGGAGCGATTTGCATGCCAACGGTTTTGTCTCCGTCTTCCCCGCCAACTTCGATGGTGCCGCCCGCAACATTCAGGTTAACGACACCACCGGAGCCGGGCTGTCTTTCCAGGGAGACCTCAAGGTCGATGCCAATCGGGAAACATCCTTCTTCTATGGCGCCCGCGCTGGTTTTGCCCCTTTCGAAATCATTGTCAGCGAGTTTGGCTATAACGGCACCAACACGGGCTTAGCCAGCGGCGGGGTCACCTTCCTCGGCAACACCTTGCCCACCGGTGACACCTTACGCACCAACATTAATCTGGATACCAGCATCACCAAGTTGATGTTGGGCATCGACCTCATCAACACCCCCATGGCTCGTTTTGGTGTTCTTGGTGGCGTAGATTTTTTCCAGTTTGACCGCTTCACAGCCAGTGCCGCAGAAAACAAAACCATCCTAGGCACCACGGTCATTCAAGCTGGCGACACGCAAAACATTCTCATCAACGAAGAAGCACCAATCCCCTTACTGGGCATCCGCGGCGATGTGCAACTACCCATGGGCGTGCGGCTGGGTGCCGAACTTACCGGCATTTCGGCCTCTTTCGACAACGCCGACATCACCGTCACCGATTTGGATATTAATGCCAACTACGAACCATGGACCAACGTCGAAATGGTGGTGGGCTATCGCATGATCGACGTCAGTCTAAACGGCACCATTTCCGGCACCGCTTTGGATACCGATATCAACTTGGATGGTCCCTACCTTGGGGTTTCCCTTTATTGGTAGGAAAACCCCAAGGCGGAAAAACTTAGAGCTGGGAGGCGACGAAATCCCAGTTGATAAGACTGGCGAAGAAAGTCTCTAAGTACTTGGGCCGCGCATTGCGGAAATCGATGTAGTAGGCATGCTCCCAAACATCGCAGGTGAGCAAAGGCTTTTTGCCATCAGTCATCGGATTGCCGGCGTTGCCAGTGGTGCAAATTTCCAAAGTGCCACCGTTGTCGACCAACCAGGCCCAGCCGGAGCCGAACTGCCCAGCGGCAGCGGCCTTGAATTGGCTGATGAATTCTTCAACGGAGCCAAAATCCCGAGCCAGGGCGTCGGCCAGGGCTCCACTTGGCATGCCGCCTCCATTAGGCTTCATGCACTGCCAGTAAAAACTGTGGTTCCACACTTGGGCGGCTTGGTTAAACACGCCACCTTCAGCAGTTTTCACCAACTCCTCCAGGGATTTCGAGCTATCGCCACCCAACAGCTCATTGAGCTTGGTGACATAAGCATTGTGGTGCTTGCCGTGGTGAAATTCGAGGGTCTCGGCGCTGATATGCGGCTCAAGGTCTTGGATGCCGTAAGGCAGGTCAGGAAGTTCGTATGCCATGTTTCTAGGGACCTTCAGGGAAAGGTTGCCCCATACCATAGCAGCAGGATTTCACACGGAATTGTGGGGAATGCGCGCTGCTAAATTCTTCCTGTGCGCGGCTTCAACCTCACCCGCTTGTTGGGCTTTTTTCTTCTGTTCGACCTGCTCTTGCAGGCCTTCGGATTGTGGCGCGGGTGGGGACTCAATCCTGGCTTGGTATCCTTATCTGGCGACGCGCTGGAATATTGGAACTGGGCAGGTCAAATCGCCGATGGCCATCTGGTCGGCTCCACACCCTTTCTTTCCGCCCCCCTTTATCCTTATTTCCTCGGCCTTATTCGCGCCTTTCATGGCGACCTAATCACCGTTTATGTGCTCCAGTTGCTGATGCGCACGGCCACCGCCTGGGTGCTGGCGAGGGTAGGCCAGCGTCTGTTTGGCCATGCTGCTTACGGCCTTGCCAGCGCGCTCCTTTTCCTGTGGCTGCAAGAGCCGGCGTATTACGCGGTGCGCCTACTCAATTCCAGCCTGCAACTGTGGGTTCTCAGCCTACTCCTCCTGAGCTGCGTCCGTTGCCAACAAAACCGTTCACCGCGCCGCCTACTCCTGCTTGGCTTCCTACTTGGCCTCAGCATCCTTTCCAATCCCGCCTTCCTGCTCACGATTCCCTGTTTCATACTTTGGCTAGGCTGGAAACCACACCAAATCCAACAAACCGCCCTCACTCTGGGCATCACCCTGCTCACCTTGGCCCCAGCCACTCTGCATAACTATTTGGCCACACGCAAGGCTCCGGGTGGTGCAGAATTCATTTTGGTGAGCGCGCAAGCCGGTGTCACTTTTGCCCATGGCAACGCTCCCGGTGCGGTCGGCACTTATCGGCCCATGGAAGGAGTCAGCCTCAATCGATTGCAACAGAATGACGACGCTTATCGCCTCGCCAAGGAAGCCACTGGCGAAGAAGGCTGGGGCGTCACCTCCAGTTTTTTCTTCCACCGCGGCCTTAGCTATCTACTCGGCAATCCGGCGGCGGCCCTGCGCTTGGAATGGGCAAAGTTCCGTTGGTTTTTCTGCGGGCGCAACTATGGCGACCTCTACAACATCAACTTAGAAAACACCGACCAGGATTGGCCTCGCCAAATTCCGCTCCCCGGTGGCTTGCTGGAGCTGGGGTGGATCTTGCCTGCCGCCTTTGTCGGCTTGGTCTGCTTTGTTCGCCGTCAGCGCCGCCAAGCCCTGCCCTATGCGGCGCTCATGCTCACGACTTTTTTAGTGGTGTTGGTGTTTTGGTATTCCCCGCGTTATCGCCTGCCCATTGCCCCCCTAGCCGTACTCTTTGCACCCTGGGGTATTCTGCAGCTGGCCAAGCGTTGGCCTTCCAAGCCAGCGTGGGTCAGCGTTTTGGCCTTGGCTCTTTTACCGCCACTGGGCCTGGAAACCTGGACACGACTGAGTCACTTCGACCCCTTGGAAGATGTGCGCGGGCAATATGAAATGCATATTGGTTTGCATTTCGTCGAGCAAGAACAATTCAGCAAAGCCCTTCCCCGCTTGCAACGGGCCTTGGCCGAGGGCACGGAAACTGCGGAAGTGCATCACGGTATTGCCGAATGTTTGGTCCGTGAAGGCTCCTATCTCGGCAGTATGGGGCAAACCCAAAAGGCCAATCAACTTTTTCGGCAGGCAGCCGAACATTATCGCCAAGCTCTACAAATCAATCCCACCCGCCTTGATACAGGATTCAGCCTGGGCAGCGTTCTTGCCTTCCTCGGCCAAACCTCAGAAGCCAAGGCCATTCTTCAACAATCGCTTGCGCAAGCCCAACAACAGCAAAACCAAGAGATGGTGAACCGTCTCCACCAGCTTCTCAATTCTTTACCGCATTAATCCATGAATTCGACAACAAACCCTGCGTCTCGCCCACGGACAGGCAAAGCCAAAACACTTCGCCCACGTGAGTTGCGTTGGACCTGTCCCGCAAGTTGGATTCCTGCGGTAAATAAGCAACCTGAGGAACGTTCCGTCACCGACCGTTTGTTCGGCCAAGAACGAGCTCTGGAAGCCATCCGTATGGGCCTAGCCGTAGACGCCCCTGGCTACAACGTGTTTGTCTGTGGTTTGGGCGGCATTGATCGCGCTCAAGTAATCCAACACCTATTGGAACAACTCAATCTCACCTGCGCGCTGCCCAAAGATCATGTTTTTGTGCACAACTTCGAAGATCCGATGGCGCCTCGTCATCTCAGTTTCGCCCCTGGTGGTGGTGCTCGTCTGGCCGAGGGGATGGGGCGCTGGGTTTATGCCCTATCTACAGAAATTCCCAAGCTGCTAAAGGATGAAAAGCATTTACAGCGGCGCCAACGCTTGTTTGATCGCTACCAAAAAGCGGAAAAACAGCTGCTGAGAAGATTGCAAACTCGGCTCCGCAAAGTTGGTTTGGAGTTGGTCACGATTGAAGACGAAAACGGTATGCGACGGGATATTTTTTATCGTTTAGACGATGCGATTCTTTCTCCTGAAGATGCAGAAAAGCGCGCCAACAAACTCGGTTTCAAGAGCAAAGCCTCGGCCAAAAAACTGGTCACCTTGGCTGCGCAGCGGGAAAAACATTTGCCATTGATTAATGAGGTTCGCAAAAAATCACGCGCCCTTGGCCTGCGCTTATTGCGCGAATCTAGTTCCCTCGACGAAACCGTGGTGCAGGAAGCCGTAGAAGGTCTCACTCTGGCCTTGGCGGAAGAACTTGACGCTGATCTCCAGCTCGGGGCGTGGCTCGGTGATTGCGCCAACTTCGCCCTCAATCACACCCACCTATTCCTCGGCAGTACCAGCGAAGAGGAAGAGGGAAAATCTAGCCAACGTGGGCTGGAGGTATTTGAAGTGAATTTGGTGCGCACCATGCGCGCGCCGGAATGCCCGATTGTTTTCGAACCCCATCCGAACTATTCCAATTTGTTCGGCACCGTGGAACGCTCGCGCATGCAAAACGGCCCCGGCCACGTGCATTTGGCGGTGCGCCCAGGATCCATCCTTTCCGCCGATGGTGGATTTTTAGTTATTGATGCCCGCGACATTTTCAAAGAAGCCGAGGTTTGGCGGGCCCTCAAGCGCAGTTTGCAAAACAGTGAGCTTGCTGTTCATGCGCTTGAAAACCTATCTCCGCTCGGCGTTACCGGAGCACGCCCCCAGTCCATCCCCATCGATTTGAAAGTGGTGCTGGTTGGCGATAGCGGGCTGTATGAGGCCCTGCACGACGACGACTTTGATTTTCCGCGCATCTTCAAAGTCAAAGCCGAGTTGGACGACAGCCTGCCATTGGGCAAGGAAGTGGTCCAACAAATGGTGCTGTCTCTGCGCGACGTTGCGCGCAAAGAGCATTTGTTGCCTGTCGCAAAATCAGGATTACGTGCCCTAGTGGAGCGCGCCGTACGCGATGCGGGACGTCGTGGCCGCTTATCTTCGCGCTTGCCTTTGGTCTACGACTACCTCCGAGAAGCAAGCTACCAAGCGAAAAAGGCCGGGCAGAAACATATCCGACGCGAAGACGTCGATGCAGCACGCCGCATGTTCCGCGAGCAACATGCACTGGATGCCGAGTGGTATCAACGCCATCTGCTGGAAGGGGTCTATCGCATCGACACTGCTGGCGAAGAAGTTGGCGCCATCAACGCCCTCACTGTGGTTACCTTGGGTCCTCTTGGTTTTGGTCGCCCAGCCCGCATCTCAGCCATGGTTGCTGCTGGCGATGAATCCTATAGCAATTTAGATCGAGAAGTGGATTTGGCTGGCAACATCCACAACAAAGGCATGTTGATGGTAGAAAACTTCATGCGTTGGCAGTTCGGACAAAAACGCGCGCTTCCCGCACGCATGAGCTTGGTCTTTGATCAAAACTATGGCCCCATTGACGGCGATTCAGCCTCCTGCGCTGAATTGTTCGCCCTCCTTTCCGCCCTTACCAATCTGCCCATTCGCCAAGATTTGGCCGTCACCGGCTCCCTCGGCATGCGCGGCGCCATGCAAGCCGTCGGCGGCGTCAATGAGAAAATCGAGGGCTTCTATGAACTTTGTGCAGCGCGTGGGCTCTCCGGCAGCCAGGGCGTCGTTATCCCCGCCATCACCGTAGGCGACCTCATGCTTCCTCAGCATATCGTCGACGCAGTCGGCGCTGGCGAATTCCACATCTACGCCGCAGCCAATGTGGAGCAAGCGATTCCCTGCTTGTTCGGACACCCGGCCAAAGAAGTTTTTGCCGCCGTAAAACAACGCTTGGACACCCTCGAAGCCGAGAGCAAACAAGACGGTGCCAAGGAAGCGGAAAAATCTTCCTGATAGAATGGCGGATTCCCCGGCTCTCATGCGCTACCTCGACCCACACATTCACTGCTTTTCCCGTACCACCGACGACTACGAGAACATGTATCTCGCTGGCGTCCGCGCGGTGGTGGAACCTTCCTTTTGGCTAGGTCAGCCGCGCACGAGTGCCGGCACCTTCCGCGATTATTTCGAATCTATCGTGGAGTTCGAACGCGCACGTGCTGCCGACTTTGGCATCTCTCATCGATGCACCATCGGCCTCAATCCCAAAGAATCCAACAACGAGCACCTAGCCGAAGAAGTGCTCGAAATGTCGCCAGAGTTTTTGGCTCGAGACGGTGTAGTTGCAGCTGGCGAACTTGGTTTTGATGAAATCACTGCCGCGGAAGAGCGTGCTTTACGTGCGCAAATCGCCATGGCGCAGGAGCGTCATCTTCCTATCCTGGTGCATACTCCCCACCGCGACAAACACCGTGGAGCTATTTTGCTGATGGACATTTTGGAAGATATGGGAGTGGATCCCACCAGCGCCATCATCGACCACAGCACGGAAGAAACCACCAAGGCCATCTTGGATCGGGGCTTTTGGGCTGGCCATACGGTATACCCGCAAACCAAACTCACCCCGGAGCGTTTTGCCAATATCTTTTTTGAATTTGGCATTGAGCGCATCTTAATCAACACCAGTGCCGACTGGGGAAAATCCGACCCCCTCTTGGTGGTCAAAACCGTGGCCCATCTCGAACGTCGCGGCGCTCAGCGTGACGTTTTGCAGAAGCTCGTTTGGGACAATCCCATTGCCTTTTTTGGCGCCGAGCGGATGAAACTACCGGCCGAAGGCGAACCTTTCGACCCCGTCGCCGCCAACGCCACCCATAGTTCCCTGCGCAAGGATTTCGTTTAGCCCCTTTTTTGAAAAAAATGAAAATTGTGGGTATCCCCAAGCCCGCAGCTGCCTAAAGGCTGTTGAGAGAACATTGATTTCTCCTTGGGAAACCGAGGGATGAATGGGAGAGCGCCGAGGCCTGGGGGGGCATCGGCGCTCATTTTCTTCGAACGGAACAGCGGGCTAATTGTCGCGGGTGGGCCGCTCGCCCACGGTCAGACGAATGGTGCGCATGGCACGATTGCTGAGGATTTTCATCTTCACGCTATCGCCAGGAGCCACCGCCGCCACCCGCGCTTTCACTTGGTTGGCTGTTCGCACTTCGCGCCCGTCTATGGCCAAAATCACATCCCCTTTGGACAAGCCTGCTTTCGCCGCCGGCCCTGCGGGGAGCACAGCGGTAATCTCCACACCATAGGTGTGGTCCAAACCACGCAGCTTGGCACCTTGCGGATTCAGGCCCAAAACACTGATTCCTATCCAGCCCCGGCGCACCGTACCGGTGGTCGCCAAATCCTCCACATAGCGCTTGGCAATCGCTGTCGGAATGGCATAACCAATGCCGCGCCACATCGGATCCCCACCGCCGTCACCGCCAATGGCCGTGTTAATCCCAATGACCTCCCCTTCCATGTTGACCAAGGGTCCACCTGAAGAGCCACGATCGATAAAGGCGTCAAACTGCAGAAAATCCTCATAAGAATCCTCCACCATCTTCAGCTGGCGGCCCAAGGCGCTCACCACCCCCAAGCTCGTCGTCCCTTCTAGGCCTAAGGGACTGCCAACCGCCATCACCAAGTTTCCAGGACGCAAAGCATCACTATCCCCCCAAGCCAGTTGATGATGGGCAGCCCCAGGTGGAATATCCAACACCGCCAAATCGGTTTGCTTGTCCACCCCCATCAAAGTGCCCTTCACCTCGCGGCCATCACTGAAATGCACCATGGCGGTTTGCCCTCCCTCCATGACGTGGGCGTTCGTCACCACCACCCCTTTGACGGCATCGATCACAAATCCCGTCCCGAGGCCACGCCCGATTTCCCCATGTTGGTTGCGGACCACGCTCAGGAAAACCGTGCCGTCAGCCACCTTTTTCGCCAAATCCGCGCATTGCTCGGAAAACTCTGACAAGCTAGGAGAGTTGTAATCAGCCTCGGAGTGGCCTAATCGACCAAAGGCCAATCCAAGGCCCAGGACCAGGGCCAAAAGGAGTAAAGATTCCTTGTGATGTTTGCGCATGGGTCTCGTATTGCGTACGTGTTAGCCTAAGTCTTGCTCATGAAAAACTGGCCCCTATTTTTGGTACTCCTCCTGCTAGGCCTGGGCGCATTCATCGTACTGCGCCCCCAGGCTCCTTCCCAAGAGGATGCCACGAAAACACCAACGGCCTCTCCCCCCCAAGCTCCAGTTACGCCCGAGGCGGAGTCCGCTTCCACCTATCCGGTAGGCGAAGGCTTGGCGCGCAGTGCCAACACCGAGGCTGGCAAGGCCGCCCTTGCGCCGTTCCATACTCTGCCCTTCACGCGTGAAGCCGCCTATCTGCGTCTGGCCCTCGTCGACAGCCTAGGGCGAGGGATTGAGGGTGCCCAGGCCACACTTATCCTTCATCGCCTCGGCGACGCCCAACCGGGCATTGATTTCCAGCACTGGAACGAGAGGAACACCCTGGATGTTCCTGAGGACGGCAAACTTTATTTGGCTGTGCCCTCAGAAATGCCACTGACTTGCGTGCTTAAGGGGGCTTTTTGGCTTCAGACCAAGCGCAAGGTGGAGGCTTTGGAAGCCGGAGAGGTTGTGGACTTGGGACAAATCGCCCTGGCTCCGGCCACCCATGTGGTTGGCAAAGTAGTGAACTCCAACGGCCAAAGCCTTGCCCAAGCTCGGGTGCTGTTGGAAGAAGCCAACGCCATCATGTGGGGAGACCACTTTCGGCAGCAAAAAACGACCGCCAACGACGGCAGTTTTTCCTTTGACGGCGTTCCCAGTGGACGCTTCAAAATAGAGGTTCTTGCCCAAGGCTACGCCCCCCTCACACTTCAGGCCGAAGAAATCAGCCGCCCAGGGAAGGACTATCCCTTGGAGTTGGTGGTGCAAAAAGGAAAACCATTGACCGGGATGGTGGTCGACGAGGAAGGGCGCCCCGTCCCCAAAGCCAGGGTGTACTTGCTCGCTCTGCCCCAAAACCAGTGGTGGTTCAATGAGGAACCTCCCCTCCCGGATGGCGAACCAGCCACCACTACGGATGCAGAAGGGCACTTTGTGGTGCAGGGCTGGATAGAAAATGCCAGCTTGGTCTTAGGTGCTACTGCGGATGGCTTTGGCAAAAGTTATGGGGATTCTGCGAAGCCGGGCGTGCCAACGGTGATTCGGTTGCCGCGTCATTATGTCGTACAGGGAACATTGAAAGACGGTCACGGCAAACCTGTCGCCAAGGCGAAGTTGCAGCTCTCGCGCCAAGTAAAAAAGGAATTCGGCTTTTCGCAAGAAGCCTCGGCGGTCTCTACGGATGAGCAGGGGCTATTTCAATTTGATCCGCAGCCGTCCGACACTTGGACCTTGGATGTCACCTCCCCTCTTGGTCAATTGCAGCAAACCATCGAGCTTGGAGCAAAAACGGAGCCTTTAGCCTTAGTTCTGAAAACCCAAAACCCGCTCAATATCTTGGTGGTTGACGAAGCAGAACATCCAGTCCCCAAGGTCAACGTGAGCCTTGAGCCGATGGAGGAAAGCGCCCCTGGGGATATCGAATTTTCTTACGGCAATCAGGTACGCATTCTACGCGACCTGGGGCAACGAAAGCCTCTGCGTGCAGTTACCGACGAAGATGGGATTGCCCGTTTTGCCGACGTCCCAGCCCAGCGCATGACCTTGACTGCAAGCGCATTGAGCTTTGCTCCCTACGAAGAAGCTTTTGATGTTAGCGGGCAAGCCCAAGAAGCCACAATCTCCTTGCAACGAGGTGGACGCTTGCGTGTCCGCCTCCTCGACGGTCAAGGTCGTCCTGTCTCCCAAGTGCGCATGCAACTGCGCAAGGCCGACAACGGCGAATCTATGCCCACCGTCAATACCGATGGCTCTGGGCGGGCGGTGTGGAACCAACTTGCACCCGGGGAATACCAAATTGCCTACCAAGCCAACGAAGCGGACGGCTGGTGGTGGAGCGACGAGGAAGAAGAAGAGTTTGCACCCGATCACCCCATGGTCCACGTCGAAGCCGGCAAGACCACCGAACTCAAGATGCAAATTGGGAATCTTGCGCTGTTGCATGTGCGGGTTCTGCGCAACGGGCGGTCAGCCACGGATGTGCATGTGCGCCTGCAAGAGGTCGGCGACGACGACAGCTACTTTGACCCCGACAATTTGGGGCTGGAAACCGACGGGCGCGGTGAAGTCAGCTTGCCTGCCGTACAACCAGGCACCTACAACATCATCGTCAAAGGCCGACGTGCGGCGCCGCCCACCCAAGAGCGTATCGAGCTTTACGCCGGAACCCAATCCATGGAAATCCATTTGCAAGGAGGCTCGATCCGAGGACGGCTCAGTGGCCCTGATGGGCCAGTGGTGGGCGCGGCTGTAGCCTTGGTTTCCTATTTTGCTCCTGGCACGCCCGAGGCCAAAGCGGCAAGTGGCTCCATTACTGTGGTTTCCATTTCCAGCGGCAATGGAAAGCCCAGCCTGAAGTTTGGCTCGGATCGCGAACAAGAAACCAACACCCGCTCGTCCAGCTTGGGAGAGTACCAATTCGTCGATGTGCCGGCCGGAGAATGGCAGGTAGTGGCTCGCGCCGAAGGCTTTGGGAGCTGGCATTCGCAACCCATCATCGTCCGCGACGGCATGGAAGTTGACATGGGGGAATATCGCTTCTACCCCGGCGCGGTGATTTATGGCCACGACCAAAACTGGACCCAACCCCCTCCGTCTTCTGAAAACACCTTTACCTGGGGAGAAGCCATCACTCTTTATGACCCCGACGGCAATATGGTGACCATGGCCATGCTGGACGAAAATGGGGATTTCCGCATTGAAGACTTGCCGGAAGGACAATTCCGCGTGGAAAAGGGGGCCTTTATGTCCCCAATTCTTGACTTGGCCGCCGGGGAGCAACGGCGCGTCGACATCCCCATCCCCGCTTCCAATAAAGAGACCAAGGGCAACAGGGATTCTTAATTCCCACCGCCGGCGAGAAACTGAAAAGGAGCGTCGCGCATCTTTCTCGGAAAGCGTAGAATCTGCGGCGTTTTCCTAGCCTAATTTCCCTAGTGGAGAGGGCAGGAAACATCCCTAGCTTCCTGAACCCGAGGGCTGGAATTCGGTCTGATGGCGGTCCATAAAATCAAGAAGGGTCTGGATGTTCCCATCCATGGCGCCTTAAGCAACCACTCCCTGGTCGACGGTTCTGCGGTCGACCGCGTCGCTCTGCTGCCGCAAGAGTCTTGGGGCATCAAGGTCCAAATGCTGGCCAAAGAAGGCGACACCGTGCAAATCGGCACCCCATTGTTTCGCGACCGACGCGACCCTGATGTGGTCTTTACCTCCCCAGGAGCAGGCACCCTTGAAGCCATTCATCGTGGCGCCAGGCGTGCTGTGCAGTCGGTGGTGATTCGGCTGCAAGAGCAGGAGTCATCACTTAGCTTCGACAAGATGGATCCGCGGCAATGCCAGCGCGAGGAGTTGGTGCGCCATTTAGCCGCCTCCGGCTTGTGGCCGAACCTGCGTCAGCGTCCGCTGAACAAAGCCGCCCAATCCACAGACACCCCGCGCAGCATTTTCGTCACCGCCATGGACACCCATCCCCTGGCGCCAGACCCGCTGCAAATGTTGGCCGGCCGCGAAGAGGATTTTCAAATCGGCTTGGCCGCACTCACCGTTCTTTCCGGTGGTGCCACTTATTTGTGCACCAAAGCCGGCCAAGATTGGAGCGCCTTCCTCATCGATGGGGTTCAGCATGAATCCTTCCAAGGCAAACATCCGGCCGGCAACGCGGGGGTGCATATCCACACCCTGGATCCCGTCGGCACCGGGCGCTTGGTGTGGCATATCGATTACCAAGGCGTTGCGGAAATCGGTTTCTTCCTGCGCAACGGCGTGCTGCCAACCGAGCGCCGCATAGCTGTGGTCGGCCCTGCCGCCAACAAAACGGCCGTCGTCCGAACCCGTCGGGGGGCTTCCACTGAATCCTTCCACGCCTACACTCCGCATCCGTCCAAGGTGCGCTTCATTGCCGGTTCCGTTTTAAATGGCTCCACGGCAAATCCTGGCACTGTCACTGGCTTCCTTGGCCGCTACACCCATCAACTCAGCTTGCTCGGTGATGCCCCGGAACGCGAGTTTTTGGGATGGGTCAAGCCGGTTGGTAGCCGTTGGTCCCTCACCAATGCCTACCTGGCCAAGTTCTTCCGCAAAACCTTCCACTTCGATACCGACCTCAATGGTGCCGAACGTGCCATCGTGCCCCTGGGCAACTACGAAAAAGTGATGCCCATGGACATCCTGCCCACCCACCTCATCAAAGCCCTGGCCGCGGACGATTTGGTGCAGGCAGAAAAACTTGGGGTGCTGGAATTGGCTGAAGAAGATTTGGCTCTTTGCCAATTTGTTTGCCCTTCCAAAATCGACATCACCGATCTACTGCGCGCCATGCTCACTCGAATCGAAAAGGAGGGCTAAGGTGAAATTCCTTCGCAAAAAGCTCGACCAGATTGCACCCCTCTTTGAAAAGGGCGGCAAATTCGAAAAGCTCTACCCGGTTTTTGAAGCCGCCGACAGCTTTCTTTACACCCCTGCGCATCGCACCCAATCTGGCCCCCATGTGCGTGATGTCATCGACCTGAAACGGATGATGACGATGGTGGTGATTGCTCTTTTGCCATGCATCCTGTGGTCCTTCTTCAACAATGGCTATCAAGCCATGTTGGCCGACTCCAGCTATGGCTTGGCTGCAAGCGATCCCATTTCGATGGACGTCATTCTGCAGGCCTCCTGGATTGGCTTCCGGGTCTTCTTGCCCATCTACGTGGTTACCCTCGCTGCAGGTGGTGCTGTCGAAGGCCTGTTTGCCACCGTGCGCAAGCATGAAATTAATGAAGGCTTCTTGGTAACCTCGATGCTGTTTCCACTGATTGTGCCGGCCAGCATTCCTCTATGGCAAGTGGCCATCGGCATCATCTTCGGCACCTTAATCGGTAAGGAAGTCTTCGGCGGCACCGGCATGAACATTCTGAACCCCGCCCTCACTGGGCGCTTGTTCTTGTTCATCGCCTATCCCGCACAGATTTCCGGCGAGGTCTGGACATTGCTTCCCAAAGATCCCGCCCTCATGGTGGATGGACATACCGGCGCTACTGCCCTGGCCGACTTTTACACCAATGGTGCAGCAGCCATCCAGCATATGAATTGGATGGACGCCTTCCTTGGTCTCACCCCGGGTTCTCTCGCGGAAACGTCCACCCTGGCCTGTCTTATCGGTGCACTCATTCTTATTGGCAGTGGTGTTGGCAGCTGGCGCATCATGTTGGGTAGTTTCCTCGGCATGGTTGGTATGAGCTTCTTGCTCAACAGCATGGCCCCCTCGCCAGACCACTACATGGCAGTGCCCTGGAATTGGCACTTGGTTGTCGGCGGTTTTGCTTTCGGCACCGTGTTTATGGCCACCGATCCTGTTTCTGCAGCGCAAACTGAAACAGGAAAATGGATTTATGGCGTGTTGATTGGCGTGCTTACGGTGTTAGTGCGGGTGCTCAATCCGGCTTACCCAGAAGGCATGATGCTCGCCATCATCTTCATGAACGTGTTTGCGCCCACCATCGACTACTACGTAGTCAAAGCCAACATCAAGCGACGGGAGAAGCGCCTTGGAATTCAGTAATCGCTACATCGTCGGCTTCGCGCTGGTCATCTGCCTGGTTTGCTCTTTGGCGGTTTCTTCCACTGCGGTTGCCCTCAAAGACAAACAAGACGCCAACGCCTTGCTCGACATGCAAACCCAGATTCTACGAGTCGCCGGCCTCGTCGACGCCGACCACAAGCCCTCGGCCGAGCATGCGGCAGAATTGTTTAGCCAAATCAAAGTGCTAAAGGTTTCTGCAGAAACGGGAGAAGTGTTGTCCGAGGATTGGGAGTTCGACCCCAAAGCCATCATCAAGGCGGCCAAAGACCAAACCACCAGCGAGGCCACCACGAGCGAAGCCGCATCGAAGGCACGAGTCAATCGCATTCCCAAGGATTTGATGGTGCTTCATGTCACCGACCCCGAAAAAGAATGCTTTGTGTTCCTGCTTTGGGGCAATGGCCTGTGGTCCACTCTCTACGGTTACCTTGCCGTGGAGAAAGACCTTCAAACAGTGCGCGGCCTGACCTTCTACGAACAAGGCGAAACTCCTGGTCTTGGCGGCGAAGTAGATAATCCTTCGTGGAAAGCACAATGGCCAGGCAAAAAGATTTTTGACGATGCGGGGAAAGTGGCCCTCACCGTCACAAAATTTGGTCAAGTCAAAGATCCCATCCATCAAGTCAATGGCATTTCGGGCGCCACCATCACCAGCAAGGCCGTCGGCAACACCATGCTGACTTGGCTGAGCGAAGAAGGATACGGCAAGTTTCTCAAGCGAGGACATGCAAATGAATAAGGACACCAAAGAAATCCTGCTGGGGCCGGTTTACCTCAAAAACCCCATCACCTTGCAGGTTCTGGGCATTTGCTCAGCTCTAGCCGTAACCACGCAGCTACAGACGGCCATCGTCATGAGTGCGGCATTGATGTTTGTGCTAGTTGGGTCCAATGTCTCCATCTCCCTGCTACGCAACAAAATCCCTGGCAGCATCCGCGTGATTACCCAGTTGGCGGTCATCGCCTCCTTGGTGATTGTGGCTGACCAAATCATGAAGGCCTACTTGTTTGAAGTTTCCAAACAGTTGTCGGTCTTCGTTGGCCTCATCATCACCAACTGCATTGTGATGGGCCGAGCCGAAGCCTTCGCCATGGCCAATCCTCCATTGAAATCCGCCTTGGACGGCATTGGCAATGCGCTTGGCTATGGCGCCTTGCTCATCCTCGTTGGTTTCTTCCGCGAACTCCTGGGCTCTGGCAAATTGCTGGGCCATGTGGTTTTGCCCACAGTCAATAATGGAGGTTGGTACAACCCCAACGGTTTGATGGTGCTGTCTCCAGGCGCCTTTTTCATCATTGGGCTCTTAATTTGGGCGCAACGGAGTTACACCTCAAGCATGCAGGAGGATCACTAATGGAATTGCTCAACCTTTTCCTCAAGGCCACATTCATCGAAAACATGGCCTTGGCCTTCTTCCTCGGCATGTGTTCCTTCTTGGCTGTGTCGAAAAAGGTCGATACGGCCTTAGGGCTTGGTGTGGCAGTGATTTTTGTGCTGGGCATTACCACCCCGCTCAATAATCTCATCTACACCTACCTGCTTAAAGAAGGTGCGCTCACATGGCTGCTTGGAGAGAAAGCCGCCACCATCGACCTCGAGTTCCTCACCTTCATCGCCTTCATCGCCACCATCGCGGCGGTGGTGCAAATCGTCGAGATGGCCATCGACAAGTTTTCGCCAGCTCTCTATGGGGCCTTGGGTGTGTTCTTGCCTCTCATTGCTGTGAACTGCGCCATCCTCGGCGGCGCCCTATTTATGGTGCAACGGGAGTACGACCTGGCCGAAAGCACGGTTTTCGGCATCGGCGCTGGCACTGGTTTCGCCCTCGCCATTGTCGCCCTTGCGGCCATTCGCGAAAAAATGAAGTACTCCAATGTTCCGCATGGCCTTCGCGGCTTGGGCATTACCTTCATCACGGCCGGTTTAATGGCCATGGGTTTCATGATTTTTGGAGGCATCCAGCTTTAGAGCTAGGAAGAACTCGCCATGGAAAGCACTCTCATCCTTCTGGGCGTTGGCGGCTTTACAGTCGTTGTCATCGCTCTGGTGTTCATCCTCCTTGCTGCCAAGGCCAAGTTGGTTTCTAGCGGCAATGTCAGCTTAGTCATCAACGGCAAAGAAGCAGAAGCTTTGCAGGTACCGGCTGGAGATACTTTGCTGACGACTTTGGCCCAACAACAGATTTTCATCCCCTCCGCTTGTGGGGGCGGCGGCACCTGTGGCCAATGCTTGGTGCAAATCGATGAAGGCGGCGGTGGCTTATTGCCCACTGAAGAAACCCACATCAGCCGTGGCATGGCGCGGGAACACTGGCGTCTTTCCTGCCAGGTGAAAGTGAAAGACGACATGAAATTGCGGATTGATGAATCCGTGTTTTCTGTGCAAAAGTGGGAATGCGAAGTTATCTCCAATCACAACGTGGCCACTTTCATTAAGGAATTCGTGGTTCAACTGCCAGAGGGAGAAACTATTGATTACCGCTCCGGTGGCTACATTCAGATTGAAATTCCACCGCATGACATTCCCTACACCAACTTCGATATCGAAGAGGAATATCGCGGCGACTGGGATAAGTTCAAACTTTGGGACATCCGCTCGGTCAACACCGAAACCGTAGAGCGCGCCTACTCGATGGCATCCTATCCAGCAGAAGGTAATCGCATCATGCTCAACGTGCGCATTGCGTCTCCTCCTCCAGGTTCTGTCGGCATCCCCACGGGGAAAGGCTCCTCCTATATCTTCAACCAAAAACCTGGAGATAAGGTCATCATTTCCGGGCCCTATGGTGAATTTTTCCTTCAGGACAACGATCGCGAAATGGTGTTCATCGGCGGTGGCGCCGGCATGGCCCCCATGCGCTCGCACTTGATGCACTTGTTCCGTACCGAGAAAACCAACAAAAAAGTCAGCTTCTGGTATGGCGCACGCTCCTTGCGCGAAGCGTTCTACATGGACGATTTCGACGCCATCGCCCGAGATTTCCCCAACTTCGAATGGCATCTTGCGCTCAGTGATCCACAACCGGAAGACAACTGGAAAGGCAAAACCGGTTTCATTCACCAAGTGCTACTCGATAGCTACTTGAGCAAACATGAGGCGCCAGAAGAATGCCAATACTACATGTGTGGTCCGCCAATGATGAACTCGGCGGTCATCAACATGCTCACCGAATTGGGTGTCGAAAAAGAAGACATCTTCCTCGACGACTTCGGCGGCTAAACCTCCCACCCCCAACCAACTTCCGGTAACATACGCACATGCGGTGTTGCCGGAAGTTTTTTTTGCACGCAGGAATCCTCCTTGCGCTATCTAGCTGTCAGCGCACAGCCGTTGCAGGAGCAACTTCCGCCTTGGAGCTAAGCGGCGAAACCATGGGCGTCCTTTGGCATGTTACGGTCAACCATACGCCCCTCGGCAAAGAGGAACTCGAGCATACCTTGAATGCCGTCATTCACGAGGTCGATGCACGCATGTCTACCTATAAGGAAGATTCGGAAGTGAGTCGTTTTGCCCAGGCGCCAGCAGAAAAAGATTTTCCTGTTTCTGCCGACACCGCTTTCGTTGTTGAGGAAGCCCTGCGTATCTCTCATCTCACGGCCGGCGCTTTCGACCCCACGGTTCAACCCCTAGTTCAGATTTGGGGTTTTGGCCCTGGTTCCACCCCGCCCCATGCCCCTAGCCCAGAACAAGTGGAAGCAACGCGAATGCATTGCGGCTACACCAAGCTCGAAGTCCGACCTGGCCCCGCCCTACGGAAAGCCATTCCTCAACTCCGTTTGGATTTGTCGGCGATTGCTAAGGGATTTGGGGTCGACGTCCTTTGCAGCAAACTCGATGAATTAGGAATTCAAAACTACTTGGTGGAAGTGGGTGGGGAATTGCGCACGCGCGGGCATGCACCCTCGGGTGGGCCATGGCGCATCGGCATCGACCATCCCCAAGACATGGCCTTACCCGGAAGCCAACTTCAGGCCATTGTAGAATTAGAAAACGCAGCCATTGCCACGAGTGGCGATTACCGCAATTTTCATCTCGTCGACGGAAAAAGAGTTTCTCACACCATCGACCCTCGCACTGGCTACCCGGTCGAGCATCGTCTTACTTCGGTCAGTATTCTTGCCCCCACTTGCATGGAAGCCGATGCCGTGGCCACCGCCTGCATGGTGCTTGGAACCGAAGACGGACTCCGTTTGGTGGAAAGGATGGACGGCATAGAAGGGTATTTTCTGCTGCACCAGGAAGGAAAAATTCTGAGTCGAAAAAGCCCTGGTTTTCCAGCCTTGCAACTACCCTAATCACACATCCAGGCTCTCGCCGGCAATGCGCACCTTCTTAAAATAATCCTTGCGCTTGGGATTTCCGAGCTCGGCAAGGAGAACCAACTCGTTGCCCTCATCCGAGGCGCAAATCTCTGCGGCTTTGCGCGAGCAGACGCAATCGCCCAGTAAATCCCCTTCTACGCTGTCGCTGGAGCCGCCACAGGAGCTACTTAGACTGGAACCTTTGACCATGACCCCCACCGCCATAGCGATGACAGCTATCGCGAATACCGCGAAGGCAAGAAGCAAGGTGGCCATGCCCTATTTTAGCATGACCGCAGGCAGACAGGATGCGTTTAGACCTGGAAGGGATCGTCCAAATCCAGGGCGTAATAAGTGCCCCCATCGACCATGGGCTCAGCGCGCACCAAGCGCCCTCGGTACTCCTTGCCATCGATTTTTACCACCACAGAAATCCGCCCAGTCGCCCGAATTAACAGGCCGTGGGTGGAAGCGTTGACGGTTTCGCCTTCGAGGGAACCAGCCGCCAGCATCAAGGCAGTGGGCGCGGTGTGATCTTTGCGCTCCGAGCGCCTACGGTCGTATTCGGTCATGGTTACTAGAACTGTGGTTTAACGGTCAGGAAACAAGTAGGGGTATACGCCTTCAATGATGTTGCGTTTGCCATCGGGGTCGATGGGGTCGTCGCCAAGAAAAACATCAAACAAGGCGTAACACAGGTGCACATTCTCGATGGTACCCAGCTTGCGTCCGTTGAGGAAACTATGCAATTGGCCACCCGTTTCCCAGACAAAAAGCAATTCGTCACCTTCCTCAAGCTCCCCAGATTCAAAATAGCCGCGCATCTCTCCCATCGCCATCAACCCCTTTTGTAGGGCTTTTTCATCCGGGGCGATTTTGCGGATGCCCGGATCAAGGAAGTCGTCAAAGGCTTCGGCCACATCTTCGCCGTCGACATCGCGGGCCATGACCCAGCGCATGGATTTGTTGAACTTGTCGGACAGGAAAGCTTTATGAAACTGCTTGTTTTTCAAAGCCTGCTTCAAGCTCAACTTTCCGGCAGCTTCACGGAGTATGGGGAGCCCCTTTTCCCGATCGATGTAATAGCCAAAGCCATAGACATTGACCCGGAAAATGGTCTTCTCGCGGACTCCGGTGCCACATAGGTAATGGCGTTGCCCATCCAAGGCCTTCACATCCATCCAAATGGGAAAAGGGATGTCGGTTTCCGGCTCAATGACGGTCGGAGCTACCTCCTTTGGCTTGGTGGGTTCTTGGTTTTGAGCAAAGGCAGCAAGGGGCAGCAGGGCGAGAACAGTAAGAGCGGCGGGTCGCAGCATGGGATTTCCTCCATGCGCAGTATAGGTGCCAGCAAGCCTAGGCTTCAAGGTAAGCCTGGCAATGGGCCACAAAGTCGGCATTTTCTTGCCCACGCAGAGGAATGACCAGGGCGCGGGTTGCGTCCAACATAAGAAAAGCATGCTTGGGTTGGCGCACGAGGGCAGAAAAAAGCCCCCAATCCATCTCCGTACGTGCCCCAGAAATCTGCACATATAGCCCTTTTTCGCTGGTTTCGAGGTGGTAATCCCCCAAAATGGAGGTTTCTCCTTTTGTTTGCATCCGCTTCAACTGGCGCCGGGTCCGCAGGTGGACTAAATGTGGAAAAAGCGTCCACCAGGCAAAGCCAAGACCGAGCAAGGCCCCACCAACCACCCATTCCCGTTGCTGGATGCAAGCAAAGAGCCCAAACAAGCCATAAATCAGGGCCACGCCATTGCGGCTGATGCGGTGCATGCGCACATAGGAGGGAGCTGTGCGATGCACATAAAGGGTGAAAGCCTCCCAGTCCTCAAAGCCAAGGGTGTAGGAAAGTTTCATCTGCGCTTTTCCTGGGGAGGGAGGGGATCGTCGTCGAGAAGCATGCGCTGACTAGGGGTTTCCAAATCATCGAACTGGCCGCGCCGAATAGCCCAAGCAAAGCCCCAGACGGCCGCAGCGGCAATGAGCAAGGCCAGGGGAAGGACGAGGAAGAGAACCGTCATGGCTTGGGGAAAGTAGAAGTGCGCCAGGCCAAGCTGACCACCGTTAGCGAGCTTAGCGGCATGAGGACGGCAGCGAGCAAGGGATTGAGTAAACCGGCCATGGCCAGCGCCACCCCCACCGCATTGTACGCCAAGGAAACGGCGAAATTGCGGCGGATAAGCCGCACGGTTCGCCGTGAGCCCTCGAGCAAGGGCAAGAGTGCCCCTAAGCCTGGCTCAGCCAAAAAGACATCGGCAGCGGCCAAGGATGCTTCCGCACTGCCATGCACAGCAATGCCAACGTCGGCAGCAGCGAGAGCAGCGGCATCATTCCATCCATCCCCGACCATGACCACGGGGGTGGTGGCAGAGGAATGTCGCACACAAAGTTTTTGAATGTTCTCCACCTTTTCTTCGGGGCTCAATCCTCCCAAGCAATTTTCGGCTGGAAGTTTCAATTGTTTGGCTACCGACACAACCACCTGCGGGTGATCGCCAGAAAGAATGTGAAGCTGCCAACCACGTTGCTGCAATTGGCTCACCACCTCAGCAGCATTGGCTTGCAAGGGATCGCCAATTCCGGCATACCACACTTTTGTCCCTTGCCGACTCCTACATTGAATAACCACAGGAGAAAGAGATGCTTCCAAAATCGATTGTAGCTCGGACTCCTCAACTGGAACTCCCAATTGATGCATCCATTTTGGTGAACCGATCCGGTAGCGCACGCCTTCAATCAAGCCTTCGACCCCACAACCGGAAACAATACGCACATCTTCGGCCTGCGGCATCATTTGACCATCCGCCAAATCCACGAAAGCTTTAGCGAAGGGATGAGAAGCATGTTGCTCCAAGGCTGCCACCGCTAGGGTGGTGATTGCATCTCCTTCCCATGCCACCACCGCAACTTTGCCTTGGCTCAAGGTGCCCGTTTTATCGAGTACCATCACCCCAACCTTCGCCAAGCGTTCGCAAACATCCCCCCCCTTAATCAACATTCCATTGCGTGCTGCTCTGCCGACTGCAGCCACCACAGCCAAGGGCGCAGCCAGGCCCAAAGCGCAAGGACAAGCCACAATCAAGAGAGCGACCGCATGCTCCAGCGCTTGGGCGGAGCCGAGCCAACTCCAAGCAACAAAGGTAGTGACCGCAAGCAGTACCACAACTTTGGTAAAAATGCCTGCCACTCGATCTGCCATTTGCAACAGTTGTCCCTTGCGTTGCGCATAGCTTTGCACCATCTCCAACAATTTTCCAACACGACTGTTTTCCCCCACCGCAGTAACTTCAATTTGGATTCTTTCTCCCCAATGGGAGCAACCAGCAAATATTTTGGCCCCAGGTGCTAAGCGTTGGTGTTTGGATTCCCCAGTAAGGATTTTTGCATCCACGATTGCTTCCCCTGCAACCAAAACCCCATCTGCAGGAATGGTTTCTCCGCCCAATACTTCGATTCGGTCTCCGCCTCTTAAACTCAAGATAGGCACTTGCTCGCGCAATTCCCCCTGTAACCGAGTCGCATAACCGGGAGCCAGAGCATGCAATCGTTGCAAGGATCCAAGAGCTTCATGCTGCTGTTTCTTTTGGATATATCGTCCAACCAACAACAAAAAAACCAAAATGGAAACCGACTCGAAATAAACTTCCCCGATTCCTTGCCAAGTATTCCACATTCCACCTAAAAAACCACCGGCCAAACCCAAAGCGATGGGAAGATCCATGTGGGGCGTTCGCGTCCGCATAGAGGTCCACGCCCCTCGGAAAAATACGCGACCTGGCCAGCACAAACTAATCATCGTTAGCAGCAACGAGGTCCAGAGAAACAAATCTCGATAGGAATCTTCCATTCCGTCGAGATAACCTCCATATAAGGCAAAAGCGATAGCCATCACATTTAAGGCCAAAGCCGCAGCGACCCCCATGCGTAAGAATTCTCGCCTTATTTCGCTACGACGTTGGCGCTCCGGCTCCCCTTCCGCCATGGGGTGAGGTGTATAGCCCATTCGATCGAGGGCACTAGCAATACGCGACAAGGGAACTTGCTTTGAATTCCACCGCAGTTCTAAAAATGAACGCCCCAAATCCAAGCGCGCATCCACCACCCCGGGCAGGATTTGAGGAAGCTTCTCCAAAAGCCAAACGCAAGCAATGCAGTGAACTCCTTGCACAAATAGACGTATAGAGGATATTTCGCCGTCGACTTGGACATGATGATGGAGGAAATCTGGATGATCAAAGTCCTGATATTTTCGCCCTGAAACGAATGCAGGGGCACCTGGGCTATCCGCCACTTTCTCCCGCAACGCATAAAACTTTTGCAAGCCATGTTCTTGCAAAGTGGCGTATACCGTACGGCAAGCGGCACAACAAAACTGCTGCTCCTCTCCTTCCTCAACCAGGCCTGCAGGAACTGGCAACTGACAGTGAGCACAGAAATAAGGCTCTGCTTGCATCAGTCTACAGGCGCACAGCAGGCCGGCTCTGCTTGTTTTGCTCCCATTGACGAAGCGAAGGAGGGCACATCCAGCCGCCCCAATACGGCTAATAAGCCAACGGCCATTAACAAACTTGCCGTCACGGTGGGCAGGTGTTTTTGCAACGGACCTGAAACCTTTTGCACTCCAAGACCAAGTGCCGCAAGTGCCGGAACGGATCCAGCCCAAAAAGCGACCATCGTCAGTGCACCATGCATCCAATCTCCGGTGGCGGCAGCACTTGCCGCAAACAAATAGAGCCAACCACAAGGCAAGAATGCTGTTAGCAAACCAAGAGATACCCCACGCAAATTCGGGTGCAAGTTCTGCACCTGGCCAAAACTCCAGGAATATGTTTTTTGCAGCACTCTGGGTACAGGCAGGGGAATCGACTTCCCACGCTGACGCAAGAGAATTAAGACCCCATAGGCCAACATGATGCCCCCGGCCAGGGCCATCGCCAATCTTCCAATGCCAAGGGAATCGCCTCCCAAGTCAATGGCCTGCCCCAACATTCCAGCCAGGGCACCAAGCAGGGCATAACTCAGCAACCGGCCCCCGTGGTAGGCCAAACTAATCCTCTTCAGCTCCTTTGTGCTATTACCACCTGACAGGAAGGCCACAATCCCACCGCACATTCCAACACAATGCAAGCTTCCCAAAAAACTGGCAGCGAAAACGGAAGCGAGCATCCAAATCATGGGGAACTTTTTTCTGGCAAGTTAACGTATTCTCGGAGATCCCCGATCCATCGGGCGTCACCTTTTTCCAAATTAAGCTGCCAGCGCCATAATCCAAAATGATGGAATGTTATTTTCGCGCGCAATCTTCCACCGGGAATCGGCTGCAAAATACATTCCACAGCTTGCGAAGGGTAGCCATTGTGAAAAGCACGCAGCGATCCCTGCACCCCTTCCACCGGTTGGCCATTCTGATCTTGAACTTGAAATTCAACTTCGGACACCCCTTCGGATCGTGGGCGCACTGGAAGCAAGACGACTGCCCAGTGCAAATCTTGGCTGGCTTGTCGCAGTCGTTGCTGTTCATCCCAGTCCATCGATTTTTGATAATAATCCTCTACTGCCGCAAAATGGGGATCGCCCAAGGCCAATTGCACCCGCCAAGCCGCAAATACCAAGGTAAGCCCCAGCAACACAGCTGGCATCCATTTCCAAGCAGTTTCGGCCTTCATTCCTACTCTGGCACTTGCGGAGGACCGAACAAAGTCTGTTCAAGTTCTTGCTCAAAGCCGGCGTCGTCGCGGACTGTGACGCGCAAGGTGCATCTGCCATCATGAAACGCCGAGCTTGGGGTAAAAATAGTCAGGGTTAATGTTTGCATACCCAGTGCATCCAAACGAAATGGGAATTGCCCGCCAACTATTCGCGAAGGTGACTCAACAACAAGCTCATAAGTGCGCAATTCACTCGTACGGTTATTTAAGTGCAGAAGAACTGTTTGCACAACATCTTCTCCACTCTCTGCCCAAGTAGACGCTTGGTTTCTCAAAAAAAGCGCTTCGGAAGAATCTCGGTGACTTAAGCCAAACCCCAATGCCCCAAAAACCAGCAGCAAAAGCGCTGGATACACGAAAACTCGGGGGCGCAAAAACTTTGATTGTCCACCAGATAGTGTATTTTGCGAAGCGAAGCGGATGAGCCCCCGTGGCCGCTTAATCTTATCCATCACCGCATCACAGGCGTCGATGCATTGAGTGCAAGCAACGCACTCCAGTTGCAAGCCCTCTCGAATATCGATGCCCGTTGGGCAAGCCGCCACACACAGACCACAATCAATGCAATCCCCTTGCTTGCCCTCTGTTTTCTGGCGCCGCATTTTTCCCCGCGGCTCACCACGCCTCTCGTCATACCCGATAATTAAGGAATCGCGATCGAGAAGCACCGCCTGCAAACGCGCATAAGGACAAACCAGCGTACACATTTGCTCTCGGAAAAAAGCAAAGTCAAACATGATTAGGGCTGTCACACCTAGCACAATTGCAAAAGCCGCCGGATGATCGGCCGGGGAGCCGAAACTCCACTCCAAAACTTGTCGGGGGCCAGCAAAATAAGCGAGAAAGGTATTGGCAAGATGCAAAGAGAAAACCAAATAAACCACATACTTCACGCCAATTCTCCACCAAGGTATGGCCTTACCGCGATGCTTCCCCTCCGCCCAACGCTCCAAGGGGCGATATAAAAACTCCAGATAAACCGTTTGCGGGCATGCCCAGCCACACCAACCTCTTCCCAAAATGGCCGTTATCAAAAAGATGCCAAAGAAGATGCCCAATAGCAGCAGAGCGAGTAACAAAACTTCCGTGGGCTGAAACACCGTTCCGCCAAATACGAACTCGCGGTGCACCACATCGAGAAGCATGACAGGCTTCCCACCGATTTTCAGCCACGGAATTAAGCTGAAAAGAATCATCAGTAGCCAAGCAACCACTCTACGTCGGCGCCACCACCTCCCCATGGCTACCTTTGGCCGCATCCAGCGACGCGTGCCATCCGGATTCAAGGTCGACAAAACCCGTTCCGGTGGCTCAATGAGAGGCTCTACCATGATGGTTCTTCCCGCCTTAGATGGGTTTTCGAGCAGGAAGTTTCAAAAGTTTTTCCAAAAGCTAATTTCCCCAGGGAGCAATTTTTTCTCCCTCAGGTTCTTTGGGATTCGCTGGTGTGGTTCCGCGCAAACTTGCTACATAAGCCGCCACATCAGCAACCTGATTTGGACTTAAACTCACTTGGGGTGCCATGGCAGTGCCAGGAACACCATTGCGGATAATGTTGGGAATATCCTCAATGACTTTCACATTCTTCCAAAAGTCATCGCAAAGGTTTGGCCCAAGGCCAGGCACTCCCCCCCCATCTGCAGCATGGCAGGCCAAGCAAATTGTGGAGAAGGTGGCCTTTCCGCGAGCCAGATGGGTATCGTCTTGCATTAGGACTAGCAAACCTTTGGCATCGGTCTCAAGTTGAGGCTGCGCAGCTTCCCTAGCTTCCTGGGCGGCGACATCGGCCTCGTACTGATCGTAAATGGAATTGCCCTCAGCAAAGTGATACCACCAGGTGTAGGGCACGGCAAACAAAATGGTACCCAAGAAAATGGCCTTCCACCAACCGGGAAGAGGATTGTCGAATTCCTGAATCCCGTCGTAATTATGATCAAGCAGAATGTCTTCCTCTTGAAGGGGCGGAGTGGATGGATGTTCAGACATGGGGAACCTCCTCGACAGAAGGGGACGAAGATGGACACACCGGTTTGCCCTCATCAAGAGGAAGGGATGCGTCATGCGAAAACTGACTGGCCCGCGCTGAGAAAAACACCCAGGCCAGAACCCCGCAGAAGAACAGAAAGAAGAAAAGTAAAGCGAGCTGCTTCCACAGTGAGACGTCTGTAAACATTATTTTCCCTCCTGCATAGCCGAACTAGAGGAAGGTGCCTTGGCAATGTCCGTCCCAAGCCGTTGCAAGTAAGCGATGAGAGCAACAACTTCCTTATTTTCAAATCCCTGCAGGTCTTGGCTCTCTTTGGCCAACTGGGCAGCCACTTGCTGCGCCTGCTGTTGTGCTTGTTGCGCTCCTTGCAGAATTTCGTCATCCGTATAAGGAACTCCCACCGTTTGATTGGCCTTCATCCGCCGCGGAATTTGTTCGAAATTAATCTCCTTTCTTAGCAAATGAGCATAAGAGGGCATGATGGATCCGGGTGAAGTTTCTTGCGGGTTGCGCAGGTGCCGCAGGTGCCAACTTGCGGTCAATGTGCGCTGCCCAACTCGAGCCAGGTCAGGACCGATGCGCCGCGACCCCCACTGAAATGGGTGGTCGTAAACAAATTCTCCCGCCTTGGAGTATTCGCCAAATCGCTCCGTTTCAAAGTGCAGAGGTCGCACCATTTGCGAGTGGCAGTTGTAGCATCCCTCTGCCACATAGATGTCACGACCAGCTAGCTCCAAAGGTGTATAGGGTTTCACCGAAGCAATGGTTGGAACATTCGACTCGATGACAAAGGTGGGGATAATCTCGAACAACGAGGCGCTAACCACCGCAATCACGACCCAGGCCGTAAATTTGAAGGGTTTGCCCTCCCAAGCACGGTGCCAGTTCATGGCCATGAATCCCCCACTGGCAGGTGCAGGTTGGTAGTTTGGAGCCAAAGCCGGGGCTTCGAATACTGGTTCTTCGTAGGTCGCAGGACGTTTTTTCCAGGTAAGTATCAAATTCACCAAGCCCAGCACGGCGCCAAACAAATACAAGGTGCCACCACCAACGCGAATCCAATACATTGGCACTAATCGCGTGACCGTTTCCAAGAAATCTGGGTACTGCAAGATGCCTTCTGCGGTGAAGGCGCGCCACATTAAGCCCTGAGTAAGGCCAGCAGCGTAAATCGACACGATGTAGAGAACGATGCCAATCGTGCCGGTCCAGAAATGCAAATTCACCCATTTTGGCTTGGCGACTTCGGTCTGGAAAAGGCGTGGCATCAGCCAGTACACCATGCCAAAAATCATGAATCCCACCCAACCCAAAGTGCCCGCATGGACATGGGCTATGGTCCAGTCTGTGTAGTGGGACAAGGAATTCACCGCTTTCACCGATAGCAGCGGTCCTTCAAAGGTGGACATGCCATAAAAAGTGATGCCGACGACGAAAAATTTCAGAATGGGATCCGTGGCTACCCGATTCCAGGCACCACGCAAAGTCAATAGGCCATTGAGCATGCCCCCCCAAGAAGGCATCCACAGCATCACCGAAAACAGCATGCCCAAGGTTGAGGCCCATTCAGGCAAAGCCGTGTAATGCAAGTGGTGAGGCCCCGCCCAGATGTAAATGAAGACCAACGACCAAAAGTGGAGAATGGAAAGCTTGTAACTAAAGACGGGGCGCTCGGCAGCTTTCGGCATAAAGTAATACATAAGGCCGAGAAAAGGAGTGGTGAGGAAAAAGGCCACGGCGTTGTGGCCATACCACCACTGCATAAAGGCATCCTGCACCCCAGCGTAAATGCTATAGGATTTCCAGGGGCCTGCGATGACCCAAAGGTTGTTGAAAATGTGCAGAACAGCGATGGCAATGATGGTGGCAATATAGAACCACAGCGCCACATAAAGATGGCGTTCGCGTCGCACCTTCAAGGTGCCGAAAAAATTCACTGCGAACACCACCCAGATAATGGTGATGGCAATGTCGATTGGCCACTCCAGCTCGGCATATTCTTTGCCTTGGGTAATTCCCAAAGGCAAGGTGAGCGCCGCAGAAAGAATGATTGCCTGCCAACCCCAAAAATGCAGATTGGACAACTTGTCGCTGAACATTCTGGTTTTCAGCAACCTCTGTGTGGAGTAGTAAACCGCAGCAAAAATCCCGTTGCCAGCAAAGGCGAAAATCACGGCGTTGGTGTGGAGTGGCCTTAGGCGACCAAATGAAGTCCATTCCAGCCCTAGATTAAAGCGCGCATCCGCGAGCTGTAGGGCAAGAATGACCCCCACAAGGAGGCCAACCACACCCCAAATAAAGGTGGCAAAAACAAACTTGCGGACAATGCTGTCGTCGTAGGAAAACCGCTCAAGAGCGCCTGCTGCGACGGAGGGAGAAGGGTTTTGCATGGCAGGTTGGGTCTAAAGAATTACGGAGCAAATAGTACAAAACCCAACCTTGCCGGGGAATAGGAAATCACCCCGTATCTTCTGCCTCTTCCGCAATTTGAAGTAACACTTTGCCAAAGACCTGGCGTTGGTTCAGCCGCGCGTGGGCCAAAGCAACCTCCTGCATAGGGTAGCGGGAATCGATAATTGGGTTGAGTTTCCGCGCAAAAACCAACTTTGAGAGCTGATGAACTTCCCCAAGCCCGCCCATGGTGCTGCCCAGAATGCTTAGGCTTTTGAAGAAGATGGGGGCAAAATTGATTTCCATCAAAGCACCACTGGTGACGCCACAGGTCACCAAACGCCCGCCTTTGGCCAGGGCCCAAATGCCTTTGGGCAGCGTATCCACGCCGACATGGTCCACAATGATGTCAAGGCCAGCCTTTTGCGTCCAAGTCTTAGCCGCAGCACACCAATCTTTCGTTTGGTAGTTCACGCCGAAATCAGCGCCGTTGTCAAGTCCCTTCCGTACCTTATCCTCGGAACCAGCAGTGACCATCACCGCAGCGCCATGGAGCTTGGCAATTTGAGTGGCAGCAACCGACACCCCACTGCCAGCGGCATGCACCAATACTTTATCCCATGCCTGCAAGCCACATCGTGTCATCAACATATGCCAAGCGGTGAGATAAGTGAGGGGAAAAGCCGCCGCTAAATCCAAGGGGAAACCGTCTGGCACCGCAATCAGGTTTTCCGCATGGACTACAGCAAACTCCGCATTCCCGCCATCGCAAGTTTCCCCATAAATTCCATAGTCACGGGCCAAGTTGTGATGCCCGCTTGCCGCCTGCACGCTAGGCGCTGATGTGTAGCCGGGAGCCACCGTCACCCTCTGGCCAATTTTCCAACCCTCCACACCCTCTCCCAATGCATCTACCCAGCCACTAAAATCGCAACCTGGGGTGATGGGAAGTGGAAACTTATGGCCAGGCACCCCCCGCCGCACCCAGGTGTCCAAATGGTTTAGCGCCGACCAAGCAACGCGTAGCCGAACCAGTCCAGGCCCAGGCTGAGGAACTGGAATATCTTCCAGCTGCAAAGCCTCCATACCGCCATGCTCGTGGATGCGTACTGCTTGCATGGAGAGATTCTAATCGATGATGCGACAGGCCCCTAAGTTTTCCATCGCCAAGCGATAGAGAAAATAGCGATCCCTCGGAGGTGCACCAAAGGAGATTGTGCTAATGCGCACGCGCCGCCAGCGATTCCAGCGCGCAATGCGGGCCAAAATGGGAATCGGGTCGACGAATTCACCAACGGATGGGGCGCCATCAGTGAGCAGAATAACTTCCTCCACTTCCGAGTCGGCAAAGGCCAGGGAAAGTCCGCCAAACAAATTGGTGCCGCCTTCGAAGGGAACCGATTGGACAAAAGTTTTTGCTTTATCCTTTTGTTCAACGGAAGCCGAAACTAAGGATTTGCTAAACACATGCAACTCCGATTCAAAAAAAATCACGTTGAACTTGGCTCGCTCCGGCAACCTTGGTAAGAGTTTGACAAACTCCTCCTTGGATTTCCTACCCCGTGTTTGCGGCCGTTGTTCGGGAAGTGGTGTTTTCATTGAGCCAGAACTATCCAAAACAAAGGCTAAGCGGTCACTGTAAATGGGGATGCCCAAATAAGACAAGGTGGAGGAGGTCGAGGTATTCGTCGACGGAATGGAAAAAGGTGTCCCCTCGGCCTTGTGTTTGAGAAAGAAATGCTTCCAAGTCTTGTAATCGTTCGCAATGCGATAGCCGGTAATTTCCTGCAACAACTCCACAGCTTCCGCTGCTGCTCGCCCGTGGCTTAGCTCCAGCAATTCGATAAGAGGTAATATGTCGTCCTGACTCGGTTCAAGCCGCAATATGGCTAAACACTCATAAAGCAGCGGCCCCTCCTCCATCAACAAGCGGCGTAAGGCTTCCACATGAGCGAAGGGAGAACCTCGCTCAGCGAGCCCGCGCAAAGCTGCAACCCTTACGAGGTAGGATTCTTGACGATTGCGCAAAACCTGTCTTCCTAAATCTTCCCCCTCCTCTAAGTGCAAGACTTGGGCAAAGATAGCCTCTGCCCTCACTTCGGGACGCCGCAAGTTTTTCATTTTCTTAAGCTCATGCAGCCCTTCCTCGCCAGCCAACCCCAAACATCGCACATAATCAATTTGGTCTTCACCATGGGCATAGCGTCGCATGGCTCGCACCGCATCGAAAGGCAAAGGTTTTGCTTGATAAGCCAAAATGGCCAAGGCTTGCAAACGTTGCTCACTGGACAAGCGACGGTTCTGCAAGTCCAGCAAGAGTTGTTCCTGCCGCGGCTCAGGTAAAAACCCACCTGGACGCCCCAGGCTCCCTGGGTAGTAAATCGTCCCAGTGGCAGGATTTGTCTGACAGGCAAGTAGAAGAAAAAGGGTAGCAATCATGGCGCAGTGGCATCTCCTACAGTATGCCTATGAAGCTTCTCCTTAACCTGCAACTTCCAGGATTTCAGGATTTCTTGCAAACGCAATTGCCCAAGGGAGTTCTCCTCCATGCCATCCAAATTGAGGACGACAAACTTTGCCTGAACGCCCAAGCTCCCATGCTGGGACAAATCCAGCTGCAAGCCGCGGTGCGTCCGCTTGAAAATGGGCTTTGTTTCCATCAGTTTCAGTTACAGGGGGCGGGCCTTGCCAGCGGACTCATTTTGAATCAGCTGCGAGAAAAAATCAGCAATCTCGACCTTCGCCGTGGCCAACTGCGATTTTGGGGGGATAGCGACGGTTCCTCAGCTTATCTATCATGGGCCTTATGAAGGTGCACAACCTCTTACAGGGAGCCTTGCTGGGTGCATGCATGGCAGGATGGGCCAGCTTGGTTGAGGCATTTGCTGTCTACCACGCCTTTCCTTATCACGCCGATCCGTTGGTTTGGTCCAGTCTCTTGCCAAGCCACCTGCTTCTTGGCGCCGGATTTGGCTTGCTCTGCACACTCGCTTTACCCCTAGTTACACGCCTCCAAGCACGTAAAGATGATTTTCAGATCTACCTTGGCATCTTCATTTTGGTCGCTGGCGCAACCTTGGTGCTGCTCCTGGAAGCCCGTATGGTGTGGCTCCCGGTCGCCATCCCTACCCTCCATCCGCGAGCCCTCACCACCTTCGCTATGATTCTAGGTGGCGGTTTAATCGCCTATCTCCTTCTTTACCGCCTCGCTTCCACGTCTTTCGGCTGGGCCTTTAGTTCCTTCTTCAGCCGTTTCGCCACCGCTTTCGGCTTGCTCCTGTTGCTTCTTTTTGCTGGCCTTAGTTGGGTTCTTCCGGTCCGCCCCGCTCTGGTCGCCACTCCGGACAGGGCCAATCAAGCCCCACCCAATTCCCCCAATGTCCTATTAGTGGTTCTCGACACCACTTCGGCTCGCCATCTCGGCTGTTATGGCTATCACCGCGCAACCAGCCCTCATTTGGATGCCTTTGCCGAGGAGGGAGTGCTATTTGAAAACGCCTTCGCGGCTGCTCCCTGGACTTTGCCCTCTCACTGCTCCTTATTCACCGGCCTGCAACCCAATTCGCATGGCACAGGCTGGTTGCGCCCCCGCCTGCCCGATGGCGTCGCCAGCGTCGATGGAGTGGTCCGCTACGACATCCACACCATCTCCGAAGAAATGGCGCAGCGCGGCTACGACACCATGGCCGTTGCCGAAAAATCCTGGCTCACCTACAACTCCGGCCTCTCCCAAGGCTTTGAAACCTTTTTCGACTACTCCTTGCCAGGGTTAAAGGATCGATTCTTCGTGCGCCGTTTTTGGACTCGCTATCGCGATAAATTGGGCATGCCTGCCCCCACCCCGACCGACAAGGGTGGCAAACGCGTTATCGACACCGCGATTGACTGGATGAACGGTGCTCACCGTAGCCGTGATTCAAAGCGTCCTTTCTTCATGTTCGTTCATCTCAATGAAGCCCATGACCCTTACCAACCACCCAAAGAATTTTGGGGCCATTTTCTTCCGGAAGGAATCAGTTTGGAAGAAAGCCACGCGCTCACCCCACGCAACAACACCGAGGGTCAGCATGAAATCATCGTTGGCGATTGGGATATTACTCCTCGAGAAATGGAAATTTTCAAATCGCTCTACGACGACGAGATTCTTTACCAGGATGGCCTCCTAGGGCGTCTTTTTGACAATCTCCACGAGCAGGGGTTGATGGAGAATACCCTGGTGGTGGTCACGGCCGACCATGGAGAAGAGTTCGGCGAACTCAGCCATCGGATAGGCCACCAGCTCTCTCTTGCCGACAACCTGCTGCATGTACCGTTGATTATGCGCTTCCCGGAGCTGCTTCCCGCCGGCAAGCGGGTACAGAGCATGACTTCGCTCACCGATGTTTACCCCACTATTCTCGACATCGTCGAGCACGCACAACAAGTGGAACCCTGGCGCACCCCCGATCTCCTCGCCATTGAAGGGGTAAGCCAATTGCCTGCCATGCAAAAAGACATCAAGGTGCGCGACATGATTCTTGCTCACTACTTCAACCCCACCTCCTACCTTACGGGATTCACCCAGTGGGATCCGCAGTATGTTGATGGTGGGTTGCGCGAAGAGGTTGCCCGCACCATGCGTTCCATCGATGTCATCCGCACGGAAAACGAAAAGCTATATGTCTTCGGTGATGGCGAACGCGCCTTCATCGACCTCGATCAGGATCCGCAAGAACTTGGCAGTGAAGCGCAAACCATTCCTGCGGGCAAAGAGCCGCGAGCCAGGCAATTTGAGCAACGCATGCAGCGCCAGCTCACCTCCTACGAACGTGCACGGGAAATTTTAGTCGGCCAGCTTGCATGGTTTCGCCGCAACGTCAAGTGGCACAACTCTGCGGTGAACGAACAAGCCTCCACGCAAAACCTAGAGAACCTAGGCTACGTTGGCTCTAGCAGTGCCGACGGCACGGAAACCGAAGAGGCCCTTACTTTGCCACCTCTTCTGGAGCTGCATTGAGCTCCAGATAATCTTTCGCCCAGGGGCGCAAATCCCAAACCTCGGTGCTTCGATTTCCCAAGTCGGGGTTTGGTGGGCCGAACAGTTTCTCGATCAGCGCGCGCCCCTGCTGCGAGTGTTCCGCCAACCCCGTCATAAAGTTTTTCACTGCTGTTTTGCGTGCACGTGCTGCTTGTTTTTGGGCAGGATTCCAACGGTATGGCATGAGTGCAACTTTTATCTTCTCTAACGCGGAATCTGGCGTTTGAAAGCGACTGGAAAGGGCAGCAAAGTCGGCATCTTTATGAAAAACCACAAAGCGCACCCCCTTATCCACCAACAATTCCCGTCGCCATGCTTCCAATTGGGCATCGCTTAGGGAATCCACTTCCACAGGTAAAAATTCCGGCAAGCCAAGGATGTCGGTATCAACTTCATCAGGATGCAAAGCCCGCATCAGATCTGTTTTCAACCCAGGCAAAGCGGCCGGCAAAATATGCGATGTGTAGCCTGCCAACAGTTTTTTCTGATGCTTGGTTTGCAACCACATGGTGTAGCCATCTCGGTAGTCGATAGGCATTTCCAAAACGGCGTAATCCTCCGGGTCCGCCGCCAATTGCGCATAGACAGGAGCAGGTTGCAAGCTCACGGGGTGAGGTTTCGCTAATTGCAATTCCAGGGCCATCAGGGGCAACACAAGGAAGGTGGCCACGGCTCCACGTTGAATTTGAAATTCACGCAGACCATAAGCCAGCAATCCCGTAATCCCTAAAATCAGCAAAATAAGAAAGCGATGCGGCACTCGAATCATATTCAGCACTGGCAAATGTGGAAACAGCGCCATCGGCATCGGGATTTGTGGAAAATGGTGATTTAGCACCACCAAATAGGGCCCTTGCAGCAATATAAAGCCCACAGCAAGCAGGCACCAAAAGCTACCAATGCCCCGTTCGCGCACGCGCCAAGCAGTAAACAACAACAACAGCATCGACGACCACCCCAACAACACCGGCCACATCAGATGTGCCTGATAACCATTGGGGCTCATGCCGGTAAGTTGCATTTCTCCCACATACCGAATCGGATCTTGAAGTTCTCCTGAGCCAGCAGCTCCCATCTGTTGCATCAAAGGCAGAGCTCCCGGCAACATGCCAAGCACCGCCAGAGCCGCCATCACTCCCAGCTGCAGCCAAAACTTGCGGTCGCCCCAACGATGATCACTCCCCATGCGGAAAAGCAGAATGGTGCCACCAGCCATCGCGCAAAACAGAGGTTGATACCAGTCGGTATAGGCAGCAAGCATCAAAGCAACCGCCGTCAGCACAACCGCCGACCAACTACGTTGCTCATACATCCACAACAACCCCAAAAGCACCAAAGGCATCCACTGGAATTGTACATTGTTGAGCTGGGAAATCATGGCCGTGTGGTAGGGATTGAAGGCGTAAAACAACCCCGCACCGAATGCGGCCAGAGGCGCGCCACTTAAGTAGCGCGCCAAAGCCCAACCGCCGATGCCGCTGCAGAAGAATGCAGAGAGAAACAGGACGGTGTGTGCAGTTCCCACACCGACACCGAGTCCGCGCTGTAAAACCAAAGCAGGCAGGGAGTTGGTGAAAGAAATGGTGTGAAAGGCTAAGGACGTGCCGGTCGGCGCAAACAAGCGATCCGTTTGATAAAAGGGCTGACCATGGTCAAAGGCATACTGCACCCACCACAGATTCCAAGTGTTTTGAAAAAAGTCCCTTCCGACCGACCAAACAAGCTCGGGCTGTTGCAACATCGGCCAGAAATAAAGTGCTGTCAGGCCAGCAAAGCCCACCATGACCAGCAAGACTTCTGGGATTGAGATTCTTGTTCTTTCGTTCATGCAAGCATCGCGGCACCAAGGAGATAAACCGCGTGAGCTGTGCCAAGCACAGTCAAATCATAGGGCTTCCAGCGCCAACTCTTCCTGCGTCGGCGCATGAGACCACCAAGCACCGCGGCCTCTAAATTCCAAAACCAAAGCCAGGCGGCAACAAAGGCCACCACCCAAGCCAAAAGGTTGCCATGCAACTGTGTATCCGACAGCCCCAGAGCACCACTGGCGTACAAAGCAAAGCCGCCGCCCAAACTTATGAAGCGAGAAGCAAAAAGAAGGAAAACCGTACCCTGAAAATCGCGGCCAAGTGTGAACCACAAGACCCACCAATGCAGGAACAAGACGATGGGGATTAGGATGGGATGTAGACAGGCATGAAACAACTCCGCGAGTGGACTCAAGTGAGTGCCTCCTGGCATCGCAACCTTAATTCCTCGAGAGTAAACAAGCCGGTGTCATGCCCGTCATCAAAAAGAACCCGGTAGGCATAGCGCCCAACGGGTTGCATGTCGACCAAAGCGATGTCTGTGGGGATAGAACTCGGATCTACCTGCCTCTCCCCTGTAATTTCATTCACACAAAATGCACAGGGGCAGCTGATGCGCAAATCTCGAACTGCCAATGCGCCCTCCAATCCGTCTGACCAGGTCAACCGAAGGAGGTTTCCGTCGCGCTTCAGTCCGGTGAGTGTGCAATCCATGACACTGCCTAACGCAAGCGGTCAGGCTTCCATCTCCTTATCGCCCGGATTTTGCTTTTCATAACGGGCACGTACATTTTCTCTGCCCATCGTGCGCAAACGGCTGGAAGACTTCTTCAGCCCTTGATCGTGGGCCTTAGAGACCACGCTTTTGACCGTGCGGTTTAGCATGACCGCGATGGAATGGTTGTCGTAATCGGGATACAACTCTTTCAGCATCTCGATTTCTTCCGGCTTCCAGCGCGGCATGCGCACCGAGCCACCGCCGCCATGGCGACGTTGAAAGCCCTTGTCCTTGGCCAAACGCAATTCTTTCGCCTTCTCTTCAATCCGCTCCACCGGGCGCCCCAAAATCAGGGAGACATCTTCGCTAGCTCGGGTGCCATAGCAGCGTTTGAGGGTTTGCAAATCGGCCGAAGTCCAAGGACGCTGACGCACCTCTCCATGCAATTGCTCGATCTTCCGTCGCACTTCTGCAGGGCTACGACGCAATATTTTGGCCATCACCTCGACCTCTGCAGCACCGAGGTATTCCTTGAGGGCCAAAACCTCCTTTGCCGTCCATGGCCCCGTTTTGGGCTCCCCGTCGAACACCTTGCCAATCATGCGACGCACAGATTGCACCGTGCGGTTGAGTTCCTGCGCAATTTGCACCTCACTGCGGAAGCCGTAGAGGCGCCGCAACTTTTCGATTTCAGGAAAAGACCAACGGCCTTTCCGTCGTCCACCTTGGGCAGGATTGTGTTTTCCGTCTGACGGGGTCATCAGGGTCTTGAAGCTCGAGTTCCAGGGAGAGCGGGGGGGATTGTGGCGGCCGGGGCCCCACGGCTTCCAGTATCCGCCAAATCATGCCTCTGGTGCAATGAAAAATCCTGCTAAGTCTTGTGAGACCCGACTCTTTCGACCACTTTTTGCCATGCTTGGGAGGTTTCGGCCTCCAAAATGTCCAGAGCTTCCTTGGAAGTGCTGGAACGAGCCGCTCGGGTCGCCGCCTGGCGCAAGCTATCCATCCTTACTTCGCGTAACAAGGCCTTGATTTCGGGCACAAAAAGAGGCGACATGGATAGCCCTCCGTAGCCCACCCCAGCCAAAAAAAAGGCCCCAGCAGGCTGCCCAGCCATTTCTCCGCAAACCGTGGCCGGAATCCCTGCGTCCAGACAAACCTTGGCGATATAGCGCAGAACCCGCAAATTAGCCGGATGATAAGGCTGATAAAGGTCGGAAACCCATGGATTATCCCGGTCGACTGCAAATAGGTACTGGGTGAGGTCGTTGGTACCCACCGAGACAAAATCCACTTCCTTCACCAAATCCGGTAGCGCCATCGCCGCTGCGGGCACTTCAATCATCACCCCAAAGCGCACCCCCAATTCTTCTTTGCCAGCAATGGCTCGCAACAAACTTTTGGCCTGACGCACTTCTTCCACGTTCGTCACCATCGGCAACATGATGTTGACCTTGCCGTGATGGCGGCAATCACGCAGAGCCTGTAACTGCATCAGGAAAAGATCTTGCCATTTCAAACTCAGGCGCAAACCGCGCCAGCCTAAGGCCGGGTTGCCTTCTTCCGGGGTGTGCAAATAACGCAAGGGCTTATCGCCACCCACATCCAGGGTGCGAAAGACCACGGTTTTTCCAGGAAATCGTTCGAGCACGGAGCTGTAAATTTCTCTTTGTTCTTCCACCGAAGGGAAGAATGGCCTCTCCATATAGGCGAACTCAGTGCGAAACAGCCCCACCCCATTCACCGTCTGCAAATCGAACATATCCAAATCACGAGGAGATTCGATATTGACTCTCACTTTGATTTCCACTCCGTCCGCCGTATGCCCAGCTTCGCGCGCGGCAGCGGCTAGGACACCGCGCACATGGGCACGCTCCGCCGACAAAGTGAGTGCGGCTTCCTGCTCGGCAACCGTGGCATTGAGCACCACCATGCCCGAATCTCCGTAAACCACACATTGCTGACCGGAGCGCGCGCGTTCATCCACACCCTCTAAACCCGTGACGGTGGGGATACCAAAACTACGCGCCAACACCGCACCATGGCTATAGCGACCACCACGAGAACAAACAATGGCCGCAACTTTTTCACGCGGGTAGCTCACCACCAAAGTTGGAGTAAGTTCTTCCGCCACCAAAATCAGACTCTCGTCACCTCCACTTTGCGCAGCCTTAACATCGCCCTCGGATAACTCCAGCAAGACGGTGTTCCACGGGTCGCGCAAATCCGCAACCCAAGATTTGCGGTCTCCGCCCTCTAGGTTCTCAAATAGCTTGCCAAATTTATCGAGCAGTGCCTGGATAGCGGATTCGGGTGCCATCAACTCCTCCAACACCCAGGTGCGCAGATTCTTCAGCGCTTCTGGGTCTTGCAGCACCGCCGCCTGTGCACCATAAATGGCCGCATCCTGAAGGCCCAACTCCTTGGCCGTGGTTTCCTGAATGGCCTCTAAGCTGGCGAGGGCCGCCATACGCGCATCTTCCAACAGCCGCCAAGAGCGCTGAGCATCATCAGCATCGATGCGACGCAAGGGGATGCGTCGTTTGGTGGGGGTCAGAGCCACAAACACCACACCAACTCCCACCCCAGGGGAGATATGAGTGCCATGGAGCTCGAGACGCTCCATCATGCGCTAGAACTCACCGTTTCGGGTTCCGGTCGTTTCCATGATTGCATGCAATTTTGCAGAATCGGAATAAGCTCCTCGATGGGCACCCGCTCTTGGGCCATGGAATCACGCTCGCGCAAGGTAACGCAACCGTCAGTGGCAGTTTCTCCATCCACCGTCAAACAGAAAGGCGTGCCGATTTCATCTTGGCGACGATAGCGGCGGCCAATCGATTGGTTTTCCTCAATCGTGGTACGGAAGAAAGGTCGCAACATGGCTTCAATCTCGGCCGCTTTTTCGGGCATGCCCTCCTTCTTCACCAAGGGAAAAACGGCCACTGTAATTGGCGCAATCTTCGGATGAAAACGCAGGACCACGCGTTGCTCCTTGCCCTCCCCTTCCTCTTCGTAGGCGTCAACCAAGAATGTCATCGCGGTGCGATCACAACCAGCAGCTGGTTCAATTACATACGGGGAGATATGCTCCTTCGCCTCCTGGTCGAACCAGGTTAAGGAAGTGCCACTGGCCTCGGAATGTTTTTTCAAATCGTAATCGGTACGATTGGCGATGCCCTCCAGCTCTGACCAGCCGAAAGGAAACAGATACTCCACATCACCACAGCCAGCCGCATAATGCGCCAGTTCATCTTCGGCATGTTCCCGCATCCGCAACTTTTCAGGATTCACACCAAGGTCGATATACCACTGAAAACGCTCCTTCTGCCAATAATCGTACCATTTTGGAGCTTCCTCGGGTCGGCAGAAAAATTCCATTTCCATTTGTTCAAACTCACGCGTACGAAATACGAAATTGCCCGGAGTAATTTCGTTGCGAAAACTCTTGCCAATCTGGGCAATCCCAAATGGCAACTTCTTGCGCGTGGCGTTGACCACATTGTTGAAGTTGATAAAGATGCCCTGCGCCGTTTCTGGCCTCAGATAGGCAATGCTGGCAGAATCTTGCACCGCGCCAACATGGGTTTCGAACATCAAGTTGAATTGGCGCACTTCCGTCCAATCGTCGGTACCGGAAACTGGGCACTTGATTTTCTCGTCCAAAATCAGCTGACGTAAAGCATCGTTGTCGGCCAACGCCTCTTGCAGGCGAGCGGCTAAGGCTTCAGCGCGATCAAGCTTTCCCTTTTTACGGTATTTTTCAATCTTCGCCTCCACCAGATGATCAGCCCGATAGCGTTGTTTGGAGGTTTTGTTGTCGATGAGAGGATCAGAAAAGCCTCCAACATGACCGGAAGCCCGCCAAACATCCGGCGACTGAATGATGGCCGAATCCAAGCCCACAATGTCCTGGCGGGCATACACCATGGCCTCCCACCACGCATCCTTCACCCGACGCTTCAGTTCCACCCCAAGGGGGCCCCAATCGTAGGTGGAGCCCTGTCCACCATAAATTTCGGATGCAGGAAAGACGAAGCCCCGGCGTTTGCACAGGGAAACGATTTTGTCCATCACGTTCGGAGCAGCTTTGGCCATGACGGGCTGATTCTACAGGCGCCGTTGCCACCGGGAATGGGCGGACTAGAACTGGAGGAGTTTTTCTGAACCACGACCAGAGGTTTTCGTTGGCAAGGCAAATGTAGACCGTTAGGCTCATACAAAAATCCACAAATCCGCCCACCTTTTAGGGATTCTGCAAACCAAACCCCAATCACGCACCTGGATTCAGGCCATTTTGGCTTCCGTGGTTTTTCACACGGCAGTGGGAGTGGCTCTTATGTCCTCGGCCTGGTGGTGGTGGCAAGGGCAAGTGCCGAAGGAGCCACCCAGTTTGGCGGTGACCCTCATCCAAGAGATTCCCCCCACGCCACCCGACGCACCTGATGTGGAGGTGGAGGCGCCGCCCGAACCAGAGCCCGAAGTCTTGCCCGTGGTCGAGGTCGAAGCCACGGCCATCGAACCCACGCCCCAGCTAGAAGAACTTCCACCCCAGGAAGAGTATGAAGCCGTTCGCCCGTGGATGCCACGCGCCTGGCGTTTCCGTCCAGCCAAACCCAAGCTCCAACCGCAACAGCAACCCCAACCCACGCCCAAACCACCACCCAATCCCACACCGCCGCCACAGGCCTCGGTGGTTATGGCTCCCCAAATTGACGCCGCCCTTTGCCCGCCTCCGAAATATCCTCGGCGTGCGCGGCGATGCCAATGGGAAGGTGTCGCGCAACTGTTGGTCACGGTTAACGCCGAGGGCAAACCTGTAGCCATCCAAGTTCAAGTTTCCAGCGGTCACGAGATTTTGGACCAAGCAGCGGTGGATGCCGTTTGGGGATGGCATTTCCATCCCGCCAAACGCGACGGCAAAGTGGAGGCCGGGCAATTGTTGGTGCCTATCCGTTTCGAAATTCGCAGTGGCCGCGGTTAGAACGACTCCAACCCCAAAGCCCGACAAAACTTCGATTATTCACCGTCCACGTAGCCTAACTCTTGCAACTCCAATAGCATTTCGGGAGAAAGTTCTGTTTGTACAGAAATGGCACTTGGCTCCAATTCCTTATGTCTAACTGCAAGAGGCCGCAGGCGCTCAATCTCTGCAAGATATTGGCGTTTAGAAAGAGGGTGGGTTTCTTCCTGGTCTTCCAAGATATTCCAAAGGAATTCTTTTTTCCCATCTAGGACAAATTTGAAGCGCCCAGAAAAAACGGCAACAGCATCTCTTTGTGCTCCGGGACGGGTTTGACGAGGGTTGGCAATGCGCACCTCCGAATAATAGACCATGTTGGCAAGGGGCTTAGCCTGCAGTGCTGGCAAAAGCGAACGTCCTTGCATTCCCTCCACTGGTTCGAACCCAAGCATTTCAAGAACCGTCGGGGTTAAATCAATCACTCCAACCCGAGTTATTTCCTCTCCCGCATGAGGAGAGTAGGGATTGATCACAATGAAGGGCACATCAAGGACTTTCTGCCATAAGAGTGGTCCGTGACCTACCATTTGATGCTCCCCAAGAAGTTGGCCGTGGTCTCCGACCACAACAATGATGGTCTCCTCAAAAACGCCCCGTTCCTTCAATCCATCAACCAAATCCTTGACCAATTTGTCCGCCTCCAAAACACGTCCCTCATAGAGAGCTCGGAAGGCAGCAAAATCCTCTGCTGACGGATTCGCGGACCGGTTCAAATCAATCATCTCGCTAACTTCTGCGCCGTCATCCATCGGGCCTTGATAATCCCCAAAGGATTTTTTTGCGTAATCCGTCAGAGGGTAGGGAGAATGGGCTTCGAAATAGTGCAACCAAAGAAAAACATCCTTCTCAGGACTTTTTTCTAACACCTCATCTAAAAATCCTAGAGCCAAGTCATTGACTTCGCGCCCTGAGCGAATGCCCTTTGCCCCCCTCGCAGATCTTGGATCACTCAGCCGTTGAAATCCTTGATCCAGCCCACCTTTACTAAGCATGGCTTTGTAACTAACAAAAGCCCCAGTAATCCACCCATTCGCTGAAAGAATCTCTGCCAAGGTGGTGTGTTCGTCGCTTAACGAATCCCCATTCCAACGGACCCCGTGAACTCGAGGGTAGAGGCCAGTAAACATGGAACTATGAGATGGGAAGGTTGTTCCCATCGGCGCAATTGCATTACGAAACACCATCCCTGTGGCGGCCAAAGCGTCGAGAGTCGGCATGACATGCGAGTTCCCTCCGTAACAGTTCAACATATCAGCCCGTAAGGTATCGATGGAAAGAACGATAACCTTCTTTCCTGGATCCCGATTAAGAGGTTTTTCCTCTGACTTCGAACAACCGGCAAGAAAAGCAAGGCCAACCAGAATTCCCAAGAAACTCAACGGGGGTGTTTTCATTTCCTCCTATCTTAGCGATGCCCCATGGGGCTTTCTCACCCGTTAAAAAACGGAAGCCCGCAGCTCTTCTTCCCACGCCGCCTCCACTTCTTGCATCCACTCGCCCAAATGATTGCCACGGGGGTCGAACTGCAAATCCGCAGCGTCAAACAGCTCCGGCAGTTTGCGAGCCCCCCCCAGAGACAATCCTTGTTGGTACCCTTCCACCGCATGTTCAGGATTGCGGCGATAGCGCACCCAAAGCTGCAAAGCCCCCATCTGAGCTTGGGCATATTCGATGTAGTAGAAAGGCACCACAAAAACATGAAGTTGGCGGTGCCACAGCTTGGCCTGCTGGGCCTCCAAACCGCTCCAATCCACCTGACCCAGAAAACGCCGATGGAGATGCAGCCAAGCATCCGCGCGTTCTTGCCGACTATGCCCTTCGTGGGTGTAAAGCCACTGTTGAAAACCATCGATAACGGCGACCCAAGGGAAGGTGGTAACCATACCCTCCAGGGCCTGCAGTCGGCAGATACGCGCGTTGGCGGCGGGATAAACCTCGGCATAATGCTCCATCGCCATCGCCTCCATGCCCATGGATGCCACTTCGGCAAACTCCAGCGGCGGCATGCGATAAGAAACCGGCTCCAGATGGCGACTCAACAAGCCATTGAGAGCATGGCCGCCTTCATGAACTAAAGTTTCAACGTCGGAGTGGGTAGTTCCTGAATTGGCGAAAATGATGGGCGCTCGACGGCGTTCAAGGTTCTCCATAAATCCACCAGGAACCTTATTCGGACGCGTTTCTAAATCCAGCAATCCTTCTTGCTCCATCCAACGCAACTCTTCACCAAAGGTGGGATGCACTGCACTCATCAAACGTGCCGCGATATCCACTTGCTCAGCTTGGGTCTGGAACGGTTCAAATAAAGCACTCGATTCGGGATCGACCGCCAAATCCCATGGCCGCAAAACATCCAAACCCAGCCTTTGCCGACGATGTTCCTGCATGCGCTCCAACACCGGCATGACATAACGCTCCACATTTTCTTGGAACGCCAAACAATCCTCAGGGCTGTAATCAAAACGCCCTTTCGCCTCATGCATGTAGTCTCGATAGTTGGGAAAATCAGCGTTCTTTGCCTGTTGCTGACGCAAAACCACCATCTCTTCGAACAAAGAATCCAGAGCCTCTTCATCTTGAAGGCGACGCTCCGCACTCAGCCGCCAAACTTCTTCGCGTAAATCCCGGTCGGGTTCTTCCAGATATTTTCCGAGGCTTGCCAAAGTACAGGTTTCGCCGCGAAACACCACAGTCATCGCCCCCATAATGCGATCGTAGCGGTTGGTCATGGTTTCTTCTTCTGCCTCCAACGCCACATTGGCCTGGCGGAACAGCCTGACACCAAGCTCCACATCACGGTCGTAGACCTCCCATTTTTTGGGCTCCAAATGCTGACGCCAGGGACATGCCAAATACTTTCTGTCGAGCCGATCCTCCACCGGCTTCAGTTGCGGCAACACTTCCGTTTGGTAAGCCAAATGGGCTTCTTCCAGGGCCTTGTCGTCGGTGTGGCAGGCATTCTCATACATTCGCCGCACCGCCTCCTCCGACACACTGCTTTCCAACTCGGAGCGGTCCAAAATCCACTGCTCCAAATCGGCGACAGACTGCAAGCTGCGACTTTCCAGTTCTTGCAACCAGGGCTCGATCGCGGAAAAATCTACCGGCACAAAATCCGCAGGCAGGTAATGAAGAGGAGGAGCCGGATGATTCATCGCTCTGCCTTGGTTGGACGTTGCATGAGGTTCTTCACCGCTTCTTGCGGATCGACTTCGTGAAACAAAATGGCATACACTTGCTGGGTAATCGGCATTTCAATGCCAAACTGGCTGGCTGCCTCTTGAATGGCTTTGCAAGTCCAAACTCCCTCCGCCACCTTTTCCGTCCGCGCCAAAATGTCTTTCAGTTTTTCCCCCTGGCCAATCGCTTGTCCCAAAGAGCGATTGCGTGAGTGTTTGGAATAGCAAGTCACCATCAAATCCCCGGCACCCGACAAGCCAAAAAATGTCTCGCGTTGGGCTCCCATCTGTTCGCCATAACGGGCCATCTCAACCAAGCCCCGCGAAACCAGGGCGGCTTTAGCGTTGTCACCCAAGCCAACCCCATCGGCAATGCCAGCTCCCAGGGCAATGATGTTCTTCAACGCACCACCCAATTCGGCCCCCACCAAATCATTGGTGGTATACACCCGCAGGCTGGCACTCGACAAATGAGCTTGCGCACGCTCGGCCAAAGATGAATCCACAGCGGCAGCAACGATGGAAGTCGCCATGCCTAAAGCCGTTTCTTCTGCGTGCGAAGGACCGCTCACCACCCCCAAGGGAGTGTCTGCGCCGAGTACATCCGCCAAAATTTCGGTGGGACGCTTCAGCGTGGCCAATTCCAATCCCTTGGAGGCCGAAAACACGGGCAGGCCCGCCAGCTTGTGAGCAAAACGTTCCATGGTGGGGCGTAAAAACTGGGTGGGCACCACGCTGTAGACCTCGTCTACTCCGTCCAAAGCTGCATCGACATCGGAGGTCCAGAGGATGTCGGGTGGAATCGGAACTCCCGGCAAAAATTTTCGATTCTCGCGGTTGGATGCCACCTCAGCTGTGTATTCCTCATCAAAGCCCCACACATGCACTTGGCGTCCTGCTCTGTGCAGGGATAAGGCAATGGCCATTCCCCACCCACCATCTCCAATCACTAAACTTTTGTTTGCCATGCTCAATCCTCTGTTCCAGCCCGCATCTTACGCAGATTGCTGCGGTGGGTAAAAAAAAGAAATGGCCCGCCAAGCAAAGCGAACCATTGCACCGCCGGCTCTTGGTGCGTAAGAAAGGCAACCACCGGCAACGCCAGGCCAAAGGCCAAAGACCCGACAGCCACCAAACCACTTCCCTTAGTGGCCACGAGCCAAACTCCGCCCGCGGCCAAAGTCGGGGCAGGCATCAGCGCCAAAAAAGCCCCACTCAAGGTGGCCACCCCTTTGCCGCCCCGAAAGCCCGACCAAAGGGGAAAGATATGCCCCAAGTAGGCGCTGGCCCCGGCCCATGCGGCAGCTTCCAACCCCCAATGCTGTAAGCCCCACCAAGCCGGAGCGAATCCCTTGGCCATGTCCAAAAAATAAACCAGCACGCCAATGCCTTTGCCCATCGCCCGGCTGGCGTTGGTGGCTCCGGGATTACCACTGCCAACAGCACGCAAATCAATCCCCTTCCACCGCGCAAAAAGAAGAGAAAAAGACACGGAACCGAGGGCATATCCAGCGGCACAGATTCCAACAAGCGTCAGCGGAGGGGTCATCCTGGCTCAGAATAGCGTTGCGATCGAGAAAACACTTGACCCAAACGCAAACGACGCTATCAACATGCCATCACAGGGAGTATCCCCCCCTGTCCAAACACCAAGCGAGAAGACTTTTGACTTACGTCATCACCGAGCCCTGCGTCAACACCAAGGACACCGCCTGTGTGGACGTCTGCCCCGTAGAATGCATTTACGAGGCCGAGCCCGAGCCTGGGTCCTTGAACCTTCCCATGTTCATCCACCCCGACGAATGCATCGATTGTGGTGCCTGCGAGCCAGAATGCCCGGTAGACGCCATCTATCCGGAAGAAGACGTCCCCGACAATTGGGTGCCCTTCATCCAGGCCAACGCCGATCTCGCTGCCGAAGCCGATATGTAGTCGAGGAGGAGCCCGCTCTCACTGGAGTGCTTGCAAGCCTCCGGGGGTTGCTGGTTGCCGCCCTCTGCTCATAGAAAAACCGGGTCCCTGCAAGACCCGGTTTAGATTTGGAGCGGCTGATCGGACTCGAACCGACGACAACGACCTTGGCAAGGTCGTGCTCTACCAACTGAGCTACAGCCGCATGCTTAAGGGGCGAAAAGATACGCCACCCGCCGCACCTTGTCAACGACATCCTCCAGAGCTTTCTTGAGGAAAAAGAGATTTTGGCTCTTCCTCTTGCAACCCAAAGAGTTCCAAGGCTCTTTGGTGTACCAAATGCACAACTTCATCCAGCTGGCGGTCGGCTAGGCTGATTTGCCCCCCAGCCATGCGACCGTGCCCACCACAGGAGCCTTCCTTACCAATGATAAAGCGCAGGGCCGGGTAGGCGTCGGCATCGGCCAAATCGCAACGTAAAGAAAGCTGGTAGCGTCCATCGCAGGCGCCCCCAGCCAAGGACCATTGTTCTCCTTCCAGCCGCAAAAACCAGTCCGCGACCTCCGCCACTGCTTCTGGGCTCTGCACCTCACCCATCAGGGTAAGCAACAAGCGACCGTAGTCTTCACAACAATCCATGGCCTCACGCATCTGCTGGAAATAACGACGTTTTAGCGGCGGTTTGTCAATGGCGCCGATGATTTGTCGATCCGCCAAGCGTTCCAACTCCAAAAAGGCCGTTTCGTCAGCCGGAGTAGCCCCCCGCAAGAGGTTGTTCGTGTCGTAACGCACCCCGCAAAATAGAGCCGTGGCCGTGCGTTTGTCGGGAACAACCTCATAAAACCGCAACAAATCATAAATCATGGTCGAGGTGGCACCATAGGAAGAGTCTACCCAGTGGAAGGGATAGGAAACATCGACCTCCTCCCCCTCGGTTTTCGGCCCGTCGTGATGATCGATTACCCCCAAGATTGGAAGAGCGCCCGGGGGGTGAGTGTGGCTAAAGCAGGGTTGCGAATCCACCACCAAAATCCCCTGATAGTCGGCCGGATCCACCCCCCCTTTGGGCAAGGCTTGAATTTTCAATAACTTGCGCATCGCCACGTTCTCGGCGCGGCGGATTCGACCTTCCAAGACCAAGCGGGACTCCAAGCCAAATTTTTGTTGTAGTAAGTACTCCAGGCCCACAATGGCGCCCAGCCCATCAGGATCGGGGTGGCGATGGGTACACAACACCAAACGGCCCGACGTCGGCAGGGCTTCGGCAAATTGGCTTAAGGGTGTGGAAGTCATGTAGGGAGGCGAGCCTCAAGGATGGTCCGGGCTTCCAGCAGGACCTCACTAGAATACGATGGCGCAACCGCCAACACCCGGCAACTTGTCCGCGGCAAGTACTCGCCGAGCAGACTCCAATCCACCCCACCTAGTCCCGGCGGCGAGTACAAAGCGCCTTGGGCGTAGTCATGCAAAGTGCTGCCAGATAGGTATTTAGCAAACCGATCCAACCAAGCGCCGGGGTTGTCCAGGCCTCCATCCTGGCGTAGAGCATGCACACCGGTGTCGTGCCATAGCCGCAAGGGAATCTTAGACAAGGCCTGCAACAGTTGCTCCATGCGATCCAGAGTCAACAAACTGGCTGCAGTGGCCTCGGGGCGGACGGCAATGGTCAGGCCTGGAGCGGCTTGCTGTAAGTCGTAAAGAAAGGCTGCAAAGCGCTCCAGCTGCTGTTCGGCTAGCCCCGCAGGCATGCACCTCATCTCTTCCAAGGCCTCGTCTTCGGCGACCACCTTCTCGCCATGAAAAACGCGATCAAGAATTTTCTGACCACGCTCACGCACTTCTTGCCTAGGGTCAAAACCACACGGAACCAAGAGTTGGGAACAACCTAGGCTCTTCAGTTGGGACAAGATGCCGGGAATGGACAGGTTATGCCATTCTCTCCGACAGTCTTCACCCTCCTCGCCAACGCCCAAACTCCACACGCGGACGCCACCGGAGGGCCCGGCTTGGTTCTCTCCCAAGGGCAAAGCGCCCCCCTCCAACACACCAAGGCCATCCAAGCCGAACTCCCGAGCTTGATGGATTTGCTGCTCTAATGGACTCTTTCTTTGGCCGAAATAGAGATTCGCAAGTTCCATGAGGGAAGATGATATAGAATGGGGCCTCCTCGCCCCAATTCCGACGGAATAAATTCACTCTCCGCGAGGTCTAAATACCATGATTCGATTCCTTCTTCCTGCTCTCCTGGTCTTCCTCGGTGCATGCCAAGCACCTCACAAGGCCACTGGCACCGATGCAACCCAGGCTTCCCTTGACCAAGAATGTGCGGATTGCGCTGCAGGTCAGGCCTGTGCCGACTGCGAAAAGGCTGAAGCCTCGGCATGCCCAGACTGCACGACTGAGGCGATGTGCGCCGACTGTGAGGCTGCAACCCAAGCCTCCATGGAAAACTGCCCCATGGGTGGCGACATGACCGACTGCCAGATGGGTGGCGACATGACCGACTGCCAGATGGGTGGCGACATGACCGACTGCCAGATGGGTGGCGACATGACCGACTGCCCCCATGGCCCCATGGACAAGGCTGCCTGTGAAGAGGGTGCAGACTGCGCAATGAAAGCCGCTGGCCTCTGTGAGGAAGGTAGCGACTGCCCAATGAAGGCTGCCGGCAATGCCGACTGCCAAATGGGTGGCAAAGATTGCCCCGACAAAGCCGCCACCGCAGCCGATAAGGAAGAAGTCCCCCCCTGCTGTGCCAACAAGAAGTCGGATCCTTCCAAAAACTAAAACCAGCCCAAGCCACCGCCACCCTGTTTAGGGTGGCGGTGATTTTGTTTTACACCTTGATTTCGCCTTCAGGTATCTCCACATCTTCGCGCGCAGCCAACACCGGATCGACCACTTCCGCCAAGAACTCCATCACCTGTTCCGGAGCACGCCCAATAAAACGTTTGGGTTGAAGCAACTCCTCCAGCTGCCCAGCGACAGCAGCAAATGCAGGATCGCCGGCGATTCGATCCAACAGATCATTTACCCCATCTTCCGCTTTCAACCGATAAGCAGCTTGATGGCTATGCACGCGAATCTTTTCATGCAACTCTTGGCGGTCGCCGCCAGCCTGCACACAAGCCATCAAAATCGACTCCGTCGCCATGAATGGAAGTTCACGCGCCAGATTGGCCGCAATGACATTGGGGTAGGGAACCAAACCTGAAGCCACATCTTGCACCAACAGCAAAATAGCGTCTGCGGCCAAAAAGGATTCCGGAATGGCAATGCGACGATTGGCGGAATCATCCAAGGTGCGCTCCATCCATTGCTGAGACGCGGTGTCCAAAGCATTCGGCGCTAAATGCAACAGGTAACGAGAAAGAGCACCAATGCGTTCGCTACGCATCGGGTTGCGCTTGTATGGCATGGCCGAGGAGCCAATTTGCCTGTCGCCAAAAGGCTCTTCCAATTCCCGGCGGTGAGCTAACAAGCGTACATCCACAGCAAATTTCGCCGCCGACGCTGCAATGCCACTAATAGCTTGCAACACCACCCCATCCCACTTACGGGGATAAGTTTGACCACAAACCGGAATGCTGCGGACAAAGCCCATACGCTTAGTAATGGCGGCATCCAGTTGGCGGACCTTTTGGTGGTCGCCATCGAACAATTGCAGAAAAGATGCTTGGGTACCTGTGGTCCCTTTGACTCCGCGAAATGGAAGGCGGGCCAATACGTCTTCCACTTGCTCTAAGTCCAGCAAGAAATCCTGCAACCACAAAGAAGCTCGCTTCCCCATGGTCGTGGGCTGCGCTGGCTGAAAGTGGGTAAACCCCAAAACCGGAAGTTCTTTTTGTTCGTCAACAAAAGTTCGTAAAGCACGCACAACTCCCAACAAACGGGCGCGCAGAATTTTCAACCCCTGTTGCATACAAACCAAATCGGCGCCATCTGCAACAAAGCAAGAGGTGGCTCCCAAATGGATGATAGGCATCGCCTTCGGCGCTTTTTCACCGTAGGCATGCACATGCGCCATCACATCATGCCGCAACTCGCGCTCCAACTCCGCAACACGATCGAAGTCGATATCTTCGCGAGCAGCTTTCAGTTCCTGGATTTGCTCAATGGAAATTGCAAGCCCAAGTTCACGCTCACTTTCGGCCAAGGCAATCCATAAATCCCGCCAAATGAGAGATCGATTGCGGTAGGAAAAATTGCTCTGCATGGCAGCACTGGCGTAGCGCGTTGCCAAGGGAGAAGAGTAGGTGTCGTAATCGGTCATCGAAGGAAGGGTAGAGGCGTCTCTGCGGAGAAGGAGGGAACGCAATTCCAGAGGAGGCCTAGCCCCAGCAGCAAAAGAATGCGGCGGCGGTAGGCCATCCATCCACTAGAAAGTTGGGAAAGGTAAGCGAGGTAGGCGGCACAAAACGCACCGTAGCCATCGCTACCCAAATCCAACAGAGAGGAAGAACGGGCGCGCACAAAATGTTGATGCACTTCATCGAGCACGCCAATGCCGACGGCAAAAGCCGCAGCAAGCAACCAATCAGCAAGGTTACGACTCGGCCGTTTCAAAACCAACAAGAAGCTCAACCCCACTCCGGCATACAAGGGTTGGTGGAGGAAATTGGTAAAATAAGCCCAACCACTCGCTGCAGATTGTGGCCGAATCGTGCCCGGCAGACCACCCAGAATGGCGACGAGCAGCAACATGAAAATACAAGCAAGAATGCGCCCGCCAAGCGGCAACTGCAAAAGGCGTGCGTAATTCATGCGCAAGGCTCCATCAGCATCGACAAATCAAATGCCGCAACAGAATGGGTGAGGGCGCCCATAGAAATGCGATTAACCCCAAGGCCGGCCACTTGAGGCAAATCATCCACCTGGAATCCCCCGCTCACTTCAAGCTCAGCCTGAGGGAATTCGGCACGCAAGGCTTGCACGACCTCAACCAGGGCCTGCCCGCGAAAATTATCCAGTAACACATAGGCCGCACCGGCGCGCAGCGCGAGTTGGGCTTGCTCCAAGGTTTCGGCTTCCACCCCCACCTTGCGACCACCTGCATGGGCAAGCGCCGTTTTCACCGTTTGAGAAAATCCTTGTCCCGACAGCGCAAAATGATTTTCTTTCAGCAAAAGCTGATCTTCTAAATCTCGGCGATGATTCTCTCCACCACCCGCAACAACCGCCCGTTTTTGCGCATCCCGAAGCAAGGGCAAGGTCTTGCGGGTGTCCAGCACCTGCACTGCGCCCGCCGCAGCCACCGCGTGTGCCGTTTTTGTAGCCACACCACTCAGGTGTTGCAAAAAATTCAGGGCCGTGCGCTCCGCAGCCAGTAAACCACGCGCCGTGCCAGTGGCTCGCAACACGATTTCCTCCTTCTGCACCGGATCTCCATCACCCCTTTGCCATTCCAACGTCACAGCAGCATCACATTGGCGAAATGCTGCTTCGGCATACGCACAGCCAGCCAATACACCATCTGCCCGCGCCACAAGGATCGCGCTCGCCCGAGCTGCTGCGGGAACCACCGCCAAAGAAGTGGCATCGGCATGAGCGTGATCCTCTTCGAGGGCTAAGGCCACCAAGCGTTGCACAGGATTAGGGAGCTGCTCAGCCCGATTCATCCCTCCATTCTAGCGTGGAGATGCCCTGGTCCGAGATTGTTCGGCATACCACTCCGTCACCGCATCCGCCGTGGTTTGCCCCACCCCAGGCAACATAGCCAAGCGCGGTGGTGTGAGTGGAAATTGCAAAAAGGGCCGCTGACTCACAATTTTTTGCGCGCGGTCGGAGCCCACTCCCGGCAGCCAGCTCAGGCGTAGCGCATCGTCATGCTTTAAATCTGGGACCAAGGTCTCGGGACCCTGGCCTTGCTCCCAGCCTGGCAGAGATTCGTGGTGAGGCAAAGACGCACCACGCCAAGCCGCACAAAACATCAAGGCCGCAAGCAGGGTTGTTGGCAAGGAATCCTTCACCCCAAGTAGACGACTTAGGCGACGCGGGTTTCGGTTTTTTCTTGCGCGCGCAAAAGAGCATCGATGGCATGGTCTATCGCGTCGTCATCGCGCAAATGCAACAAAGGATCTTCTTGCCGTTGCCCAGCACCTGCCATATAGACCCCGCGCTCATCTCGAAGCAGGGTCGCCAAAGGACCAGAAACCCCCAACAGCAGCAAAGGCCAGTCTCCGCCCCGGCAAAGCACAGGAGGGTGCAAAACTGAGCAAGCATGGAGCAAACGTGCAACAAAAGGCGTTTCTGGGCGCTCACCTAAACTGTCCAAATGCTGCAAAGGCGGAACCTCAGCCGCAATCTCCTCCAACTCCAACATTGGAACACCGCGTTTGGAAGAAGGGGGACCAAAACTGAAGCAGCGCAAGGAAAAAGCGTGGGTGAGCAGCTCCAACCTTGCTCTGGCCTCCGCTAGGTAATTGGGGGCCAGCAAAAACATCCGCGGCTCATGGGGGCGGGCAAACAAATGGCGGAACCGTTCTCCGTCCGTTTGCATTTTTGCCATCAACAACAAAATGCGGTCGTAAACGGAAGCCGAGAAATTGTCCACATGCAAAATCAGACAGGGACGTCCCAAGCCATCGGCGGCGCAAGCCTCGGCGCTGAGTTTCGGGCCCAATTCCAAAGCATGCCCCAACATCCGCAAGCCGGGCTCCAGGGCCTGCGGGTGATGCACCAACCACTTGAGAAACTCCGAAAAGTCCCAAGTTGGTGTTTTCTTCGATTCCTTAGGGGGGGTCATTGAAAACGGGCTCCAGGAGGAAGTTTACCCCGTTTCCCCCTCTTTAAATCCTCAGTTTTCGAGCTATTCCAGGAATCTGCATCTTGCAAACCAGGATCCAGCAAGGCGCAGGCCGCCACCGCCAGGGCGTCGGCTTCGTCCGAAGTTGCCGGCACGAAGTCAGGAATGCCGTAATGCAAGCCCACCAAATGCTGGACCTGCTCTTTGTTGGCGCCCCCGGTGCCAGCAACCCGTGCTTTGACCGTTGCAGGCGGGTACTCCACCAAGGGCAGGTCAAGCAACTCCGCGGTCATCAGCACCACCCCCCTAGCCTCTCCCAGACGCAGCGCCGAACTAGCATTTTTTCCAAAAAACGCCGCCTCCAAGGCCATCAGCTGTGGCGGGCATTGCTCCACCAGCTCCAACAAATGCCGATGCAACCGATAAAGGCGCTCGCCCATCGGCAGGGGTGCACGCCCCAATGGCCAGTATCCCGAGTCCACACGACACAAACGACCATCTGCGGTCTTTTCCGCAATGGCCCACCCCACGACTTGGCTGCCTGGGTCAATTCCCAACACGCGCTGTTGCACAAAACCATGCTACCCTACCCCGGGTTTGGTCGCCTCCATTCCCAGCAAAGAAACTCGCTGCTACCCTTTAGCTATGACTGCGGACACTGCCGCCGTTCTTCTCGCTGCGGGCTGTGGCCGACGCGTGGGTGGCACCAACAAAGCTCTGCTTGGTCTGGCCAACAAACCGCTATTAGCCCACAGCCTCCGCACCTTAAGCCAATCCCCAGCTATCGGTCAGATTGTAGTGGTGATGTCCGCCAAAGACTGCCAACGGATGGCTCAGGAATGGCATACCGACCCGCTCCACCTTGGAGCCAATTTGGTTGTAGCCGGTGGTGCCGAACGCTGGCTCTCCAGCCGCAATGGCTGTGAGGCCTGCGACGATTTCCCTTTTTTGTTGGTTCACGATGCCGCCCGCCCCCTGCTCCACGCCGAGGATTTGGACGCCGTTATTGCCGCCGCCCGCGAACATGGTGCCGCACTGGCCGCCGAACCTTGTGCCGACACCCTCAAACAAAGCTGTGCTGACACCCGCGTGCAACAGACCATTCCCCGCGCTGGCCTATGGCGAGCGCAAACCCCCCAAGTTGCCAAGCGCAACTGGATGTTGGAAGCCTTTTCGGCTTGGGAAGTGGAGCAAAGCGGATTGCCTACGGATGAATCCATGATGCTGGAGTACTGTGGTCACGCACCCCAACTCGTTCCCTGCCAGCATCCCAATTTCAAAATCACGGTCCCCCGCGACCTTCTCCTCGCCGAAGCCCTCCTCAGCCACCCTTCCTGCCATGCCTCTTAACACCGCACCTCGCATCGGCCTTGGCTGGGATCGCCATGGCCTCGTCAGTGGTCGCCCCTGTATTTTGGGCGGCATCGAAATTCCATTTGAACTCGGCCCGATTGGGCATTCCGACGCCGATGTACTCCTCCACGCTCTTACCGACTCGCTTCTCGGCGCCGCAGGCTTGGATGATTTGGGCACTCTGTTTTCCGACCAAGACCCACGCTGGAAGGATGCCAACAGCAAGGATTTTTTAACTGCAGCAATGACAAAACTGTCGGAGAAAAAGCTGCAAGTGGTGTCGGTGGATTTGGTGGTGATTTGCGACCAACCGAAAATTCGCCCGTATCGCGAGGCCATTCGCCAAAACCTCAGCAAACTTTTGGACTTAGACCAAGACCGCATCAACCTCAAAGGCAAAACCACGGAAGGCGGCTGTTCCGGTTCCATCGCCGTGCAAGCAGTGGCCTTGTTGCTGCCACTCTAATCCGCAGCAGGAGCCCCGACCTGTAATGCCCACATATGGGCATAGCTTCCCCCATGGGCAAGTAGTTCCTCATGAGTACCGGTTTCGATAATTCGCCCCGACTCCAACACCAAAATTTTATCGGCGCTACGAATTGTACTCAGGCGGTGGGCTATCACGAAGGTGGTGCGTCCATGCATCAAATTCTCCAAGGCATCTTGCACTTTGCGTTCCGACTCCGAGTCCAAGGCGCTGGTGGCCTCATCCAACAACAAGACATCCGCGTTTTTCAGCAAAGCTCGGGCAATGGTTACACGCTGCGCCTGTCCACCGCTGAGGCGGGAACCCGCTTCCCCAACTTCGGTATCTAAACCATCGGGAAGTTGCTGCAAAGTTTCCAACAAATTCGCCGCTTTGCACGCCTTCAGGATTTCCTCTTCGCTTGCGTCCAAACGACCATAGCGAATGTTGTCGCGCAAACTAGCATGGAACAAGAAGGGTTGCTGTTGCACCACGGCCAGGTGGTCCATCCAATCGCCAACGCGGAGAGAACGCAAATCCACGCCGTCGATTAAAATTCGACCTTCGGTAACATCATAAAAACGCGCGACCAAATCCAGAATGGTGCTCTTTCCAGCCCCAGACAAACCAACCAAGGCGATGCGTTGTCCACGTTTGACTTCGAGATCGATTTGGTGCAACGCCGGTTGGCTGGCCTCAGGATAAGTAAAGCCGACCTCTTCGAAACGGATGCCATCCTGCAGGCCACAAAATGGCTGAGCGTCAGCCGCATCAACCACATCGGGTTTCAAATCGAAGACCTCAAAAACCCGGTCGATGGATCCCAAAGAGCCATAGATGGCTGCGAAGGCACGAGTGAGACGCTTCACATAAGCCAACAACATACCAATCGCGGTAAGGAAGGTGAGCATCGTGCCTGCGCTATTGAAGATGGGGGCGATGGTTAGATGCACCACCACCAAGCCACCCAAAACCAAACCAATCCCACCGTTGGCGAAAAAGGCGGTCACCGCCAAACTGGTGGCTTGGGCCCGAACCATGCCTTCGGTTTGGCGTACGAACTCTTGGTTGACGCGTTTGAACTCGTCGGCCTCGCGCTGCTCCATGCGAAAAGCTTTTACCACCCGAATCCCCGACAACATTTGCACCAAGCGTTGGGTGGTATCGCCCAAGCTATCCTGCGAACGCTTCGCTCGGCGTCGAATCAACGGTCCAATACGAGCCACCGGCAAAGCAATGATAGGTACCAAAATCAGCATGCCCAAGGTGGCCGTTGGCTCGGCCGCCCAAGCTAAAAACAAGGACGCCAAAATGCTGAAGGGCGCCTGTACCACTTCCTCCACCATCAGACTCAAAATGCGCAAACTTGCGGCGACGTCCACAGTCAATCGCGACACCAAATCACCGAGCCGGCGGTCCGAGTGAAACCCCATGCCCAGCTTCACCACATGGTCAGCCAAATCCAGGCGCAAATCGGTAATCATCCATACCGAAAGCATGCGTGCCAAGCGCAAAAAGAAAAACTGCACCACCGAAAACAAGACCGCCAATGCCGTCATCATCAAAATCATGATGAGTACTTGGCTCAAGCCGAGAGTGAGTCCCCAATCCGGGCAGGAGGCCAACCAGGGCTCCATGGTGTCGTGGGTAAAACGCTCCAACAAAGAACGCTCTCCGTCCATCGGGGTTGGCACATCGCCCAAGCCCAATCGATCGGTCAGTGGCTTGAAAAACAGCAGGGTGGCGCGCCCGCCGACGGCGGCCAAAGCCCCGAGCAACACCACCCCAATTGCTTGTCGGCGAAAGCGCCCCAAATAGGGGGACAAGCGCCGATAAGCCGCTAGGATGGAGCCTGTTTTCTTTTTGCTCAAAGAAGAGGGCTCAGTCGTTCTGCAACTGACTGAGGAAATCTAGGAAATGAGTAGTGAGCAAATCGTCGTTAACGATGTAGGCATCACGCTCCACCCCAGCGACATCCAATGTGCGTGTTGCTGGAGAACGTTGGACCACTCGGTAGAAATAGTAGCCCAAGGGCCCACGAATCGGACCGTAAATGGCTCCGAGCTCCGCACGAAAGAAAATGTCATCGGAGATGGAGTAGCCAAAAAGAAAGTCGGTGTAATCGCTTTCTCCCAAGAAACCGCGCATGTCATTACGGGTTTGCGCAGGCAAATGCCCATGGTTGGGCTGCGGCATACCAGCCTGGCTACCCGGGACTTTCTCCGGATAATCACTGTATTCCATCAGCACCTGGTCAAAGTCCGTGCCTTCGCTGAGGATTTCCGCCACCTCTTGTGCACGCTCTTTGGCCTGTTGGTAAGGATTTCCATGCAAAGGAAACTTGCCAGTGGCGGTATCGCGCGCACTCAGCAAAATGACATCCACCTGCACTTTGGCGCCACCATAAAATTCGCCCCGCTCCGCAAGCTGCGCTTTCTGCAACCCCTTGAACGCATCCGTTCCTTCAGCCGGCAACAGATTACGGAAAGAATGCCGCACGCGGAAAAACTGCTTATAAATCTCCATGCTGGGATAGCCCAAAAACTGCAACACGACTAACTCGTGAGTAAAAGGTGGACTGTTGTATTCCGCAGCCTCTTTGGCAAAAAGAGCGTCGGACTCTTCCTTCGACAACCAAGCTCCCTTTTCTTGGAGCGCCACCGTCGCCATATCGATGCGATCCACAAACAGCTCTGCCCACTCTCGATCGGTATCACTTAAAAAAGGTTCGATGGTGGCAAGAACTTCTTCGGTAGCCACATCGCGCTCATTCACACGCAAAACCACGCCTTCTGGTAAGCCATCCGATGGGTATTGGACATCACCATGTTTCAGCAAATAATTCCAGATTGTCGGCATCAACATCATGTTGAGAGTTTGCTCATTCAGCGGAGGAAACTCTCCAGTCTCCTCTTTTTGTGCCAAAAAGTCTTCATGCGTTTTGGCCATAAAATTGTCCCAAGTGTCTCCCAATACTTCCTTCAGCATCTCAACCGGCCAATCTGTGGGATCTTCCGGGAAATACATGTTGCGCGCCTGGATGCTGCGTCGCAACTCTTGACGGAAAGTGGTTGGGGTAAACCCTTGCGCGGCCACTTGATCCCAGAAGTCTAGATTGGCGTCTTGCTCCTTCAGCGCTTGCATGCGCGACTCCACCTCGGCCTCCACCAAATCGTCCGCAATTTCAACTTTGCCGACAAACAGGCCCGCATCCTTGCGTCGTTGGATTTCATCCTTGAGCAGCTCCTCCAAAGTACGCTGCAAGATATAGCGCGAGCCAGCTGTGTAGATGTAGGTGCGCTTGAGACGCTCCTCCCGACTAATGGTGACCTCGGAAGTCGGTGCCGTCGTCGTTGTCGACTCCACCTGGCCAGCAGGAGCAGCTTGGCAAGGGGTAGGCAGGCAAAGAGAGGAAAGTAGAAGGGATGAAAGCATCGCTGGTTAGTGGGAAGCTGAGTAGATGGCCTGATTTTGGTCGGATATTTTACACTCCGACGCCCTGTCAGTGCGAAAATGCTCCCATGAAGATGTTGCGACGCTTAAAACCTGCTCCAGCCACCCTTGGCTTGTTGCTTCTTCTTCCTTGCTGTGGCCAACCACAAGATTTGCATATTGGCCCTTATGTCCTTCCCTATCAACAAGTCATGACTGCCGAAAAGGCTTTGCGCCAGGCATTTCCCCACGAAGGAACCGATTCTCTACGTGCCCATTTAATGCTTTTTGGCCTCGGCCAGGCCAACATTCTCCACCAAACCCTACCCCAAAAGAGCCAAAATGCCCGCCGTGAATGCGAAAAATGGCTCCAGCGCTTGCGACAAGGGGAAGATTTCCTCTCCGTTTACCTGCAGTGGTCTGAAGAAGTCGGCATCACTCCCATGCCAGATAGCCCCCAGCTACCCAACCCCGCTGGCCTTGGCGCGCAAGCTGCGGCCCAAGTGGCGCTCATGCATGAAGGTGACTTGGCTGGCCCCATTCAAACCAGCTATGGGTGGGAAATCATCTATTTAGACAAACGCCTGCCTGGCCCGAGTAACCGCGCACAAATTGTCTTGTATCGTATGCAGTTCCCAGTCGGCAGCGATCTCGATCGCAAGCAGGCCAAGAAAGCCTGGGAAACTTTGCCGTTATCCGGCAACCCGGAACTCATCCAGACCTTGCCACCATCTTTCCGCCTCAACCGTACCCACGCCTAATGCTTGCCCTCCTGCTCCCTCTTCTCTGTGCCCCTATGGCGCAAGAAACACCTGCGCAAACTCCTGCAACTGAAAAGGAGGCGCCAGCCAAAAAGAAAAAGTTCCCGCGCCTGACCAGCCCGATGAAAAAGGATGTGCAGGCTGGAATGCATCTCCTTGAGAAGGGCAAAGACGAAGAAAAAGTTGAGGCTGGGGTACAACAAATCCTGGCGGTGGGAGAAGCCGCCATTCCCGCCTGCCTGAATGCAGCAAAACGCATGGAAAAGGCCGATCGCCTCCCTCCTTTGTGGAAGGTCCTAGACACACTGTTGCAGGATGACGATTTAGAATTGGCATGGTCGTTGTTAAAAAAGAATGCGCCGGATTGTTTGCGCATTCACTTGCTTCGTCGCTGGGCGGACAGCGAACGAAAAGATACCGAAGAAATGTTAGCAACATACTTGTCAAGCGAGCATGCAGATTTTGCTTACGAAGCAGCGCGTGGTCTTGCCTTTCGCGGTCACCCGGAAGCCATCAGCGCCATTGAACTTCAAGTGCGCTCGCACTGGCTCAAAGATTCCTCAAGATTGCGCCAAGACTTCGCCAATATCGACCGCGCCCCTCTGGTTAGCTCCATTCTCCCTCTGCTGGAACGCAAACGCAGTAAAGAAAAACTCGCTGCTGTACGCATGTTCGAACTCTTCGGCGTCCCTGAACACGCCAACAAACTTCTGCCTTTTCTTGCGGAATCCGACACATCCTTACGCTTAGCTGCCATCAATGCCTGCCGCGTTGTGGTCGACCAAAAAGAACCTCTTGACCACCCATCGATGACGGAAATCATTGAGCGTGGCGAAGCCTGGAAAGCTCGCCTATGAATCCGCGCTTTGCGTTTTGGAGCGTTTGCATTGCGCTCCTTTTCCTCACCCCACCTCTTCCCGCCCAATCCCATGGCAAGGATGTGTGTACGGTTTGCGGATTCGACCCCGAAGTCATGGCCAATGCCGGGATTCAAAACCACGGTCCTTTCATTTTCCTGAAGAGCGACTCTGAAGAAATTATGCAAACGGTCGGGGCATTCGACATGGTTTGGTTGGAATCCATCCACTTCCGACTCGGCTCCGACCTCAAGCCATGGAAAATCCCGGTTAAAGATCGTAAAGCCTATCGCGCCGAACTCACCGAACTCGCCGAGTTTTTCCCCATGGTGCACCCAAAGAAAATCAAGGTGCTCGACAAATGGATGCGCATCCACCTGATGGCCTTTCGCATGGAGAAGGCCTATCAACATTTGATGAGTCTCACCGGGTACACCGAAGAACAGTTTTTGGTTCTTCCAGAGGAGCAAGTTTTTGTCGACGCTAGTGCCGGTGAAGATTGGAAAGGAGATCTGGAAAAGGTATTCCTCGCTAGCCCCAAACGGGCTCCAGGAATGCCTGGATGGGTAGGCCTTGGGCGCTATTTTGGCATGCCAATGAAATTCGAAATCTTAATGATGCGCTATGAGGAAGATTTTGCACTCATCAAAAAACACTATATTGGCCACCTCGATTCTCATCCTCAACGCTGGCACCTTACTTGGCGGCCCGCCAATACCGAACCCGTCTCCCGCGCCTTATGGTTTGGTCTGTCTACCGAGGCCGACAAAATCAAGCATGACCAACACCTCCACAATGCACTGTTGCATAATGTCACCATCAATATTCTAGATGGCTACATGCTTTATCTTGTTGAAGCGCCGGTCTGGTTACGCATTGGCATGGGACATTACATGTCCAAACGCAATTCCGATCTCTACAACTTCTATGATCTCGATGAAGGTTCAACCACTCAAACCAAAGATTCCCACCGCTGGGAACCCATCGTGCGCAAATTGATTGGCAAAAACGATGCCATTGGTTATGCCGATTTAAGCCGCATGCGCAGTTTTGGTGATTTAGATTTTGAAGCCCACGTCGTCGCCTGGTCCAAAGTTTGCTTCCTCATGCAATACGACGGGAAAAAATTCGGGCGTTGGATTACCGCATTAAAAACCGCCAAAGACCTCACCAACAATCTCTCCACCCAACGCAAAATCCTGAAAGATGTTTATGGCTGGACTTTCGCTCAAGCCGATGCCGCCTGGAAGGAATGGGTCTTAGCAACCTATCCTTTGAAGTGAGCATGCAACACGAGGCTTTTGCCCATCGACCGCTAGAAGGACGTGCGGAAGTCCTTTATCTATGCTTAGCTGCCTTGTTTACTGGCGCCCTGGTGGTCACCAACCTCATCGCCAATAAATTCATCACCGTTACCTGGTTTGGGCACGAATTCATCCTTTCGGCGGGTGTTTTGCCTTACCCTCTCACTTTCCTTATCACCGACTTGCTTTCCGAAATTTATGGTCGACGCCGCGCCAACTTGGTCGTCGCCGGTGGATTTCTTGCCTCCTTACTCGTTCTCCTCACGCTCTACCTTGGCAACCAATTCCCCGCCATTGCCGACTCCCGAGTCGACGACACCATGTACGCCCATGTCTTTGGCAATTCTTGGCGTGTCATCAGTGCCTCCATGGTGGCCTATCTGGTTGCCCAAGTCGTCGACATCCGCGTCTTCCATTTTTGGAAATCCCTCACCCAAGGCCGCCATCTGTGGTTGCGCAACAATGCCAGCACTCTACTTTCCCAGCTTCTAGACAGCGCCTTAGTCGTTTGGGTGTTATTCGTCGGCACATGGCCCCCGAGCCAGATGCTTGCTGTCATTCTTGATCTTTGGTTGTTCAAGGCCTCGATTGCTCTCTTGGACACGCCCTTGTTCTACTGGGGAGCGTTACGCCTACCACGCTGGCTAGAATCTTCGGCAAAAGCTTGACCTCGGGCAGTAATTCAGAAACACTGGCTCATGGCCTTGCCACGCGAATTTGTGGTGTTCGACACCGAAACCACTGGCATGCCCCCTGGCGCACGCTTGGTGGAGATTGGTGCCCTCAAAGTGCGCGGCAATCATGTCCTCGAGCGCTTCGACCGTCTCGTTTATCCCGAATGCCCAATTCCAGAGGCTGTAATTCAAATCCATGGGATTGACGACCGCATGGTCGCAGAGGCCCCAACAGCCAAACAAGTCCTGCCCGAATTTCTGCAATGGATAGGCAAAGCCCCTCTGCTGGGGCACAACATCCGTTTCGACGCCACGGTTTTGGCCGCCGAAGCCGCGCGCTACCATCTGCCACTGCCGGAAAATCCAACCCTCTGCACCCTCCTCGCCTCGCGTAAGCTGCTCAAGCGCCGTTCCCATTCTTTAGAATCTTTGGTGCGAGAGCTCCATCTGCCCGCCGCAGCCCATCACCGTCCCCTTGCCGACGCCGAACATACCCTCCATTTGCTGTGGAAGATGGAAATGATGTTTGGTCGTGAATTACGCATGTCCACCCTCGGCCCAGGCACTCCCTTGGCCTCTTACCAATTCTCTCCACCTGCTCCCACCCCCAAAACCTCGCTACTGCAGGAAGCTGCCGAGCAAGACCAGGCTGTGGATCTCACCTATCGATTGCGTAGCGGCAACATCTTCCAAACCCTGGTTACACCCCGGTTTTTTTACCGTTCTAGCCGCCAACAATGGATGGAAGCTCTCTGCCACGAAGCCGGCTTTTACAAGAGCTACCGCATGGATCGGGTGCTCCATGCCGAATTAGCACCCCATGCCTCGCCCGCTCATGCCCGCCGACTATATTAGTTTATCTATTCCCAATTTCCCTAGAATCTCGCTAGAATGGCCCGCGCCTTTCTTCCAAGCCTTGGGTTAGGCACCCGCCATTCCCCCCTCATTCGCGGGTTTTATCAAGGCTTTTTCACACATACCTCCCTCCCTGGACCATGACTGAAACCCAAACCATTCCTGACGACGAAGATGTCGTCGCTGTTGAGGCCGAAAGCGCAGAAGCCGCTCCGCCCATGACTCACCCCAATGACGCCGCCTTGGTTTTAGACACGGCCGAAGATCTCACCGTTTACGAACGCGAAGATTTAGAAGACCGTTATTTGGATTTGAAAGACGAAGTCTGGCGCTTGCGTCGGGAACTCAACCTCGATCCCACAACCGGGCGTATCCCCAATAATGGTGGCTATGCATCTCCTGGCGGTTTCTTGAAGCGCCAGCGCGTTGCTGTCTTTGTCGATGTACAAAACATGTACCACTCGGCCAAGAAAACCTACGGCCGCAACCTCTCCTACTCCCGCATGCTGCGTGCCTGCGTTCGCAATCGCCGCCTGGTGCGTTCCATTGCTTACGTCATCGAGCGCGAAGGTATCGATCAGGTGAGCTTCCTCGACCACCTCCGCTACTGCGGTTTCGAGGTCAAGCGCCGCGAAGTCATCGAGCGGATGGATGGCTCCCGCAAAGCGGAGTGGGAAATTGGCATCGCCATGGACATGCTGCGCATTGCCGACAAAGTCGACACCATCATCGTGGTATCAGGCAATGGCGTGTTTGCTGACGTCGCCCCACTCATTCGCGCCAAGGGCGTGAAGTTCGAGTGCTGTGCCTTCCGCGAAAGCATGAGCGATTTGCTCATCCGCGCGGTGGATCAGTACCACCTGCTCAGTGAGGATCACCTCTACCAAAACGACTAGTTTTTGCAGCAGGCTCAGGTCCGGCAGTTCAACTGCCGGACCTTTTTTTATGCTTTCCCTTTTTCCAGCCACCGCCGCCAGGGGTCGCGATGCGCACTCGATCTCCAGGTTGCAAATCCATCGATTGCAAGACCGGTAGGGGGCGAAAACCTTTTCCCGCCGGCGCCCACGCGTCTTTGCCCGCGGCCCCGTCCTTCCCCCCCTCAATACCAGCAGCTTGGCTGCGGCGACGAGTGGCCGCCACCATCAATCGTGTTGGTTGTAAAAACTCGATTTCTTTAACCAAGCCATCTCCTCCGCGGTGCAAGCCAGCACCACCACTTCGACGGCGCAAAGCTAAAACGCGTACGCGCACGGGCAATTCCGTTTCCATCACTTCCACCGGAGTATTGCGAGTGTTGGTCATGTGCGTTTGTACCGCCGAGGCGCCAGCTCTCTGAGGGCCTGCTCCCGCACCACCGGCCATCGTTTCGTAATGCACAAAAGGACGACCGTCGGCATGGTGTCCACCAAAGAGCAAATTGTTCATCGTGCCTTGGCTCGCCGCAGGAAATTGACCGGGAAACATCTTGGCCAGCGCCCGCAAAACCAAATCCACCAAGCGCTGGGAGGTTTCCACATTGCCCAAGGCCACGCCCGCAGGAAAATCGCTGCTCACCAAACTTCCCTTCGGCAAACGCAAATCCACAGACTCCAAGGTGCCGGAGGTTTCTGGCAGTAAACCTTTGCCCAGCGCCTGAAGCAGATAAAAAACCGCCGATGTGGTCACTGCTCGGTGGGTATTCCAAGAGCCTTGCACTTGGGAGGATGTGCCAGAAAAATCCAAGCTCAAGCGTCCCCGCTTCACTTGCATCTGCAAGCACAGCTTGGGTGTGCCGGGGCCATCCAGATAATCTTCCACCTGGACGCCATGCCGCGGCCAACTGCGCAACAAACTACGACAATAGTTTGCCCCATAGGTGTATAAATCGGCCATTGCTTGGGTTAAGGCAGAACTTCCATAGCGCTGCAACAATTGGTGAAAACGATCGGCGCCACGAAACAAGGCCGCACATTGCGCTTGCAAATCAGCACGCGTCGATTGCGGATCACGCACATTGCCAGCTAGCAACTGCCAAACGGAAGTTTCCACTCCATTTTGCAGTAACCGCATCGGCGGCAAACAAAGGCCTTCACCCAAAATATCCTGCGCACCACCCATCGAACCTGGCTCGGCACCACCTATGTCAGCATGGTGCGCACGATTCAGCAAAAAGCCAATCCGCTGCGAACCTGCATACAAGGGCATCAGAACCGTGACATCATTCAGATGCGTACCACCACGACGGGGATCATTAAGTACCACCACATCACCCGGATCGGGATCAAGCTCTTCCAACACCGCGGGGACCGTGTGGTGGGCACTTCCCAGATGCACGGGAATGAAGGCAGCATGGGCCACTAACCGTCCTTGGCCATCTAACAAGGCACAAGAGTAATCCAACCGCTCTTTGATGTTGGGAGAAACTGCGCTTTGTTGCAAAGCGGCCCCCATCTCATCGGTAACGCTGGCGAAAAGATGACGGAACACGAGTAAGGCTGGGGAGGATTCGTTCATCGCAGCGGCTCCAAACAAAGACAATCCCAGGCATCCACCCATGCTCGCCAGCACGGGGGTACCACCGTGGTGGCTGAGTATTCGGTCACAATCGCTGGCCCTTGCAAAAAACTCCCAGGTTGCATTTCTTCCCGTGCAAAATAGTAAGCCTTTGCCATTTTGCCGGTAGTTCCAAACCAAGCTCGACCATGGCCATAGGCCTGTGCCGCTTGCCTACGCATCCGACGCTTTTTCCAAGGTGCATGCTGCGGGCCATCCACTTGCACAGTAATGGCGTGCAATTCCACTTCCGCATCTTGCCGACAAAAGCCGAAGCGTTGGCGCTGCAACTGGTGAAAACGGTGCGCTGCCTTGGGGCCTTCCGCCAGAGTAAAAATTCCATCTTGCCCCCGGCTGCGCAACTCCAACCAACATTGCACCGTCAGTTCTTTCTCCTTGAGCCCTTCCTCCCGCAGTTCCTGCTTCAGGCTCTGCACTAAGGATGCAAACAATCGGCGGCGCTCTCGCCGCTTGGGTAGGGGCCGAAGCATGGTTTGAGATAAACGCCGACGGGCCGGAGCTCCAAGCAAACCCAAGGCGGAAAAGGCACCGGCACAAGGAGGAACCACCACCCCCCGCATTTGCAAACCATCCGCCAGCCAAGCAGCATGCAAGGCACCAGCACCACCAAAGGCATAGAGCACCGATTCTCGAGGATCATGCCCTTCCGCCAAAGAGACCCGGCGCAGGGCACGCTCCATATCCGCCTGCGCGATTTGCAAAATTTGTCGCGCGACTTCGTCGGCTGCGGCTTTTACTTTTTCCCCCAAATGGTGCAAAACTTGGGCTGACAATTTTGGCTGCAAGGAAAAATTCCCTCCTAAAAAGGCCTGCGGCAAGAGCCGACCACAATGCAGGTGGGCGTCGGTAAGGGTGGCATGCTGACCACCTCGTTGATAGCAAGCCGGGCCAGGAACAGCGCCAGCCGATTGCGGCCCAACCTGAATCTGGCCGCCAGGATCCACCTCTGCCAAACTTCCTCCACCCGTGCCTACCGAATGGATAGGCAACCCCCTAGCCATCAACGGCAACCCTCCCACGGACACGGGTTTTTGCTCCACCAGGGAGCAATCCAACCAGGCCACATCGGTCGAGGTGCCCCCCATGTCGAGCGTCATGAGATAGCGATCGCCACGTGCAGTTGCCAAAGACAAAGCGGCACTCAGGCCACCAGCAGGCCCCGACAAGGCCAAATGAACTGGATGTTTCACCGCTGCCGAAACTGCCGCCGTGCCGCCATCGGAACGCATCATGCGCAAGGAGGATTGCGGTCGTTGTTGCTGCAAAGAATCCGCCAAGGCCAACAAAGCCTGCCGCACAACTGGAATGAGAGCAGCATCCGCCCAAGTTGTACTTGCACGCTCGTATTCACGGATTTCCGGCGCCACCTCATGCGACAGCACCACGGGAATCCCCAGAGATTTCAAGCTTTTGCCCAACCGACGTTCATGAATAGGATTGCGAAAAGCGTGAAGCAAGCAAACCGCCACAGCATCTACCGAAAGTTGTTCGACTTTTCGCACCACGCGCTGCACTTCCTCACGCCCAAGATTGCACAACACCTTGCCATCGGCTGCCAAACGCTCACCCACTTCCACCACCCTGCGACGGGGCTGCAAGGGTCGGGACACCGTGGGTTCCAAGGCATAAACCTCATCCCGCTCTTGCCGACCGATGGCCAGCAAGTCGGCAAAGCCTTGGGTGGTTAAAAAGGCCACTTTGCCCAGGTTGTGGGTGAGCAACGCATTGGTGGCATGCGTGGTGCCATGAATCAACTCCACGCCTTCGCCAACTGCGGGGAAAAGAGCATCCACCGTAGCCAAAATCGCTTGTTGTGGATTGGCGGCCGTGGTTGGCAATTTGCTAATCCGCCACCGCCCCGATGCATCAACCCGCACCGCATCGGTAAAAGTGCCGCCCGTATCGACGCCAAGGCGCTGTGCTTTCATCCTTAATCAGGGAAAGCTACCGCACATTTTTCTTTGCGTGCTCCTTTGGCGTCCGCCACGGCAAAGGAACCACCGCCACGCATGGTGGCTGCTCCGTACAAACCATCCTTACGCACTGCGTAGAACGTCAGGCCAAAGTTGGGGCGCTTCCCATCCCACAAGGCGGGTTGCCAGCGGGCACTGCGTTTGGCTTGTACCGCCACCCTCTGCAAGGCGGCCAAACAAGCCTCCGTAGGTGTATCTCCTGCGCGCATGCGCTCGACCACCAACCAGGAACCACCACTCAAAATGGCCGCTTCGCCGCGTCCGGTAGCGCCAGCACTGCCTACTTCGTTATCGCAGTAAAGCCCACAGCCAATCAAGGGAGAATCCCCAATACGCCCAGGAATTTTGAAGGCCAAGCCACTGGTGGTGGTGCAGCAACCCAAATCTCGGTTGGGTGCCAAGACGGAGCAATGGATGGTTCCCCAGGGCCGCGGCTCATCAGCAAGAGCGGGATCCGCCGGCTCGGTATCGCCCAATGGCCATAAGCGATCATCGTCACTGCGCTTGGCTCGCCATTTCAGCCAAATCTTGCGCGCATGATCGGTGAGTAAGTTTTCCACTGGAAAGCCATGGTCCAACGCAAACTGCCGCGCACCAGGACCAACCAAATTCACATGGTCGGTGCGATCCATCACCAATTCTGCAACTTGGGCGGGATGTTTGATGTCTTCAATGGAAGCAACACTGCCGGCGTTGTGGGTAGGGCCATCCATACAGCCACTATCCAACTGCACCACACCCAACTCGTTTGGCAACCCCCCATAGCCCACGGATAAATCATTGGGATCGGCCTCAACCACGGCGACCCCTTGCACTGCAGCCGAAACCGGCCGCATGTTTTGCTCCACGACCAGACGGCGAGCAATCGCCACCGCCTGCAAGCCATTGCCCGAACTGATGGCGATTGCATCTTCAGCCGCAGCGGCCGCAAAGGAAGGAGAATGGGCGGACAAAGCACCCGGCAGCGCGCCCGCAGCCAAACTGGCTCCGGTTAGGCGCAAAAAGGAGCGGCGGTCGAGTGTAGACATGCTATCAGCCTACTCCGTCGCCGCCCGCACGTTGCCATACCAACGCTGCAATCGTTGGGGCGAAACACCTAGGCGATACAACAAGGGGAAAAAGCGCCAGCATAAAACCGTGCGCCAAGGACTTTGCTCAAAACGTCGGCCGGAAACGAGTACAGCCAGTGGCAAAATGGCTAGCCGACCGATTTGGCGTAGGCGACACGCAAATTCCAAGTCTTCCAGCAGGGGTTGTCTGGGCATACCACCAATCTGACGAAAAGCTTCCGCCGTTACGAAGACGGCTTGGTCGCCATAAGGTAGGCGCGAGGAATGAGAGCGCCAATCCGCCACCCGTAACAGACAACGCACAATCCATCCACTGCTTGCGCTTGCTTGATGGCGCACATGGAAGGCACCGCCAACATAAGGGCCTGGCTCATGCCCGTCTCCTAGAGTGTGCTCAATGCGCTGCAGAGCGGCTGTTGGCAACTGGCAATCGGCATGCAAAAACAGCAACACATCCCCACTTGCTTTTTCCGCCCCCAACTGCAGTTGCGCCCCCCGTCCGCCTATGCCTTCCAAAATAGAATCAACATCATTTTCGGTGGCTAGGCGCAAAGTGGCATCTTGGCTACCGCCATCGACCACAATCACTTCGACCTGGTAACAACTTGGCTTTTGCCTGCGGATGGAATCCAAACAAGAGGGCAGCTGTTGCTCCTCATTAAGAGTAGGAATGATGATAGAAAGCCGCGCTGGAGCAGCCATCACGTCAACGCCGCCAGGTAATAATGCGCTTCAACAAACCGGCCACTCCCGGGGTTAAGCGAGCACTGCTGGCTTGATCGCCAAGCCGTCCCCAAATGGACACACTGGTTGGATAAGGGTGAATGATGGTGGAAAGTTCAGTGACTTTCATTTTCTTCGACACGGCAACCAGCATCTCCCCCAATAACTCGCCGCCATGCGCACCGACAACGGTCGCACCACGCAACCTACCCGTTTTCTGTTCAAAAACCACCTTTGCAAATCCCTGGGTTTCGCCCTCCAAAATATTGCGGTCTACCGCAGAAAAATCCATACGCAAACTAGCCAAGGAACAACCGGCCTCTTTTTCCTGATGTTGGTACAGCCCCACATGGGCAATTTCTGGATCGGTATAGGTACTCCAAGGCATGGTGAGATTGCTGATCTTGGCGCGCCCAAAGAAAAACGCATTACGAATGACCATGCGCGCCATGGCATCGGCGGCATGGGTAAATTGAAAACTCCCGGCCACATCGCCTGCAGCAAAAATCCTTGGATTTGCAGTGCGCAGATAATCGTCCACTTGCACTCCGCGGTTACTGAAAATCACCCCGGCTTTGTCCAAACCTAAGCCTTCAACATTGGGGCGACGGCCAATGGCAATCAACAACTCGTCGGCAGAAACTTCACCGTCTTTTCCATCGCGCTCAAAAACCAAAACTTTTTTGCCCTCGGCACGGTGCACGCTTTTCATTTTGGCTCCAAGCTCCAACCACACTCCATCCGCAAGCAAAGCTTCCTGCACCACCTCAGCAGCCTCGGGATCCTCGCGCGGCAAAACATGCTTATACATGGCCACCATGGTGATTTTGCAGCCAAAACGTGCAAAGGCCTGGGCCATCTCCACCCCAATAGGCCCGGCTCCCACAATCACCATGGACGGTGGCAAGGTAGTGAGTGCAAACAAATCGTGGTTGGTCAAATAGCCCACCTCGTCTAAGCCCGGGGTGGGGAAAACCAAAGGCCGCGCACCAGTGGCAATCAGGGCGCGTTTGAAAGCGAAGGAGCGCAAGCTGCCATCAGCCAGCACCACCTCCGCCAACCTCTCGCCCATAAAACGGCCTTCACCAAGAAACACGTCAACACCAAGATCGCGGAACCGCGCAGCGCCATCGTGGTGACTAATTCCCGCACGCAAGGACCGCATGCGTGCCATCACTGCGGAAAAATCCACCTCGGCAGCAGCAGCTGAAATCCCATAGCGATCCGCATGTTGCAAGACTCCAAGACGTTTGGAAACGGAGAGCAATCCTTTGGATGGCACACACCCGTAATTCAAACAATCCCCGCCCAGCAAAGAGCGTTCCACCAAGGCCACTTTGGCCCCCAAACCAGCCGCAATCGCAGCGGCGACGAGGCCCGCCGTGCCGCCGCCAAGCACCAAAAAATCATATAGCGATTGGGCCAGTGGATTATCCCAATCCGGCGGCGCGACTTGGCTTTGCAGTTCTTGGTCGGCGGGATCGTTTGCCAGCAGCACCATGATGTTCTCTTAAGCCGTCGCCTCGGTTTCGGGAACCACCTCGTGGAGGGCCCGCTTCGCCGCGCGGGTCACCAACACCGTCACCACCACCGTCGCCAATAAGCCACCCCACTTCATCCACAACCCTGCCATTCCAGTATCGCCCAAGCCTTCACTGGCGAGTTTGGCCAAGTCGCCGGCAGCCGCTCCCAAGTACACATACATCAGGGTGCCAGGCAACATACCGAGAAAGGAACCCAAAACGTAGTGGCGCAAGCGCACTCGGGTAAGGCCGAAAGCATAGTTCACTAGGGTAAAAGGGAAGACTGGAGACAGGCGTACCAGGGTGAGAATCTTGAACCCTTCCTTTTGCATGGCTCTTTGCAGTGCTTGGAATTTGGGGTTGCCGGCCATTTTTTGTTCCATGGAAGCCCGAAACACACCACGGCCGAGCAAAAAGGCCAAAGTTGCCCCCAGCACACTGGCAGGAGAAACCACGGCTGTTCCAAGCCAGGGACCATAAATGGCCCCCATCATCAGGGTGATGAGTGACCCGGGAATCATCAGCACCGTAGCTGCGGCATAACCCAAGCCAACCAATACCGCACCATACAAGCCTTGGCCGCGGACCCATTCCATAAAGACTGGGAGGTGCTCCTGAAGGTAAAGGAACCATACACAAAGCGCGGCTCCAATGACCGCCAGGAAAAGGAGAAGTTTCTTCATGAACCCGAATTCGTCCGCCGACGGCGAATGTGACAGCATCCTAGCAAAGAAGCCCCCTAAACCACCAATGCCCCGCCACAGCTCGAACCGGCACCGGCGGTACAAGCAAAACAGTGATCGGCAACCTGCACGACGGACCCTTCTAAGCGCTGCACAGAATTAACGGCAGCCAAATCACCCAAGGTGATGGCTTGGCCTTGTTCATTTCGCATCGCCAAACCTTGCACGAGATTGAAATCGCAATCAAAAAGATGGCCATCCCAGCGCAAACTCAAAGCCTCACCACACATCAAAGCATCCAAGGTGGAGGGATTGAAGTTTTCGCGCAATAAATCCATATACCCGTTGTAGCCACCTTTTCTTTCGAGTGCCTCGCGGAAGCGATGGATGGGTTGATTGGTAATGGTGAGAAGGTGGTGGAATCGCAGACCAAACTCATCAGCCAAATGCAAGCGATAAACCTCTTCCAATTCTTTCTGCGCCGGTGGAAGGTTCGGCCCAATGGGATTGTAAACCAAGTTCAGAACACAAGCCTGTTCCACACCAAAACCAACTTGATTCAATTTGCGCAGTGCAGCAATGCTTTTGGCAAAAACCCCATCGCCTCGTTGTTGATTGACATTGGACTCCATATAGCAAGGTAGTGAACAAAACAATTGCACGCCTTGCTGGCGAAAGAACTCGGGTAAATCTTCTTGCCCTTCCTCCATTTGCACGGTGAGATTATGGCGTACCAAAACCGTACGACCAAGTTTTCGCGCAAAGCGCACCAAATCTCGAAATCCAGGGTTGAGTTCTGGTGCCCCCCCGGTGATATCCAGGGTATGAATGGCGGGATGGGCAGCCAAAAAACCTTTGACTTCCTCCACCAATTCTGGCGAGGCGTTGTCTTGTGGCCCTTTGCGAATCGGCGAAGAATCGACATGGCAGTGCCTACAGGCCTGGTTGCACAAACGCCCAATATTGAACTGCAACACCCGAATGGGGCGCTTTTTCAACGGCGGAAAAGCCGAGGAGGTTGCCATCATCCGCAGCAGCCAGTACTTGGCTCTGCAGCCATGGTTTTGCCTTCCGTACTGATGCGCGTAAAGCAACCGGCAAAGGGAGGAAGCCCCAGCTTGGCGAAAGTTTGGGCGTCAACTTCTTGGCGGCGGCCTCGTTGGTACAAGTTGCCAGCGTCGTCGGCGATTTCAGCAAAAGGGCCGTGATAAATCACCGAACCACAGGGATCACAGCAAGAACTTTGAATCGGGCGATAGGCAACCACCGTCATCGAGCGAAATTCAATGCCCTCGACTATCTGCCAAGCGTCGGCCTGGCGGCTGAGGATTTGCACATCTTCCATTCCGGCTTCCACGAAGGCAGCTACGAAGGCAGCTTCTTCAAAGGCGCCCGAAATACACCCCGACCACAATTCGGCATCTTGCTGCATGGCCAAGGGCACTTCCCGATCACAAACAATATCGGAAATCACGGCACGTCCTCCAGGTTTGAGCACGCGAAAAATCTCGGCGAACAGTTGCCGCTTCAACTCCGGAGCGACCAGATTCAACACACAGTTGGAAACGACCACATCCATGCTGCAATCAGCCACCATAGGTTGTTCACGACGTAAGCGCTCTTTCTCGGCTTGCAAGGCCTCGTAACCAGCAACATCGCTCACCGGATTATTCTGCAACCAAGCGTCGAGCAAATCCAAATTGAGTCGCAAATCCTCAATGTTGCCGCGGTGAAATTCCACATTGTTCCAGCCAATCTTTTGCGCGATCGTTTGCTGGTGGCGACGTGCTAAATCGAGCATGTCCGGGGTCATATCCACCCCCACCACATGGCCTTCCGGGCCCACAACTTGGCTGGCGATGTAGCAAATCTTTCCTCCTCCGCTACCCAAGTCGAGCACCGTTTCCCCAGCAGACAAATGTTGCGAAGGGTCACCGCAACCGTAATCCCGCTCTAGGATTTCTTCCGGCAGCACTTGCAAATACTTGCCGTCGTAAGAAACGGGGCAGCATAAGGCAGGCTGCACTGCTTGTGCACCTGCGGCGTAGCGCTCGGACACCGCTTCATTGACGGTACGCGAATCAAAGTTCTCTAATTTTTCGGATGCCATGCGTTGAGAGACCAATCGTAATTGCGGTAACGGAAATGCACTTTGGCCAAAGCCGGACTTTGCCCCACCGCAGGGGGAGCAAAATCGACAAGTAGTTTACGAATTCCGCCCGGGTAGGAATCCAATTCCTCCTCAGCCCAATCAAAAATCTTTGAAATTCGCAGCTTATTCCCTTCAATTTGGGTGTCATTGCGCTCGGAGTCGGCCAAGAAACGCCGCGCCTGGTCCTCTAGCTGGGTATCCAACTTCTCCGCGGAATAAGCCTCGGCCCGCAATTCGGGGCAGCTCGCGGAGGCACAGACAATGGCGAAATGAAACAGAGGACGCCGCGAGATGGGAAACAAAATCTGGTGCTCCACCTCACCTAAACTCAAGGGCCGCTTGGTGCTAGCGTCGGCTCGCGCATCCACACCCGCCAAATGCTGCAAAGGAATGTAGCGCTTGTCGAATACGCTAGAGAAAAACCCACCCAAATCCTTGATGGAATCCACTGGATAGTGGTCCAAAATCAGCTGGATGGCATAGGCATTATAGGCGTTAATCCAGAAGGCCTCGCGCTCCTTGGCCGACCACTGCCGGAACTCCGCAGGCTGCACGCTCTGCAAATCTGCAAGATAATGGTCCAATCGGCTGCGTTGTTTTTGCAATCCCTCGTAATCCACCAACCCCCCTTCATGCACGAACTCTTGCAGGATGGCATTCCAGCGACCATGGTTGTGATCGAAAATACTGGCGGTCGTTTGTTGAGCGTATCCCGCTCCCCCAAGCAGAACAGCAACGACCACCAGCAATCCTCGCATCCCTGTCCTCGGCGTTAGCATTCTCATGCAGCTGCATTCGCCCCTACACCGCTGTTGTGACAAAATCTATGCGTGATTCTGCCTCTCCCTGTCCAGCCGTCCTGGTCATGGCCCGCTTTTGGCAGGTCGGCAGGGTAAAAACACGCCTTGCCGCCACTTTAGGGCAGGCCCAAGCACGGGAGATTTACCGCGGCATGGTAGAGAAACTTTGGCAACAGCTGGAACACCCACAACTCCAACGCCATCTCTGGGTGAGTCCAGCCGAGCAAGTCGAGGCTTGTGGCCAATGGTTGCCGCAGGCCGATTATTTGGCCGCCCAAGCCGAAGGCGATTTAGGCCAGCGCATGCACCAGGCTTTTGTCCACGCCGCAAACTGCCCCTGGGCCGCTGTCATTGGCACGGATTGCCCGGCTCTTAGTAGCGTCCATATTTTGCGAGCAGGAGCCGCCTTAGAGAAAGCCGACCTCGCCATCCACCCCACCGAGGATGGCGGCTATGCCTTATTGGCCCTACGCCAACCCACCCCCGAACTATTTCAAAACATTCCTTGGAGCACTGCCAAGGTTTTGCAATGCACCTTAGACCGAGCAGCCGCACTCGGGCTCCGCGTGGCCCAACTAGACACCTTGCGCGACCTCGACGATGAAGAAGATTGGCGCCAGTTATGCGCCCAAGGCCTGCTTTAGCGTTTGGCTTTCTTCACCACTGGAGAACGCTGACGAAACTCCAATTTGGTGATTTTCCAAATATCTTCCCGCTCCACCCCAGGATCGATGGCGCGGCTTCTGCCTGATGGGCCGAGGGGTTGGAGATCGAATAGGGTTGTACGCACACGCGGCAAAAGCAACTCCGAATTGAACAAGAAGGTGCGCAATTGGTCGCGTCGAAAACCTTCGTCGCCATTGGCAAACTTCACCTCGAAGATTTTGTCCTCATAATTTTTTTGCGTAAGTTTACGCACCTTGACATCAATGCTGCCCATATGCGCAGTCGAGGCTTGACGCTGGAAGTGCAAGCGTACATAGACATCGTCCGAGCCCTTGGGCGCCTTTCGCGGCGCACCGAAAGATCGTCGGCAACTTCCCAAATCATCTTGTAGCGCCGCTCGTGATTGAGCAAGGCTTGTTCCCAGTCTTCCAGATAGCCCTGCGACCACATGCGCCCAGCGACAGCAGCCACCGCCAAACCCATCAACAAAAACAAGGTGGTGCGATTATTCATTGCGCTTCCTCCACATTCACAGGTTTGCTAGCCAAGATTTTTACAGTAATGGCCCCTGTTTTTGAGCCCTCCACCGCATCCTCCGTACTGGGAAGTTCCGCCTGGCCCAGAGTCCATGGTTGACGGCTAAGGTCGGCCACAATCTTGTCGAAGCGACCAATAAACTGCCCAGAGCCATCGGGAAAAATGGTAATGCCAAATTTCACTTGGACATGAGCTTGGTCGCGCGAGTTGGCATCTAGGGAGGCGAACGAGAAATTTTCAATCATCCACCGCCCTTGATAATCCGCCATCTCATCTTCGAGAAACAGCATCAGCAAACGCCAAGCCTCCAAGCAGGAAGGGGGCATCTCCAAATCCGATTCCCCCATCAACTCATCGAGTTGTTTTTTTGCCTTCAGCACATTGTTGGACAACAACACAATGCGCTGTGCCTCGTCGACATCGGTGCCAGCGAAGTTGTTTTTGATAATCCACTCGTCGGGGTATTCTTCGTCTTCCCGCACCCGTTGGTTCAAAAGCTCGACCTTTTGATTGGCACGCGCATAAACGGCGGCGGCATCGACTTTGCGCTGCTGGGCAATTTTCAGATTGATGGCCATTTGAAAAGCAAAGAACACGATGATGCCGACCAAGGCCAAGGTGAGGGGGCCTTCCACTCGTTCTAAGCCGCGGGCGTAGCGGAATTCCTCTTGCCGGAAATTCATGCTGTCGACTTCCACTCCCAAACCACGCATTGCCGCGCCGAGAGCAATGGCCGGTGGCTCTTCGCCTTCAGCACCATCAATCCCCAGGGACAAGGGAGCCACCTCACGCCCCAAGCGTGCTTGCAGATGTTCGATTAATCCGGGAATGGAGGCCCCGAGTAAATAGATGGGGCCTTCTTGACTGCCCATAGCCACCAGGCCACGACGAACCTCCACCGCCAAACGACTGAGAAAAGATTGCAGTTGTTCTGGGCTTGCCGCCGCCAACACCTCCTCGGCACTCAGCCCGTAAGGCAAAGAAGCATCGCCGCCCAAAACCATGGCCACGACTTCGTCGGCGCTTTCTTCCTCGGCTTCGGTGCCATCCGCATCTTCCTCCTCGGCTTTGCGAGCGGTATGTTCTGCCGCCTCAGCAGCATCCCGAAGACGGCTTAACTCGCGCCATCCCATGGGCAGGGCACGCGCACCTCGCAAGCTGCCATCGGCATTCAGCACCATCAAATGGCTGGATTCGTCGCCGACCTGCAAATAGGTTTCCAGCCCCTCAGCAGCACCTTCGCGCGGCAAGGCCTGCAAAGCGGCATACAAGCTACCATGCGACAAGGAGACAATGGGCGGATCGAAATCGGCGTTGTCGAGAACTTCCAGCGCGGTGGCCACACGATCCTTGCCCAACACGCTGACCAGCAAGGTTGGGGTGGCGCGTCCGTCACTAAGCTCGACAAAATCGGCCAACACCTCATCAAAGGAGAGATGGTAGAGCTCTGATTCAATCTCGAACTTGAGCACCTGCATTACCTTTTCGCGATCGCTGAAGGGCAGGCTTAGTTCGCGCATCACCACCCCGGAGGCTGGCAAACTGACCACCACCTGATCGACCTTGCCACTTTTCACCACCTCGGCAATGCGTTTGCCAAGGCGCTTGGCATTCTCCACATCCTCCGCAGAGAAAATTGCCGAACCGGAAGACTTCACGACATACCGCTTTGTGCTGCCGTCAAGCAGGACAAAGTCGAATCCGTGAGACTGGAGATGAATGCCGAGGCTGGTTGCCATGTGCGCTTAGGCTATCAGGTTAACGGGGAGCAGCGGTGGGAACCACTGTCTTGGCTTGACGAAGTGTTTTTGCCGCTAGACGCTGCTCGGGAGTGAGCACGCGATAGGCAAGCAGCGACTCGAATTGCTGGTCTAAATCCACCCATTCCTGGTCGGCGTTGGCCAGCTGTCGTTGCCACAATTGGCGACGCTGGCGCTGGTAGTGAAACAGTAAAACTCGCAAATCCTTCGCCTGCTCGGGCTGCAAATGCAAACTTTGCACCATCGCCTCCGCATAGGCTTGCAAATCTTGCGGCAACTCTTCGAGCCCGGCCCGAGTGCCGGCTTGGGGCAAGGCCTGCCCCACCAAAAACCCAGCAACAAAGGTGAGCAAGGCGGGCAGCGCAATCCGACGCCAAGGTGCAAGCATCAATCTTGCTCCAAACGTCCAGTAGGACGGCTTAATAATTCTTGGATGGCCATGTCGACTTCGCTGGGCTCGCTGGCATAAGCCTGGTGGGAACTCGACGCCCAATAATGGGTGCGAAACCAAAAACCCAACCCCAGCACCAAGAGGATGGCCGCCGCCAGATTCCACTGGCGAAGGGCGCGAGACACTTGAAACACCTCCTCGGCCAAACCGTCTTCAAAACGCAACCGCATCCTTTCAAGTTGCTCCTCACCGGCCGCAGCCGGCTGCAGCAAAGACAAATCTTCGCGTAGACGACGCCATTCTTGAAGTTTGGCCCGAGACTGGGGGGAATCCAGCAAATGAGCACGCACCTCTGCAGCATCGAGATCCGAGCATTCCCCATCAAACCAAGCGCTGAGGCGGCGCTCCCAATGCGGATGATTTCCTTTGGATTTCTTCATCCTTCTACCCCCAATTTCTTCAACTCTTTGGCCATGCGCTCACGCGCCCGATAAATCCGCGACTCCACGGTGCCCTGCCGGATTTGCAGAATGCGCGCAACATCGCGATAACTCAAGCCTTGCAACTCCCGCAAGATCAACACTTCGCGGAATTTATGCGGCAAGCGATCCAAAGCCAAACGCACGATTTGCCGCCGCTCCTCCACCGAGGCCTGCTCTACCGGGGACTGCCCTGGGGCTACAAAATGTGGATCCGCAGCTTGCGGCGAAAGAGTGCTCATTTCCGTCGCCCGCGTTTGGCGAACCACCCGCCGCCGGTGATCGCGCAAGGTGTTGAGTGCAACCTGATAGAGCCAAGTGGAAAGGGCTGCTTCGCCGCGGAAAGTGCCAAGGCGCCGTTGCACCTTCAAAAAGACCTCCTGCACCCCGTCTTCTGCATCTTTGGGTGCGAGCCCACAGCGCAGGGCCAAACCATAAATTTTGGCCCCATAGCTATGGAACAGCTGCTCCAATTGCGGGGGCGCACCTTGCGTAGGCGAGGAATGCGGGGGTGGTTGAGGCGAAGACATGGCCACGATGCCCTTTAGACGCCAGGTCGGGCACCTTTCTTCCCTAGCCTAGCAAGAAAGATGGGCCAATTAGGAGGCAGGCGGGAACAAGTGGCCCATCTTGTCTCGCTTGGTGCGCAAATAGGCCTCGTTGTGCTTCTGACTTGGCATTTGGATGGGTACTTGCTCCACAATCTCCAGGCCATAACCCTTCAATCCAGCCAATTTCTTGGGATTATTGGTCAAAAGCCGCATTTTTCGCACCCCCAAATCATGGAGGATTTGCGCTCCCATGCCGTAATCCCGCATGTCAGCGGGATAACCCAGCTTTTCGTTAGCTTCGACGGTGTCCAAGCCCTGCTCCTGCAGTTGATAGGCCCGCAACTTGTTTTCCAGGCCAATGCCGCGCCCCTCTTGCCGCACATAGAGGAGGACGCCTTGCCCAGCGGCCACAATGGCCTCTAAAGCGGCATGCAACTGAGGTCCACAGTCGCAACGCAAACTGCCGAGCAAATCACCAGTTAGGCATTCGGAATGGACGCGGACGGTTACCGCCTCTTCCATTCGCGGGAATGGCGCCCCATCCTCTGGCGTGGGTGGCCAGTTATAGGTAAGAGCGAAATGCTCTTTGCCATCGGTGAGCGAGCCATACAAATGCATGCGGAAATCACCAAAGCGGGTAGGCATATGCACCCCGCTCACCCGCCGCTCCACCAACTTCTCGCGCCGACGACGATATTCGATGAGGTCTTCAATGGTGAGAATAGGAATATGGTGCTTGGCCGAGAACTGCTCCAATTCGGGCATGCGCGCCATGGTGCCGTCCTCATTCATGATTTCACAGATGACACCCGCGGCCTTGCAACCAGCCATCCGGGCTAGGTCCACCGAGCCTTCGGTTTGCCCAGGCCGAATCAAGACCCCACCGCGCTTGGCCCTAAGGGGGAAAACATGCCCTGGACGCGCCAAATCGGAGGGTTTGGCCCCATCCGCCACCGCCGCGAGAATGGTGGTGGCCCGATCGTGAGCGGATATGCCCGTGGTGACGCCTACGCGAGCCTCGATCGACTCCAAAAAGGCGGTTCCCATGCTGGAGGTGTTTTCTGCCACCTGGGGCCGCAAGTCCAGCTGCTCGCACAAGGCCCCCTCGAGCGCCAGGCATATCAGCCCCCCCCCCTCTTTGCGCATGAAATTGATGGCTTCCGGGGTGATGGCCTCGGCAGCCATCACCAAATCCCCCTCGTTTTCCCGACGCGGATCGTCGACGAGGATGATCATGCGGCCTGCGGCCATCTCCTTTAGGGCTTGTTCAACCGTTGCGTAAGTCAAAATGCGACCTCCAAAGGGCCTATTCTAGCTGCGCTTAGAGCCTGGGTGCGCTGCCGAATTCAATAGGATTCTGCAATTGGCCGATAGAAAAATGTGCGTTGGTTCCGCAACCCTTCTTTTTATGCCCTCGGGGCAGTCGTTGCCGCGGCTGCCCTGGTGGGTATGCCCAAAATCGCTAGTTTCAGCCAAGGCGCCGAACAAAGGGATCAGCATTTGCAGCAACTCGAGGTGGAATTGCAACGCCTCAACAACCTGCAAGAAAAACTTCAAATCAGTTTGCTCGGCGACCAAAGACTTTTAGCCGAGCATGGCGAACGACTGCAACAGCAAGCCACCCGACTCGAGGAACAACGCGTGCATGCGGCCAGTTTGACTCCTCAAGCGCAACGCGCCAGGTTGCGCCACGATATTTTGGGTCCAGTATTTCAAGTGAGCGGGGAAGACGCCGTCGGCAGCGCGGTTTTGGTCCACCATGGCAAAGACGACAAAGGATCCTACTATCTGGCTCTTAGCTGTTATCACGTCTTACGCGATATTGTCGCCACTGACGATACCCTGGATTCGCATACTGTGCCCTTCGACAGCATTTTCGACCCCATGGAAGGGGACTCCTACACTCTTTCCGGGTATATGCTGGCAGAAAATATCGCCGCCGACTTGGCCCTGTTGCGCATAGACACTGATTTGGATTTGGGACCTATAGCGAATTTGGCGCCGCGAGAGCGCAAACAAAAAGTGCAAGCCTTCACCCCCATCTACACAGTGGGCTGCCCCTTAGGCACGAATGCGCAAGCCACCCATGGGGAAATCACGCGCAATGATTGGGAAGTGGATCAGCAACCCTACTGGATGGTGTCCTCCCCCGCTTACTTCGGCAATTCGGGAGGCGGCGTTTTCTTGGAAGAGTCTCATGAGTTGGTCGGGATTTTCTCGAAGATTTACACCCACGGCAATTATCGCCCCCAAGTGATTACGCATATGGGGCTAGCCGTGCCTCTCGACACCATTCACGATTGGTTAGAGGAAATCGGCTACGAGCATATTCTCACCCCAACCTTAATTGAGCCTGCCTTGCAGGTGGAAGAAGCGAGCGCGCGCTAGGCGAGTGGAGACAAGTTCAGTAGACTAGGGCTTCGTTTGCCCATGCTGAAAACACCTCTCCTTGGTCTCCTTTTTGCACTGACTTTCTTCGCCCCAGAGGCGGAAGCGTGCCAAGCCTCCTCCTTTGAAGAAGCCCAACAGCTGCTCGCGGCAGGCAAGTTGGAAGAGGCCACGGCAGCCACTCTGCAGGAGCTGTCGAAAAACCCCTACAACACTGAAGGCTATGTGTTGATGTTCGATATCGCCCGCGCTCAGGCGGAGCCGGATGTCGAGGCCATGTTGCGTTGGGGCAAATGGCTCAGCTGGAGTTTCTCCGCCTCTGGCAATAAAGAGGGTCTTTCGGTTTTCGAACCGAAGATGACCGAGCTTTATGAAAACTGGAATGCCGATACAGCCACCCTTGGCAGCTGGAGCAAATCGGTTGAAAAAGCAATCAAAAGTGCCACCAGCAAAAAGCAATATCGACTAGCCGGGCATTTGATGAACAAACTGCTGGATTTGAATCCGCAAGATCGCCGTTTGCAAAAGATGTACGACAAACTGGCGGACAAGGCGGGGGCGGAATTGTCTGGCGGTGCCTTTGTATCCGACAAGGTCAAGAGGAAAAGCGCCAAGTGGTTGGCCAAAAACAATGCGAAGCACTCGGTTTGGGAGAATGCTTGGACGAAGAAAACCAAGTATTACGACATTGAAACCACCATGGATTATGAGTTTTACGAAACCTTGGCCGCCATTATGGATGAGATGAATGAGTTCTATCGCAAGGTTTACGACTACAAGAAAAAGCCTCCGCGAGCACGCTTGGTGGTGCATCGCAAACGATCCGACTTCGACCGCTTCACCCAAGAACTCACCGGTAACCCCATTCAAAGCGAAGCCATTGGTGGTTTTGGGTCAATGCTAGGCGAACGGTCAATGCCTACGACCGTTCGATGGGAGATCCAAACCAAACGCGAGCAGATTTATGGAACACACTATTCCACGAAGCCAGCCACCAATTCATGTCTTTGATTATGGATAAAAGTGTGAAGCGTGGCTACTACACCCCAGCTTGGCTGGAAGAAGGCGCAGCTTCCTACTTCGAGGGCTGCGTAATCAAGGCCGACGGCACCATTTTGAAAAACAATGTGGCCGAGCATCGCTTGCGTAGTTGGTGGGCTTTAGAACATTCCAGCCGCCGCCACACCTTAGAGGAGTTAGTGGCGCATGTGCGCAACACTGGCCCCGACAAAAACCATATGCTGAGTTATGAGGGAGAGTTTTATCCCTATGGTTGGGCCTTCGTCTATTTCCTTTTGAATTATGAAGAAGGCGACCGCCGTGTTTATGCCCCACCGATCACTCCGGGCCAGGGCATTCCCTCGGAATACAAAGAAACACGCAAAGCAGGACGTTTGGTTTACCGTCAAGCCTACTTGGATTACATCAACTTCTTCGCCAAAGAAGGCAACAAGCACAACGATCAGTACTACCCCTTGGAAATCGCGAAGAAGATTTTCGTGGAAGACATTGGCGATCCCGATGTGCCGAACTGGGATGCCTTTGAAGATCGTTGGCGTCGCTTTACCAACAGCTTGTACGGGGAAATGCTCTCTGGCCCTGAGTTTGCCGATGTGCTCCAAGCCCGTTGCCGTGGCTATTTATTAGCCGAAGACTACGAACGAGCGCGCACTTCGGCGGAAATGGCCGACGAGAAACGGCCTAATGATGCGGACACCTACCAATTGCTAGCGATGGCGAACGAAGGAGAAGGCCTGAAAGGCGACGCCATGTATTGGATGGTGAAGCATTGGGAAAGCGTTTGGCAAGCTGGAGATGAGATTGCCACTAAGGAAGCCGAGGAATGGATTGCAAGTCATGGTGGTAAAGAAATCCTAAAAAACTACATCGAGCCCACCAAAGTGGCCTTGGCAGCAACACGCAAAGATATGGAAGGAGCCTTGGAAGATGGTCATCCGGTGCTCGCCACCTTGTACGCAACCCACGCCATGCAAGCCTTCCAAATGCAAATCCCCGACCTCATTGCGCAATCCAAAGAGATGGCTGATTTGGCAGGGCAAGACATGCGCGTTTGGCAAGCAGCCTACAACCTTGGCTCAGAGGCAAACCGCAAGGCCACCACCGATTCTGGCTCCTTGGTTGACGTCGTTCTATACGAAGAGGATGGTGTGTTGATTTTCAACCCCGAAGGTTGGGCCGCACCTGGAATCGAAACCACCACCGTCAGCAACCTGCAGTTCCTCACTCCTCCCTATTCCATGCGCGGGGAGATTCAGCTTGATGGAGAAGCCGCGGTCATTATGCTCGGCATTGATCGCTCCGGACGAGCGCAAATCTATCTGGTCTTTGCCAAGTACAACGATATCGACGATGCAATTTTGCTGAAAACCGTAACTTACGCCGTCAACTCTCAGGAGGGCCAGGCCAGTTTGGTACCCAACACAGTGGGTGGCTTGCGTTGGGATCGAGTCGACAAAATCCGCTTTCGTTTGGATGTCAACGAAGACGGCAAGGGAAAAATCACCATTAATGACGAAGAGCCCATCGAGTTGCCAGAAGAATTCAATACGCGCCGCCTCACGGGTGGCTTCGGCATCACCACCGGCGACGGCACCGCGGCTTTATTCTCCAATTTCCAGGTGCGTCCTAGTACCGCATTTTGGCCGGTGTCGGTGGCAGACGAGGACTAGGCCTCCCCTTCTGCCATTTGCTCCAACTCCAATCGTCCACCATGCACGATGAGTGCGTGTAAAGCGTTGATGCCTGCGCGTTGGCGCCGCAACAAACTTTGCTCCAAATCCCGTAGCCGGGCCGGCGACACGGTTTCCCCCAACATCTGTAAATGTTCTCGAATCACCGCATGGCGCAAAAAGGAAGGCATTTCCTGAAAAGGCTGGTCTTTGGCTAAAAGTTCCGTACAAGCCTGCTGCCACAAAGCGGCCTCTTGTTGCAAGCGCAACATGGCGCTGGTTACAGGAGCGGAAGCCAACTCCTCCAACTGCGGCCACAGTTGGCGAAGAAAATTGCGGCGAGCGTAGTTGGGGTCGGTGTTGCTGGGATCTTCCAGCCAGCTTTGTCCATGTTGACGCAGCTCTTGCCGTATCGCTGCCGCCCGCAATCCCAGAAGTGGGCGCAACAACTCTACTCCCTCAGCCAGTGGACGTCGCGCGGCCATGCCGGCCAAGCCAACCAGACCGGTACCGCGAAAAATGCGTAGGAGCAATGTTTCCGCTTGGTCGTCGGCATGGTGGGCCAGCAAAATGTGTTTGGCTCGATGGTCGGCGGCGGCTTGCAGCAAGACCTGGTAGCGTGCCTGGCGCAACTGCGACTCGTTGGCCCCAGTACTCAGCTTGGCCCTCCGCACTTCAACCTCGAATCCCATTTTTTTATACAGCTGAGAAGCTTGCGCTGCTGCCGCCGCCGATTGAGCCTGCTGACCATGATCCACCACCACCACCTGGGCTGGAGGCAGAGCCCTGGCCTTGGGTGGTAGGTGCTCCACTGCAAATTGCCAAGCCAAAGCCAAAAAAGTGGAGTCGGCACCGCCGGAGCAGGCCAAAACCACGGGCTCTCCCTCCGGCCACGGAGCGAAGCTGTGAATTCGGTCTGCCGCAGAGGCAAGCATGGCACTAGAATCCCTGCTTCCACGGCTATGGGATACCCCCCTTCCAGGGTTTTTTCCAAGCCGCCCCCGCCAATCCCTTTCCTCCAAATAAAACCATGGCCATTCGCATTGCCATTAACGGGTTCGGCCGCATCGGCCGCAATGTCTTCCGCATCATGCACGCTCGCAGTGCCGACTTCGAAATTGTCGCGCTGAACGATCTAACTGACGCCAAAACTCTTGCTCACCTGCTTAAATACGACACCGTCGGCGGCCGTTTCGACGGCCAAGTCGAGGTTGAAGACGACGCCATCGTGGTCGACGGCAAACGCGTGCGCATTCTCGCTGAACGCAATCCTGCCGATTTGCCGTGGGCCGAAATGAACATCGACTTCGTGGTCGAGTCCACAGGCATTTTCCGCAAGCGGGAGCAATGCATGATGCATGTGGAAGCCGGAGCCAAGAAAGTCTTGCTTACGGTTCCCCCCGCCGATGAAATCGACAACATGGTGGTGTTGGGTGTCAATGATGAAACCCTCACTGCCGAGCAAAAGATTTTGTCGAACGCCAGTTGCACCACCAACTGCCTGGCGCCGCTGGCCAAAGTCTTGCATCAAGCCTTTGGCATCAAGCGTGGTTTGATGAACACCATTCACGCCTACACCAACGACCAGCGCATCCTCGACCTTCCGCACAAGGATTTGCGTCGTGCCCGCGGGGCAGCTTCCAACATCATTCCCACGTCCACCGGTGCCGCTCGCGCCGTTGGCAAGGTGTTGCCAGAGCTGAATGGCAAACTGGACGGCATGTCCATGCGTGTTCCTGTTCCTGCCGGTTCCGTCGTCGACCTGGTCTGCGAAGTGGAGAAGGCTTCGGTCACCATCGAAGACATCAACGCCGCGGTAAAAGCGGCTGCGGATGGCCCGATGCAAGGCATTTTGCAGTACACAGAGGATCCGATGGTTTCCTCCGACGTCTTGCGCAACCCTCATAGCTCGGTTTTCGATGCCATCTCCACCATGGTGCTCGACAACAACATGGTGAAAGTGGTGTCGTGGTACGACAACGAATGGGGTTATTCCAATCGTGTCTGCGACCTCATCTTCAAGTCGCATAACCTCTAAACCCATCGCCGGGAGTGCGGGCAACCCCCGCACTCCTTTTTCTCATGAGCCTCGCCAAAAAGAATCTCACCGCTGTCGATTTTGCCCACAAACGCGCGTTTGTGCGTGTGGATTTCAATGTCCCCACAAAGGATGGGGTTATTGGCGATGACACCCGCATCCGCGCCGCCCTCCCCACCTTGCAACATATCCTGCAAGCAGGTGGCTGTGCCGTGGTGGCCTCCCATCTTGGTCGCCCCAAAGGCCAGGTAGTGGAAGAGTTACGCATGCAACCGGTGGCGGAACATCTGCAAAAATTGCTGCCTGCGGTTTCTGTGCATGCCGTCGCCGCAATCCGCGGGGAAGAAGCGGAGGCCGCTGCCAAGGAATTGAAGTCTGGCGAGGTCTTGCTGCTGGAGAATCTTCGTTTTGATCCCGGCGAAACTAAAAACGATCCTCAGCTCGCCGCCGACTTGGCCAAACTTGCCGATGTCTTTGTGCAAGACGCTTTTGGCACTTGCCATCGCGCCCACGCCTCTACGGCTGGGGTGCCCTCCCTGCTAAAACCTGCAGTTGCCGGCTGCCTGTTGGAAAAAGAAATTGAAGCTTTTCGCCTGGCCTTCGAAACTCCCAAACACCCGGTGGTGGCTGTCATTGGTGGCGCCAAAGTTTCCGACAAAATAATGGTGCTGGAAAGCTTGCTGCAAAAGGTGGATTGCGTGCTGATTGGTGGCGGTATGGCCTACACCTTCCTCGCTGCGCAAGGGATTGCCATTGGCAGCTCTCTCTGCGAAAACGACAAATTGGAGGTGGCCAAAGCAGTCATGACAACGGCTCAAGAGCGTGGAGTGGAAATTCTCTTGCCGGTGGATCACCTGGTGGCCGACGCCTTTGCCGAGGATGCCAACACCCAGGTCATCGCCGGAGACTTGCCCGATGGCTGGATGGGGCTTGATATTGGCTCCCAAACTATCGACCTTTATGCCGACAAGTTGCGATCCGCGTCGACGGTGGTGTGGAATGGCCCGATGGGGGTTTTCGAAATGGAAGCCTTCAGTCAAGGTACTTCGGCCATTGCCCAAGTTTTGGCCACCTCCTCCTGCCTTTCTGTGGTTGGCGGCGGCGACAGCGTGGCAGCCATCAAGAAAAACCAGGTCGAGTCCAAAATTTCCCACATATCTACTGGTGGGGGGGCTTTTTTAGAGATGCTGGAGGGCAAAATATTGCCCGGAATCGCCGCTTTAGATCCCGCCTAATCCTCGGATAGGGTTTTTCTCTAAATCCAGAAGTGCAAAGGTTTTTAGGATTTCTCATCTTGCCAGAAGCCTGACTTTGCTTTAGCTTCGGTTTCCCCCCTTGGGCCTCTCGCCCCCCCCTGGCTTAGCATCCCAAACCTGCCATGCAGTCGAAACCCAAATCCCTCTTCCTCTCCCTCCTTCTGCCCCTGCTCTGTCTGCTACCCACATCCTCGGCGGCAGCCCAAATGAGTTCGGGTTCCCTGTCGCACAAAATCGAGTTCCATGAGGTTCCTGGGCAAAAGGAATTCTCGGGCTGGATGGTCGCGCGCCCGCTTGCCGCCAACGATTTGATGGCCCGTGGCGTTGCCCGTGCAGAAGCCATCGCCCGCGTGGAATGGACCCATGCCTTGATGCATACCTTCATCATCAAAGACTATGTGGTTGCCACCAACGAGTATGTGTTTTTGAACTCCGAAGGCGAAACCGAAAGTGAATTGGCCACCCGCCTCATGAACGAAGGCGACTTCGCCTATGTTGAGCCCGATTGGTTTGTTTACCCCTTAGTGGTGCCCAACGATCCGCAATTCGGTAGTCAATGGCACCATCAGGCCAACCGTATGAATTCTGCAGCCGGTTGGGATTTGCATACTGGCAATCCCAGCGTCGGCATCGGCATCTGCGATACCGGGGTGTTGACTACCCACGAAGATTTGCTCCTTCATCGCAATGAGGGTTACAACGCTGTGGATCGCAAGTGGGAAAACGCAGGCGGCAACATTGGCCCCGTCCATCCCCACGGCACCAACACCACCGGCTGCGCAGCGGCCAACGGCAACAATGGTGTCGGTGTCTCTGGAGTTGGCTGGAATCTCAGCCACCGCATGTTGCGCGTTTCCAACTCTTCTGGGGGTGGCGCCATGTTGAGCGATCTCACCCATGCCGCCCGTACTTCAATTGAAGCCGGCGACAAGGTGGCCAGCGTTAGCTACTCCGGTGTGGACTCCAGCACGGTTTTGAGTGCTGCGACCTACATCAAGAGCATCGGCGGATTATGCGTTTGGGCTGCTGGTAACGACAGCCGAAATCTCACCTTCGGCGACCGCGATGCTGATGACATCATCGTTGTGGGTGGTTCTGACAATGGCGACGGTTTGGCTTGGTTCTCCGCCTACGGTCAGTTCGTCGATGTCGTTGCCCCTGGCACCGGTGTCCTCACCACCGACTCGAACGGCGGCTACACAGCGGTCGATGGCACCAGCTTCTCCACCCCCCTCACCGCGGGTGTAATTGCCATGATTTTCTCCGCCAACCCGGGCTTGACCCCGCAGCAGGTGGAAGACATTTTGAAATCGTCGGCAGACGATCTCGGTGCCAACGGTTTGGATAACACCTACGGCTACGGCCGCATCAACCTCGCCAATGCCATGGCCCAAGCCACCGGTGGTGGCGGCGGTGGCGGTGGTGGCGGCACGCTCAACCCACCGGTCGCTGATTTCAGTGCCACGCCCACCTCTGGCACTGCCCCCTTGGCGGTTTCCTTCACCGATCTTTCCTCCAACAACCCCACTTCTTGGAGTTGGGATTTCGGCGATGGCAGCACGTCCAATGTGCAGCACCCCTCCTACACCTACAACTCCGCAGGCACCTACGACGTCAGCCTTACTGTCAGCAACGCGGATGGCACCGACACTCTGGTCCAAACCGGTTTGATTACTGTGAACCCCGCCGGTGGTGGCGGTGGTGGCGGTGGCATTGTTGGCGAAGGTTTTGTCCTCGACAACAGCCCCAGCGTCAGCAACGACCTGCGCGTGTTCAGCACTTCCGACACCCTCTACATGTATGTATGGAGCGATCAGGTGGATTACAACAACCTGAAAAAGACGCAGTGGGAACTCCGCGATACCCAAGGCAACAAGGTCAAAATGAATTTGACCAGCAACAACGACGGTTCGTATAGCGCCAGTTACAGCTTGGCAAACTTGCCTTCCAACGATTCCACCTGGACTTGGAAAGCAAAAGTCGAAGACCGCAATAAAACGCGCTTTCAGCCGCAAGTCACCCTAACCATTACTTCGGGTGGTGGCGGTGGAGGCACCCCGGCACCGGTAGCCGATTTCAGCGGCAATCCCACCTCCGGTACCGTACCGCTTTCGGTTTCCTTTACCGATTTATCCACCAATAGCCCCACTTCTTGGGCCTGGGATTTCGGCGATGGTGGCAGTGCCAGCGGACAAAACCCCAACCACACCTACACCCAAGTGGGCACTTACACCGTCACTTTGACGGCCACCAATGCCGGCGGCTCAGACACTCTGGTGCGCACCAACTACATCACTGTGGATCCGGTTCCCGGTAACCCACCCGTGGCAGATTTCTCCGCCTCCACCACCAATGGTGCTGCACCTTTGGTTGTCGATTTCACCGACCTCTCCTCCAACACGCCCACTTCTTGGAGTTGGGATTTCGGCGATGGCGGCACGTCTTCGGCGCAAAACCCCACCTACACCTACAACAACCCGGGTACTTATGATGTCACCCTTACGGCAAGCAATGCCGATGGCAGTGACACCCTAGTGCGTGTCGCCTACATCACCGTGACTGGTGGCGGTGGTGGCGGTGGTGGCGGTGGCGGCGTCGTCGGCGAAGGATTCACCCTTTCCTTGAATGCCGACTTCTCAACTGACGACCGCGTCTTTACTCGTGGT
>JAJRZS010000024.1 GCA_024275135.1 Planctomycetota bacterium | reverse complement strand
TGGGTTTATCATCTTGGGCATGCCGATGTGGCAGTACAGTTTGAGTGCCTTGAGGTTGCCTACCCGAAGTTGAAAAAAGAATTTCAATCGCGGCTAAAATCCTTTGTCGCCATTGAACGCACGGAAGCGAAAAATGCGAGCTCCATTGGCTTAAAAGAGGTGATAAACAGTGCCAATTCTGCCGAGGAACGTAAGGCGCTGCGCTTAGAGATTGAAAAAGAGCAGCATGAAAAAGCCTTGGCCAACCTCCCTGAAGACTGGAGTAGTGAGGATACCGGCCGATTTTTGGTGCTTTCACATGTGAAGAAAAAGCATGCCAAGGATGTTACCGACCAGGTGGGAAAGATGTTTGATTGGCTGGAAAAGAATTTCCCCTACATTGGTCCGGAGGAATATGTGCGGCGGCCCATCATCCGTATTTGCCAATCCAGAGAAGAATTGGGGATTTTCCAATCCGGAAGTGGGTGGAGCTTTACCAATATCGAAATTCTTACCTGCCGAGATACCGATGGACTTTCCAATTACTACCGTGGCTATGTCAACGACCGTTCCTTCCGTTATTGGTTTTACGAGCGCGACCGTGAGCTGTACATGCGCATTCCAACCTGGCTCCGCCGGGGGATTGATCGCATGCTGCATTCCGCGCGGGTGAAAGGCAATAAGCTGATTTTTGAACCCGACCAGTGGGAGAAAACAGGGCTACGAGAGGCTTTGCGTGAGGGAACAATTACCCTACCAAGTCAGATGTTCCATTTAACGGACGCCGACTGGGGAGACAACGAAACTCTTTACCGGGAATACGGCGCTTTCACCCGCTACTTGCTCGCAGGTAAAGGGGCCAAAAACAAATTGACTAAAGGACTGGTTGAGCGTTATCTGCGCAATCTCCACGACATCCTGGAAGAGGAAAAAGCCAAGGAAGAACCCGAGGATGAAGCGGATGAGCCGATGACTGAGGAAGAAGAAGATGCCGCTTTCAAGGCTCGACAAAATGCGTGGAAAGAAAGAGCTGAGGGCATTGCCGAAGAACTCTTGCGTCGAACTTTTGCCGATTGGACGGAAAAGGACTGGGATGCACTAGACAAGGCCTACCTAAAAACCATTCAGTAACATGGTGCGTACCTGCATCTGCCTGCTTTGTTTCCTGTGTGCCGGGTTCGGTTGGGCACAGGAGGATATCCTTTTGCTAAAAGATGGCCGCATTTTTGATGGGCTTGCTTTAGAAAGGGTGGAGGAGGGAGTGGTGGTGCACTACAAGCATGGTGACATCCTTGTTCGCAATTCCTTGATTGAAGAGGCTGTGATTGTGGGGCAAGAAGCTCCAGCCTATGTACCCCAAAATGCGGAAGAGAGCAAGAAGCTGGAAGAGGGGTTGGTGCCGTATGAGGGTAAGTGGGTAAGCCCCAAAGTACGTAGTCGGAAAATTCAAAAACGGATTGCCGAGCGGCGTGCCTTGGTAGATGAAATTGATCAACACTCCCTTTGGCGCAATCGCTACAAGGTGCAGACGAAATACTTTAATTTTGAACATACCATCCCACCTTATGTGTTTGAACGCTATAGCAACTTGATGGAAGCTTACTTCGCGTCTTTTTGCAAGGAATGGAAGGTTAAACCGCAAAAGGGCTATGGGCAAAACCCTAAAGACTCGCGCTTGTTAGTTTGCTTTTATAACGACGAGGATCTTTTTCACCAAGTCAGCGGGGCTGGTGGTGGCACCTTAGGTTATTTTCGCTTCGTCAAACCCTTGGAGCTCAATATTTATTACGAGCGCTTGGATCCATCTCTCACTGAAGAGGTGATGTTCCACGAGGCCAATCATTATTTGCAAAAGCTGATCAACGTTAAATTTTCCTATCCGCACTGGCCCGGCGAAGCTTTGGCCGAATATTACGGGGCCAGCCACTGGGATGATAAAAAGAAAAAAATCAGTTCTGGTCATGTATTGGAGGGCAGGCTAACAGAAGTTCTGACCGATATTGACCGTGGAAAGTGGATGCACATTGAAGAGTTGCTTGCAACTTCGCGCTACGATCATTACACCTGGGGTTGGACATTGGTTCATTTTTTGATGAACGACAAGCGCTATGCAAAGAAATTTCATAAGTTCTATGTGGCTTTGGCCAATGACAAAAAAATCAAGCGCCAAAGTATGGGGGTGGATGGATTAAAGACCGTGCGCCAAGAGGATGTGCTTCCAGTCTTACAAGAATACCTAGGGATTAAGACCCAAGCCGATTTAGAAACGCTGGAAAAGGAATGGTTCCAGTATATCCAGGAGGAACTCAAGGTAACAAGTTCCCATGGCTTGGAAAAAGCGGCGGAGAATGCGCGACGCTATGGTCGCCCCATTCGAGCTAAAAGGCTGTTCGAAGAAGCTTTTGCAGCTGGCGACGCCAGCGCCTTGGCTCACCACAACTACGCCGAGTTGTTGGTGCGCAACCTTCATTCCGGCAAGGGCGAAGACGGGGATTGGGAATTGGCCCAAAAGCATTGGCAGCAAGCCATCCAGATGTCCCCGATGACCGGAGAGTTCTATTTTTCCCTAGGCGAGGCGATGATGGATTTTGGCGATCGCGAGGAGGCTTCCAGACTCATGCAATTAGCTGCAGAACTCGACCCTCACAATCGCCGCATGCTGCTTACGATTGAGGAATTGACGGACGAGGATTCCTAGGCTGGATTTCAATCCGCCGAAATTCACAAGGTGCACCTTCCGCCTGAATGGCGATGCGCCCATGAGTGGCAGTGCAGTGTTCCCCGTGATTGACGAGTTCGCCGTTTACCCAGATATCAATCGTTCGACCACAGGCTTCGATAACCATTTGGTTCCACTCGCCGGCCGGTTTTTCAGAGCCATCGGTGAGATTCAAAATGCGGCGACGTTTTTGGCCGTCAATACCCCATTCTTCCTTGGGACCTCGCCGCGCTTCCATGTTGGGCACCCAAATGTCTTCCCCGATGCACCAAAAATCCCCAGCATTTCCGGCATGCATCTGGCATTCGATAGATTGAGGGTACATTCCGTAGAGGCGGCGGGGGGTGGATCCATGCACTAAAACACCACAATTCCCAGGTTCTCCCGGCCAGCGATATTCGACGATGAGACGATAATCGCGAAAGCTATCCTTGCTAATTAGGTGGCCTTCCGGAGTGCCATCCGTAATCAAGCACCCATGTTCAAAGCGAAAGGGAGAGGGCGTATTTGGGTTTTGATCTTGTGCAGGGATATCGACAATCCAAGAATGCAAGTCGGCGCATATTAGGGTTTGCGGTTGTTGCAGCAGATTGGAGCAGGCAAGCGAAAGGAAAGGGAGAATCAGGGTAAGCCGACGCATGAAAGAGCATAGCAAACATCAACTACGCTTAGGCAGGAGACTTCTGAAGCAAGGTCCAAAAAAGGTCGAAGGGCGGGTAGGGGATGGTTAGATTGGCAGGAAAGGCCTTGGCGATTGCGTAACCCAGTGCCGCAAAGACATGCTCCTGCTTTCTGGCTTGGAATAAACTTTGTACATGGCGCATGCTGATTTGCTTTGATGGGCGCCCATGAGCCACCTCCTCAAACCCAAAATTTTTGGTTAGTTTCAACAAGGACTTCCGGCTGAACCAATGCAGAACGCTGGGTGGGCTGTATTCATGCCAGGCTTTGCCGGCGAGGCGTGCCTTCCAGCTTTGGCGGTCCCAAGTTTCGATGAGCCAGTATCCCCCGGGCTTGGTGCGCACGGCCAATTCCTTGCTAACGAAAAGGGGGTCAACAAAATGGGGCAAAACCTGAATCCAGGTAACCAAGTCGAAACCCTGGGGCGGTCTCACAGAATCAAGCGTGCCCGTACAGATAGCGTCTTCCACCGCCGAGTTAAGGATTTCCACCGGAAAAGTTTCCTTGGCGTAGCGAGCCATCTTTGGATTGGGTTCCACTCCCCATGCAGCCCAGCCCTGCTTGACAAATCCATCTAGGATAAAACCTGCGGCAGAGCCGATATCCAGTACCGAGCCAGGTGGGGTAAAGCGGCTGAGGATATGGGCATAGCGCCTGCCATGGGCTTTCAATATCTTTTCGTCTGCGAGGTAATCTGGATAGCCCACCCCGCCCTGCTCAAAATAGGCGTCGCCATAATGGGTGGCGACATGACTTGGCTTGGCTGAGAAATCAGCGTAGCGGTGGTGGCAGTGTTGGCAGTTGCGTATGGGAATTCCATGGACTTGGAAGGCTTCCACTCCCAACTCTCCGCAGAGCGGACAATTCATGCACCCAGGCCTTCGAAGATGGCCGCAATCACGCCTTCTCGAAACGGTTCTTGCAGGATTTCGTGGCGGCCGCCTTCCCATATCCAGCGTTTTTTCTCGGCGGGCCATTGTTCAAAAAAACGGTCTAGGGCTTGGCGGTCGATAATCCGTTCCTCACCGGCGACATGCAAATCCATCTGCGTGGTGTAGTTGGGTAAATACTCCCACATGCGTTCTACAGCATCCAACATTTCGGAATACCAGCGTGGGGTGATGGTTTTCACGCGAAGGCTATCGTTTTCAAATAAGGAGACCTGGGCGGAATCTGTGCACAAATCTTCCATTGGGATGCCGTTGGCGACAGGAACCCAAGGTAAAACTTTGCTTAAGATCAATCCCATTTTCTTCTTCCACTCCGGATTTTTCACCGCTTCCCCAACCAATGGGCCGGACAAGATAATCTTTCGCACCGAATCTGCATGCTGCTGCAAAAAATCCAGAGCCACCAAACCGCCCATCGAATGCGCGAACAAGTTATAGGGCGCTTCGAGTTGCTCGGCAGCAGCCGCAATGTCGAGCACATAATCTTGCCAACGGCGAATATGGCCGCGGCGACCGCGCGACATACCATGGCCGCGTAAATCCACTCCCAGGCACCGCACACCACGCCCGGCGAGGGCTTCTCCCAACCCTTCATAGCGCCCAAGATGCTCGCCAAGACCATGCACCAACAGCAGCTGGTGTTGAGGGGGGCCATCTGGACGCCAATCCCGAACACTGAGCTGGGTGCCGTCTTGGCTGTTCAAATGATAGGTTTGGGCGGATGTCATGCAGTGGTGCGGCGGAAGCCGGCGTAGAAGGTGGCCACAATCAGAGCCAGATTGAACAGAATCTTTTCCCAAATGACCACCACGCCCGAGCCACAGCCGCAGTCGAACTGCACTTGCTGAAAGGCTAAGCCGGTTTCCTCCATGACGCGGAAGGTGCGCCACAAAATCGCCGCAGTAAAGGCGGTAAGGAAACAACCCATAACGAGAGAGGCTCCCCGCCGCAAGAATCCGGTAATCAAACAAAGGCCAGCTCCAATTTCCAAAATGGGAATGCCATTCGGCATCAAATTCATCATCCATGGGGGCCGCGACGGCAGAATTTGATATTCGTGGATGGCTTTAAGAAAAGCCACGGGATCGGCCAGTTTTTCCAGACCATAGGCAATCAAAATGGCTCCCACGCCAATCCGCAGCAACCTAGGCCAAGAGCGTTTCATGGTTCCATGCCCTCCGTAATGGGCAAGCCTTTCTCCCGCCATTCGTGAAATCCTCCTTCATAAATGTACACCACTTCTTTTTCGATGCCTTGGTGATAAACCAAATCGGTGGCTAAGAAAATGCTGTCTTCGCAGTCTCCACCTTTGCAGTAGACGATGACATACCCTGCTTGCTTCAGCATTGGCACGAGTTGCGGCAGGTAATCGTCTTGGTGGTAGTGATCCAACAAATAGGCGCCGGGGATATGGCCGTTGCGATAATGACTGGGACTGCGCGCATCCAGGCAAATCACCATGTGGTCTTCTTTTTTGAAATCGGGAAGAAACTCGAGGATATCCTCGGCTGTCATCACGCCGAAATCATGCTTGGGCAATGCACTTGAAGACGGTTTGGAGGACGTCAAAGCTGCCGATTGCGCTTGCGGAAAATAATCCCGAGTCAAATCCAACGCCCTGGGATTAAGAAAACTATTGGCCAAAGCCAGGATGAGCACCAAGGCGGAAAAGCAAAGGCTTTGGCCGAGAGTCGATGTGGGCACTTGCATCAAGGGTGGAGTACAGCTTCGAGGGCCGGGCGATGGCGGGAACTTAGCATGGGAATTTGGGCGACCAACTGAGGGAAGGAGGCTTCCCATCGTAACTGCGCTTGTACCATCACTTGGATGGCAATGGCGCGATCGCAGTGATTCAGGATACCCGCCAAATCGGTGATTTGCGGCTGTCCTTTGGGTCCTTTGTCCACTTGATTGAGGGCCTTGGCAGCCGTTTCCGCCGGTGATTGATAGACCCCATCTCCATTTGCGTCCAGCCAAATCGGATTGCTGACCCAAGCCAGGTCGTCGAACAAGCTATACCACCAAGGCGCATCCGGTTTGGGCCCCTGAGCGACGCAAACCAGCCAAGTGTCATAAGCCGGTCGGGGTAAGCGAAACTCCAAACTTTGGCGCAAGGCTTGGCCCGGGGTGGACGGCAGGAAGGTGCTTTGAGCCACGACTTCGCCATTCCAATAAATGGCTGCCGACTCCACTTCCGCCCATGACGCGCCCTGGATTTGCACCTCGATGTGAACAGTTTCTTCGTCTACGGGGGCAAGGTGCCCCGGCCCGAATCCATGAACGCGTATGGTGCCAAACAAGCCTATTCCCATAGAGGAATAGCCCTCGCGGAAGGCTTGGCATAAGGCCTGGATGTCGGCATCTTGCGGTTTGCTGGTTTCGCTGCGGAGCCAAGTGCGCCCTTGGCCGACGGGATCGAGTACCGAATGAGAATCCGAACTACCGACGCCGCGCACGCGACTACCGCCATTGAGGAGGGCGAACCAATCTTGCAACACCTCGGTCCAGGGGGTTTCCGGGGTTGTACTGTTGAATATTTCAATTGCATCCACCGACAAATCGCGCCCATCGGCAAAAACACTGCGTAGCCGATCCAGTTGGGCTTGGCCAAAAGGACCTTGTTCGCGGTCGGGCCAGCGTGGGTGATTCAAAATGACCACCTGCGCCCCTTTTGCCCGCATGTCGGCAGTGAGGGCTTGCCAGGATGCGAGGTGGCTATTGGGCCGAGGTCCGTCGGCGGGAAGTGGAAAGGCGTTGAAGTGGCCGAGGTCGGTGGTGACTTCGTTGCCGACGATACTGAGGTAGGCCGCGGTTAAACCGGCTTCTCTTTGCGCGGGGCGGTAATCGGTTTGGTGGTTGTGGTCGGTGGCCACCGCCACCTCCACGCCTTCTCCGGCCAAGGTGAGGATGCGCTCCTGCAAACTGGCATCGCCATGCCCGCTGTAGGTATAGGTGTGAATGTGCGTGTCGGCTGCCAGCCAGCCGCTAGTATCAACTTCTCGCCGCAGGGTGAGGGTTACGGTTTCGGCTTGCTCGTCGCGGGGAAGGTTGGCCTCCGCAACGCTCCATTCGGGCCCATGGCTGGCGAAAATGCGGGCGGCCTGCGGGTCGAGCTGCAAAACGGCTTTGCCTTTGCCGTCGGTGTAGGCCACGCCGTAACGCGCGGGGGTTTGGCTCCAGGGCAAGTAATACAGAGGCGCCCATTGGTTTTCTGCATCGACTATGGTGAGGCGGGCTGGGATGGGATGACCTTCCGGGTCGACCACGTTCACTTGCACTGGACGCACCTGCATGCGCTGGCGAAAACTGCCTTCCAAAAGACGCACTGGGCCAAAAGTAATGTCGTCACCCACCTGGGAAGTACTGAGGTGAAGGCGATTTTGGGCTTTCAACAGTTGGGCAGGGATGGGCAGCAAAATGCTTTGTCGCTCGCTGGCCACCGGCAACGTGCCAAGGAGTTGTTCGTTGAGATGAATGGTCCAACGGGCATCCACATGGCGCTGGGTGATTTCCAAACAAAGTTCCTCAGCATTGGGGCTGGCGGCAAAGGAGAAGGAATATTCTTTGCCCGCATCGGGACTGGCCGCCGCCTCCGGCCATTCGGGCGTTTGATCATCGCCCAGGTGGATGGATTGTTGGAGAATTGTTTGGCCGGGTTCTTGGCTTGGGTTTTGCGCCCACAGCCAACCCACAAGGAGGGCCAGGCCCGCCGGTAAGAGGGAGGAGCTGAAGAGGCGGTTAGGCATAGCGCTGCTCAAGCCAAGGGTTGGCGTCGTTGGAGTAGCCACGGCGCTCCCAAAAGCCCAGCTGTTCTTCGGCTAAAAACTCGATGCGGCAAATCCATTTGGTGCCTTTCCAGGCATAAAGACGCGGGGTAATCATGCGCGCTGGCCCTCCATGTTCTCGCGGAAGGGGTTGACCATCCACGCTGTGCACGAGCAGGACGTCGTCGGCCAAGGCGTCGGCGAGACGGAGGTTGGTGGTGTAGCTTTCGCCGCTGGCAGGATCGTGATCGGCGCCGGTGCAAAGCAGAAACTGCGCCTCTTCATGGGGCTCGACCAAAGCAGCGAGATCTTGGAACAAGACGCCTTTCCAGGCTAAATCCATTGCGCTCCAGGTGGTGACGCAGTGAAAATCGGACGCCTGCTCCACTTGCGGGAGGGCGAGGAACTGCTCCCAATGCAACTTGCACGGGTTGGCGACAAGCCCGGTGATTTCAAGCTCCCATTGATCGGTATCCATGGTTGGATGCACACCAAGATCCAGCACCGGCCACTGCGGTGCCTCATGCTGTCCGGCAGGGAGCTTGGGCATGCCGTGGCGGTTGGCCTCGCCGGAGCCTTGAGGGGCGCTTAACGGGGCTGTCTGCTGCCGTCGGTGGTGATGGCGGGCCAAAAAGCGCATGCGCTTGGCAACCAGAGAATCATTGGCATCGGAAGAGGCGGACATGGGGCCATCATAAGCGGGAGTTTGGGAACAAAGAAGAAACCCCACAGCAAGGCTGCGGGGTTTCGGAGGACAGCCGAGGCCATCCGAGGAACCCAAGAAGACTTAGTTGTCGTGCTTGAGAGCGTTGGAAGCTTCCGTTGCGTTGCCAGGAGCGACACCACCGGAGAAGCCCATGGCTTGGGCGTACACGGTGGGAGGCAAGGCGGGAAGCGGAGGAGTGGAGACGGCCGGGGTGGCGCCACTCATGATGAACGGCGTCGGCGGGGTCAGGATGCTGCCAGGATTGACGAGCAAGGTGGTACCAGGACCAGCGATGGAGCCGAAACCAGCAGAGCTGCCGGCGGTACCAACAAGCATGGCGTAGGTGAGACCAGCGGTGCCAGGAGCGTTGAGGCTCCAGGTGACCGAGTTACCAGGACGGAACTCGACGTCGGAGGACAGAACGAGGACATCACCCGTGCCAGGAACGTCAGCGTTGACCACGTCGGTATCGAGAATGCCGTCGCCGTACAAGACGGTTTGGAAGCTACCTTGCAGCTTGGAACCACCACCGAAGAAGAACGCACCCACATACTCAGCACCGAGGCCGAGGCTGAGGTCGAACAGTTCGAAGTAGTCTTGGGAGCCGTAGCCAGGAATGGCGGTGCCAGCACCACCGAAACTCCAAGTGGAGTCGAGGACAGGACCGGTGAGGCCCAAGGAGCCGGCGTCGTAGTACATCCAGCCGATGCCGTTCAGCTCGGTGAAGCCACCCGGGGTGAGTTCTTGAGGAACACTGCACTCAAAACCAGCGGAGAGGTCGACAGTGACGCCCCAGCAGTTAATGGCGAAGGTGCCGGAGAGGTCGCCAGGCAGGCCAGCGATGAGGTAACCACACTGAGCGTTTTGGTTGGTGCCTGCAACGAGGTCCAGCCAGCCGGTGGGGCCAGCGCCAAGGACGGTGTCGTTGTAGAAACGCAGCTCGGTGGTGATGGCGGTACCAGCAACATCAGGCACCATGGAGCAGTACTCCCAGGAAATGCCATTGATTTGCTCGTTGCCATCGAGGTCGGTGGCCGCGAAGGCACACTCGTCGATCCATTCTTCGGTAGCACCGAGGGTGGAGAAGTAATACTCCGCACCGTTGGTGTTATCAAAGATGGTGGCAGGACCGTAACGGTAAGCCTGGTTGTTCACCTGGAAACCGCTGGTCAAGCTGTAGGTGCCGTAAGTAGGTGTTACGGACTGGTGGATGCGTCCAGCGTTCATTTGCTGGGTTTGGGCGGAGGCGCCGACCGCGAGGGCCATGACCGCCGCGCTTGCGACAATGCTACGGAACATTCAGAAACTCCTGAAGCCTAGGGTCAAAAGGGGTAAGGGCACATGGCCCTCGTAAGGGAGGAGGACGAACGCCTACAGGGGATTCGACGGCGCACGTCCATGAAATAGGTTTATCCCATGAAAGGGGTTCTGTCCAGGATTCCCGCGGGAAATTTTGGTTTTTTTTTGAATTTCCAAGATTCTATAGAAAGTTGAAAAATCTTGGAACTTCGGGGGGCTTGGAGCCGTCCCGGCCGAAATTGGGCGCAAAACGGCGTTCTGAGGCCGATTCGAGCTGCTTCCTTGGCCTGGTGGGCGGTTTGGCGGGAGGAGAGAGCTCGACGGCCTCTTGGCTGCCAAATCCTAATTCTCTGGCTTGGCCACTTCCGAGTAGCTAGGCAGGCTGGGATCGACCTCGGCCGCCCAGCGATCAATGCCACCATCCAGGTTGTATACATTTTCTTTGCCAAGGAAGCGCAGTTGACTGCAAACATCCGCGCTGCGTAAACCATGATGGCAATACACCACCAAGGCCTCTTCGGCTTCCATCAACTCTTCCTGGGATTGATGGAGCTTGCTCAACGGAAAAAGCTCGGCCTCCGGAAGATGACAAATACCCCATTCCTCTTCCTCGCGGACATCAATCAGGCGTATCTGTTTTTTTTGCGCGAGGAGTTCTTTGAGCTGTTCGGGTGAGATGTTGAATTTCACGATGGTTTTGGGGTGGGGACCAAGGGCAATCGTATCTTTTTGATGTCCTCCACAATGAGGTAGAGCGAAGGCACAAAAAGAAGCGTAATTAGGGTAGCAAACACGACGCCAAATGCCACCGAAACCGCCATGGGGATGAGAAACTTGGCTTGCAAACTCTTTTCCATGAGAAGTGGGGTCAATCCTAGGAATGTGGTAAGCGTGGTCAGCAAGATGGCGCGGAAGCGGCGCACCCCGGAATCGCGGACTGCTTGCAGAATCGAGGCGCCCGCTGCACGTTCGCGGTTGATGCAATCCATCATGACCAGGGAGTCGTTAATTACAATTCCACTCAGGGCAACGATGCCAATCAGAGAAAACATGGCGAGGTCGTAGCCTAAAACCACGTGACCGAAAACGGCGCCAATGAGCCCAAAGGGTATGGCAGACATGATGACCAAAGGCTGCACATAAGACCGAAGT
>JAJRZS010000023.1 GCA_024275135.1 Planctomycetota bacterium | reverse complement strand
GGTGTTCCAAGTGTTCTCCGTGATGTTGATATTTCTCCTTTTCGGGGGAGTCCGTCGGGCTATCGCTGGCAACAAAGGCAGCTGGTTTACGCGCATGCTCGCAGGTTGGGTGGCCTGGCTGCGGGATGAGGTGGTTTACCCCAATCTGGGCAAGGAAGACGGGCGCAAATTGTTGCCGCTTTTTTTGTCTATTTTCTTTTTCATTACCTTTATGAATCTTTTCGGCCTGGTGCCGTTTGGAGTGACTGCCACCGCCAGTGTCTATGTCACTGCGGGCATGGCCATCCTCACCTTAATCGTGATGCTCGTCGGCGGCATGATGGTGCAGGGGCCGGTCAAATTTTGGCTCAACTTGGTGCCGCATGGCGTCCCCGGCTTTTTGTGGCCGATGCTTTTCGTGCTTGAAGTGATTGGCTTGGCAATCAAGCCCTTCGCCCTCACCATGCGTTTGATGGCGAACATGACAGGAGGCCACCTGGTCATCTTGTCTTTTCTTGGCCTGATGTTCTACTTCGGGCAGAGCAGCCATGCAGTAGGCTGGGCGGTTTCTCCGCTGGTCGTCGGCATGTCTGTGTTCATGATGATCATTGAGGGTTTTGTCGCCCTCTTGCAGGCCTATGTTTTCACATTGCTGTCGGCAATTTTTGTCGGCATGTGCCTGCATCCTGACCACTAAATCCCACTTCCCAACAAAAACAGAGATGCTCACTCTTCTCACCGAAGTCGCTTCCGCCGTCCAACCTGTGGCCGAAGCCGCTGTGTCCCACGCAAATGGCGCCATTGGCGCTGGTCTCGCCGTCATTGGTGCCGGCATTGGCATCGGCCTCATCGGCGGTAAAGCCGGCGAAGCCATTGCTCGTCAGCCGGAGGCGGCCTCCGAAATCAAGGGCAACGCGATTGTGTTGGCGGCGCTTGTCGAAGGTGCAACCTTCTTCGCCATCGTCGTTGGCCTTTTGTTCGCCCTCAAGTAACCCCAACTCGGGAAGTGTGCGCTCACTTGCGATTGCGGGTGAGCGCAGGATTCCCGGCCTCATCTCATGATGTACGCACTTCTTCTTTCTGGTGAGAACGGCTTGGATAGCCTTCTTAATGTGGGGGCGAGTGGTCTGTTCTGGACTCCTCTGATTTTCCTCCTTTCTCTGCCGTTCATGTGGAAGTTCGTCTTTGGTCCGATTGCTCGGGCTTTAGAGGAACGGGAAGGCAATTCGCGTCACGCCGCCGAAGCCGCGGAGGCTGCCCGGGAAGAAACGGAGCGGCTAAAGGCGGCAATCCAAGAAGATTTGGAAGCCGCGCGCCGTGAAGCTGCCAAGCAGGTGGCGGAGGCCAAAACTCGTGCTGTCGAACGGGAAAAAGAGCTGATGGCGGCGGCCAAAGAGGAGGCCGAAAAGGAGCGCGTGCGTGCCAAGCAAGAAATCGCCCAAGCCTTGAATCAGGCGCGGGAAATTCTGCGCGGCGAAGCCGTTCGCTTAGGCGTGGATGTGGCCGAGCGCGTCATCCGGCGCGAGTTTTCCGATTCCGACCAAGCACGCTTGGTGGAAGAATTCCAAAAAGACGCCAACCTCAATTAAGGCATGTCGCACGTCCAAATCTCTCCAGCTGCTCGTCGCTACGGCCGCGCTTTGTTTGAAGTCGCGCTGGAGCAAGGCTCTTTGGATTCCGTGCGTGCCGACCTAAAACTGCTTGGGACAGTGTTTGCCGATGCGGAAGCGGTGGCGGCCATGGCCGACCCGCGCATTGACGATCAGCAAAAACGGCAGTTTTTGGACAAGGCCCTTGGCGAGTTCTTGCATCCACATACACGCTCTTTGTTAGGCGTGCTGGAGGCCCGCAAGCGTCTGGTCTTACTTACTCAAATACCCACCGCGTTCGCCGCATTGCTGGATGCCCATGAAGGGCGCCAGCGTGGCGTGCTCGAAACCGCTTCTCCTCTTCGCGATGGGAGTCGCCAAGCAGTAGAAGCTGCGCTTTCTGCAAAAACAGGCTTGAAAGTCAGCTTGGAAACCCAAGTCAACGAGGATCTGCTCGGTGGCGTGCGGGTAACTTTGGCTGGCACCCGCTACGACGGATCGGTTCGTGGCCGCCTGGAGCGCCTTCGTCAAAACCTCGAGAACGTGGAGCTCGGCTGAGCTCCTTGATCCAAACGGATTCCACCCATGGAACTGCAACCTTCTGAAGTCACCTCGGTCCTGAAAAAAGAGATTGAGAGTTTCCAGACTGGCTCGACCACCGAAAAAGTCGGTCAGGTCCTGCAAGTCGGCGACGGTGTCGCACGTGTTTACGGCCTCGACGACTGCATGATGTCGGAGTTGATTGAGTTTTCCGGAGGTGCGATGGGCATGGCCCTGAACCTCGAGGAAGACAATGTCGGCTGCGTGCTGCTCGGTGATGCTGCCTCGGTAAAAGAGGGCGACACGGTGAAAAGTACTGGCCGCATCATTTCGGTCCCCACCGGCGATGCCATGCTTGGTCGCGTGGTTAATGCTTTGGGGGTGCCCCTGGATGGCAAAGGCCCCATCCACACCACCGATGAGGACTTGCGTCCGATTGAGCAGGATGCGCCTTCGGTGGTTGAGCGCGAGCCCGTCTCCGAGCCGATGGCCACGGGGCTCAAGGCGATCGATGCCATGATTCCGGTAGGTCGCGGCCAACGCGAACTTCTCATTGGTGACCGCCAAACGGGCAAAACCGCGATTGCGATTGATGCCATCATCAACCAGAAGAACACCGGCGGCGGCGATCCTAAAAACGACGAGCAGGTGCTGTGTGTGTATGTTGCGGTGGGCCAAAAGCAGTCCACGGTGGTGGATGTGCAGCGCAAGCTGGAAGAGGCTGGTGCCATGCCCTACACCATCATCGTCAATGCTTCGGCTTCCGAAGAAGCGGCGATGCAGTTCATTGCCCCTTATGCTGGCACCGCCATGGCCGAGCGTTTCCGCGATGCCGGACGCCATGTCTTGGTCATCTACGACGACCTCACCAAACAAGCTTATGCCTATCGCCAAGTGATGTTGTTGCTGCGCCGCCCACCCGGCCGCGAAGCCTACCCCGGCGATGTGTTCAACTTGCACTCACGCTTGTTGGAGCGCTCTGCCAAGGTGGCGCAAAACGCTCCCGAAATCAACCCGGCGAAATACTCCCGAGGTGGTGGCTCGATTACCTCCTTGCCCATCATCGAAACGCAAGAAGGCGATGTTTCGGCCTACATCCCAACCAACGTGATTTCGATTACCGATGGCCAGATTTTCCTTGAGGCCGATTTGTTCTACTCGGGTGTGCGGCCGGCAGTCAACGTTGGCATTTCGGTGTCGCGCGTCGGTGGTGCGGCGCAAACTCCGGCGATGAAAAAAGTGGCCGGTGGTTTGCGCATTAACTTGGCGCAATACCGTGAGCTGGAAGCTTTCGCCCAGTTTGGCTCAGATTTGGATGCAGCCACCCAACAGGCCCTCAACCGCGGCGCCCGTTTGGTGGAGTTGCTGAAGCAAGGTCAATACGCACCCTTGGAGAACGCCGACCAAATCGTCAGCATCTACGCTGGCACCTCCGGACAGCTTGATGATGTCGACACCGACAAAGTGCTGGAGTTTGCCTACGGCTTTGTGGATTACATGAAGGCGAATCATCCCGAAGTCATGGCCGAACTCAACGCTTGGAAAACCAAGTGGGGGGAGGAACTGGAAGAAAAAGTGGGTGCTGCTTGCGCGGCATTCAAATCCCAATTCATCGCTTAATGTTGCAAACCGGAGTCTAAACCGTGGCCAATATCCGCGACTTGCGCCAACGCATTACCAGTGTTGGCAACATCCAGAAAATCACCCGCGCCATGGAGATGGTGGCAACCACGAAGTTGCGCCGTTTTCAGGGTCGTACGGTGGCGGCTCAGCCTTACAGCGAAGAGCTTGAGCAACTGGTGCGCGGCCTCTCTGGTGCGGTAGCTTCGCAACCCGAAGCGGCGGGAAGTGCCGCCAGCTTGTTTCAACAAGGAGCTGCCGATAAGCCGCTTGGAATTTTGTTTGTCGGCTCCGACAAAGGATTGTGTGGTGCCTACAACACCAACATTCAGCGCAAACTGGCCGAGATGGTGAAGCCCTTGCACGGCAACTTCGCACTTTATGTGTTGGGTCGGAAGGCGATGGCGGAGGCGCATCGGAATAACTACCCAGTAGCCGCCTACCTCGAGCATATCGAGTTGGAAAAGGTCAGCTTCACCGAGGCCGCTTCCATTGCCAACCTGTTGGTCGATGACTTCCAGCAAGGGAAATTGTCTGGGGTTGCCGTTTGCTCCACCAAGTTTCGCACCATGGTTCGCTACGAGCCTTGCTTCGATCCTTTCCTGCCGATTGCTCCGGCGGAAGGCGAGCAGGCTGCCGAGCCCTTGCTCGAACCCAATGGTCCTGCTGTTTTAGGTAGGCTCATTCCCCGTTACCTCGAGACATGCATTTACCACGCACTGCTCGAATCCATCACTTCCGAATACGCATCGCGGCGCTTTGCCATGAAGAACGCGACCGATGCTGCGGGTGACATGAAGAAAGAAATTACCCGCCTCTACAACCGCGCACGCCAGGCCAAGATCACTCAGGAAATCTCTGAGATTGTGTCCGGCGCCGAGGCCCTCTAGTCACAGAAAAACCATCGCCAATCATGAGCGCTCAAGGTTCCATCAAACAAATCTTCGGACCCGTCGTCGACGTCGCCTTCCACGGTGATCTTCCCGCCATCAACGACGCCGTCGAGATTCCGCGCGAGGGTCAGGATTCCCTGGTTCTCGAAGTTGCCCAGCACCTCGGAGACGAAACGGTGCGTTGCATCGCCATGTCTTCGACCGACGGTTTGCGCCGTGGTATGGCCGCTGTGCCCACGGGTGCACCGATTATGGTGCCGGTGGGGGATATGACCACGGGTCGAGTCTTCAACCTGCTGGGGCGTCCTCTAGACACCGTGACCAAGGGGGAGCTTGAGGTCAAAGAGCGCTGGCCGATTCACCGCCCCGCGCCTCGCTTCGACGAGCAGGAGGCCGTTTCCACCGTGTTCGAAACCGGCATCAAGGTGGTCGACTTGCTCTGCCCCTTTGCTCTTGGCGGCAAGATTGGTTTGTTCGGTGGTGCTGGTGTGGGCAAAACCGTGCTCATCCAGGAGCTGATTCGGATTACGGCCGTGGAGAAAGGGGGCTTTTCTGTGTTCTGTGGGGTGGGGGAACGCACCCGTGAGGGCACCGACCTGTGGATTGAAATGTCGGAGGCCGAATACACCACCCCCGATGGCAGCAAAGCGGCCGTGATTGATAACGCGGTCTTGGTGTTTGGCCAGATGAATGAGCCTCCGGGTGCACGTTTGCGCGTCGCTTTGTCTGGTCTCACCATGGCTGAGTACTTCCGCGATGAGCAGAACAAAGATGTGTTGCTGTTCGTGGACAATATCTTCCGTTTCACCCAAGCGGGGTCGGAAGTGTCGGCGTTGTTGGGCCGCATTCCTTCGGCGGTGGGTTATCAGCCCACTTTGGGTTCGGAGATGGGTGCCTTGCAAGAGCGCATCACCTCCACCAAAAAGGGATCGGTGACCTCCATGCAGGCGGTTTATGTTCCTGCGGACGACTTCACCGACCCCGCACCGGTGGCCTCCTTCGCTCACCTCGACTCCACCATTCTGCTCGACCGCGCGATTACGGAATTGGGTATCTACCCGGCGGTTCACCCCCTAAAATCCACTTCGCGGATGTTGGATCCCCAGGTTGTCGGTGAAGAGCACTACGCCGTCGCCACCCAAGTGCAGCGTCTGCTCCAGCGCTACGCAGACTTGAAGGACATCATCGCCATCTTGGGTATGGAAGAATTGTCCGATGAAGACAAGCTGGTGGTGCATCGCGCTCGCCGTCTGCAGCGTTTCTTGTCCCAGCCCTTCTTTGTTGCTGAGCAGTTTACGGGCTCTCCTGGCCGTTTCGTTTCCCGCGAAGACACCGTGCGCTCCTTCAAGGAAATCCTTGAGGGCAAGCATGACGATTTGCCAGAACAGGCCTTCTACATGGTGGGCGGTATTGATGAGGCTGTCGAACGGGCCAAGTCCCTGTAACATCGGGGTGTCCCAGTCATGAGCACCACCACCACCTCTCTCACTTTGCGCATCGTCTCTCCCGACGAGGTGGTGTTCGATGCGCAAGTGCAATCCGTGCAAGTGCCCGGCTTTGATGGCCTGTTTGGGGTTTTGCCGCAGCATGCTGGTTTGGTCTCGCTTACCGATAGCGGCCTTCTTCGTGCCAAACTAACCTCGGGAGAAAACGTGGAATATGTTATTCACGACGGCTTTGCTGAAGTGAAAAACAATGTGGTCACCATTCTCTCGCGGTCGGCGGAGAAACCAGAAGAAATCGATTTGGAGCGGGCCAAGCATGCTGCTGAGCGGGCCAAGGAGCGTATGGCTCATCGCGACGGCAAAGTGGATCGCGCTCGCGCGGAAGCGGCTTTGCGTCGCGCTCTCATTCGCCAACGTTTGAGTCGTCGTCATTCATGAGCGCCGCCTCGGCGTGGCGAAGCATGGCCTGCGGGGAACTGCGGGCGGACCATGTTGGTACCGAAGTGGTGCTGGCTGGTTGGGTTGCGAATCGGCGCGACCACGGGGTGGTGCGCTTTGTCGATTTGCGTGATCGTTATGGCCTCATTCAGCTGGTGGCCGATGAAGATGCCCCCGCTGCTGGCATGGAGGGGTTGTCGGGTTTGCATCCCGAAGATGTAATCCAAGTGCATGGAGTCGTGCGCATGCGCGTGGAAGGCCAGCGCAATCCGGAGCGCGCCACCGGCGATGTCGAAGTCTTGGTGCAAAGGGTGGAAAAACTCAGCTCTGCAGTGCGTCTTCCTTTCGAGATTGCCGACCATATCGATGTGCCCGAAGAAATGCGCATGCAATTCCGCTATTTAGATTTGCGTCGCCCGGCATTGCAACAACGCATGGCTTTGCGCACGCGCGCCAACCAGGCCATTCGCCAAACCTTGGTGGATGCTGGCTTTTGGGAAATCGAAACACCGATGCTTACGCGTTCTACCCCAGAAGGCGCGCGCGATTATTTAGTCCCCAGCCGCGTGCGCCCAGGTTCTTGGTATGCACTGCCGCAATCACCACAGATTTTCAAGCAGTTGTGCATGGTCGGAGGGGTGGATAAGTATTTCCAAATTGCTCGCTGCATGCGGGATGAAGATTTGCGTGCTGACCGCCAGCCGGAATTTACTCAGCTCGATATGGAGATGTCTTTTGTCGATGAGGAAGACGTCTACGCCTTGGTCGAGCAAGTCATGGCTGCGGTATATCAAGAAGTTTTGGGAACGGAGCTCGCGCTGCCCTTGCCGCGCATGCCCTACGCCGAGGCGGTTGCACGTTTTGCTTCGGATAAGCCGGATTTGCGCAACCCACTAGAGGTGGTTGATTTGGCTGGCTGCGCTGAGGCTTTGGAGTTTGTGGTTTTTAACAAGGTGTTGGCCGACGGTGGTTGGGTACGCGGGTTGCGGATTCCCGACGGAGGCCGTTTATCGCGCAAACAAATTAATGTCATCGAAGCAGCAGCCAAGGATGCTGGTGCTGGCGGCGCGGCTTGGTGCAAGGTGACGGCGGAAGGCCCCACCGGGCCTTTGTCTCGCTTTTTGAAAGTGGGCGCGGAGGAAACACCTGTTGATTGCCCTGTTGGTATTGGCAATTTGTCGGTTGCTGGAGCCGATTTTTTGCGCTGTTTGCAAGCGCGTCCAGGCGATTTGGTGGTGACTATTGCTGACCATCCCCGTCGAGCGATGGTGGCTTTGGACGCCGTTCGCCGGAAAGCCGGGGAACTGATGGATTTGGTGCAAGGTCCGGATCAGTTGCTGTGGATTACGGAGTTTCCACTTTTTGAAGAAGGCGAGGAGGGGGAGTTTCATCCTGCCCACCACCCCTTCACTTGCCCGGTGCTGGAGGATGTGCCGGCTCTGGAGGGTGGGCAGAAAGCGGGCATTCGCTCCCGTGCCTACGACTTGGTGTTGAATGGCACCGAGTTGGGCTCCGGTTCGGTCAGAATCCATCAGCGCGCCCTGCAGGAAACTATTTTCAAGGCTATTGGCCTAGCGGCCGATGTAGCCGAAGAGCGCTTTGCCTTTTTACTGGAGGCCTTCCGTTATGGAGCGCCGCCGCACGCAGGCTTTGCCATTGGCCTGGACCGACTCTACGCCCTTTTGTTCGGCGCCGAGTCCATTCGCGATGTCATCGCGTTTCCGAAGACGGCCACCGGTTCTTGTCCCTTAACTGGGGCGCCCTCGGTGGTCGATGAATCCCAACTCAGGGAGCTTGGCATTCGTCAAGATTCCGCAAACCCAAACGAGGCATAACCATAGGCTCACGTAGAAAAAGATACGCTCCGCCGGAAAAGGAGAAATACCGCATCAACCGGCGCATTCGCATTCGCGAAGTTTTCCTTATTGATCAGAACGACGTTCAGATCGGCCCTACACCCACATCCAAGGCTTTGCAAATGGCGGAAGCTGCCGGCTTGGATTTGGTTGAGGTCGCGCCGAATTCCCGGCCTCCCGTGGCCAAAATATTGGATTATGGTCGCTTTAAGTACGAACAGAAGAAAAAATCGAAGAGCAAGGCAAAGTCTCCTTCCTCGGTGTTGAAGGAGGTGCGGGTGCGGCCGAAGATCGATGTTCACGACCTGGAGATCAAAATCCGCAAAGCACGGGAATTCCTGGAGGCAGGGCATAAGGTTCAAGTCACCTGTTTGTTCCGTGGACGCGAAATGGCTTATCAGAGCATCGGACGCGGGGTCATGCTGAAAGTGGCTCAGGAGCTTGAGGACATTGCTAGGGTGGAGCGAGAGCCACGCATGGAAGGCCGTCGCATGAATCTTCTTCTGGGCAAGCGCACCACCCCCTTGGTCCGCCCCGCCGAGAAAAAGGAAGACAAGGCTCCGGCCGCCTCTTCGCTGGGCGCCATGCCGCTGAAGGTTTTGCATGAGGAAGATTTTCAAGATTTGCCCTCGATTCCTCCTAAACCGGTGGAAGGGGCTTCTAGCTCTGATAAGGAGGGCGCTGATGCCGATTCTCAGCCAAGTGATGCTTGACCTTCCTGCTTGAACACTTACAATACGCGGCCCATTTTCTCCCCTTGGCCCTAAGACACAGGAGTTCACTGTGCCCAAGCAGAAAACGAAAAAAGCAGTCTCCAAGAGATTTAAGTTGACCAAGAATGGCAAAATCATTCGCCGTCACCAAATGACCGGTCACTTCATGTGTGCAAAATCGGCGAAGCGTCGTCGTAATTTGCGCCGCACCGCCGTGGTTCCTGGTGGTATTGCCAAGAACTTGTCCAAGTTGATGGAGAGCTAGGGATGACGCGCGCCCGTAACGTCGTCCCTCGTGTTCGTCGGCGCCGGCGCTTGATGCGGCGTGCCAAAGGCTTTTGGGGTGCGCGGCATCGCTTGCTGCGTACGGTCAAAGAAACCCTGTTGCGCTCTGGCAATTTTGCCTACCGCGATCGCAAAGTGCGCAAACGGGAATTCCGCAAGCTGTGGATTCAGCGCATCAATGCGGGTGCCCGTATGCACGGCACCACCTATAGCCGTTTGATAAACGGCATGAAAAAGGCCGACATTCAAATCGACCGCAAGGCATTGTCGGAACTCGCTTTCCACGATCCAGCAGCCTTTGCGGCGGTGGTCGAGAAAGCCAAACAAGCTCTCGCTGCCTGAGTCAACGCTGATGCGTGACCGTCTCGAAGCATTGCGCGGCGACGGACTCGCTGCGGTGGCCGCAGCAGAAGACTTGGATAAGCTGCAAGAGGTCGAGTCACGCTTGTTGGGGCGGAGTGGTGCCCTCACTGCAGAGCTCAAAGGCCTAGGCAAGTTGCCGGCTGAGGAGCGGCCTGTGGTTGGGAAATTGGCCAACCAAATCAAGCAAGCTTTGCAAGAAGCGCTTCATGTGCGACGGCAAGAACTGGAGGCTGCGCGGTTGGCTGCGGATTTAGCCGGAGTGGGCGTGGATCCCACTTTGCCCGGCCCACCTTTGCCTGCAGGTGGAGTGCATCCGGTTTTGGCCATTGCTCGCGAGCTGGAAGATTTGTTCAGTTCCATGGGCTATGTGGTTTGGGATGGTCCCGAAGTGGAAACAGAGGCGAACAACTTCGACGCCCTCAATATTCCGGCCGACCATCCGGCGCGCGAAGGGCATGACACCATTTGGGTGCAAACCGAAGCTGATGAGGCGCGCCATTGTTTGCGCACTCATACCTCACCCGTACAGGTGCGGGCCCTGCGTGAATTGGGAACTCCTTTGCGTGTGATTGCCCCAGGGCGGGTGTTTCGACAAGAAGCCCAAGATGCCACCCATGATCACACCTTTCATCAGATGGAGGGATTGGTCGTGGATCGTGGCGTGGGGGTTCCGCATATGTTGCATGCCATGCAGTCCCTGCTGGAAGGGATTTTCGGCAAGAAGCTGGAAACACGATTGCGGCCTGGCTTCTTTCCCTTTGTGGAGCCGGGCTTTGAGTTGGATGCTCTTTGCCCCTTTTGTGATTCCGGTTGTCGGGTTTGTAAAGGTTCTTGTTGGGTGGAACTGATGCCTGGAGGCTTGGTCCACCCCAATGTGTTGGTTGCTGCTGGGCTTGATCCAGAAGAGTACAGTGGCTTTGCTTTCGGTTTGGGGCTTTCTCGAATGGCCATGTTGCGCTACGGCATCGACGACATTCGATGGATGATGAGTGGCGATCTTCGATTTTTGGAGCAATTTAAAGCATGAAGATTTCCCTCAATTGGTTGGCGGATTTCGTCAGTTTGGATGGCTATGACGCCCAGCAAATCGCGGAATTGCTTTCTTTGCATACTGCGGAAGTCGAAGGCGTGGAAACCTTTGGTGAGGCCATTCAAGATGTCATCGTCGGCGAAGTGCTTCGCTGTGAGCGCCACCCTGATGCAGACAAGCTGTCCGTGACTACGGTTTCCTTTGGCCAGGATGAACCTGTACCGGTAGTTTGCGGTGCCCCCAATGTGCGGGCGGGTTTGAAAGTGGCCTTTGCCCCGGTTGGCAGCCGTTTGCCTGGTGATTTGAAAATCAAGAAGGCGAAGCTGCGCGGGCAAGTTTCGGCGGGCATGATTTGCTCCGAACGCGAGTTGGATCTGAGCGAAGAGCACCAGGGTATTTGGGAGTTGCCTGCGGATGCACCTGTGGGGACCCCTTTGATCGATTATTTGAGTTTGCGCGACTCGGTGCTCGAAATCGATAACAAATCGCTTACTCATCGACCTGATTTGTGGGGGCATTATGGTTTTGCCCGCGAATTGGCAGCTTTGCTGCAGCGGCCTTTGGCGCCTTTGGATTGCGCGGTCGATTGGCCGCAGCAAAATCTGGATTGGCAGATTCAGCGCGAAAACATGGAGGCCTGTCCTCAATATGGCATTGTGGCCTTGGATTTGGCTGGCTCGCCTATGGCCTCCAGCGGAAAAATTCGCAACCGTTTGCTGGCGGTGGGCCAGCGCTTGATTCATGATGTGGTGGATCTAAGCAACTATGTCATGTTGGAAATTGGCCAGCCAACCCATGCCTTTGATTTGGCTTGCCTGCCGTCAAAAAAGGTGGTGGTGCGACAAGCTAAGGATGGCGAAACCTTGCGCACTTTGGATGGTGTTGAGCGCGAATTGTCGGCGGAAGATTTGCTTATTTGCGCGGGTGAGGAGGCGGTTGCTTTGGCTGGTGTCATGGGTGGAGAAAAAACGGAAGTTACTTCTTCCACCCAACAAATCTTATTGGAGTCTGCGGTTTTTCATCCCACTCGGGTACGGCGAACCGCTCATCGCTTGGCATTGCGCAGTGAGGCGAGCGCGCGTTTTGAGAAATCTCTGGATCCGGCATACGCGAATTTAGCCAGAGATCGCTTCTGCCATTTGCTCTTGGCGCAGCGCCCGGATGCCAAGATTCTTGCTGCCCCGCTGGTCGATGGTGAAGCCCCAGTCCCCTCCATGGTCTTGCCCTTAGATTTGGCACGTGCCTGCAAGTTGTTGGGCTTGGAATTGGTGGAAGAGGAGGTGGTGTCGCTGTTGACGGCGATGGGCTTTGCCTGCCAACCTGAGGATGGTGGCTACCAGGTTCAGGTGCCAAGTTGGCGGGCAACCAAGGATGTCACCTTGGCCATCGACTTGATTGAAGAAGTCGGCAGGATGCATGGCTATCACCGCATCCAAGCTCAAGCTTTGCACGCGCCGGTGAAGCTTCCGCAACAGCGGACGCAGCGGAAGTTGGTACGCTTGCTAGGGCAGCGTTTGGTTCTGGCACATGGCGCCTATGAAACCCAAAGTTATTCTTTTTTACATCGGGATTGGGCCCAGCGCTTGCAGCTTGAAATGAATTCTTTTGTGCGCACGGAAAATCCCGTGCAGGCTCAAGTCGACTTGGTGCGGCGCCACCCTCTTCCATCCTTGATTGAGCAAGCAGCTTCCAATCTGCGCGAACGTGAAGAAGGCCGACTGTTCGAGTTTGCCAAGGGATATGAACCGCATTGCCCGTCGCCTGTGGAAAAGCGTTGGTTGGGCTTAGTGGAGTGGGGGCGCAAGCAGCTTCCCCAACAAGGTGCGGAAAGTTTGTTTGGGCATGTGCGCAGTGTGGTCTTGGACTTATTGCAAAGTCGTGGGCTAGATGCGTCGGCATTGCGGATTTTGCCGCAGGAGGAATCCATGCCACAACCTGATTGGGCGCATCCTGTACAGTGTTTGCATTGGTATTGGCAAGATGTTTGCTTGGGACATAGCGGTCGAGTTCATCCTCGCTTGCTTGCCGATTTCGATTTCGACCATCACCACTGCGCGGCCTTTCTCCTCGACATGGATGCTTTGGAGCAGGCTTTCGCCGCTGGGGAAGTGCATTTTCAAGCCCCGTCTCGCTTTCCTGCCATCAAAGTGGATGTGGCGCTGGCCCTGCCTTCCTCTTTGCCCTATGCCGAAGTGGAGGCCCAATTGCGGCAAGTTGGGGGCCCGTTGCTCGAAGCTTTGGAGTTATTTGATGTCTATACTGGCCCTGGTTTGGAGGAGGGGCAGCGTTCCTTGGCTTTCCGTTGCTTGCTGCGAGCCCCAGACCGCACGCTTAGCGATAAAGAGGAACAGAAATTCTTGAGAAAGGTCGAAAAGGCTGCAGCAGAGATGGGCGGAAACCTCCGTAGCTAAGCGGGCATCCCTAGTGTATTTTTTCAGGAACCCGCTTCGGCAGTCCACCCTGCCTCCATGGAATACCTGAAACGCAACTTCGACATCTTGTACATCGTGGTGCAGGTTTGGATTGACGGCTTCGTCACCATGCTTGCCTGCGTGACGGGGTTCTGGGTGTTTGTTTCGTTTATTTTGCCTGCCGGTACTCATGTGCCTATCGACAATTATCGCCAACTGTTCGTGATGATTACGGGGGTGGTGCTGTCTTGCTTTTGGTTGTTTGGGCTTTACCAAGGCCAGAAATCCATCCTCAATGTGGAGGAATACCGAGGGCTCTTTAAGGCCACTTTGATGGCTTTTTTGGTCACCTCGACGGCGGTGTTTTTGTTGCGCGGTGTTGAGGAAACTCCCAACTTGGACAGCACCTTGTACCGAATTATCAAAGTGCCCTATGAAATCTTGAAATTGGATTATGCGGAGAGTTACTCCCGCGTACTCTATCTCATCCTTTTCTTATTCATTTTTCTGTTTACGATTTTGGAGCGTGCCGTCATGTTCCGTGTGTTGTCTGAGTTCTATGCGCGTGGCATTGGCAACACGAACGTTGCGATTTTTGGTACCGGGCCGATGGCGCAGCGCTTGCAGCAAAAGCTTCGTCTGTTCCCCACCCTTGGCTACCGCTTTGTGGGTTTTGTCGAAGACCGCCATTATGTGGGCAAGGAGATGATTGGTGGATATCCGGTTTTGGGCCATGAGGATGAATTGGATCATCTGCGTGACCGTTATGATTTGCGTCGCATTTTAATTGCCAAGCCCGAGGTTGATGAAAATCGCTTGGTTGGGCTGTGCAAGAAACTGGATAACTTCGGCATCCAATACCAGGTTGTGCCCAAGCTCTACCATTTCTTTTCCCGGCGCTTTACTGTGGAAACTTTGGATTCACTGCCGCTCATCACACCCGTTCCTTTGCGCGGGCGGCCCATTTACAACTTTGTCAAACGCTCGGCCGATATTGTCATTTCGGCCTCGGTGCTCTTGGTCACGCTTCCCCTTACTTTGTTGCTGGCCGGGTTGATAAAAAAGGAATCTCCGGGGCCCGTGTTTTTTACCCAAATCCGTCAACGCGCCAACAACCGGTCCTTTCGCATGGTGAAGTTTCGCACCATGTATTCCGACATGTGCGGGGATGCGGTAACTCCCCAATCCGCTAGTGACCCAAGAGTGACCAAAATTGGCCGCTTTTTGCGCAAAACTTCTTTGGATGAAATCCCACAGTTATGGAATGTTTTGCTGGGGCATATGTCCTTGGTTGGGCCGAGGCCGGAAATGCCCTTTATTGTCGAGCGCTATAACGAGACGCAAATGTTGCGTTTGGATGTCAAGCCAGGCATCACCGGCTTGTGGCAGGTGTCCGAAGCGCGCAACGCTCCGATTCATGAAAACGTCGATTACGACCTCTATTACATTGAAAATCAATCGGTGTTTTTGGATTTGACCATTGCCTTTTTGACCATTGCCACCATGTTGCGCCTCACTAGTACAAACTAATCATGACCGAGCAGTCTGCAGAAGAAAGGCAACGGGGCTATCGCGGTCCCGATCGCCGAGAGCGTCCAACGCCCTTTTTGTCGCGTTACTCCTTTCGAGGAGGGCGACGCCAGGCTGGTGGCCGTCGGCCTGGAGAAAACCAAGAGGTTTTTGTCGACCGTTATCCTTTGTGGACTTGGATTTTGCTGACGGTTTTCTTAGTGCTGAACTTGCTTGACGCTCACTTCACTTTGATTTATTTGCAACGAGGAGGAGAGGAAGCCAATCCAGTTGCAGTCAAGTTGCTTTATGCCGGGATGGGTACCTTTATCGGGGTGAAAGCAATCGGCGTCGGCCTAGGCTCCTTGGTGTTTTGTATTCTGAATAACTTTCGCAATGCCAGGATTGGGGTGATGTTAGCCTTGGGCTTTTACCAAGCTCTGTTGCTGTATCACATGTCCTTGTATTTTGACTTGGTGGGCAACGTCGCCAGTTAAGGCGTTTACCAGCGAAGTTCTAAGCGCAAAGGAATGCCACCTTCTAAATGCTCAACATGAACTTGCGCAGGAGCTTTTTCAGCTAAACGCAGAAAGAGTTGTTGCAAATAAACCGGCGGTGCCAGGGGATGGGCGACAGGATTTTGTGGTGGTGCCATGCTGCAGCTGAGGAGGATAGCTTCCTTTTCTTGCCAGGAGCGAAGCTGAATGGGGCCACCTGGTCCAAAACGCTGCAATAACAAGATGGCGCATTGCACCGCTGCTTTGAGAAAGCGAATATCCGCGTCCACGAAGAGTTTGGGTGAACAGTCCAAATCTAACACCAAGTTTTGCTCCAGAGCCAAATCAGCAAGTTCTGCGCAGAAATTCTTCAAATCGATTGGGGCGATATGGGGGTAAATATCCGCCGTGGCCAGCTGTAGGAATTCGAGTTGAGTGCCAATTTGTTCCGTGGCCTCCAAGGCCGGGTGAATTAAGCCTTGGAGCTGCTCCTCATTCTGGTTTTCCAGAAGCTGCAAATAGCCAGAGATGCTGGTGAGGGGGTCGCGCAAGGTTTCGACCAAGCCCTCAAGGAAGGAATCGTCGGTTGCTGAGGGGGGCGCGGTGGCACTGGGTAAGGATTGAACGGCCTGCTGCAGGCCAGCTGGCGTCCACGGCAACGGCAGGAGGCGAAGCTTGGGGACTTGGCAAATGCTTTCATAGCCCACTAAGCCACGGTCGCCGACCAGCAGAATGCACCAAGGTTGCGCGGGATGGGCGGAAAGACCAGCTTCTATAGCCCGTAAATCGCTTATGCGGAGAGATTCGGCATCCACGATCAGCCCCAAGAGGTCGTTGGTTTGGCTTAGTGCCAGCCACTCGGCGAGCTCAAAGGGTTGTTGGTGCACCGGGGTTCGTGGAAACAAACGCATGACCACCTCCTCCAAGCCCGGGTCGGGATTGGCTGCAAACACGAGGATGGAGGCGTTGGCTTTGGGGTCGGGCATGTGCGCTATATACGATGCTAACAGCGCCGCAAATAGGAAACAGCAAATCTTTGCAAAGGGTCTAAGCTGGATGTGGGTGATGCTCGATGGTGTGCCGCAAAATCCAAGGCACCGCCTCGGCCAGATGGGCACAATATAAATCGGGTTCTTTGCCTAATTCGGCCAATTTTTGCCGCGAAGCCCGTCCTTTTCCCGTGCCAACCAGGACGGAGGGCAGGTTTTTGGCGGCAAAGGCTTGCAAATCCCTCAAATCATCACCCACGCCAACGCTGCGCTCCCATTCAATGGAGAAATCTTCTGCGGCGCGGTCCAAAAGCCCGGGTAGAGGTTTGCGACAGCGGCAGCGGCGGCGCTCCGGAGCCACGCCCACCGCAGGGTGGTGTGGGCAATGGTAGTAAGCGTCGATTTTCGCCCCGTAGGGCTCCAGATGTTGGTCGATCTTGCGTTGAATGGCGAGCAAATCACCTACATCGAGCAGGCCGCGTGCCACTCCCGATTGGTTGCTCACCACAATGAGAATCAAGCCGCGCTGGTGAAGAGTTGCCAAGGCCTCGGCAACCCCGGGCAGCAATTCACATCGATCCGCAGAGGAAAGATAGGGGACTTCGCGCAGCAAAGTGCCGTCGCGGTCGAGGAAGACAGTGGGGCGCGGGGTCAAGGCTTCATCCGCGGCAGGCAAACGGTGGTTGCTTGCCCTGCCTGGTGGCGACTATCCTAGCGCCAGCATGAACCAACGACGATACGAAAAGGCCCTGGAAGAATTGCAATCTCGTGGCGGAAGCGATCCATGGATGATTTTCAAAATCATGGGCGAATTCGTGGAAGGCTTTGAAACGATGCGCGAGGTTGGCCCAGGTATCACGATTTTCGGCTCCGCGCGCACCAAACAATCCGATCCCTATTATGAAATGGCGCGGGAGGTTGCGGCAGCTTTGGCGCGTCGCGGCTATACCATCATCACTGGCGGTGGCCCGGGGGCGATGGAAGCAGCCAATCGTGGTGCACAAGAAGCTGGTGGTCGCTCGGTGGGCTTGAACATTGTGTTGCCTATGGAGCAAGACCCAAACCCCTACCAAGATGTCGAGCTTAGCTTCCGCTATTTCTTCACCCGGAAAGTTTGTTTTGCCAAATACGCCATTGGCTATGTGGTCATGCCCGGCGGCTTTGGCACCATGGATGAATTTTTTGAAGCTCTCACCCTCATCCAAACTCATAAAATGCGCGACTTTCCGATTGTGTTGATGGGGAAAGATTATTGGGGTGGATTGGTGCGTTGGATGAAGCGCACCATGGTCGAAGAGGGCACCATTGGCGAGAAGGATCCCGATTTGTTCTACCTTACAGATGATCCGCATGAGGCCGCTGAGGTGATTCAGCGCGCCTTAGAAGAAGGTTCGAACATTCGGCCGGAATGGCGCAAGCAAATCGCCAAAGCGCGCAAGCAGGCGGCGCGCATCAATGCAACGCGACGCATCCAGAACCGTAAGAAGAAAACTTAAGCGAGGTCTTCTTCTTTGGCGCGGGAGAGAAATTCGCCGGTTTCTGTGTTGACCTTGATATATTCGCCGGCAGTGATGTAGCCAGGCACCTTGACTTCGAGCCCGGTTTCACAAACGGCCCCTTTTTTGTCGGCGGTGACGGTATCGCCTTTGGCTGCGATTTCCGCTTCGGTCACTTTGAGAATGACGGCTGGAGGTAAATCAATGGAAATGGCTTCTCCTTCAAAGAAAGTCAGGCTGATGGATTGGTTTTCCCGCACATACTTCATCGCCTCGGCAACCAAGTCGGCACCGAGGAAATACTGCTCATAGTTTTCATCATCCATGAACACATAAGAATCGCCTTCCATATAGGAAAAGGTGGCACTGCGACGATCGAGATGGGCACGCTCCAGGGTTTCGTCGGAAGTCATGCGCATGGACTTTTGTTGCCCGGTTTGGTGGTGCTTGCAGCGAATTTGATTAAAGGATCCGCCTTTTCCAGGCTTGCGAAATTCATAGTCGGTGACGATCCAGAGGGCGCCATCGATGACTAAGACTTGGCCTTTGCGGACTTGGTTGGCTTTAATGGTAGGCATGAATCAGGTTCTTCTTGGAAGCCGCACATTCTAGCAGATTTGGGTTTAACTATAAGAGCGGCGCATGGTGCTGGAGGGAATATCCATGGCTTGGCGGTATTTGGTTACCGTACGGCGGGCGACACGAGTGCCATCTCGCTCACGCAGAATGCGCACGATTTCTTCATCGGAAAGCGGGTGAGCCTTGTCTTCGGCTTGGATAATTTCCTTAATTCGCTCCTGGATGGCGACTCGGGAGCAAGAACCACCACGGGAGGAAGCTTGCCCGCCCGAGAAAAAACCTTTTAGCGCCAAAATTCCTTGCGGTGTTTGCGCATATTTGCCGCGGATGGCCCGCGACACCGTGCTTATATGGACGCCAACCGCATCCGCAACCTCTTGCATTTTGAGCGGCGCCATGCGCTCGGGGCCGTAAGTGAGAAAATCTTTTTGCCGGTGGACCAACTCCTTCGAAATGCGCAGCAAAGTTTCCCGCCTTTGATTGACGGCATCTAAAAACCAGCGTGCGCGTTCAATTTTCTTCAATAAAAAAGCGTGCAAGCGTTTGTCGTTTTTCGCTTGCTCCAAGGCCTCTTGGGCGCTGCGGGTGAGCCGCACTTCGGGCACTCCATCGCGCACTAAACGGACGCGAAAGCCGCCTTCCCCATCTTCGGTAATGAGGACATCCGGGGTGATGACCTGGTTGTAATCGGCTTCGAATTCGCCCATTGGCCGGGAGTCGAATAGGGCCAGGATTTCAATCGCATGGCGGACCTCTTCCAGGCTCAAATCTTCGGCTTTGGCGATTTGTGGAATGCGGTTGGCGAGAAGATCGTCAAAATAATCCACCAAGATTTTGCGTGCAATATAGTGATCCTCTCCCAGATGTTTTTGCGCCTCCAGGGCATCCAGTTGGAGCAAAAAACATTCGCGCAGATCGCGGGCGCCAATTGCTGGATGAGCAACTTGGCGAATGGCTTGCAGGGCCTGGCGCAACTCAGCGAGGGGTTGGTGAGAAACTTCGGCCACTTCTTCCAAACCATCACTTAAGAAGCCGCGCGGGTCGAGGAAGCGAAAAATCAGTTCGGCGTTGCGAATGAGCGAAGGCTCTTCGGCGCGCATACGTAGCTCGGCCAGCACCGAATCCTCGGTATGCATTTCGGGGGCAGCAACGTTTTGCACAAAATCATAATCACTATCTTCGGCACGGCCACCACTGCGGGGAGCAGGGGCCGATTCCAAGAGATTGCCAATGCTTTCGATATCGACGGGGTCGGGCTCATGGTCTGTTTCGGATGCGTCGGAGGCTTCGGAGTTGTTGGGGGCGGCGTCTTCGGGTTCGGCCGTCTCCAAAAACGGGTTCTCCTCGAGCTCGGCAGCAATGCGATCCAGCAACTCCGGGGTGGTGAGTTGCAAAATTTGCATAGCCTGGATCATCTGCGGCGACTGAGAAAGACGCTGCTCAAGCTTTAGGTTCTGGGTATATTCCAGGCGCATGCAATTGAGTCTACCTTCCCCCTGGCCCTTGGCGCGGCAATGATTTTTCCAGCTTCCGCAGGTGCTTTCCTTGGCCTCGATGCAGCCGACTGCGGGGAGGATTCCCTGGGAGTGGTTTTGCCGATTCCCTATGAGGCTACCACCACCTACCGTCAGGGCACGGCAGCCGGCCCCGAGGCCATTTTGCAAGCCAGCCAGCAGGTGGAATTTTATGACGAGTGGTTGGAGGATGAAGCGCGTGCCTATGGGGTGCGCACCATGAACCCACTTCGTTTTGCTGGCCCACCCCAAGAGTTGGCGGTGGAATTAAAACAGGCGGTGGGACAGATTTTGGATGCCGAAAAATTTCCCCTGCTTTTGGGCGGGGAGCATTCGCTAAGTTTGGGGCCCATTCAAGCGGCCGTTGAGCGCCACCCCGATTTGGTGGTTTTGCATTTGGATGCTCATCCAGATTTGCGTGACCAATATGAAGGCACCGCCTACGGCCATGGCTGCGTGATGCGCCGTGTTTTGGAAACGGGTTGCCAACTTTATTCTTTTGGCCTGCGCGCGATTTCCCCGGAAGAGCGAGATTTTTATGCTGCCAAGCCGGAAAACCTGCATTGGCTGACGGCCCGGCAATTGCTACCTTTGTCGGCCGAAGAAAAAGTGGCGGCCATTGTGCGCGGTTTGCCAGCAGGTCCTCTTTGGCTGTCTTGGGATTGCGATGGTTTGGACCCAGCCTTAGTCCCGAGTACGGGCACTCCGGAGCCAGGGGGCATGGACTGGTACACGGTGTCCGAATTGTTACGTCAACTGGATGGGCAAAAACGGTGGTTGGTGGGTGCCGAACTCCTGGAGCTCATGCCGCAAAGTCAGCATCATGCCAGCGATTTCGCCTGTGCGCGTTTGGCCCACCGGATGCTGCTGGCCGGCCTGCGTTCGCGGCGGCGGAAGGCGTAGAATCTGCGCATGGACATCCTCTTGGTCGAGGACGAGCGTACCCTGGCGGTGCCTCTGGCGCAGGCACTGGTCGAGGCTGGGCATCATGTGGTGTCTCTAGCGGATGGCGCCGTGGCCTTGGCCTGGTTGGGGGAGCACCGCTGTGATTTGGTGGTGACCGACGTGCGCTTGCCTGGTGCCAATGGGCTCGCCATCCTGCAGCGCACACGGCAACTGGATCCGCCGGGGGAGGTTTTGGTGATGACGGGCTATGCCTCGGTCGACCAGGCGGTGGAGGCCATGCGGGGTGGCGCAGTCAGTTATTTGCAAAAACCCTTCCCCATGGACGCGATGTTGCGCCAGGTTGAGCGGGTCGCCGAGGCCAAGGCGATGCAGGCGGAGTTGAAGAAGTTGCGAGCCCAGCATGCCGACGATCCCACGCGGCTCACTGGCCACAGCCCGGCGATACAAGAAATCAATCAACGCTTGCACCAGGTCGCCACCCAAGAAGTGCCGGTTTTAATCGTGGGAGAAAGCGGCACTGGAAAGGAGCGGGTCGCTCGCGCGCTGCACCAGTTGCGAACTGCAGGCGAGCATCCTTTTGTTCCGGTTTCTTGTTCCGCCATTCCCTCTGGTTTGGTGGAGGGAGAGTTGTTTGGCTTTGTCCGTGGCGCCTTCACTGGTGCGGAGGAAGACCGACAAGGATTATTTGCCGAGGCGGGCCATGGAACCTTGTTTTTGGATGATGTGGATGATGTGCCGCTGGAGGCTCAAGCCAAGCTTTTGCGCGTTTTGCAGGAGCGAGAGTATTCCCCTCTTGGCCACAGCCAAAGTTTTCCTGTGCAGGCACGGATTTTGGCCGCCTCCAAAATTCCCCTGGAAAAGGCTGTCGCCGCTGGAACCTTCCGCGAAGATTTGTTTTTCCGTCTGAATGTGGTGCCTTTGCGCTTGCCTCCCTTGCGCGAGCGGCCGGAAGATATCGGCGCATTGTTGGGGGCTTTGTTGTCGCGTTGGGATCCCGAAGGCCGCTATCGGGTGGGGGATGAAGCCCTGCGGAAGTTGATGTTGCACCCTTGGCCGGGCAATGTGCGCGAATTGGAGAATGCCTTGCGGCGAGCTTTGGCGTTGTCGGGGCGTTCGCGCATCTTGCGCTACGAACATTTTTCACTAAGCGATGGTCAAGAATTGCCGCCGGGGGCCACAGTTGGCCTGAAAGAGGCGGTGGCCAAAGCCGAGCGTGCGGCTATTCGAGCTGCTTTGGCAGCGACCGAGGGAAAAAAATTGAAAGCCGCCGAACTCTTAGGAGTTTCGCGGAAGGTGCTGTGGCAAAAAATGAAAGAGTTGGGGTTGCAAGAGGAAAAAACATCGTGACCACCCAACTTGCTCCTTATTGTCCAGGTGCTGCCTCCATAGTGGTTGACGGCGAACAACCGATCGCGGTTTTTTGTGATTTGCATCTGCAATTGGAAAAGCCCGAGGAGTTGTGGCGTTTCGCTCATTCTCTGCAAGCCTTGGTCGGCCACTGCTCATGGCTGGTCATTCTCGGGGATTTGTTTGAGAGTTATGTGGGTCGGGAAGATTTTTTGCATCCCTATTGGCAGCCTATCTTGCAGGCTTGGCAGCAGCTGCGGGAGGCTGGCTGCAGCCTCGTGTTGGTGCGCGGCAATCGGGATGTGTTGCTCAGTCCGGCGGATGGGCGTGCACTCGGTTTTGTTGTTGCCGACAGCGTGCTGGTTCGCCGCGCTGGGGGCAATCTATTGTTGACCCATGGCGATGCCTTTTGTCTTGGCGATTTGCCCTACCAGCGTCTAAGGCGGGGCATGAGGCGCTTTGGAGTGCGTTCTTGCCTGCGTGCTCTACCTCTTCGGTTGCGCCGTTATTTGGCCCGCCGCCTGCGCTCCTACAGCCAGCTGGAGGTGGCACGCAAGCCACTGCAAAGTATGCACCTTACCTTGCCGGTGGTTGCCCAGGTAGCTGCGGAGTCGGCGGCGAAGGAGGTTTGGATTGGCCATTTGCACCAGGCCGCCAGGCATGATTTAGGGGATGGGCGACTGCTAAGGGTCTTGCCGGCCTGGACTCCAGGCGCCGCGCCTCATTGGATTGGGGAAAAGCTTGACGAAACCGGCTGAAACACTAGAATTTCTCGGCTTCATGGACAAGGAACCGCAATTCCAGGAGGTGCTCGTCATCACCCTCGACGGCAGCTCTGGCTCCGGCAAAAGTACCTTGTCGCAGCGGCTGGCAGTGGCGCTGGATTGGCCTTTCCTCGACTCTGGAGCTTGGTACCGGGCTTTGACCTGGGCCGTGTTACAGGCTGGGGTGAATCCTCAACAAGAGGAAGATGTTCTGGCCACGCTCTTTTCCCTAAACCTTCATGCTGATGCCCATGGCGTCGTTTCGGTGAATGGGGAAGCTTGCACCGATTGCTTGCGAACCCCCGCTGTCGACCAGGCTGTGGCTCAGGTGGCCAACCACATCCCTGTACGCGAGGCTTTGAACCAAAGTATGCGTGCCATGCGACACACCACCTCCGCCCAAGGTCTGGTGGCGGATGGCCGCGATGCCGGCACCATCATTTTCCCCGATGCCGCCCTCAAGGTGTTCGTGGAAGCGAGCCTGGATGTTCGCGCAGAGCGAAGATTTGCGCAGAGAAAGGCGCAAGGGATTTCGACCACGCTCTCCGCTGTTCGAGATTCGCTCGCCCAACGCGATGCCATGGACGCAGCTCGGGGAGACGCGGCTCCGCACCCAACGGCGCAGAGTCGCATTCTTGTCAACGAAAACATCACGGTCGAGGAAGCAGTCGGATGCCTCCTCACTTGGGCGCAGGAGCTTCTTGCTTCCCGCTAAGTAGCAACGGCTGGCCAGCTCTCCGACACACCCGTAACCCAACATCATGGTCTCCAAAGACCTCATTCGGCGCTTCGACCTTCAAGAAGAAGAACTCGAGCGCCAAACTGCCGACATCCTCGGCGACACCGAATCTACCTCCTTCGCCGAGCTAATCGACCCTAACGCAGGTTCGGTGGCTCGCGATCAAATCGTCCCTGCCCGGGTTCTCAAGATCGATGCCGAAAACGGCTTTGTCTTGGTGGACATCGGTGGCAAAGCCGAAGCCCCTATTGCTATCCCTGAGTTCGAGGGCGAGTTGCCTGAGCCGGGAACGGAAATTGAGGTTTATTACCGTGGCGATGATCGCCATACCAGCGTGCCTGTGGTTTCCAAGCGGGAAGCCGATCGCGAGCGTGCTTGGTCGAAGATCGTCGGCGTTTACGAGCCTGGAGACATCATCGAAGGCCTCAGCACGAAGATGATCAAAGGCGGCTTGCTGGTGATGGTCGATGGCGTGGAAGTGTTTATGCCGGCCTCTCAAATCGACATTCGTCGTGTCAGCAACCCCACCGATTTCATCGGCATCAACATTCGCGCCAAAGTTGTGAAAATCGACGAGGAGCGGCGCAACATTGTGATTTCCCGCCGTCAGCTGCTGGAAGAGGAGCGGATGGAGAAGCGCGCCGCTTTACTGGAAGAAATCCAGGAAGGTCAGGTGCGCAAAGGCGAAGTCAAAAACATCGCCGATTTCGGTGCCTTCGTCGACCTTGGCGGCATGGACGGTTTGTTGCATGTTACCGATATGTCGTACGGCCGCATCAAACATCCGCGGGAAATGGTCAAGATTGGCGACGTCCTCGACGTTTATGTCTTGTCCATCGATCGCGAGCGCAACCGTGTTGCCCTTTCCTTGAAGGCTCTGACCACCGATCCTTGGGATGGCTTGGACGTGCGCTTCCCTGTGGGGACCACCCATACCGGACGCATCGCCAACATCGTTCCTTACGGCTTGTTTGTGGAGCTGGAGCCCGGCGTGGAAGGTTTGGTTCATGTCACCGAACTTTCCTGGACGCAGAAAAACCCCAACCCCGAAGCCGAATACGCAAAAGGCGACACCATCGAGGTGTATGTCAAGGCCATCGATTTCGAAAAGAAGGAGATGTCTTTGTCGGTGCGCGAAGTGGAGGGCAACCCTTGGGACCGGATTGCCGAGCATTACGCCCCAGGTACGGTCATCGAAGCTACCGTCAAGAACCTGGCTTCCTACGGTGCCTTTGTCGAAATCGAAGAAGGCATCGATGGCTTGCTGCATAACTCCGACTTCCACTGGACTCGCAAGGTGCAACACCCATCCGAGGTGGTCAAAAAAGGCGATCGCATCCAATGCGTGGTCCTGGCTGTCGATCGTGAAAAACAGCGGATTTCCTTGGGCCAAAAGCAACTGACCAAGAATCCTTGGGAAGATTACATCCCGTCCAACTACCATGTCGGCGACATGCTCTCCGGCGTGGTCAGCAAGCACATTTCGGCGGGTTGCTTTGTCAAGCTGGAGGAGGATCTCGAAGCCTTCATGCACTACAGCACCTTGCCGCAAGAGTGGCATGATGCTCCCGAGAAGCATTGCCTGCCCGGCATGCGCTTGGAAGTGCGCGTCATCCGCGTAGATTGTGGCGAAGAGCGCATCGGCCTCAGTTTCATTCACGCCGAGTTCGAAGAGAACGAGGAAGTGAAGAAGAATTGGGAAGAAGCGCAAGCGGCGAAGGCAGCGAAAAAAGCGGCCCGTGCTGCGGCGAAGGCTGCAGCTGCAGCGGAAGAAGCTGGCGAAGAGCCTGCGGAATCCTCTGCCGCAGATGATGCACCAACCGAGGCGGCAAAGGTTGTGGTTCCGGCACCTGCTAACGCCGAGGTGAAAACCGACGAGCCTGCCGCTAGTGAAGAAGCTAGCGCGGAGCCGACAGCGGAAGCCGAGGCTGAGCATGCGCCGGCTGCCGAGACCGAAGAAAATAAAGAAACTCCGGGTGCCTAGTATTCTAGGCAACTGGATGCGTCTTTCTCTCACAACCGTCTCTGCCCTAACGGGTAGGGGCGGTTTGTGTTTGTTGGGATTGGTGGCCTGTTCCACTCCGCAAAGTCAGGCGGAGCTTGCCGAAAATGGGGAGCAGGCCATGGTGAGTCCGAATCCCGAAACTGGGATGTTCTTTTCTGGGGATCCATTCGCCGACCCAGAAGCCGAGGTGGTGGCAACCGAGAAAGGCACGACCACAACAGTGCCTTTGTGGAAAGAAGAACCGCAAAGTCAGCTGGTGGAGTTGGAAGCTGCGCCAGAACCAGAATACAACGAGGAATTGTTGCAGCAGGCAGCAGCACTGGGCCTTGCTCGCTTGCGTGCACGGTACCTGGCGGAAACTTTGTCAGCGGACGCAGAAGTGGTGGTGCCCGCCGGGGTTCATACCTTTGGGGAAGTTTTGCCCGTGCAATTTCGCTTACACAATCCGCTTGGAGAGGTGGTGGATTTGTTGCCAGGCGAAAGGGGTTACCTGTTGGAATTGGATTGGACCGTGGAGCGATGGTTGCCGCTAGGGGCGCATGACCGCGTGCAGCGGCACCGCTTTTTTCGCTTGGACTCCTTCTTAAACCTCCCTCCCGATCAAGAATTTGTCGAATATTCGGAGCTGCCTTTGGTGGTTAACGGCAACCAAGGTGCTTTGTGGACGGTCGATGTGGATGCACGCCTGCGCTGCAATGGCGCCAACTTCGAAGAGCAGGTTTTGCCCGTGCATGAAATTGAATTTCGCGCCGCCCGTATCCTGGTGCTGCCTCCGGGGTGGGAAAAGTTTCAGGAACAACCTTTGGCCAATTTGAAGCGGGTGGTGAAAATGGCGTCGCCAGAGGTTGATCGTCATGTTTTGGTGAACGTGGCTCTGTTGCCACCCCAGCAACGACAAGAGGGGGTGCAGGTTTTGTTGGACGGGTTGCGCACGGCCCCGCACGACCGGCGCGCCCTTACCATTACCCAAGCCTTGCAGTGGCTAACCGGGCTTTCTTTGGGAAGTTTGCCGGCTGACTGGTTGCGCTGGGAAGAACAACGCCAATTCACATCCGCCCAATAAGGAATCCACCGATGAACTTGATGGAAGAAATTCAACGCTACGCCAGCGATATCGTTGGTGCGGAGCAACTGCAAAAAATGCTTGCTTCCGCGTCTGCGGAAAAGGCTCCTTTGCGCGTGAAGTTTGGCATCGACCCCACATTTACCGATGTGCACCTGGGACATGCCGTTCCTATTCGTTTGTTGCGCCTTTTCCAAGAGCATGGGCATTTGCCGGTCTTGATTTTGGGCGATGGCACGGCTCGCCTTGGCGATCCAACGGGGCGAAACCAACAGCGTCCGCCGCTTAGTCAGGAGGAGGTGGAGGCCAATGCCACCACCTATTTACAGCAAATTGGCCAACTCTTAGATTTGGACCCAGCGCGTTGCGAAGTGCGTCGCAATAGCGAGTGGTTTGGCCGCATGGATTTTTTCGACTGTTTGCAACTCGCAGCCCGCTCCACGGTGGCGCGGATGTTGGAGCGGGACGATTTCCAAAAGCGCATGCGGGAAAACCTACCCGTGCATCTACATGAAATGTTGTATCCGCTGATGCAAGGCTACGATTCGGTCATGGTGCGTGCAGACGTGGAACTTGGTGGCAATGATCAATTGTTTAATCTCCACATGGGGCGGCAAATGCAAGAGCGTGAAGGCATGCGGCCGCAGGTATGTATCACCACGCCCTTATTGTTGGGTACCGACGGACGCAAAATGTCCAAGAGCTATGGCAATCATGTCGGTTTGAACGCAGCTGCCCACGATATGTATGGAAAAATCATGTCCTTAAGCGATGAGGGCATGGAGTCTTGGTTCGCCCTGGCCACGCGCTTGCCCGAGGAGCGAGTGCAGGAGCTCTTGGCTGGCCATCCGCGCCAAGCCAAGGACATATTGGCGCAAACCATCGTTGCCGAAATTCACGGCGAAACGGCAGCCAAGGAGGCCGCAGAGGAGTTTGTGCGCCGATTCCAGAAAAAGGATTTGCCCTCGGAAATCCCGCAGCAAACCCTGCCTTGCGCTCGTTATGCCTTGCCAAACTTGATGAAAGATGCCGGCTTGGTGAGTTCCACCTCGGATGCGCGTCGTTTAATTCAAGGTGGTGGGGTGCGCCTTAACCAAGAGGTGGTGAAAGACGTGCGCCTGGAAGTGGACTTGACGACTAGCGGTAGTGAAGTTTTATTGCAAGCAGGCAAGCGTCGCTTTGTGCAGGTGCGGGCTGTCGATTAATCAAGGGCAAGGAGCAGGCAAAGGCGCAAGAGGGCGATCCATCGTGCTTTCCTTTTCTTGTCCAGCTTCGATATAACCCAATTGGTTTAAAACAGCTTGTTCTTCGGCGCTGACGAGAGCGGATAAACGTTTCGGCATTGGCGACATCGGCAGTTTTGCAGCGGCTTTTTCTGCCAAACGGAAATCCCGGCAAAATGCATCCAAGGCCTGCTGGTAACGTGGATCGGAGGGT
>JAJRZS010000022.1 GCA_024275135.1 Planctomycetota bacterium | reverse complement strand
GCATGGTGCCTTCCTCTTCACCCCCGATGGACGCTTTGGTCTGCCGGCCTATCCGGTGGAAAATGTGGTCGATCCAACCGGCGCCGGAGATAGCTTTGCCGGAGGTTTGATGGGCTCCTTGGCCGCGGCCGAAGATTTTGGCATGGATGCCTTGCGTCGGGCCATGGCCATGGGCACGGTTTGTGCCTCGTTGACCGTCGAAGCCTTTTCCACCTCGGGTCTGGAGGCCGCCAGCCTGGCCGATGTGGAAAAACGCTACCTGGAGTTGCAGGATTTCCTGCGTTTTCAGTAAAAACTATGCCGAAACCCAGTGTGCCTCGTCTGCTGGGAAAAGTTTTTCGGATGGGGGCCTTGCAATGCCTAACAAAACCCTTACACTCCGAAAACCCAAGGAGGAAAACCGTTGAACGCCTAAAAAGCAAAATCAAAACCGTCCACTTTCAACGCCAAGCAAAAGGCCATCCAAACCGCGCTAGCCTCGGTCACCAAAGAATATGGTGCCGAAGCCGTCATGGATTTATCCAAAGCCGAAATGGGGCCAATTTCTGGCATCAAAACGGGCTCCATCGGCTTGGATGCAGCCCTGGGCGGCAAGGGCCTACCGCGCGGTCGTGTTATTGAGCTCTATGGGCCGGAGTCCAGCGGCAAATCCACCTTGGCCATGTCGGTGGTGGCACAAGCCCAAAAAGAAGGGGGCTTTTGTCTCTACATTGATGCCGAACATGCCTTTGATCCGGAATACGCCACCAAATTGGGGCTGAAGCTTGATGGCGAACATTTCCTTCTTTCCCAACCATCCACCGGAGAAGAAGGCCTCGATATCTGTGAGCAATTTGTGAAATCCGATGCCGTCGATGTGGTGGTCATCGATTCGGTGGCAGCCTTGGTGCCCAAAGCGGAAATGGCTGGAGAGATTGGCGATACCTTCGTTGGCGTACAAGCCCGCATGATGTCGCAAGCTCTGCGCCGTCTCACCACGGTGATTGGCAAAACCGATGCTGTTGTCATTTTCATCAATCAGTTGCGGGAAAAGATTGGGGTTATGTTTGGCAATCCAGAAACCACCCCTGGCGGCCGCGCTTTGAAGTTTTACAGCTCCATTCGCATGGATGTGCGCCGTATTGGTGCCATCAAAAACGGAGAGCAAATCATCGGCAACCGCACCAAATGCACGGTAGTCAAAAATAAGGTGGCACCGCCCTTCCGCCGGGCCGAGTTCGACATCCTCTACAGTCAAGGCATCAGCACCGAGGGAGATTTAATCGACCTAGGCCTCCAGCATGGTCTTATCACCAAAGCCGGTGCTTGGTTCAGCTATCAGCATCCGGTGAAAGGGGAAATCCGCCTAGGCCAAGGGCGCGAAGCCGTGCGGACTCTGCTCATCGAAAACCCCGAAATGGCTGAAGAAATGGATGGTTTCCTCCGCGAGTTGATGAATCCGGTTAAAATCCCGGCTTCTTCGGAGAAAGACTCTCCGCAGAAAGAAACCGCATCCAAGGTCGCCGAAGCGGGTGCTACTGCCAAAAAGCGAAGCCCACGCAAACGCGCCTAAATCCCCAAGCATCGCATGAGTCAACCTACTCAGGTTGCCGAGATTCGAGAAGCGTTCCTTGCTTTCTTTGAGAGCAAGGAACACCTTCGTCTTGCCTCGGATTCCCTAATCCCTTCCAACGATCCAACCTTGCTTTTCACTGGAGCCGGGATGAATCAATTCAAGGATGAGTTCCTTGGCAAGGGGCGGGATTTCCGGCGCGCCACCACCGCGCAAAAATGTTTACGCGTGCCAGATTTGGAGAATGTGGGAGTCACTCCTCGACACCACACCTTCTTCGAAATGTTGGGGAATTTTTCCTTTGGCGATTACTTCAAAAAAGAAACCATTCCCTGGGAATGGGAGTTCTTCACCGAAGTCTTGGGATGGGATGCCCAACGCTTTGTCGTCACCGTCTACGAAGACGATGACGAAGCCTTCCAAATCTGGCACGAACTCGTCGGGCTTCCCAGCCAGCGCATCTATCGCTTCGGAGAAAAGGAAAATTTCTGGCCATCCTCCGCTCCCAGCAAAGGCCCCAATGGAGTTTGCGGCCCTTGTTCGGAAATTTACTGGGATCAAGAACCCGGCCAACCGCTTCCGGCCAACGCAGGCTTGGATGATTTACCTGGGCGATTTTTAGAAGTGGGCAATTTCGTGTTTACCCAATTCGATCGCCAAGATGGAGGTCAGCTGGCACCTTTGCCACAAAAAAACATCGATGTTGGTTTGGGGTTGGAGCGCATCGCCGCCGTCGCCCAAAACGTACCCAACAACTTCGAAACCGACTTATTCGCACCCATCTTGCAGGGGATCGAAGAAGCCTGTGGGCAAAGCTATGGCTCCACCGACATGGTGGGGGTGCGCATGCGGCGGATTGCGGATCACTGTCGTGCGGTCTTTTTCTGTATTGCCGATGGCGCCATGCCTGGGCGTGAAGGGCGCGGCTATGTGGTGCGCAAAATCCTTCGTCGCGCCGTGCGCGATGGTCTGGATTTGGGCATGCAAAAACCTTTCCTTGCCAACTTGCTGCCCTGTGTGCAGGAAGCCATGGCCGCCGCCTATCCGGAATTAATCGCCCAAGCCGATACCATCCGCGCCTTGGTGGAGGGGGAAGAAGTGCGCTTCCGCGAGGTCTACGCCCATGGCATTGACCGGCTCCAAGCCGATATGGAAGAATTGCGCGCGCAAAAAATCACCGTCTTCCCCGGGGCTTTAGCCTTCGAATTGCACGACACCTATGGCTTTCCTTTGGATACCAGCCGCGTCATCTTAGAGGAACAGGGGTTTTCTCTAGATCAGGCCGGATTCGACGCCGCCATGGAAGCGCAAAAAGCCCGCGCCCGCAGGGGAAGCGAAATTTCTGCGGAAGTATTTGCTGCATCTTTGCCCAGCCAATTGCAAGCGGCAGGCATTCCTACCACGCAGTTTTTAGGCTACAAAAAAAACCAATTGTCCACCTCCGTTGCTGGTTTGTTACGGAACAAACCTTCGTCGATTCTTTCCATCCCGGAGAAGAAGGGATTTTGCTGGTGCCGCAAACCGTGTTCTATGCCGAAGGGGGCGGGCAAGTTGGTGATGCTGGAGTTTTCCAGGTCGATGGCGAAGATGTTTTCCAAATTGAGAAAACCACCCAAGAAAGTGGATTCTATTTGCACCATGGCCGCTGCTTACAAAAGTTCCAAGTTGGCCAAGAGGGCGTTTTGTGCTTGCAAGTTGCTTCGCGCCGAGCCGCCGAGCGCCACCATACCGCCACCCACTTGCTGCATGCAGCGATGAAACAATTGGTGGGCTCCCATGTCAACCAAGCCGGCTCTCGGGTTTCCCCGGAATCCCTGCGCTTCGACTACACCCACCCCGAAGCCTTGGGGCCCGAACTGTTGCGGGCCATTGAAAATTTGGTCAACCAGCAAGTGCAGGCGGCCATCCCCGTGGAAACCTGCATTCGCCCCTTAGCCGAAGCCAAAGCCGAGGGCGTTACCGCTTTGTTCGGAGAAAAATACGGCGACGAAGTACGCGTGGTCTCGGTACCTGGTTTTTCCAAAGAGCTTTGCGGGGGATGTCATGTCGCCAACACCGGAGCCATCGGGCCCTTCCGTATTTTGAGTGATCGCGCCCTGGCCGCAGGTGTGCGCCGCCTGGAAGCGGTTGCTGGAGATGCAGCTTGGTCGGTGCTCCAACTAGAGCAGGATTTGTTGCGGGCGCTTTGCCAAGAGCTCAAAGCCCCTGCCGACCAACTTCCCAAACGCGTGGCCGCGCTCAAGGAAGATCTGAAAAAAGCCAAAGAGAAAAAAGCACCGCAAGGCCCCAGTGCCGAATCTTTGTTGGCGGAGCTTCAAGCCAGCGATGGCCCTTTGGCTTGGAGGCATCTTCCCGGACTCGATGCCAATGATTTACGCAGCCTGAGCGACGCCATGCGCGGCCCGCTGCCGGCGGTGGTTTTGCTCACCGGCGGCGATGCAAAAACCGTACCCTTCCTCTTCCTCTGCCACCAAGATGGCCCCCATAAAGCCGGCCAATTGGCCCGAGATTTCGGGCAAAAATTGGGCGGGGGAGGGGGTGGAAGGCCTGATTTTGCCCAAGGCAAGGGGAGTCAGGGCCAGCAACTCCAAAAGGCTGTAGAAGAGCTGCAAAAGAGCCTGGTGGCAAACGCTTGACCTAGGCTCGGGTTGTGGGAAAATGGCCGGTCCGCATGGGGCCGAACACCCCTTAGGAATCGTCATGGCTGTCCCCAAAAGAAAAAACTCCAAGTCGCGTGCTCGCAAAGGGCGTGCGGCCGTGCAAGCTCCCCATGTTGCCTTGCGTGCCTGTGCGCGCTGCAATTCCATGGGTCGTCCCCATACCATTTGTGATAACTGCGGCCATTACGGCGGTCGCGAGATCATCGCCAAAGACGAGTTCTAAATCGGCCTATGAGGATTGCGGTCGATGTGCTCGGGGGGGATTACGCTCCTCACGAGATTCTGGCGGGTGTGGTTCAGGCCCTGCGCGAAGAGGAATTTCGCGCCGAAGAGCTGCTACTCGTGGGGCCGGAATCTGTGATTCAAAGCCAACTGAAAGAGTCGGGGATGGCCGAATGCCCGCAAATCTTGCATACCGAAGACGTCATCGGTGGCGATGAAAAACCCGTCGTAGGTTTGCGCGCCAAGCCCAAGGCCTCGATTTCTCTCTGCGTGCAAGCCGTCCGCGAAGGCGAGGCGGATGGGCTGCTCGCCTTTGGCAACACCGGGGCCACGGTTGCGGCTGCCACCATGGGTTTGGGCATGCTGCCCGGCATTCGCCGACCGGGTATTGCCGTTAGCATTTTGGGCCAGGGTGGGCATTTCGTGCTGTTGGATGCTGGCGCAAACCCCACACCCAAGCCAGAACATCTGTTCCAATATGGCTTGATGGGGGCCGCTTACGCCAAAGACATTCTCCAGCGGGAGAATCCCCGCATTGGCTTACTCAACATCGGCGGCGAAGCAGCTAAGGGCAGCGAAGTCACTCGCGCCGCCTACCAAAACCTAGAAGCCTCTCCGCTCAACTTTGTTGGTAACGTCGAAGGCAACGAATTGTTCGCCGACAAAGCAGATGTCTTTGTCGCCGATGGTTTCGTCGGCAATATGGTGCTCAAAGTGGTGGAAGGCTTTGCCGAATACATGGTGCATACGGCCAAGGCAAGCAACCAAGACAGTGGGGTGCGCGACGCTTTGCGCACCATGCTGGGAGTTTCCGATTTCTCCGAGGTTGGAGGTGCCACTTTGCTTGGCGTCAATGGGGTTGTCCTCATCGGCCATGGCCGCTCCCGCGCCAGCGCCGTCCTGCCCGCCTTGCGCGCCGCCAAAGCCGACATCGAAGTTGGCGTGAACCACCATATTGTGGAAAGCTTGGCCTCCCATGATGGGGAAGTCACCAGCACTTCATGAACTCTTCCGCCATTTCCGTGGGGCTTGCCGGGTTGGGCTTTTCCATCCCCGAGCATGTGGTGGATAATCACTACTTCACGCGTTTCGTCGAAACCTCCGACGAGTGGATTGTGCAACGCACCGGCATCAAAGAGCGTCGTTGGTTGCAACCGGGAGAAAAGCCTTCGGATTTGTTTACTGCTGCCGGCAAAATGGCCTTGGAACGCGCTGGCCTTGCGGCTTCCGAAGTCGACCTCATTGTCGTTTGCACCGTTTCCGGCGACCATCAAGGCACCCCTGCAAGCGCATGCATCGTGCAGGAAAACCTGGGCGCAAAAAAGGCCGCCGCATTTGATTTACAAGCAGCCTGTGCTGGCTTCTTGTACGGCTTGCAGGTGGGCGTCCAATTCATCCAAAGCGGCACCTACCAAAACGTTTTGGTCATCGGCGGAGAGTGCCTGTCGCGCATTTCGGATATCTACGACCGCAACTCCGTCATCATTTTTGGCGATGGTGCAGGCGCCGCATTGTTGCAACCGCACTCTGTTTGCCAACAAGGTTTAATCGAAGCTATCACCATCGGCGCCGATGGCTCTGGTGCTGCCTATATTGCACGCCCCCGAGGAGGTGGCATCGAACGCCTCACGCCCGACATCCTGTCCGAAGGCACGCATCTAATTCGCATGCAAGGCCGAGAGGTCTATCGCTTCGCAGTCTCTCGCATGACTCGCCTGATGCGGTGGGCCATGGAAGGTCAAAAAGAAGAGGATTTGGCTTTGGTGGTACCCCACCAAGTGAATCGGCGCATTCTCGAAACCGCCACGCAAAAACTCGGCTTCCCCGAAGAGAAGGTGTACATCAACATTGATCGCTTCGGCAACACCTCGGCAGGCTCGGTGCCCATCGCCATGTGCGAAGCCGAAGACGCCGGTTTGTTCGAAAAAGACAAACTCATCATCATCGCGGCTTTTGGCTCTGGGCTCACCTGGGGCGCCGCGCGCATCCGCTGGTAATCATCCATGGAATTTGGCCTCCTTTTTCCCGGTCAAGGTGCCCAATTTGTCGGCATGGGGCAAGACTTCGCTGCCCATAGTGAAGCCGCGCGCCAGGTTTTTGCGCAAGCCGACGAAGTTTTGGGGTTTGCTTTGAGCCAACTTTGCTTCCAAGGGCCGCTGGAGAAGCTCACCGCCACCGACATGGCCCAACCGGCCATTTACACATGTTCCTTGGCTGCCTTGGCCGCCTTGGAAGAAGGATTGGGGCAAGGGTTTACCCGACGCATGACGGCTGGGCTCTCTTTGGGCGAATACACAGCGATGGCGGCCGCGAGCGTGTTTTCCTTTGCCGACGGTTTGAAGCTGGTGCATTTGCGCGGCTCCGCCATGCAGGCAGCAAGCGAAGCCGTTCCTTCTGGCATGGCCTCGGTGATGGGCATGGAACGTGCCGAACTGGAAACCTTGTGCGCCGCCATCGCCAAGGAATGTGGGGAAGTTTGCCAGGTGGCCAACTTGAACTCTCCGGGGCAAATTGTGGTTAGTGGCACCTTGCAAGCCCTCGAGCGTTTGGAACAAAAGGGAAAGGCCGCGGGTGCCCGCCGTGTCACTCGCCTGCAGGTGGCCGGCGCCTTCCATTCCGAATTGATGAGGCCGGCGGCGGAAAAACTGGAGGAAGCTTTAGCCGCCGTGGAGTTTCAAGCGCCGTCCTGCCCGGTGTGGCAAAATGCAACCGCCGAAGCCAGCACCGATCCACAAATCCTGAAAGCCAACCTCATTGCGCAACTTTGTTCCCCGGTGCTTTGGCAAGATTCCTTTCAAGCCATGGTGAACTCCGCGCCCGCGCTCTCTTTTCTTGAGCCTGCACCCGGTCGGGTTCTCAGCACCATGGCGCGTAAAATCGCTCCCGCCGCCCAGGTCCTCAGCCTCAAGGATGTGGCGGCACTCGACACCTTGCTGACCACACCCCAATCATGAAAAACCTGCTTCACCAAAAACGGATTCTGGTCACCGGCGCTTCCCGGGGCATTGGCCAAGCCATCGCCCTGGATTTAGCGCGCCATGGTGCCCGCGTTGCCGTGCTCGCAACCAAACTTGCCAACCTGGAGCAAACCTGTGCCGAGATTCTGGCTGTAGGCGGGGAAAGCCTGCCCTTGGAGGGGAACGTTGCCCACCCAGAAACCGCGCAAAAGGCCGTCACCGCCATGCTGGAGGATTGGGGCGGAGTCGATGGTTTGGTGGCCAACGCCGGGATTACTCGGGACAACCTCCTGCTGAGAATGAATGCAGAGCAATTCGAAGAGGTGCTGCAGGTCAACCTCCAAGGTAGTTTTCACCTGCTCAAGGCCGTCACCAAACCCATGATGAAGCAAAAAGAGGGCAGTGTGGTGTTTATGGGCTCGGTAGTCGCCACCACCGGCAACCCCGGCCAAGCCAACTACTGTGCCGCCAAGGCGGGGCTCCATGGCCTGGCCCGCTCAGCCGCCCTGGAGCTTGGCAGCCGTGGCATCCGCGTCAACGTGGTGGCCCCAGGCTTCATTGAGAGCGATATGACGGCCGAAGTGGCCGCCGAGGCCCAACAGGCCATGTTGCAGAAAATTGCCCTCAAGCGCCCCGGTACCGGCCAAGACGTCGCCGGGTTCGTCCGCTTCCTGCAAAGCCCCGACAGTGCCTATATCACCGGCCAGGTGATGTTGGTGGATGGGGGCCTTTCCTTAGGCTAGGCGGACTCGTACAATTAGGCCCGGTCGCAAGAGGCGGCCTCTCCCCGCTGCAACTGCAGCCAAACCTGAAGAACCTCCCGATTTAATCGTGACCGACATCGAAGAAAAAATCTACGAGATTGTCTGCGAACACATGGGTGCCTCGCGCGACAAACTTGCACCTGAGACCAGCTTCATCAACGACCTTGGTGCCGACAGCCTCGACACCGTGGAATTGGTCATGGAATTTGAAAGTGCCTTCGACATCACGATTCCTGATGAGGACGCCGAGAAAATTCAGACCGTAGGCAACGCCATCTCTTACATCACCGGCAAGGTCGCAGGCTAAGGCCTGCACTGCCTACCGGTTGATCCTTGGTGTAGCCATGTCCAATCAGGCACATACCGTCGTCATCACCGGAATGGGTGCGCTAACCCCACTTGGGATTGGCGCGCCCTTAACTTTCGAGCGCATGCTCGAAGGCAAAACCGGTTTTCGCATGATTGAGCGTTGGGACACCTCCACGTTTTCCACCCGCTTTGCTGCCGAGATTCGGGGGTGCATTTACAAACCCGAAGAACATTTCACCAAGCAACAGCAAAGGCGGATGGATCCTTTCAGTCAGGTGGGCTTGGTTGCCGCCAAAGAGGCCTGGGCCGACAGCGGTTTGGCCGAAGCCAACTTTGACCCCACGCGTGCCGGCGCCATTTTGGGCACAGGCATCGGTGGCATTCAAAGCATCCTGGAACAAAACAAAATATTGGAAGAATCTGGGCCGCGCCGCGTCACCCCGTTCTTTATTTCCAACACCATGGCCAATGCTTTGGCTGCCAATGTGGCCATTGAATTTGGCTTGCAAGCGGCATGCTTCCTCACATCTTCCGCTTGCGCTTCCAGTGGCCATGCCATTGGCTTAGCCATGCGCGAAATCCGCAGTGGCCGCGCCGACGTCATGGTTACCGGCGGTTCCGAAACCACCACCAATGCTTTGTGCTTGGCGGGGTTCAGTTCGGTCAAGGCGCTATCCAAACGCAACGACGACATCGAACATTCCTCCCGCCCCTTCGACCGCGACCGGGATGGCTTCGTCATGGGGGAGGGGGCCGGCGTCCTCGTTTTGGAATCCTTGGAACATGCCAAAGCGCGCGGGGCGCGTATTTACTGCGAGTTGGCCGGCTTTGGCCAGTCGGATGATGCTGGTCACATCACCGCCCCCGATCAAACCGGCAAGCGTCCTGCTGCTGCCTTGTCGTTGGCAATGCAAGATGCCCAACTCGATCCATCCGAGATCGATTACATTAACGCCCATGGCACCTCCACCTTGCTCAACGACATGGTGGAAACCAAAGCCATTAAGCTTGCTTTGGGAGAAGAACATGCGCGCGCCACCGCGATTTCTTCCACCAAATCCATGATTGGCCACCTCATTGGCGCCGCTGCTGGTGTCGAGGCCATTGTTACCGCGTTTGCCCTTCATCGCGGCATCGCTCCCCAAACTCAAAACTACGAAACACCGGATCTCGAGAACGGCTGCGACTTGGATTACATTCCAGGTGGCCCGCGTGAAAAAGCCTTTCGTGCCGCTTTGTCCAACTCCCTGGGCTTTGGCGGACATAATGTCAGTCTCGCGTTTCGGAAATTCGACTAGCTTGCCATTGCAAGCGGAGAATCCCAGTGCAAAGGAAATTCGCAGAAGCCCTCAAAACATTCCGCAAGGAAGTTTACAAAGTTGAGCATGACGCCGACCAGCTCAAGGAAATCACCGATGATGCCTTGTCGCTAACCAAAGACGCGCTCGACAACGCCTACCATTATCACTTTCACAAGCTCCCGGACGCCTCGCGCGCTGAGGTCATCAACATGATCAACAACTACACTTTGGAAGCCTTGCTGCCTCCGATTGTGGAGAAAATCAATAAGCGTCATTTGATGTTGGAGCGCAAGTTGGATTTGCTGGTCAGTTTGCTCGAAGAGGCCTTGGACAAAATCAACAAAGAAGACCGCTAAACCTCTGTCTTGTTGCGTTTGGAAGAACTCCGCGCAACCCTACAAGAGCGTGGGTTGTCGAGTGTGTGGTTGGCTGCCGAGCAATGCGGCCAGGCCAGCACCCACCGTTTGGCTTTGGACTTGCTCCAAGTCGACTGGAAAACCTACGACCGCCAGCGGAAGGCCTTACTGCAAGCGCATGCAGCCGCTGCAGCCAATTATCAGCCGCCAAACTTAATTCCTCCTTCTCTGGAGGAAGCCTCCCTGCATAAGGATGCCCAGCAGTGCGGGGAAGCAGCGCTGCGCGAGGGGGGAGTTGCCATCCTCACCGTTGCCGGTGGCCAAGCTTCCCGTTTGGGTTTTGTTGGGCCTAAAGGAGCCTTTCCCATTGCCCCCCTCAGCGGTAGCAGTCTCTTTCAATTGCTCGCCGGGCAGATTAGCCGTTTGCGTCAACTCTTCCATCCCGGCTTGCCTTGGGTCATTCAAACGGGACCAGGGAACCATCAACAAACTGTCGATTTTTTTCAACGCCACAGTTTTTTTGGCCTCGGTTCGACAACCGTGCATTTTGTTTGCCAAGGCACCTTGCCGGCTTTGTCACCCAAAGGGCAATTGTTGTTAGCCGCTCCCGATAAGTTATTTCGCAATCCCGATGGCCATGGGGGCGTGTTTCGCGCGATGAAACGAAGTGGCTGCCTGCAAAAGCTCCGTGGCCAAGGCGTTCACACCCTCTATTATTGCCAGGTCGACAACCCTTTGGCTTTGGTCGGAGATCCTATTTTTCTCGGTCATCATTTGTTGGCGGAAGCGCGCATGTCGGTCAAGGTGGTGGAAAAAACCGACCCCGAAGAAAAAGTGGGCTTGGTAGTCCAAGAAGGGGAGCGAACCCTGTGCGTGGAATATTCCGATTTGAGCGCCGAGATTCAAGCGCAACGTGCTCAAGATGGGGGCCTGCAGTTTCGGGCTGGCAACATTGCCATTCATGCCTTTGAGCTCAACTTCATGGAGGAAATGGCGGAAGCCCATCTTCCTCTGCATTTAGCCCGCAAAGATATTCCAAGTCTCACCGCCGACGGTTTTTGTTTGCGTAAGCAAAAGGGGGTGAAATTCGAAACCTTTGTCTTCGATGCTCTGCCCTTGGCGGGGCAAACCATCGTGCAGATGGCGCGGCGGGACGATGAATTTGCACCGGTGAAAAACAGATGCGGAGTCGATTCCATTGCCACCTCGCGCCAAGCTTTGCTTCAGCGCACCCAGCGGTGGTTGCAACAAGCCGGAATCGAGCCACCTTTTACCGACACGCAGAAGCTACCGAGGATGGAACTTCAACCAGGCCTATGTTTGCATCCTGCCGACCTCGCTGCGCAAAAGCCACGGCTTCAGTGGTACCCCGGGCCCGTTTTGGGTATCCAGAAAAATGACCGGAAAGAACAGAGAAACGGTTGACCCCAGCCCTGGAGCCTGAGAACATACGCGCCAGAAAAGCCGGAGTGGCGGAATTGGCAGACGCGATGGATTCAAAATCCATTTCTCGCAAGGGAGTGGGGGTTCGAGTCCCCCCTCCGGCACCATCTCTCATCTTGATTTCCAGTCTTCGTTTTCCTAGTTTCTAGGGGTGGAATACCCCCCTCGGTTTGAAACTGGCTTGCAGGAAAGTCTGCATGATTTGGTCGATCGCTGTTTCAGCATTAGCTTGCACCGCTTGCGAGGCGTCCGCGGTCTCATCAATGGTTGGCTGGAGATTGGCGTCCCTGAGGCCGAAAAGCCAAAGTTGCACTCGCATATGGAAGAAGATTTGGTGCTCTTAGCGCGGCTTGATTGGTTGCGCTCCTTTTTGCACCACAACCCGCCGCTCGAGAGGTGCGTGGGGGGAGAGGCACCGACGGTGTTTCTGGCTGCCGCCCTCGGCTTGGGCACCCCAGAAGAAGCCGGGGAGCAACTTCCCGAAATTAAAGATGCCGAGGCCGCCCTGGCTTTGGCCCTTTGGCTACAAGGATCCACCACCGCCTACGACTCGGCTTCCATCCAGGTTTCTTGGCCAGACAACCACCTCGAAGTCCGCCTGGCGGTGCAACAGGATTGGCCCGCAATCAAGTTGTGGCGGGCCCAATTTGCTTCCTTTTTGGTCGCCGAGCAGCCTCATTGCCTGAGATTCCGCCAACGGTGTTTTGCTCCTTGGCCAAAGGCGATGATGGCTTCAGATTAGCCAATTCCCGATAGAGTCAGCTAAAATACCCGGTTGCAAACTCCATGGCTGACATCCTGAACCCTGAATCCTATCTCCAATTCTTGATGGATTTGGAGGCCAAGTGCTTGGCCAACCCCAATCTGCAGAAAGAGTGGGAGCAAGCCCGCCAATTGTTCGAGCAGCATGCGGGCCATGATGCCCATGCCGCGCACCGTTTTCGCGAATGGTTCCTGCTTGAGCGATCCTCCCCAAGCTTAGGGGTCGCACCCGCAATGGCTTGGGCGCCGGATGCTCCCGAACCAGGCAGCCTTTGGTTTCATCTGCTCGACGCCTTCTATGGAATCTTTTTTTCTTTTGGCAAGGACGCCAAGGGTTTTTGTATTTTGGAAGATTTATGGACCGGCAGGCAAATCCGATTGCGCGGACAAGAAATCAACTTGGATGATGGCACCTTGCTGATTGGCCGGGTTGCCCTTGGCGAGGGGGAGTTTCATTTACCCTTGCCCGGCGCGGTCTTTCTGGCGGTTCCAGGTTTGGCGGAAGCTATCCGTTCGGATTTGGCCGAGTTAAAGGCCAAGTATCCGCGCGCCAAACTCTCGCAGTGGGAATGCGAAAGGATGCTGCAGCCCTTTCGTACCAGTCCTTGCCAAGAAAACGCCAATCAAACGGTGGAGGAAATTTTAGCTCAAGGAGTCGAAGATTTAAGTTTAGAAGGATTTGAAAAAATGGTGCAAGAGTTTGGGCTGGGCGAAACTCTCAATCATTTAGCCTTTCACACCAACGTGGATTTAGACGCTTTGCGCCTGGCTTGTTCAAAATGGCAAGCCTCCACGCCAGCGGAAAAAGCAGAAAGCAAAACCGAACAAGAACAATGGGATGCCAATCAGGCGCTTCATCATTTCGATCAGGCGCGGGCCGAAGGAAAATCCCTGGAAGAAAGCTTTGCCATCCTTGAATCCAATCTGGGTTTGGAAAAAGGCACAAGCGACCCGTATGTGGATATCCTAAAGGCGGACACCGAGGATGAAAAAATCGGTCCGCATGACGAAGACCAAATGGCTCTTTGTTTGGCCACCTATCTGTGGGAGTTGGAACTTCATGGCAAAAAGCCAAGTGAGGAGATCGCCAAAACAATCACCGGGCTTTTATCTTTCCTCAATTCTGTACAGGAAAAAGGTTTCCATCCAGCCTTGGTTCAACAGCACCATATTTTGGCCTATTTATGCCTAGCCGAAAATGGCCAAGGCTTGGCCGAGCGTTTGACCCAATTGGAACCTTTCATCCTTTGGCTGCAAGAGGAACAAGCCGCAGCTTTGGACTGGAATCAAGAATCCAAAAATTGGGTCGAAAAGGTGGTGCATACCAACCAAAGACTGGCTGCTGACAAAACCCAGGCTTCGGCCACAACCACCGTCACGGCGGAAAACCCGGTCCAAGTGCAAAGCGAACAGGGCGAGCCCATTGCCGTTGTCGGTTGGCCAACAGACCTGGGTTTCACACCCAGGGTTGGAGATGCGCTACGCGGCCATTGGCACGGTGGAAAATTCCATATCACCGCCTGGTATCCCCAGGCCTTGTTGCCGCAAACGGAAAATCGGGCCTAAACCCCGAGCAAACCACCGCAGAAGGGGGTCGTTTGCGCGCCTCCGAAACGTCCGATAATATATATTATGTTGCTTTCATGGAAGGATAAAAGCCGAACTATGCCGTCAATTCTGGCTAGGCCCTGGGATGCCGAGGCCCGAACACCCCCAATTGTGGAAAAGCCTGTGGATAACCTTAGGAAAATTGGGGAAAACGGAACTTGGCCAACTCTGCAGGCCGCTTACCCCAAAACACCAAGTCCGGTTTTGGCTTGGCGTAATCAATCCAGCACAAGCTCCCCGTTGGAATCACCAGCTGATTCCATTGATCCACATCCATACCAAGCACCTCGGCGCAGATGGCTCGCAAGGGAAACATATGCGCCACCAACACCACCAACCCAGATGCATGCCCAAATTCTTGCAGGATTCCATCGCGCACCTGGAGTACCCGAAGCTTCAAATCCAGCAAGGATTCACCGCCATGTTCGCGCCAATGCCAGGGGTCAGCCTGGTGGGACGCCAAATCATCCGGATATTGGGCCAAAAGACTTTCCGGACTAAGGCCGGCCCAGCGTCCACGGTCGATTTCGCGGAGTCCATCCTCCAGCCGCACCGCCCCCTCCATTTTGCAACTTCCTAGCACGCATGCGGCGCCATAGCGAGCTCTAGATAACGGGCTGGAAAAAATGGCCAAAGGTGTTTGCGCCTGGAAAAACCGTCCAGCAGCTTGAGCTTCGCGCTTGCCCTGGGGACTCAACGGCACTTCCGCTCCACCGTAAAAAACTCCGGAATAGGAAGAATCCACCTCACCATGGCGTACTAGAACCAGATGCATCACTCTGAAATAGGCTTTTCTCGCTCCAATTGCAAGCAACGTTCCCGAATTGGAACTTTCTCGCGTTATTCTCCCCAGTTTGGGTTGGTACAATCCTTGCAGAGAAGCAAGGCCTCTCTTCCTCGAGGAAATCAAACATGAAACGCTGGACCCTCATTTTCGCTCTCGCAGCTGGATTCTTTTTCAGTTCTGCTGATCTTTTCGCCCATGGCGGCACCTACAAGGGCCCGGGCGATACCGTGCCTCCAGGCGGCGGCGGGGCCTCCCCTGCAGCTCCCAGTACGCCGAGTACCCCATCTACGCCCTCCACCCCATCTACGCCCTCCACTCCAGCCACTCCGGCCACCCCGGCCACCCCGGCCACTCCAGGCAGCCCATCTTCCCCGGGTGCTGGCCCCAGTACCGGCGGCGGCGGGGCCGCCCCGCCCGATTTGAGTATTTGGGTCTTCTGGTGGGAATTCAACAAGGATCGCTTCCTCAACCTTAAGGCCCGTGTCCATGGCGCCGCCACCGTCACCGATGGTGCAGGACCTTTGGCTGGCCTTGGTGCCGGGGCGCAAGTTGCCAACACTTTGGCCCCTACCACGCCGCAAATTCAAAACATCATTGTGCCCGCTTTGTTTGATTTGATTGAAAAGGAAGAAGATCGCGACATTGCAACGGCGACGATGATTTCTCTGGCCAAGATTGGCTACCGTGCCGAAGACAGCCGGGCCTTGTTTGAAAAACACCTGGACACCCCGGTACAAGAGGTTTCGGAAACCGCTGCTTTGTCTTTTGGCATTTTGAAGGACGAAGGTTCCATTCCCACCCTGGAAGCCTTGCTGCGCGATTCCAAGGAAGGCCAGCATCTTATTGGCGGCTCGGAAGTCAATCTCCGCACCCGCACCTTCGCTGCCTATGGCTTGGCTCTAATTGGTCGCGAATCCACCAATGACGATGTCAAGCAAAAGATTGCCGACACCCTGTTTGAGGTCCTCACCACCGACACCTCCTCCATCAAGGATATTCGGGTGGCCTGCATCATCGGTATTGGTGTACTCAATCTCTCCGAGCCCACCGATATGGTGCAGAAACTCAGCAAAATCTTGGATGAGCGGGAAATGGATCAGCTGATTTTGGCTCATATCCCCAACGCCATGGCGAAGTTGCTGCGCAATCTTCCTGCGGGCGATGCAACCCGAGACGCCGTCATTGATCAACTCATCAAGATTTTGAAGAACAAGCCTAAGCGCAAAACCTTCGTCCGCCAGTCGGCCGTTCAAGCTGTGGGTATGCTCGCCGTTGCCGGCGACTCTCGCAACAAAGACATCTTCAGCATCTTGGAGTTCATGGCGAAGAAGGGCAAAGATCAGCAAATCAAGCATTACACCGCCATTTCCATGGCCTACCTCGGTGTTGCCGATAGCGCCGTGCGCGATGATGTCACCGAATACTTGGTCGACAACATGAAAAAATCCAGCACCCCCTACGAGCCGTGGTGCGGTTTGGCCTTGGGTGTCATGGCCTTCATGCTGAATGAAAACGGGGAGGCCATTAGCCCCGTGGTCATGGATGCCACCCTTGAAAAATTCAAGAAAACCAAGTCTCCGGAACCCAAAGGTGCCTACGCCATTGCCTTGGGATTGATGAAGAATGAAGCCGCAAAGACGGATTTGCGCGTGGCTCTTGAAGAGTATCGTGAGTCCCAGTTCCGTGGCTACGCTTCCATCGCTTTGGGTTTGCTTAACGCCCGTGAATACATTGGCTACATCGGAGAAGTCGTGGATGAGGCCAAGCGTGATCCAGATCTGCTCAAGCAAGCCAGCATTGGTTTGGGCTTGATGAAGGACCGCAATGCCGTAGGCAAATTGCTTAGCTACCTAACCCCTGAAGACGGCAAGCGGCCGCGCCTGGCCGTGCTTTCGGCAGTGGCGACGGCCCTTGGCTTTATCGGCGATAAGAGTTCTGTACAGCCTTTGGTCGACACCATGTCTAACGATCGCCTCACTGCCCTGGGGCGTGCCTTTGCCGCCGTTTCTCTCGGCATGGTGGCTGACAAAGACAACATGCCCTGGAACTCCGTGTTTGGGGAAGACCTAAACTACCGCGCTGGCGTGGCCACTCTCATCGACCAGCAAACGGGAACCGGAATCCTCGACATCCTGTAATTTGTTCCTCCTCCACAAAACCAGGAGGCTGCACTAGCAGTTTCCTGGTTTTTTCTAATTGCCGTCGTCGAAACTGAACTCTGCCAACAACTCTTGGTAGCTCAAAACAAGGAGTTGGCCATTTTCATCTTTGGCCACCACCTGCATGGCATCATCCTCCACCCGTTTAATTCGACAGGGTCCTCGCCGGGGAGAAATGATGGAGTCGCCAGGGTTGAGCCAGGGTAAATCTTCTTTACGAATCTCAAGGCCATGATCCAGTAAGTCGGCGGGATGCACTTCGCCAGCTAACCCGAAAAGATCCTCAGGCTGTTGCTGCCACCGGCGCCCGCCAGGCTCTTGCATTCTGGAACCTGGGGATACCACTTCCACCTTTGGCAAATCTGGTTCCGGGTCTGGTTCCGGGTCTGGTTCCGGGTCTGGTTCCGGGTCTGGTTCCGGGTCTGGTTCCGGGTCTGGTTCCGGGTCTGGTTCCGGGTCTGGTTCCGGGTCTGGTTCTACAGGCACCGCTTCAAGTTCAATTTCCCGCAAGGAAGGTTTCCCTGAAAACCCACGCAGCAAATCTTCACCATATTCCCGAAGAGAAACCCCATCCGCCAACTCCACCTGCAAAACACAAACGGGATTTCGGCCCTCCTGCAGGCGCAAATAGGCCCCACAAGGCAAATCCAACTCCTCAGGCCAATGTTTGCGCAAAAAGCTAAGACCCAACTGATGAGCATGCTCCCATTGCAGCTGGGCAGCGTCGCCTCCACTCTTCAGTAATTGTGCCAACAGCCCCTGCCAATAACCGGCAGGAAAACAGCGCTCCCACTCGCGTCCATCTGGCGCAAACAGCAGAATCTTATCGGTGCTTTTTTTGCGAGCAAACCAAGACATCATGGCATCCAACGAAATACACGAGTAAGGAAGAAACCTATCATGAGGACAGACAGAACAGGAATCCACTGGCTGGAACGACGTAACTCCGCAATTGTTTTACGGTGTGCATCGGCTTCCTGTAAAAAGTCTTGGACCTGTTGGGCCAACTCGTGATTGCTCCCCCCTACTTGCAGATACTTCACCAGCCAGGTTTTCGCCCGCTGCAAACCGACTTCATAATGCGCGGGATTCCAGCAATCGGCAACCATGGCATGCAATAGTCCCATGGGGTGGTCTTCGGTGAGGTTTTGGATTTCCTCCCGCAACTCTCCTTCCGCCCCGGCCCAGCGATAAACTTCGGCACGTTGCAAGATACGAGATTCCTGGGCACGCTCAGGCATAGCCAAAGCTTGTTGTTGCAAATAAAAACCAACCAAAGCCCTGGCATCTTCCTGCACCTGCGAGATCTGCTGGGATTGCACCGGCATTGCCGAGGAAAACAGAAAAGCAAAAGGTAACAAAATCATCAAGGAGCCTCCCTCCACCACTCCAAAGATTGCTCCAGTTGCAGAGGATTGCGGTCGTCGGTAAAGGCTTCGCTTTGCACATGCTCCGGACCCAAATCCCGCGACTGGCCTGGCAGGCAGGCAGCGCCAACAGCCAAAGGGAAACCGGGCGGCAGTAAGGCGTGAAGTTGCTCTAAATCAGGGAATGGAGCATCCTTGCGTGCAAATATCACCCAGTTGCGGCTGCGCGGCACTCGGTGCATGCGCACATGGGTGCCAAAGCTTTCTTGCAAGCCATGAAGAATACTGCCGACAAAGCCAAGGCCAGCGTCCACACTTGCTGTGGTTCCAAGGTTCAACGCAAAAACTCCTCCCGGACGTAAATGCTGGTACACCTCATGGAAGAACTCTTGAGTGACGAGATGCAAAGGAATCTCGAACTGTCGGGTATAGGCGTCCAACAAAACCAAATCCAAGTCCTTGGGTGCAGCGCGGAAAAAACTACGCGCGTCAGCCCCCGCATAGACATCCACCATTTCTGCTGTATTCGCGGGTAAAGGCATCCAAGCTTGACCAAGCTCGACCACTGTGGGATCAAGCTCCACCCCAACCACATGCAATTCCGTGCCCTTGGCCCCGTGGCGCAATGGCTCCATCGTGCTCCCAGCTCCATAACCTAAAACCCAAGCCTGCAGGGATTTGCCAAGAGGAAATGGCGGGGCCGAGACATACAAGGGAGCCAAGGCAAACAAGTCGTAATAGCCGCCAGGCCATTTTTGACTAGGCTGATAAATCGATTGAAAGGAATCCAAGCCTTCATTCATTTGCAACCATCGCTCCCCACCTGCGAACTCCACCACGCGTAAATGCTGATAAGAGCTATCCCGCATGGCTAAAACCGTGGCCCCGGCAGGAAGGTTGGCTGCCCAAGCAGGATCTCTTTGCAAAAAAAGCAAAAGCGGAAACAGGGCAAGCGCACTTCGCCCCCGCCGCTGCCATAGCAAGCCACCAGCAAACAACAAAGCCACACTGGTTAGAATGAAGGTATGCCTAACACCGATGCTCGGAATGGCAAGAAAGGTGGAAAAAAGCACCCCCAACAAAGACCCCAAAGTGCCTGCCGCAGAAATATCGCCAGCAGCCCGACCGGCACCACGTTCTTGAGCGCGGATTTGCACCAACAAGGGGTTTAGCAAAGAAAGCAAAAACACAGGGGGTACAAAAAACAACAAGGCTGCGGAAAAAGATCCACGCTGAAACACCGTAGCCGCTTCATCCAGGGTTAAACCAGCAGGAAGCAGAGCCTGGGCAAATGGGGCAAGGAGGAAAATCCCCACAGCTAAACATAACCCGCCAAGAAACAACGCCAAGGCCGCTGCGCCCAAGGGATTATTGCTGCGCGCTGCAAGGCGGCCTCCAGCCCAGCCCCCGCAGGCAATCGCTGCCAGCACCAACCCGATTTGTTGACTCCAAACCAAGGCGGAGGTGCCAAACCAGGGGGCTAACAAATGCACCCCAAGGATTTCTACTGCGAGCACGGCAAAACCGGCCAGCGCCGCCACGAACAATGCCATGATTGGAACCTAGCCTTCTTCCGACTTGGAAGATTCCATCGGCAAGTCGAGCTCTCGCAACTTCGCGGGAAAAACAGAGCCGTCCAAACTCAGCACATAATTCTCCAGCAAGGTGCCCAGAGAACGAGATGATTGGAAGGTATAGGTTTGGCCGTTGCGCAGCACATGGATGGGTTTATCCAAATCAACTAGAGCATCATTCAACAGCAGCATCACCTGATAAACATATTCGCCATCAATGGTAATGGTATTCGTGCCACGGTCGACAGCCACCTTCAGCCGCGCGGCTTTGCCCTCTGGCAAGGCATCGCCCGTGTCGAATTTCAGCGCTTGTACCCAAAAAGCGCGCCCCTGCCAGGGCTCCACCAACTCGACTTCAAAAGAGGTTGGATACAAGGTATGCGAACTTAAACCCGAGGCCCATACCGCTGCATCGGCCAGGGATTCCTTCTGCTCCACGGGCATAAGCTTCAAATTCCCCTGACCTGGAACAGGCTTGGCTTCTGCACCAATCAGGGCAACCCCGGTAAAAAAATGGGGCAAAACTGCAGCATAGGTCGCCGCAGCCTGCACCCCCATCTCCCCCTTCCCGAATAGAAAGAGATGACGGCGGTCGACTCGATAACTTACCGTTCCCTGACCAATGGGACCAACGATTAAGGAGCGACCTTCCACTTCCAGCAATGCGGATGCATCCAGACTGCTGATCTCCGGAGCCAACACAATAAAGGTATCTTTCACTTCCGGGGGCAAAGCTTTCAAAGTGGTGCTAGGATCCGCATCTAGTAACAGAATGGTCGGGTAGCTGACCTTGTTAGGGTTGTAGCTGGAGGGCAACCAAACATAGTACTTGCCATAAGCCCCCATATCTCGTTCCAGCACCTTGCCCTTCTTAATTAGCTTACCCGAAGTTTCAAATTTACGCCCGTTTTGAAACACCCATTCCCAATCGCGCACCAAAGACAAAACCGCGCGCCCTTTGAGTTTCTTTTCCACTTTCACTCGCACCGAATCCAAATCCATCATCGCTTTCGAGGCTGCTGCCGGATCGCCTTCGATTTTTGCATTCACCCAGGCGCCAAAAGGTTTGCTGAGTTTTTTCAAGTCGGAGGATTTCAACTCGGGCTTATCCTGTGCCATGAGCGGCATGGCAAAAAGGAAGATGGCAACAAGGGTGAGGAAGCGATTCATGAGAGCCTAAGCTTAGGTGTGCGAGAAACGGGCGGCGAGAATGGCTTGGGCCATCTCACCAGGAGTGCAATTGGCAGCCAAAGTTGCTGGTGGCTCCATTTGAAGCCACAACAGGTTGTTGCGGTAGCGAGAATCCTGGGGATATTGAGCATAGCCAGCCTGCAGAGCTTGACCACAGGCTTCCAGCTTCCCCTCTCCCCAAAGAGCAAGAGCGCGTTCCAAAGTGGAGTCGGCCCCTTCTGCTAGCGTGGGCGCAGGCAGCGGTAACTGATGCCGACGGCAATAGAGAATGAAATTGGACTGGGCAGCATCGGTGCCATCTTTGGCCATCCACGCCCACCCCTCGTGCATCAAATCGGTGGGACCATGTTCCAGGCGAGTGAGGGATTGAAAAAGGGTTTTCAGCCAACGCACATCCTCTGGATGAGGGCTTTGCAAAAGTTGTCGCACCCGCTCCACATGCTGTTGGGAAACGGGAGCTTGGCCGACCCCACCCGCAGCACCTAGCAACAGAAGCACACAAATCAATCCAACCATACGACTCCTTCCACCTCTGCAGAGATTTGGCCCATCGCAAAAACGTCCTCGCCTTGGTCGCGCAAACGGTTTTGTATGTCCTGTTCGGCATCGGGGGTTACCACCAAAATCATGCCCACGCCCATATTGAATGCTTTCCAGCTTTCCTCGCGGTCGACGTCGCCAGCAGCACAAAGTTGCTCAAACACATTTTGCTTCGGTACCGATTGACGGGAAACTTCTGCACCATATCCATGAAGGACGCGCGGTAAGTTGCCAGGCACTCCTCCACCGGTAATGTGAGCCATCGCATGCAGCCCAGGATGCCGCAAAAATGGGCGCAAAGTTTCCAAATAACACAAATGTGGATCTAGCAAAACATCAGCCGCCGAACGCGTATCCCCAGGAAATGGATCGGTGTAGGCAATCCCCATCCGTTCTTCGACAATGCGGCGCGCCAAGGAATAGCCGTTGGTATGCAAACCAACAGAAGGTAAACCCAGCAGTTTGTCTCCCGGGCGAACAGCACTGCCATCGATTACATAGTCACGCTCGACGACGCCAACGATGGTGCCAACCAAGTCGAATTCGCCTTGTGGATAAACCCCTGGCATCTCTGCAGTTTCGCCACCCAGCAAGGCAACTCCGTGATCAGCGCAGGCATTGGCCACACCCGTTACGCCCGCTGCAACCATGGCCGCATCCAATTTCCCAACCCCAATATAATCGAGGAAGAACAAGGGTTCCGCACCTTGCACCAGGATGTCATTGATGCAGTGTTGCACCAGGCACCGGCCTACGGTATCGAAACGTTGGATCGCAGACGCAATGCGGATTTTGGTACCGACCCCATCGGCAGAAGCCACCAAAACCGGCTTTTCCCCGAGGTCCATGGCGGAAAACAAGCCCCCAAAACTGCCAACATCAGCCAAAACCCTAGGGCCATGGCTGCGGCGGATGGCTTGTTTGGAGGCGTCAAGAGCAGCCTCCGCCGCGGCGATATCGACGCCAGCGTCACGGTAGCTGAGAGAGTTGGAGGAGGTGGGCTCACCCATCCCTGACGATTCTACCGTGTCGCCCGTATGATTCCTGCAACCATGACTACCCCCCGCCGCCTCGTCATCCTTGGAGCCACTGGAACGGTGGGCCTCCAAGCGCTCCAGATTTTGCGGGATTCAGGCTCACCTCTCCAAGTGGTCGCCCTCTCCTGCCACCAACAGGCGGATAAGCTCAGCCAGGTCGGGCCGGTAGCTGCCCAGCGCTTCCTTACCCAAGACCCGGCTCAACAGCAACAGCTCTTAGATTTCTTGCGCGCTGGGGACTATGAGGTCTGCCTGCACGCGATTGTCGGCGCAGCGGGTCTGCCTTACACCGAGGCGATTTTGCAAAGTGGACGCACCCTTGCCCTGGCCAACAAGGAATCCCTGGTGATGGCGGGCGCTTTGCTCGGCCCCCTCGCCCGCAAAACCGGAGCCGAAATTGTCCCCGTGGATTCCGAGCACTCGGCCATTCACCAATGCCTGCGCGGTGCCAAGCATCAAGATATTCGCAAGCTCTACCTTACGGCCTCTGGCGGTGCCCTACGAGATTTGCCTTTGCCCCAATTGGGAGAGGTCACCCCCGAGCAAGCCCTGGCTCACCCCAACTGGGAAATGGGCCCGCGCATCACCATTGACTCAGCAACCATGATGAACAAGGCTTTCGAAATCATCGAAGCGCATTACCTTTTCGATGTCGAAGCCGAGCAAATCGAAGTTTTGCTGCACCGACAATCCGTAGTTCACTCGATGGTTGAATTTCACGATGGGTCCATGTTGGCGCAACTGGGACCTCCCGACATGAGCCTGCCTATTCATGACGCCATCCACTATCCGCAACGCCTACCCTCTCCACTGCAAGGATTCCAACCGGAGTTATTCTCGGAACTGAACTTTGAAAAGCCTTGCCCCGACCATTACCCTGCCCTCCACTTAGGTTGGCAAGCAGCATCCATGGGTGGGGATGCTGGCGCTGTTTTGAATGCGGCGGATGAAATTGCGGTTGACGCCTTCCTTGAAGGCCGCATCCCCTTTCCCAGGATTAGCACTCTATGTGCCGAAGTGTTAGGTCAACTGGGAGGCTCCCCCATCGCTGATTTGGATGCGGTCTATCAAGCCGATGCCAACGCCCGCACCCTCACCAACAAGCTCCTAGAAGCGAGCAATTCCTAATTCATGGCTCTACTCCTCACCGTCTTTGGCATTGGCTTTCTTCTCCTCATCCATGAAGCGGGACACTATTTCGCAGCTCGCTTTGTTGGCATACGTGTTTTGGAATTCAGCCTCGGCTTTGGCCCCAGAATCCTGCGCTGGCAGGGCAAAGCTTGCACCTTTCGTTTGGCCTGGATTCCTCTTGGCGGCTATGTACGGGTGGCAGGCGAAGACCCGGAGCAAAAACCGAAGCCTGGAGATTTGTTCTACGCATCTGCCCCAAAACGATTGCTCTTTTATTCGGGCGGGATTTTGATGAATTTCTTGTTTGCTTTCCTGCTAATTCCCATTCTTTTTTTGGTTGGAGTTCCATTCGAAGCTCCCGTCGTCGGCTCGGTTCAGCCCGGTGCTGTGGCTTGGCAAGCAGGCATCCAGCGTGGCGACCGAATACTCGAAGTGCAAGGGCGTTCCATCTACGGTTTTCGCAACATTCATTCCGCGATTGCTTTAGCCCCCAAAGAAATGGCTTTAACCATGCTGGTGCAAGCACCGGGAGAAGAGCCGAGAAACGTTTCGCTAACCCCCAACTACGACCAAGAAAAAGGCTTCCAAGGAATTGGCATCGGCCCTCTCATGGAGCTCACTTTTGCGAACTCCCTCCACAAGCAATTTCCCCATAGTAATATCCTTCGCATACAGGGAATTCCTGTGGAGCAAACTTCCCTCTTAGCCGCGGTATTAGAGAGAGCACAAACCGCCGGAGACACCTTAACCATTGAGTTTGCCGATGAGGGGGGAGAAATTCACAAAACCCAACTCCAGGCTCAGCCAATTGATTTAGCGGATGCGCCGCCACAGTTGGGCATAAGCCCTATGACGAACAAAGTCGACCAAGTGCGAGGAGGCCTTGCCAACTGGCTGCATCCCGGAGACATCATTCTTGAAGTTAACCACCAATCCATCCGCAATCTGCAAGACATCCTTTTGGCCGTACATGAGCAGGGCGGATTGAAAAACATCCAACTGCACGCCGAAAAGGAAGACAAATTTGTCGAGCCGAATTTGTTGCTCAGCGCCGAAGAAGTGACGGCAAGCCTTGCTCTCAAACCCAGCGATGAGGTTCAATATACGATTTACCCCGGAAGTGCCGCGGATAAAGCTGGGCTTAAAGATGGATGCCGCATCCTACGCGTCAATCAACAACCCGTGCGAAGTTTTGAAGAATTGCGCGGGTTTATTTTAGACCTTTCTGCCAACGCCAACTCGGCGCCAAAGGTTCATCTCAACTGGGTGGCTGCCAATAGCTCGGAGATCCAAAGTTGTGATTTCCAACTGGCCCCGATTCCAAGGCATAGTTATGAACTTACCATGCAAGTCGTCCAGGAAGAAGTGGTGGTGGCAAGCCCCATTCGTGCCGTTCGCCTCGGCTTCCAAGAAGCTTCCAACATGGTGAGTGAAGTCCTCACCACTGTAAAGAGAATGAGTTCCGGAGCCATTGCCAGTAAAAATTTGGGAGGCATCATCACCATTGGCACGGCGACGCATAGTTTTGCTAGCCAGGGATTCATTCCCTTGCTTTTCTTTCTCTGCATGATTTCGGTCAACCTCGGAGTTCTCAACCTACTACCGATTCCAGCTCTTGACGGTGGGCATATCTTGTTTGCTCTGTTCGAAATTTTGGTTCGCCGCCCCATCAACATGGCGGTGCAGAATGCATTCCAAGTGGTAGGAGTGTTTATCGTCCTGTTTTTCCTAATTTTTGTCACAACCATGGATATCCAAAGATTGTTTCAATAATGGCCTGGCTCCAACTCATTCGCCTAGCGCTTTTGCCGACCATTGTCTGGGATTTTGTCGCCGGTTTTATCCTCTTGCAAACCCCTTGGATCACATCCCTTGGTTACGGCCTACTCTCACTACTTTGTCTCTACCACGGAGGCATGGTTCTTAATGATGTGCGTGACCTTCCTTTCGATCGACAGCATCAACGTCATCGTCCACTTGTCATGGGCAAAATTGCGCCTTTGCCCGCATTTCTTTTTTCCCTGTTTCTTTTTACCGGTGCCTTCTGCTTTGCTCACCTAAGCAGCCCAAATCTGGCACAGCCGACGCTTTGGCTGTTTGCCATCATTCTTGCCTATGATTTAAGCGGACCGAATTTGCGGGCTTTTGCCGGTCCGGCTTTGTTGGCTGCCGCGCGGGCCTTTAGCTTTTGCTTTGCCGCCTTTGTCGTTCATGGCGACCGAGCCATTCTAGCCATGGGCTACCTCCCGCTCCTTAGCTATGCTCTTTACTTCTTATTCCTGTCCCGCCTTGCGCAAACCGAAGAGCAAGGGATTCCCGGCATGCGTGGCCTGAGCATGTTACTGATGGCCGCTGTAAGCCCTTTTTTATTGCTATACACATCCCCCATCACCCTTTCCTTCCTTCCCGTCCTCTTGCTCTTTGCCACCTATTTATTGCAACCAGCATGGAAACACCGCCACCTCTTTTGGCAACCGGAGCAGGTGCAGTTGTTCGTTCGGCGGAGCCTCGGCGCAGGCCCTATGGTGGTTGGCCTGGCTCTCCTCACCCAACTTCCCTTTCCTCAAGCCTGCCTTGGCTTTTTAAGCCTGGGCGTGAGTTTCCTCGTGGGTTTTCTTGCCACAACCTGGGCCCCTGAATAGTTAGTAGTATTCGTTCAAAATAGACTCGATAAAGACTTTGATTTCGGCCCGCTCTTCGTGCTGGAGCAGATCCATCAACAAATCGAACCCTTGCTGTTTAAAGATAAGGGGAAACTTTTCCAAAGTTGCGCGCCGGATTCTGTCGTCGACTACGGAGGAAGCAGCTAGTTCTCGCAACAAATCTCTGGCCGCAGGCACTTGTGGATACCGTCCCAACCCCGGCACCACGGACAATGCCGTATTTAAAGTGGGCCGTTCTCGCCATAAACGAACAAACAAGGGCACCACTTGCTCCCCAAAGTTGGCCAAGATGGTGGCCGCCAAATGCCCAATCTCGGGATCCTTTTCTTGATCCAAAGCCAGGGTCAAAAGAAAGTTGGCCGCCTCCATGGAACCGGTACGGGTGAGGGCGCGCAGCAAATCAATGCGCTGATTCCCCTCACAATAAGGCCAACGTGGAATCAATATCGAAGCCGTGCGGGCATCGGCAATCCCTTCTTTTCCCAAGACCTGAAGCGCTTCCATCGACCCCTTAGCAAGCGGGAACTCCCGCGCAAGCCGTAAATAGGGATCCAAGCGATTGGAATAGCCGCGTTCCAATAATCCCCGTAAAGCCTGATACTTCAGCTCGGGATCGGGGGCATTGGTTGCCCATTCTTCCAGCAGGTCTTGGCCAATTTTCGCTTCCACCGCATCCGGCCGACGCAACACGCCAACCAAAGTCATTTGCACCTTATTGGCACCATCCAATCTGGCAGCAAGCACCGAATCCCAATCCCCGAGCTCGGCAAGAAGCTCCAGGGCGAGAGAGCGCGTGCCCGGCGAAGGATATTGTTCCGCGTTCATAAAAGGACGGATGGCTTCTGCTAAATCCGTCTCTCCTAAATCAATACGCACCCCATAGGCTTCTAAGGATAAATAAGGTGGCAACAAGGACTCCAATCGTTGAAGAAAAAACGCCACTTCTGGGTTTTCCACCAACAGCAAGGCGTTCCAGGCATCCTGCCCCGGCACCTGATTGGCAAGAGAGGCATCCGCGGATTCCAACCAGCCCTTGACCAACTGGAAAAGAAACTGCATTCCATCGTGATTGCCATACTTGGCTAGCGCCCGAAAACCGGCAATCCGGGGCGCGGATTCTTGCTCCAACCGCACCAATTCCAAAGTCCGTTGATTGGGGTCAGGTGGCAACAATTCGGCCAAGGCCTCATAAGCCGCACTACGTACCACAGGAGGTTGCTTCTGCCCGAGGAGCTCAAACAAAACCTCTCCTTCCGCAGAAACATGACTCCCCGCCAAAGCAGAGCATAGATTGACCAAATAGCCTAAAGCAGCCGGGTTACTTTTGTTGACTCGAATTTCCTCGGCAATGGGCGCAGCCGCACTTGCTCCCAAATCAAGCAAGCGCTCCATAGCGAAGTGGTGGGATTTTTTGCTGCCCACGAGCAAATGTTGCAGATAACGCTGGGGCCAGCAGCCGGCAGCTGGGGCTTGGTAGGGTTGACGAGGTTTCTTAGAAGAAAAAACCTGATTCTGCGGGGAGGATGCCTCGGTATTGGACGGCACTGCTTGCGGAGAACAGCAAAGCAAGCCGCAAGCCAGAGCCAGCAGGGAAATCGGGTACAATCGGTGCTTCATGAGGGCCCCAAAGGCAAGCCAAAACTGTTTAGGCTACAGCGTCGGAGTGCATTGCTTCGAGCATGGGTTATCGCTGGCCCCTATGGCCGGTAACACAAATCTAGCATACCGTCGCTTATGCCGGAAATTTGGTGCGGAACTCACCACTACGGAAATGGTGAGCTCCATGGCTTTACAGCATAATGACGAGAAAACTCTCCATTATCTCGCCAAGGGCGACGACGAAACCCCGGTTGCCGCGCAATTATTCGGTGCCGAACCCGAGATTCTGGCTGAGGCGGCAAAAAAAGTAGAGCAGCGGGGCTTCCATATGGTGGATCTCAATATTGGCTGTCCTGTCCCCAAAATTACCGGTGGCGGCGGCGGCAGTGCCTTACTTCGCGAGCCTGAGCGCGCAGCTGCTTGTGTTGCTGCAATGTGTGCGGCTACCACAATCCCGGTCACGGTAAAAATGCGCGCAGGTTGGGATCAGCAGGATGATTCTGTACTTCAATTTGCCCAAGCCATGGAAGAAGCCGGTGCTCAAGCCATTACCGTCCATGGCCGCACCCGCGAGCAAAAATACAGTGGCCATGCCAACCTCCACATCATTCGCGCCATTGTCGAGGCCCTCTCGATTCCGGTGATTGGTAACGGTGATGTGGTCGATTTGGAGTCAGCGCGCGCGATGGCCGCAACCGGGGTTGCCGGCATTGCCGTCGGCCGAGGAGCCTTAGGCCGACCTTGGTTTTTCCGCCAGCTGCATGCTTTGTTCGCAAACGATCCCGTCCCCCCCGATCCCAGTGAAAAAGACCGTGCCCAACTTTTGTTGGAGCTTGGCCAAGGTGTTTGTGCCATCTACGGCGAACACCGTGGCATGCGCATCATGCGCCGACTTGCCACCGATTTTTTCCGCGGCCTACCCGGAGCACCACAAATGCGCCGCGATAGCCACGCTTTGGAAACACTCGCCGACCTAGAGGCCTTGGCTACTCGGTTGACGACTTTGGCAAATATCGATCCAAGTCGGCAAGATCGGGACGCGTGCCATCCCAATTCAACCCCTGCACTGTAAACAAGCGGGTGGAGGCCTTCGCAAATTCCATGCGGGCTTGAATCTCTTGGCTTTCCGCTACTTCTAGATCGGTTTGAAATTGCAGCACCTGAAAGTTGGTGGAAGCGCCCTCTTGCAAACGGCGCTGTTCGGCTTCGAGTTGGCGCCGCGCAACAGCACTTGCCCGCGCCGTGACCGCCACTCGCTCCGCATTGAAATTGTAATTGCGCACTGCATCGCGCACTTCTTTGGCAATTTCATTTTCGCGATCACGCAGAGTGCGAATGGCCAACTGATGGAGTTGCCGGGTCCGGTTTTCGGCTCCACGAAACTGTGCATTGCCGAGCGGAAGTTCAAAAACCAAGCCCAAGGTGTAGCCTGGAAAATCTCGATTTTTCAAGGTGTCAAAAGCAAGACCAACCTGAGTATCCTGAGAAAAGTAACTGCCACTACCGGTGAAATCCAACTTTGGCAAAGTCGCATGACGCGCCACTTTCCAATCTAGGTCGGTTTGTTCGACATCAATCCGCAGTTGGCGCAAATCTGCACGGTATTCCCGCGCCTGCATAAAAGCCTCGCGCCAATCAAGTTCTTTGGTTTCCGCCGCAGGCGGTGGACTGGACGGCACCAAGGTGAAATCCCACTCTTCGGAATCTTGCAGACCAAAGAGCAAAATACGCAAAGCATCCGCAGCTTGCTCCACGCTATTGCGTGCTGTCAACAAGGCATCCCGGCGCGAGGCGATGTCGGCATCCGTTTGCACCACTTCCACTTCCGCAACCGCACCCACTCGATACTTCGCTTCGGTAAGAGCCTTTAACTCTTCTGCCAATTGCAGCGAACGCTCTTTGACATCCATATCAGCATAGGCAAAGGCTAGATTCCAATAAGCATCGACCGCAGCTTGCACCACATCGACCCCAGCCTGGCGAATTGCTGCTAAATCGCGATCGCGAGCGAATTCAGCCTGTCGTAGGGCTTGGGTCCCCGTTAACTGCCAACCCCCACGCAACAATGGCTGGGTAAAACTTAGAGTGACCGCTGCATCGGCTTGGGTGTCGGCCAAAAAATTGGAATCGTCGTAGCTTTCTGTGAATTGCAGGCTAACGGTTCCGCCGGTGGTCAAAGCTTTGCGAATTCCCTGATTAGCGTCGTAGCGTTTAACCTTGGTGTTGCCAAAAGCGCTGAAGAACCCGCCTGCTGGTTGCTCGGAAAAATTGTAGGTAATATCAGCGAACAAAACCGGATCGAAAACGCCTCCGGCTTCCATCACCCCGCCCTCTGCAGCCAATCCGCGAATCCGTGCCTGGGCCAGGGCCGGTGCTTGTTGCGAAGCTAAAAACACCACTTCCTCTAGGCTCAGCTGAAGGGTTGAAGAATCTTGACCGGCCGCATCCTCCGCCACTACGGAATTCGCAGCCGGATTTTGCCAACCAAGGGGAAGGAGGAAGAAGAGGAAGCCTAGGGGGACCATCATGACGAAACGGCGACCCACAAAAGCCGCACGCATATCCTACGCGCTGAGGATAGAGAAGTTGGCCTCCTTCTTAGCGGCTTTCCACAACAAAAGGAGCACCATCCCAAGCCAAAGGGGCCAGGGCAGCGGTCCCCTGTTGTCCACTCGCAACCCAGTTCCAGGCAACCAAGGCCGTCTGTTGCGCCGGACTTGGTTGTGCCAAGGCCCGAAGTTCGTTCAGCGTGGATTCCAGCCAAGCAACATCCACCTGATTGTCGCCCTGCGCACAAGCCTCTAAAAATCGCTTCCATAGACCGTCCTCGATGTGGGTTGCGACTCCCGATGGTTGCTGCCGCCAAGAAGCTCCTGCCTGGGCCAAACGATTCGCGCGCTCCAAGGCGTTGAGGCGTGCCTGGCTCCAACTCCCTGGCAAATCGAACTCGTCTTCGGGGCCGATGACCTGGGTTGGTGCCGAGGGCTGAGCCGATGTCGACAGCATTTCTTGGGGCAACTCCTCAACCGGGGCAAACCCTAGGGGTTGTGGAGCGGATTTTGGCTTATGCAACAAAATCACGAATGCCGAAACTGGAGCGGCAACCAAAGAAATCATCAACAAGCCAGCAGCAACCCGGATAACCGGGTTGCGCTTCATGGCAGAGCGGAACGACCATTTGCTTTGCACACGCAGAGAAAGCTCCTCGAGAAAGCCCGTAGACAACGCTGGATGGGGATGAGCCTCACGCAGTTCTTGGGCCAACTGCTCCAACGCCAAACGTTCTTCGGAATCCATGGGTTGGCTCACGAAAAATCCTCCTGTAAAGCTTCCAGGCGCACACGCAATTTGCGCAAACAGTAATACACTCTAGATTTCACCGTACCCACCGGAATTTCCAACATCATCGCCACCTCCTTGTAAGGAAGTTGTTGGAGCACAGCCAATTCCAAAAGCTCTCGGGTACCCGAATCGAGCTCAGCCAAGGCCTGGCGCAGTTTTTCTGCACGATCCGATTGGCCTGCGTAAAAATCTGGGCCAGGACTTGGATCGGCGCGTTCCGCAGCATCTTCGGATGGAAACACACGGCCCGCTTTCCGCCGATTGTCAATCCATAAATTACGCGCAACCCGCAGGCAAAAAGCATCCAGCCTTCCACTAGCTTGGTAGCGGGGGGTGTGGCGAAGGATGCGCATGAAAACATTTTGAACCAAATCTTCTGCCAGATGCAAATTCGCACCCTGGCGCAAGAAGAATCCCTTGAGTCGAGGCCCCATTTCTGCGACCAAAGTCTCAAAAGCGGCAGGATCACCCGCAGCAAATCGAGTGAGATGATCCTCAGGCCCCGAACTCATGGGTTGCGTCTCCAGGAAAACGGCCCCAACGGTGCTAGGTTCAAGAGAAAACCTCCAAATTCCCGCAATTTTTCAACTGCAAGAGGCGTTGTTGCGCCACCGGGCCCAAAGCCTGCAGCAAAAAGCGGCGCCCGGCGGGCAAAACCTGGATGCGGATTTCCAGGCGGTCTGTCGGCCACCAATCCACCAGTTGGTCCGCCCACTCCACCAACAACACATGTTTGGAGTCGAATCGTTGCGCCAAGCCCTCCATCAACAAAGACTCCATGCGCGCAGCAAAGTAGGCGTCCAAATGCAGCACAGGATGCCTGCCCTCCACCTCATGGCAAAGCAAATAAGACGGGGAACGCAGAGGTTGTTGGGTTTCCAGACCACGCCCAAGGCCACGGCAAAGGGTGGTTTTTCCACTGCCCAAGGGCCCGATGAGGGCAATGCAATCTCCCCCCTGCAGCAGCTTCCCCAGCTGTTGCCCGAAGGCCTCGGCTTGCTCGGCTGAGGGAATGGTTAACGGCAAGACCTCGAACTCCATTCCACTTCCCATCCTTTACCCTTTAGCGTGCGGGCCTCTCCCCGTTGCAACCAAACAAGCCCAGCCTGCCGTTGGATCTTGCCAATCGCAGTGAACCCCACCACCGACAACATCGGATCGTCCTCGGCTTTTTCTGCTTCCTCGGCAGCAAGAACCGCCAGCAATTCATAATCCTCACCCTCCGCCACCGCCGATTGCCAACTGTCCTCATTGGCCGGGCAGCCATCGCGCAAGGGCAAGTCCGTAAGCTCCACGCAAGCGCCCACACCGCTTGCACGTAAAATTCGCGGCAAATCTTGCATTAACCCGTCTGACAAATCCATCATCGCATGCGGGTGATAATGTTGAACCAGATGCTGCCCCTCGCGCAGGCGTGGTTGCGGGCAGCGGTGGGCACCACTGCGCACAGCATGCCCTAATCTTCCGCTCACGCAAATCACATCCCCAGGCTGCGCCCCTCCGCGACCAGGAACCGGCCCTGAAGCCAAACCCAGTGCTGTGCAGGTGAGGACCACCACCGGTGCTTGGCTGCAATCTCCGCCGACCACCGGCAAATCGAATGCTCTGGCTGTAGCCAAAAATGCATGGGCCAAGGCTTGCACCTTCTTGGCCTCCCAATTGGCTGGGATTGCTAGGGTCCAAGATACACACCATGGAATGGCCCCAGCCGCTGCCAAATCGCTCAAGCTACGCAGCAGCAACTTTTGCGCAAAGACCTCAGCAGGAGCATCCTCCTCCAGGTGAACCCCTCCGATAACCTGATCCACAGTTTGTAGTAAGGTCGCTCCTGGCGGTGGCTCAAGGGCTGCACAATCTTCACCTGGGCCAAGAATCCCCTTCCTTCTGACAAAGGAAGAACGGAAAATGGCATGCAGCTTTTCTTCGCCCCAGCCACTCATCGCATGCGCCTCCTTCCTGCCTCCTCACCTTCCCACCAACACGGGCTCACCCGTGGCGAATGGCTGTGGACTTTGCTGTTGTTGAGCGTCATCGTAGCCACGATTGTAGGCACCCTGCATGCCGAAGTGGAGCGTGGCAAAATGCGCATGGCTGCCGATACCCTCGCCTACTTGGCCAGCCAGGTTTACTGGAGCTTGGAACAAGGGAATTGGGCAAATCCTGAGGATTTAGGCTATCCCTGGGTCGGCCCCGGAAAGTTGCCTGAGGGCTTAAAATTGGCAAAGCCTCAAGCAGAGTTGCAAAACTTGCTCCCAGACAAAACCTACCTGCCGACCGACCCTTGGGGCCATGCTTATGTCTTGCTGTTGGGCACCGCCAATGGCCAGCAGACTCCTTTTTTGCTCAGTGCTGGGGAAGACGGGAAGCTCCCGCAAGAGCTTCACCTCAACACCCCTCTGGCGCATCGGGTGCATTGGCCACCTCACTGAGCGCCAACACCATCTCTTGCAAAGCCTTGGCCTGCTGCGCAAGCCTTAAGACCGCCACACCATGAGCTCCAGCCTTGATGCAGGCGAGGGCTTGCTCCACAGTTTGGATTCCTCCCAATGCATAAATGGGAAGGCCCAGGCGACAGGCAGCTGCAAGCTGGTCCAAGCCGCGCGGTGTCAATACCCCCTCCTTTTCTGGCGTATTCCAAACCGGTCCAAAAAAAGCAAAGTCGGCGCCCTCCGCCTTCGCTCGCTGCAACTCTTCGCTGCTATGGGTGGAGGCCCCCAGCATGAGTTGGGGAAAGGCCCGGCGGTAAATCGGCAAGGGCAAAGTACGCACACCAGCAATGATGGCGTCTGCCCCTACCGCAAGCGCAAAATCTGCATACCCATGAAGCGCCAAAAAGGGTGTTTGTTTGCGCACCTGCTCACAACCCTGCATCCATCGACGAATGGAGCCACAGGGGCGACGCAAACTCATGGCTTGGGCGGGAGAGGCCGTTTCCGCCCACCACTTCATCCCGGCCACCCCTGCCAAATCCGAGCCAATAGCCCATACGCCACGGGGTGGGAGTTTGGTTTTCATTAGGCGGAGCGCAAACTCGCGCCGTAATCGCGCACCCAACCGGCAAGATCTTGAGAACTGACGCGTCCGTGAAGTTGTACCGTTTCATCGTCTACCCGTTCAAACCCAACTTGACGCAATTCAGGGTGCAGGGTGATGCGATCCAACACTTCTTTTTGCTCGCATATCAACCGTCCATCTTCACTGAAAGTAATGAGTCCACCTTTGCGCGCCCAAGATTCCAAGGAATACATCACGTTTTGGGGCAACGGAGTACGGCTGCGGTCTTGCAATAGTTGGAAGATTTGATCCAACCTCATGCCTTCGGCCAAGGCGCGATGCAAACTAGATGGGGTGATGCGGTAATGGTAGAGAGAGTCGGTAAATTCTCGGTCGCAGAATCGGTCCAAACGATACACCAAATCATGGGACCGACGATCGGGGAATAAAACCACTTCAAAATCCGGGTTCACCACCAAGTGACCACTGCCTTCAATTTCGCGACCCGGAATCATGTCCAGCAATTCCGCCCCCATCCGCGTTAAGCGAATGGCCACTGCGCGCCCAGCGGAGTCATAGGCCATATCAATAATGCCGAGCAGGTACAAATACTTGCGTACCCAGATAAATAGATTCCAAGCCAAGCTCTGCAAATCGGCAGAAGAGCGAACAGGAAAAGACGATGCGCGCTCTTGCGCAATCTCCGAAGAAGTGAGATCGGCAAGGTGGTGATTGCGGGCAACGAAAGGCAAGAACATCGCGTCGTACCAAACTTCGGGCTGCAAACGCTTGATGTAGCGCAAGGTGGTGCGCCGCAACCGCAATTGATGTCGCAAATCACCCGGCAGCTCTCGATCTTCGACGAACCAATCCAACATCAGACGTTGCTTTTCCAACAAGGTCATGCCCAAAAACTTCTGGCCCGCCGGGGTGAGACGAAAACTGCGTTCTCCGGTACGATCAATAAAGCCGCAAGCCAAAGAAAATCGGTATTCCAGTTCTAGAATTTCAAAACGACGAAACTCTCGACCAGGGTTCGGCAATAATTGTTCGGCAATCCGCTTGCCAGTGCTTTTATAAATGGTTCCGCGCACCGTAAAGCGCACAGTATCCCCTTCGACGAAAGAAGCAAAACGCGAAAAGTTGGACACGAAATCCACGCCAATAGAAGCAATGGATTCGGCATCTGGATCGCCATGCAAAGAACCATTTTTCAAGATGGCCACGACCACTTCTTGAAACAGGCATAGCACCCGACCGTTTTGCCGGATACCAGCATGCTCCAGATTCAGCTCCAACATGCTGCCGAGGGAATTTTTCTCCAATAGGGCCACGACCTCTTCCAGCTTGAAGGGGCTTCCAAGTTTGTCGAAATCGCCAACTGGCAAAATTCCTCCCCAGCGCATGGCCAAGCTTTCCACTAACTGCAAAAAGTCTTCTTCCAAGCTGGCAACACGCGACAAAATGGCTTGTTCGCCAGCAAGCAGGTTGTACATCTTCCGCACTGCCTCGCCGCCCATGGCCGCCGGCATTTTGCGTTGGTAATACTTGGTAAGCCAGCCGCGCAAAGATAAGGGGCTACTGCGCACCAACTCGGGTGCACCTGCCGTTGGCAAGACATCTCCCATTTCTTTGGGAATGCCCCAAACTACACCTTCTTGGTGAGGCTGTCGTGGGGTGACTTGGGCCACCAAGCCCGTACTCACCAGTTCCACCAGGGCAGGACGCACACTGCGGCGTGCAACCCCCTCTTTCCTGGCCGCCTGACGCAAGTCTTCGAGCCCCATGCCAACCCCGGTTTGCTGACTCAAAATACGGAAAACCGGAGCCAAAGCGCCATACAAGCCAAAACAAAGATTGCCGACAGCAACGGGGTCGGTCATGCGCTCCTTCAGGGCTTGCACCAATTCGGCCCGACGCGCCGGTGGATTGCCGCCGACCCAGCGGTCGTGCAGATCGATAAGTTCGCTTTCTGAACGCTTCGCCAAAGTGCGGGCAAGGTTGATGGATGTCATCGTTTTAGTTGGAAGGCATCAATTGATGGGCGGGTACAATCTGATAAGCATATCCCTGTTCGGCCAAGAAACGCTGCCTCTTCTCGGCGAAGTCTTGGTCGACAGTTCCTTCGCTGACCAGGGTGTAAAAAGTGGCGCCCCGTCCATCCGACTTTGGCCGCAGAATGCGCCCCAATCTTTGTGCCTCTTCTTGGCGGGAGCCATAAGTGCCAGAAATCTGGATGGCGACGTTGGCGTCCGGCAAATCGATGGCAAAGTTGCCTACTTTGGAGACAAGTAAGACGGTTTCTTCCCCATCGCGAAAGGCTTGGTATAGGCGGTCGCGATCCGGATTGGGCATGCGCCCGGTGATTAACGGCACCTGGAGTTCGGTTTGCAAAGCACGCAGTTGGTCCAGGTATTGCCCAATGATTAAAATCCGCTCGCCTTCATGCTTTTGCAACAAGGCCAACAAGGCATCAGTTTTGGAGGGATTTTCACTGGCCAGCCTGAACTGAGTCCGTTTTTTCGCGGCCAAATACTGCAATCGCAAATCTTCTTCCATTGGCACACGAACTTCCAGGCAAGAAACAGCGGCGATAAACCCTCGTCGCTCCAAATCTTTCCACGGTGCGTCGTAGCGTTTGGGGCCAATCATGCAAAAGACTTCGTCTTCTTTGCCGTCCTCCCGCACCAAGGTGGCGGTCAGGCCAAGACGGCGACGCGCTTGAATCTCTGCGGTAGCACGAAATACCGGTGCTGGCAACAAATGCACCTCGTCATAGATGATAAGACCCCAATCGCCCTTGGAGAAAAGATCAAAGTGCAGGAAGTCTCCGCCCTTTTCCTTACGATAGGTGAGGATTTGATAGGTGGTCAGCGTAACTGGCCGTATCTCTTTGACTTCCCCAGAGTATTCGCCAATTTGTTCCGGTTGCAGATGGGTTTTTTCCAACAACTCTCGACGCCATTGTCTTAAAGCCACCGTGTTGGGGGTGAGAATCAAGGTGTGTGCCCCCACCGCAGCCATGGCCGCCAAACCGACAACGGTTTTGCCTGCACCGCAAGGCAACACCACAACCCCACTGCCACCATCGGCACGCCCCTGATGGTGAAAACTTTCCACCGCTTCTTCCTGGTAAGGCCGTAAACCGAAACTTTGTCCGCTTTCTAATTGCGAACGCAATTGGATGGCTAAAGCTGAGCCTTCCACATAGCCTGCCAAATCCTGAACTGGATACCCCAGCTTCATCAAGCGCTCTTTAACCAAGCCTCGCTTTGCTTTGCGCAACCAAGCCCGGCCTTGTTGTTCTTCGATTTGAAATAACAGACTTGCCAAATCGGGATCATGGTAGAGATCTCGCAAAACCTGCGGCTCCTTGGCTTCCAAGCGCAGCGTGTCTCCATCCTCCGCATGCAACTGGAAAACCTCTGAGCGCTGAAACCAGGTGCGTACTTCACTCTCAAAATTCTTCGGCACGCCATAGCGCGCATTGGCGGCCAAAAAGCTGAGCACCTGTTCGGCATCCAGGCCAATCGCAGCAGCGTTCCACACCGACACCGGAGTGATGCGGTAGGTATGCAAATATTCCGGGGATTTCACCAATTCGGCGAACGGCAACAAGCCATTGCGCATGGCCACGAAATCAGGATGCGCCGTCTCCACCACGATGGTCATATCGCTTTGGAGGATTAAGGGTTGGTTGCCGATGGTCACCGAGAAGCAAACAGGGGATGATGTTCCCTCCATTCAAGGCCCAAATGGGCAGAGGGGAAGCCTGCAATTCTAGACGAAATAGGCGCAGCCTCCAAGCGATTCCAGCCAGCAAGGGCAAAAGCCAGCCGAAACTCCACACGACGCCCTTCTCCGCGTTCGTGTAGGGCCAGCTCCTGAGCAAGGGGTGCCAACATTCGCACTCCAAAGGGCAATTGAGTCAAAGGTGCGTCAAGCAGGAATTCACCCAAGCCCAGCTTTTCCGCCCAGGCAAAGACCGTTCCCAAAGGCGGGTATTCGGCAAAGGCTTGACGCAGCTGGCCAAGCCGTTGCTGGCCCAAATCCATCCACCGTAACCCCTCTTCCTCCAAAAGACTTAAGGCGCCAGTCCAGCCAGAGCCATGACAGAATTGGCAGTCCAAAGCTAGCTCTGGATGGGGCCAATGACGTCCTCTGCCACGACAATGAGGGCAGGCAAAGCTCGATTTTTCTGGGAAGAATTCTTCTATCTTCCAGCCGCGGAGCCTGGCTTGTTCGCTGCGCTGGTAGTAGGAGGCCAAACCCTCTTTTAAGCCCAAGGCTTCACGCAAATTGGCCTCCATGGCCGCTCGTTGGGGCACGCACCAGGAATCCAAAGCCAAAGCCAAGCTCGCCTCCTTTGGTTGAACCGGGAACGATTCGATGGCATTGGGTTTTTCCTCCAGCCAAGCTTCTGCATCGGTGAAATGGAACACCCCAGGCCCATCCAACATGGCCTTCCCCAAGCGTAGGGCCAAGGCCTGGGGCAAACCCGCCAGGGGTTGATCCGCCAGCAAAACCACCTCGGGAAGGGGATGCAATACCCAGCCCACCCAGCGTGCGTAGCGCTGCTCCAATTCGGTTAGGGCGGCAAAACGATGGCCCGTCGGTTTGGCTAACAAACCACTCCCAGCAAGCAAGGCGCAAGCATTCTGCAGTTGCTTTTGCGGTTGATGTTGCAGGCAAAGCTGGCAAACCTCTTCCAAGCTAGCTTGCTCGCGCATAATGGTCGACATGGGGCCCAACCTCTGTTCGTAGCCCAAACTTTTTTTGCCACATTGACGACAAGTATCCGGTTGGTACTGCCATAACAAGTTTTGCAAAGAAACATCCCAAGCTTGAACCACGCCTTGGCCCAACAACTGCGCATGATGGGCGACGTCGCGCCAAGCCCCCACTCCAACCGGGTCTTCCGGACTCCAACGATCTAACCACACCAAATCCCCCTCCCTCAATCGAGTAGGACCTTCGGCACCCCAGCGAATCAATTGGCCTGCACGCACAAAGCGGCGAAAACCAGCAGCCAACAACCAGGCCGGATGTTCCGTTTTCTGCAAGATTTGCGCCGCCAGTGGGGTGGTCAAGACCACTTCTTCCCCGCCACAAGCCGCCGCTGCTTGTTCAAAACTCGACCAAGGGCCTTCGCCTCCGCAGGACGGGCACACTTGCTTGCCATACCTTTGCCAATAGTTGCGAAAAATGGGCTCCAAGCCCAAAACTTGGCTCAAGCTCACGCCCCGCTTGGGCAAAGTCGGCCATGCCGATGGCATCCAAGCTTCCTCCTCTTTGCTCTCGATGTCTTCTTCAGCTCCCAGAAGATCATTCAGCAAGGGGCTGCGCATGGCCAACTCCCGCCCTAAAGCTGCCTGAAGCAAGGCGCGACCACGGCCAGGGTTGTCCGCATCCACACAGCGACTGGAAGCGACTGCGGGCTTCGGTGGCGGCGGGGGCAACTTGGTTTTTTGCCGCCTTTGTCGTAACCAAATGCCGGTTGCTGTAGAGCCCTCCTCGACCGCATGGGGTGTGCCAGCAAACACCAATTGGCCACCAAGCCGGCCGGCGCCAGGACCTAACTCCAACATCCAATCTGCTGAACGCAAAAAATATTCGTGGTGTTCCACTACCCAAAAGCTATGCCCCTCGGCGCAAAGGTTACGCAGCAACTGCATCACCTTTCGCGCTTCTTGCACCGGCAACCCCAAACATGGCTCGTCAAGCAAAAACAACTTCGGAGAAGCGGGGTTGGCCATCGACAGCACCCGCGCCAAGGCGATGCGTCCGCGCTCACCCAAAGACAAAATGCGTCCACGTTCCCCCAAGCAGCGATTGCCCAAGCCCAAGGCGATTAAGTGCTTCACAGTTTTGGCAAGGCGTCCGCGCGCGGGTAGACGTTTTTCCAATTGCTTCAGCGGAGTGCTCAACCAAGAAGCCAAAGATCGACTGCGCAACCGCAAATCCAACAAGTCTGGTCGCAGCCCAAGACCAGAGCATTCTGCACAGGGAAGATGATGCTCATCCTGCCCACGGCCACCACAAGGAAGGCAAGCACCACGTCCCTTTTGCGCAACCAAGTCGCCAGCTCCCAAGCCACGCATCCTTGCCTCTTCGCTTGCAGCAAAGGCAGCCCGAATTTCTTGCCAAACGCCGGCTAAAGTTGCCACCGTACTCATCGCAGACCAGCGCAGGGAACGCTGCAACAAAGAATGCACTCCGCCAGAAGGAATGGGACCTTGAACACCTTCCTCGCGGCGTAACCTTGGCAGCAATTCCTGCTCAAGTAAGGTGGTTTTGCCACTTCCAGAAACCCCACAAAAAACAACGACTTGCTGCAAGGGTACCGTGCAGTGGGAAATGTCCAAAAACCGCTCTCGCAAGTTCTGAAATTCCAAAGTTGGCGTTTCTCCATGGGCGGACACCGCATCCGCTTGCCAAGATTCCTCCTCCAAATCAGCGCGGGTGCCTTGCCCTACCAGCCGTCCACCCTCAGCTCCTCCACCTGGCCCCAACTTCAACCAATGGTGAGCCGACTCTAGAAACTCGCGCGCCGGGTCCGCCGTCAACACGGTATTTCCTTGGTCGACCAATTGGTGCAACAACTCGGCGATGTGGCTGCGTTCCTTCCCGTGCAAGCCCATGCCCGGCTCATCGAGGATCACTGTTTGCCCCCGCCGCACCTGCGCCATCCAGGAAACCAATTCCAAGCGACGCGCCTCACCCAAAGATAAGGTGCCAAGGGAGCGCGCCGCCGCCAAATGGCCAAGCCCAGTTTCCTGCAACAACTGCAAACGCTTGCGCGCTCGCGGATGTCGCCCGCCAGCGTCCAGTTGTAGCCAAGTTTCCAATGGAGAATGCAACCAAGTACGCCAACTTTTTCCAGCCAGCACCCGGTCCTGCCAATCCAATTGTCGATGCCAATCCTGCTGCCAATGACTTTGGTGCAACTGCCCACATTGAGGACAACAACCTGCTGCAGAAAATTCCTGATCGCGTTGGCCCACCATGAGGCGCAAACTTTGCTCCCGCCCCAAAGCGAGGGCAAGGGCATCCGCAAGCCTAGATTCTTGCTCCGGTTGCCAACGAAACCGATCGAGTAACAGCCAACTGTTTTCTGGAAATCGCGCTGGAGCCTCCTCCAAGCGCAACAGCTGTCCGTCCACCAAATAGCGAGTCCACCCCGCCTCCACCATGGCTTGAGTTTCTCCCTCAACAGCACCCAGCACCAACACCACTTCCCGGCGCAGCCAAGCTTGGCTTTGCTGCAAAAGGTCTTCCACCTGCAACGGGCGCCAAACATGCTGACAGCCCAGGCAACGATATTGTCCACCAAGTTTCCACGCAGCCTCCAACCAGGGCAACAAATCGAGAACAGTAGCCAAGGTTTGCTTTTTTCGCCGGCGTGGTATTTCTCCGGCAGAAGCAATGACTGGATCCAAGCCCTCCACCGCATCAGCCAGGGGTTGCAGCCAATCTTCCTCTTTTCCAGGCAGCGATTGCGGGTCTTGTAAAATTTGGAAGCGGCGGCGCGAAGTCGGCTCCAGGATGCCAAACAGCAAAGCACTTTTGCCAGCCCCACTGGCACCATAAATTGCCGTCCACGCACCTCGTGCAAGCTCGCAATTCCAATTTTTCAAGTTGCCAGCACGTAAGCCGCGCAAACGAATCGAATTGGCGCTCATGACGACTGCAAACGATCACCAAGATTGGGGAAATCCTCTCCCTGTCCTGCCAGCAAACGGCTGCGCAAATCAGCGACCAGGGCGGTAGAGCCCGCCAACAAGTTGCGCCCAAACAACCAATCTCCACCCGATCGCATGGTGTCGACCACGCCTCCAGCTTCCTGCACTAGTAAGCCTCCAGCGGCGACATCCCAGGGCGACAAATGCAATTCCCAAAAACCATCCAATCGCCCGGCGGCAACATAGGCCAAATCAATAGCCGCCGACCCCATACGTCGAATACCCCGTTGGTGCAAAAACAAACGACAAAAATTCTCGAGATTGTTGTCGGCCAATAAATGGCGTCGGTATGGAAAGCCTGTGGCTAACAAAGCATCTTCTGTGGATTTTGCCGCCGACACCTGAAGCGCCTGCCCATTCAGATAGGCCCCGCCCTGGCGCCGGGCAGAAAAGGTTTCCCCGAGTCGCGGTAAATGGACCACCGCAAGTTCGGGCTCACCATGCCGCAAGCGCGCAATGGAAACCGCAAACATTGGCAATTGATGCACGAAATTCACCGTGCCGTCTAGTGGATCCACGCACCACAAAGTCTCGGCATGCAAATCCAGATTGCCATCCACAACGCCCTCCTCCGCCAACAAAGCTTGTCCCGGAAAATGTTTTTCTAAGGCTTTGCCCAAAAAAGCTTCGCTTGCTAAATCTGCTGCGGTCACTAAATCTCGCTGCGCACTTTTCGATTGAATTTGCTCCGCGGCAAGTTTGCCACTCCACTGCAACAAAATCTCGCCTGCTTCCTTGGCAATGGTTTCGACAACAGCAAGTTCGGGGCAGGGTTGGGGATTGGTATTCATGAAGAAAGGCGAAGAAGTGCAGCCAAGAAGTCTTCCTGCAAACGCTTGAAACGTCGATTGTTGGTGTTTTTGTTTTTAGCTGGATCGAAGTTCACCAAAAAGGAAAAAACGGCCACTTGCCCATCCGGCAGCAGCAAATAGCCGCTCAGAGAACTGGCGCCGCGAATGAACCCGGTTTTTGCATGCACGCGCTGAGGTTGAAAAATGGGCTCGGTAAAACGCTGAGCCAAGCGTCCTTCCACCCCAGCCACGGGCAGGGTATCGAAAAACAAAGCACCCTGGGGCCGCTCCGCCATTTCACGCAACAACAAGCAAAGCTCTTGTGCGGTGGCCGTGTTCAAGTCGGTGTGGGAGGAGCGGGCTAAGCCAGAGCCATCGGCTTGGGAAAAAGACCAAGTATGCGCAAACTGTTCCGTCAGCACTTGTTTCACAGCCTGGGCGCCATGGGCAAAATCTCCTTGCCCAAACTGTTCTTGACCTAAAGTAAGGAATAAAGTTTCGGCCAAAAAATTATCGCTCTTTTTGTTCGTCACCACCAAAACCTCGGCCAAAGACCACACCGACTCCCAGTTCAGCAACAACGGTCCCACTTGCTCATGGAGTTGGCTGGAGTCTACATTTTGAACAGAAATCCCTCGCTGCTGAAGCCCCGTTTGCAGCCAAGCCATGGAAAAAAGGTAGGGATCCTGAACCGCGAGTCGCAGCTTTTGGTCGCGAGAATCCTGGCCGGCAGCCACCACCAATTGTTGGCTTTGGCTACCCCACCAGGCAGAAAACTGTTTGCCCTTGGATTTTGAGAAATGCCAACGCATGCCAGCGCCAACCAGCGGTTGCAAAAAAACCTTGCCGCTCTCGCGGACGACTTCGACACACCCACCAGCCACCGAAAATGCGCTCAACGGAGCGCAATAGACTTGTTGTAACTGGTCTTGTGGCCACTGCGGATGACGGCTCGGAGGAGAGAAATAGTGAAAATCCACCTCTAGGCGAGACAACTCCGTCACACCTCGCGCACGCAAACGCTGAACCAAAGCATCCAGAAATTCGGCACCAGCATCGCGTTCTCCTAAGCGACGCAAAGAAGGATCTCCACCCCCCACAATCTGCAACACATCCTCGTCCAGAAAAACCTGGGTATGCCAGTGGTATTCGGGGCCTAGTGCCAGCAAGGCGGCCGCCGTGGTAAACAACTTATTGTTGGAGGCCAATCGTTTTTTATCTTGCCCCTGAAAATCATAGAGCACGGTGCCATCCAGTAGCTCCACATGCACGCTAATCTCCAAATTGGCTTCCGCATCCACTGGTTGCAGGATAGCGTCCAAGGGTGACGAGGCCGTCGGCGCGGTAGCTTGCCAAGTCAAACACAGAAAAGCCGCGCAAACCCCTAGCATCAAGGACGTACCCCCTCGTAAGCAAGCGCCCAGGCACAAGCTGTGAACAAGCGCGCAATCAACGCCATTTTTTCTCCGTTCATGGTGTCGGCTACATCTCCAGGTTGGTGATAGACCTTATTGGAGTTGAGGTCGGCTTCAAAAAAGAACAGGCCAACCACCCCTTTTTGATGAAAACTATATTGGTCACTACGTGCATACAGATCGCGTCCCTGCTTGTAATCCATGCGCAATGGGCTTTTGATACGCTTGTGTTGTTCTTTCAAAAACTTTTCCCAGTTGGGACGACTCCACATCCCCCCCACATTCGCCTTGCGTTTATCGCCTCGACCAACCATATCCATATTCAACATGGCAATGGTTTTTTCATGCGGAAACAAGGGGTCTCGGCAATAAGCGGCCGACCCCAACAAACCAAGCTCTTCTCCAGCAAACCAAAGAAACAAGATATTGGTTTGCGGTTGGGTGCCAGCTAAAGCCTGCGCAACTTCCAACAAGGCTCCGCTGCCGCTGGCATTGTCGTCGGCACCAGGCCGCACCGTTAAGCGCATTTGATCGCGGAACACATCAAATCCAACATGATCCAAATGAGCTCCCAGCACAAGATACTCCCCATTCTCCTCACTGCCCTTCAACAAGGCACCAAGGTTGAAAGCCTCACGGTCGGCCGACGCCCATTCCACCCCCAATTGGATTTCCATTCCCTTCGGTGTGCGCAATAACTTGGGCTTTTTCTTCTTATCGATGGTTTTGTGGTAAGCACGCAAATCAGTATCAAAAATCGTTCCCGCCACCGCGCGCGATACACTCAGGATGGGCATGTCCGGAAAATTCATCTGCCGTTGCAAACCCACCGCCCCAGCACCGCGCGCATCGACAAAGGGAACCATGCTCGGAAGTGGCTGCTCCTCGCTCGCGACCAGACCTGGATCAGGCACCAAAACCAAAGCCAAGCCTCCGGCCGCGAACACAGCATCAGCTTTCATCTTCACCTCCGAATAGCGAGTCGCCTTGGCCCCATCGAAGGCGCGTGCCTTTATGTCGTCGGCTCGTGGTTCTCGAGTAAAGGCAAAGACAATCTTTCCACGCACATCTTTCTTTTTCAAATCTACCCAATGTTCCTTCTTCGCATCGATGGCATACCCCACAAACACGGCCTCACCGCGAGCGTCCCGTTCCCGACTGCCAATCACTGGCACGAAATCCTTTTCCAATTGCCAGGGCTTTGCCTGTTCAATCCCAGCAGTAACAAAATGCGTCTCCTCACCTGCCACAACACAGTTCAAGCTAAAAGAAATGCGGTAACTATCCCCATTTGCCGGTTCATAACCCAAAGCCTTGAGTTGGGATTCCACCATTTCTGCCGCCTGCAAAAAGCCTGAGCTCAAGGTGGCTCGCCCAGTCATGGAAGGGGAAGCCAGGACCTCGACGTTGGCCATGCAATCTTCGGCAGTGATGGTATCCAAAACATCGGCCAGCTCCGGTTGCTGCGCCCAGGCCAAAGTGGTACTGCAGCATAAACCAAAGAGGAGTGAAAATTTCATGTTGGGTAGCCTCCGGGAAATTGTTGATGCCAGCGCGCAGCGGTGGTGATGATGTTTTCCAGCTGGGAATGCTGCGCCGTCCATCCCAGCAGCTGCCGCGCTTTTTCAACGCCTGCAACCAAACGCGCTGGATCGCCCGGGCGACGCGCTGTTTCTTGCCACTCCACCTTGGCCACCAAGCGGGTGACGGCTTGGATGACCTCCATTACAGAATGGCCCTGGCCAGTTCCTAGGTTCAGCGCCACCGACTCTCCTTGCTCCAACAGGTATTGCAAGGCCATCAGATGGGCTGCTGCCAGGTCTTCGATGTGAATAAAATCGCGTACGCAAGTGCCGTCAGCCGTGGGCCAATCCGTGCCATAAATCTGCAAAGGCTCCTCCAATTGTCCAAGCGCGTTTTGAATGGCGCGCGGAAGGATATGCGGCTCGGGTCGATGGTCTTCTCCATGCAGCCCATCGTCCTCGGCACCTGCGGCGTTGAAATAGCGCAAAGCCACATAAGAGCCTGCGCCAGCAAGAGCGCGATCACTTAACACGCGTTCTGCCGCCATTTTCGAAGCACCATAAGGATTCACCGGCTGCAAGGGCAAGTGTTCTTCCAAGCGCTCCACCTCCGGCTCTCCATAAACAGCGCAGGTAGAGCTAAAGACGATAGGCACTCCGCGGAAGCAAGCACACAAATGAAGCAAGGGCAGCAAGTTGCAGCGCCAATAACGCAACGGCTGCTGCATGCTCTCGCCAATATAAGCACGGGCAGCAAAATGAACGATGCCATCAAAACGATGCTGCGCGGCCATTGCGGCTACTTGCCCTTCCTCGCGCAACTGAACTTGGAGCATGGGCCCATCCCAGGCCGCTGCATGCCCTTCGGACAAATCATCCGCAACCCAAACCTCATAACCGGCCCGCTGCAGAAGCCGCGCCGTCGTTGAGCCGATGTAGCCGCAACCGCCTGTAACCAGTATCTTCATCCCCCTAGTTTGTCTTCTCCCTGCACGGCGAACCAGTCCACCCAAGCTTTCTTTATCTGCCGCCGCTCCTCCAAGCTAGGGTCTAAGCCTAAGCCAATCGCATGCCCAGAGATGGCCTCGGCAGCATCTCGCGCTGCACGGAATTGTGCCCGGTTGTCGGGATCCATGGCAGTGATGACGGCTCCCAAAGCGGTTTCGGTCCCCACCTGGCGCAAGGCACGCAAAGCACGTAACACCACGCGTTCATCGTCGTGCTGCAGCAAAGGCAAAACGGCGGCTTGACGTCCGCGCTCACTCCGTTGGGCAATCTGTTCCAAGGCAATCACCAGAATGCGTGGATCTTGGTCACGCAAGGCAAACTCCATAACCCCCACATCGTTGGGAAATCGATCTCGGGCTAAATAACGAATACCTTTCAGCCGCATTTCCGGATCAGGGTGGTTTCTCAACAGAAGTAATGCATCCGCCACGTTTTCCGGCTCACCCAGTTCAAAAGCCCGCAAGCGTTCCAAGACCCGCTTTTCTTCCGCGCCCAAATCCCAACCCTTCAAAGCGCGTTCCATGCAAATGGTGGCACGGGTTAAATCTCCTCCCTTTTCGTAGAAAGCGGACGCTCGCTCCCACCATTGTCGCGCCACCGACTCCCGACTCTCCATAGCCAGTCGCTCCGCCTGTTCCGCCGCATCGTACCAACGTTCTTGTTGTTCCAACAAAGTCACCAAGGCCAAACCCAAGTGCTGGCGATCGTCATCGTAGGCAACAGCCACTTGCAGCAGTTGCACCGCTTCGCCACCACGCCCCAATTGCTGGTAATCATCGGCCAAATCAATACGCAACCACACATCTTCTGGATGCTTCGCCAACAACTGTTCGCGCACCTCGGCAGAACGATAAAGATCGCCCGCTTGTTCCGCTACCGCGGCCCGATGAAACCAAAACTCTTCATCCAATTGGGCTTCCGGTAGGCGGGCATACCGATCCAGCCAAATCCCCGCTTCTTGCCATTGCAATCGCGCCTCGGCCTGTTTGGCTAAATCGAGCCACGAACTCGAAGGTACTTGCCACGACCAGCTTTCCACCGACCCAGAACCAGGTTCCGCTGGCGCCGTCGCGCAGCCACTGAAGAGCGCGCAGCCGAGCAAAAGGCAACACCGAGTTAGGCAAAATGTATTCATGGTAAAGCAGCGAATTGCTGCCAAAAGTTGGGCCAGGATTTGGCCACGCATTCTGGCTGGAGGACTTCTATCTTAGGGCACAGCAAGGAGGCCACGCCGGCGGCCATGGCCAAACGATGATCCCCCTTAGGGTCGAAACTTTGCTCCCGTGCTGCTGAGGTGCTTCTGTGCACCCACAACTGGCCTTGCTCTATCCAGCAACGGGCCCCACAAAGCTCGGCTAAGCGCTGCATGCCCTCCACGCGGTTGGATTCTTTACCACGCAAAGTCTGCCAGCGACTAAAGGATGCACCATGCGGCAAATGCGCGGCCAACACCGCCAAAGCCGGCCCACTATCTGGATAAACACCCAAGTCGAAGGACAAAGAAGATGCCGGTGTGCATGGAGTCGGATGCAACCAGCCCGGTTTTAACTGTAAAACCCCAAGCTCTGCCAAATGTCGCAAGAGCTGTGCGTCGGGATGCGACTCCGACCAAGGCGCTTGCAGGCGGAAAGGAGTCTGCAACAAAAAAGCGGCGACGGCCAAAAAAACCGCGGCCGAGGGGTCCGACGGGATTTGCACCTCCTGCCCATGGCCAAATCCGGCTTGCTGATGCCATACCCCACCCTCCCTACTCAAGACATCGGCCCCTCGAAAGCGCCGCATCCATTCCATGGTCATCCTCCAATAGCCACAGGAAATGCCCTTGGGATCTTCCAGCCAATCTTGCTCGAAACGACCACTCGCCATCAGCAATCCACTCCAGAACTGGCTGCTTTGTTGACAAGAAACCAAGGTGGGTGGATGCGGTTGCGGCGCTGGGCTTTGCAAATAAAACCCCTGCTGCCGAAGCTCCAGCGGAACTCCCCAACCGCGCAAAACCTCTACCAATGTTTGCTGAGGACGACGACGCAAGCCGGGCGCGCAGCGCAACTCTATGCGATTGCTTGCGGCGGCCAACAGCGGGAGCAGAAACCGCAGCGTCGAGCCGCCTTCCCCGACCTCCACTGCCTCCGCCTCCACCTGGCGTGGCCCGTCACTCCCCACCACTTGGCAAACAAGCTGGTCCGCCTCCTCCACCAAGGAAACCTGCCAGCCCAGGTGTTGAAGGGCACCACACAAATCCTGACTGTCGCGCCCCGCATTCAAGCCACGCAACCGACTCCTCCCCTTGGCCAAGGCTGCCAACACCAAGGCCCGCTGCGAAGCGGATTTGCAGCCGGGGAGGTGAAGAGTCCGGGCATTCATGGTGCGGATTCTACGCAGCGCGCGGCTAAAATCTGGTATGGCCAGTAGCCCCACCTCGCAAACCACCTGCCAGGGATATCCTGGCGGCCTCGAAATCCCCGGTTGGGAATTCTTTTACCAGGGCAAAGTGCGCGATTTGTATCGCCACCCCGCATACCCCGACCACATGCTCATGGTCGCCACCGATCGCCTCAGCGCCTTCGATGTGGTGATGAACGAAACCGTGCCCGATCGTGGCCGCGTCCTCACCCACATCACCGAATATTGGCTGCAAGAGTTTTCCAGCTGGATGCCTGCGGCAAGGGTCACTTGCGAGCCCGAAGAAATCCCCAACCTACCAACCGATTTTTACCAGGTTTTTCGTGGTCGCTGCACCTGGACTCGGGTTGCGGACCGCGTCAATGTCGAAGTGGTCTTGCGCGCCTACCTCGCTGGCTCTGGTTTTCGTGAATACCAGGCAACCGGTCGGTTATGGGAACATGAGTTACCCGCAGGCTTGCAAAATTCTTCAAAGCTACCCGCCGTTTTGCATACCCCAACCACCAAAGCAGAGAAAGACGAGCCTATTTCTTGGGCCGAGGCCGTTGAGTTGATTGGAAACGAAGAAGAGGCCAAAAAAATCCACGCCCTGGCTTTGCGCATTTTTGAAGAAGCGCAAGCCAAAGCCGAGGCCAAGGGAGTCATCCTGGCCGACACCAAGTTCGAATTTGGACGGGTGGATGGTGAGTTGGTGCTCATCGATGAAGTCATGACTCCCGACAGTTCCCGTTATTGGCCCGCCGACCAAATCGTTCCTGGTCAAGAGCCTCCCAGCTTCGACAAGGAGATTGTGCGTAGTTACCTCCGCTCCTGCGAAGATTGGAATCGCCAGCCTCCGCCGCCCGCCATCCCTGCGGAGGTAATCTCCAAAACCCGCGCGCAATACCTGGATATTTGCGAAATTCTCACCGGTAGCACCCCCGTACCCCGCGACGAATCCTAGGTTTCGGCAAGTTTTCTTGTTACAGCATGCAGGGGGTGCTCTAATCCAAGCACTCCCTATCCTTGAACTCGTACCCCACCACTGCATCGTTCAAGATGAAATCCATACCTAGAACTTCCTTCCGGACGGCTGCTTTCTGTGCTTCCCTACTGCTCTTGTTGCTTTCCGCCAGCCTTTTCGCGCAGGAAGCCACCGGCGGCAGCCACCAATTCGGCCAAAACTTTTTGCCGTCCTCTCCTTATGAAGGTCTTGGTCAGGCCTTGGCCATGGTCGATGATTTCGATGGTGATGGCCTCAAAGATATCGCTTGTGGCTCACCCAATGCCTCCCCGAATGGCGCAGAATCCGGTTTGGTTCGGATTTACAGTAGCGCCAATGGCCAAATCCTTCTGCAAATCCCTGGCCTGCAAGCGCAAAGCCGCTTTGGCCGCGCCATCTTGAGCGTGGATGATTTGGACCAAGACGGGGTGGCCGATCTTTTGATTAGCGCGCCGGAAAACAGCCCCAACGGCATCGCCTACGCCGGCTCGGTCTATGCCATTTCCGCGGCCACAGGCACTGTGCTGTACACCTTGCATGGAGTCGGTGCATGGGATTTTCTTGGTGAAAACCTCGCCCTGAGCGAAGATTTTGACGGCGACGGCATCCGCGATTGCTGGGTTAGTCAAAGCGGTTTTGATGGTTCCAGCCAGCTGAACTTAGGCTCGGTGCAACTCATCTCCACAGCCACTGGCAACTTGTTGCGCCGCATCGAAGGCACCACTTCCTACATTGGTTTTGCCAGGGCCATAGCCAGTGTTGGCGACACCGACGGCGATGGCGTCCAAGATTTGCTGGTCGGCGCCCCCTTGGCTGACTTTCAGGGGCTCAGCAATGCTGGTGCTGCCTTCTTATATTCTGGTGCCACCGGCAACTTGTTGTTGCAGCTGGAAAGCAACCTCGGTTTGGAAGCCTTCGGCTCGGCAGTTTCTTCCGCTGGCGATGTGAACCAAGATGGTTTCGATGATTTGCTCATCGGTGCCACCCAGTTTGGCCTTCATTCTGGCCTCGCCCACGTCTTTTCAGGTTCCACTGGGCAAGAATTGCGCCAATACCAACCCGCCGCAGCCGGGATATTTGGGGCCACCGTTGCCACCCTAGGCGACATCAACCAAGACGGCTTTGCCGAGCATGCCATTAGCAACTGGACGGAAGATCTTTTTGGCATTCAAGCTGCGGGTAGCGTGTCGATTTATTCTGGTGCCGACGGCAACCTACTGCAAAAGATTGTCGGCAGCGAAGATTTGGGAGCCTTTGGCTTTGCCCTCCTTGCGGATAGGCAAACATCACCAACCACCCCAACCCTATGGATTGGAGCGCCCGACGTGTCCACACTAAACCAACCCTTCGGTGGACAGGTTTATCAAGTTACCATTTTCCCCTATCTCTATCCTCACCAGCACTCGATTTCGGCCACCACTGGCGGCACCCTCTCCTTCGACTTGGATTTCCCGCTTCAAGACGCTCAGCACAAAGTCATCCTTTTGGCCTCCATTGCCAGCCCTGGCTATTCCATGGTCAATGGGATTTCCATTCCGCTGGGCGCAAGCCATTTGTTCAACCGTTCCTATTCCCAACCCTGGCCCAATGCGGTCCAGGTGCTCAATGCTGCAGGCGACGCAACAGCGGTTGTAAGCTTTGCCGCCAATGAGCTCCGCCTCGGTGTCGGCAAGCAAATCGAAGTTGCCGCCGTGGTCTTAGACCCCATCGGCTCTTTGCCCATTCGCTCCAGCGTTCAGGCCAGCATCGCCATCTTGCCCTAGCGCGCTCCCTCTAGGCCACCGCGCTGATGGCGCACCAAGGCAATTTCCAACAAAGCCACATCGGCGGGAGTTACCCCGGCCAAACGCCCGGCACTGCCCAAAGTCGCCGGGCGTTTTTCTTCCAAGCTTTGGCGTGCTTCCGTTCTTAGCCCGGACACTTCGGCGAAGGAAAAATCACCAGGAATGGCGGTTTGCTCGCGCTCGGCACCGCGCGCAATCCACGCCGCTTGGCGTTTGGTATAGCCTTCGTACTGCACATCCGCTTCCAAGGTTTCCCAGTCATGACGGCTGAGCTGAAGCTCTTGCAGCTGCGGCGCCAAGGCCAACACCTTTTTCCAACCGCCAAGTTTTGGCTGCCGCAACAAATCCAACAGAGCTGGAGAGCCGACATTGCTTGCGGCTAAAGCCTGCCGAGCCCTTCGCAGACGTGTTTGTCGTTGGGCAAATTGGTTTTGGCGCGAGACCTCATCGACCCCATGTTCTTTGGCCAAGGGAGTGAGACGAAAGTCGGCGTTATCGTGGCGCAACAACAAGCGATGTTCCGCGCGCGAAGTAAACATGCGGTAGGGTTCGCTCGGATCGCTAACCACCAAATCATCAATCAAAACGCCAATATACGCCTGGTGGCGGCCCAATATAAAAGGATCGCGGCCAAGGATCTTCAATGCAGCATTCCAACCAGCCATCAAACCTTGTGCGGCCGCTTCTTCATAACCAGAGGTGCCGCAAATCTGTCCGGCCAAATACAAACCCTGCCATTCCCGCAACTCCAAACTGCGGTGGAGTGCCCGCGGGGCCACATGGGTATATTCCACCGCATAGCCTGGCTGCACAATACGCGCTTGCTCCATGCCCACACAAGTGCGCACAAATTGTTGCTGAATCTCTAGCGGAAGAGAGGTGGAAATGCCATTGGCATAGAGCAAGGGCGAATCCACGCCTTCGGGTTCAAGGAAAATGGTATGCGCATCGCGGTCGGCAAAGCGCACCACCTTGTCCTCCAAGGATGGGCAATAGCGTGGACCTTTGCCCTCAATACGCCCGGCATACATCGGCGCCAAATGCAAATTATCGCGAACAATGGCTTGAGTTTCGGCGGTGGTGGAAGTTTGCCAACAAGAAATCTGGGGTTGCGGCAAAGACCTGGTGAGAAAACTGAAAGCCACAGGATGTTCATCCCCAGCTTGCTCTTTCATCACCGCATAGTTCACAGAATCTGCAGCCAGGCGTGGAGGGGTTCCGGTTTTTAAGCGCGCCAAGGGAAGTTGAAGACGGCGCAAGGCTTGCCCCAAAGATGCTGCCCCAGCTTCTCCAAAGCGACCACCCGCAGTTTGCTCCAAGCCGGTGTGCAAAAGCCCTTCCAAGAAGGTACCCGTAGTCAAAATGACGGCTTGCGTGGCCAGGTGCCGACCATCGGCCAATTGCACCCCGCAAATCCTGCGATTCTGCCATTGCAGGTCGACCGCCTCGCCTTCGATAACCTCCAAGCCGTCTTGGCTGTGCACAAACTGTTGCGCCGCTTGCTCATAAAGTTGGCGATCGCATTGGGCCCGCGGCGATTGCACCGCCCGCCCTTTGGATGTGTTCAAAAGGCGAAATTGAATGCCGGCTTGGTCGGTAATCCTCCCCATCCATCCCCCTAAGGCATCAATTTCACGGGCCAACTGACCTTTGCCAATCCCGCCGATGGCTGGATTGCAAGACATGCGCCCAATGGCTTGAGCCTCAAGGGTGACAAGCCCACAATGCAAGCCCATACGAGCCACCACCCCGGCGGCCTCCACTCCGGCATGGCCGCCGCCAATGACTAAGACGTCGAAACTGCGCTTCATCTTCCCAAAAACAAGACGCCAAGTGGCGAGCCCGGTATTCTAAGGCAAACATGCTTGCTCTGGCCATCCTACTGCTGCCCTCGGCCGCACCCCTTCTGCAACAGGCCGATTCCGGTTTTGAAATGCTGAAATTGGCGCTGGATCAGCGCACCGCCCAGCGCCGTCAAGCAGCCCAACGCGCCTGGGCTGAACTTGGGCCCGCCTATCTTGCCCAACCGAGTCGGGGTACTTTGGCTCCCTTGTTGGATTACGCACCCGAGATTCAGCAACCGGTGTTGGCCGCGCTGGCGGACGCCCTCTCCAAGCCAAGTGAGCCTTCGCCGATTCCCAGTTTATTGCAACTCCTGGAATCCAGCTTAAATCCGACGGGGGCAGCCCAATTGTTGGCGCAAGTCCCCCAGTTGCCAAACTTGCAGCAGTTACCAGCGCTCCGCATGGCCATTGCCCACGGCGGCCCCCGCTCCTGGTCGCAGGCCAAAACTTATTTATCCCAACTACCCTCAGCCCTAGGCCAAACGGCACTTGAATCTTTACTGTTGGCGGTGCCCCCAGCTGCCACTTTAGAACTTCTGCCCTATATCCGTTTCGAGCGACTCGACCTTGGAGTTTTTGGCGCCACCCTGGATGCACTCTCTGAACGCGATCTTCCTCCCAACTTTCAGCTCCCCGCAACCGCCTATGAACAAAGCGATCCCGAGTTCCTGAGCGGTTTGGTTGTCTATCTCAGCACCCACCCCCAAGCCGATGCCGAAAACTTCCTCCTTGACCGCATCCTCGACCGCAACAAACTTGGGCTTTCTAGCGAAGCGCGTCAGGAGGCGCTCACTGCGTATGAAGTTGGGGCCGCCACCTATCGCTGGCGCCTCGGCCTACGCCAACTCACGCGCGCACTCAAGGAGTTGCCGCGCAGCCCGTTGAGCTTGAACATTGCCTGGTCTTTGCACCGCCTGGGAGAAAAGGCCGGCAAGAACTATCTGCTCGCCAGGCCCGAAGCCGAAGCCAAACGCAACCCTGACGACTGGCGCGCCCAATTCGCCTTGGCCAAGCTCCAGGTCGATGTGGGCGAATTTGGCTCCGCCTATCGCAACTACCGCAAAACCCTGGAATCCTTGGAGGGTACGCCGGTAATCAAACGGGTCGAATCGATGGATTATTTCTATGCTGCGCGCGCGGCTGCAGGCGCCAAACACTCCAAGGAAGCGGGGCAATGGCTATTGGCCGCACGCCTGCGTCCTGATGTCCTGGCCAAATACCGAGATTTGCCCGAGTTTCAGCCCTACTTGAAAAAGGCGCCCTTCAACCGCTTGTTCCCGGTTGCCGATTGAGTCCGGCGACGGGAGAATGTCGGGTCCGAGAGCGCACCGCTCCTAAGTCATCGTGCCCAAGACCCTCCCCATTGAAGCCGAGAAATCCGAACTCGGTCCCTGCCATTACCGCATTTCTGTCACCGTACCCGCTGCTCGGGTCAGCCAGGAATTCGACCACGCCTACAAAGCCGCCTCCCGCGGCATGAAAATCCCTGGCTTTCGCCCGGGTCATGCCCCGGCCTCGGTACTGCGCCAGTTGCTGGGCGACGGCATTCAAGAGCATGCGCGCGAGCATTTGTTCGAACATACGTCGGCCGATGCCCTGGGCGTGGTTGGCCTGCGCAACGAAGTCTTGCGCATGTTGGAGTTCGATGCCGATCAATACCCAGTGGAAGACGGCCAAGAATTGCAATACGAGTTCGAAGTCGAAACTCTGCCACAGGTCACTCTGCCGGACTGGGATGAAATTGATGTGGCTGAAGAAAGCACCGAGGCCACCGACGAGCAGTTGGAAGAGGCCCTACAAGGCTTGGCGGCCAACCACACCCGTTTCGATGCAGTCGAAGATGGGGTCGTCGACGAGGATCACCTCGCCGAAATCGATTTGGTATATGAGCTTGATGGAGAAACCGGCCCCGAAGCCAAGGGGTTGAAGTTTGGCTTGGGCTCCCCGCTTTATGGCGCCGACGCCGAGGCCTACGATGAAGCCTTGAAAGGCTGCAAAGCTGGAGACCAATTCGAGCTGCAGGTGGAATTCAGGGAAGGCTTCTCCAAAGAAAATTGGATTGGCAAAACTGGGATTGCGCGGATTTCTGTGCAACAAGTGGTCAAGCCGCGCCATGCCAGCGAAGAGGAACTCGCCGAAGATTTAAGCTTGGATTCGGCCGAGGAGTTGAAGGAGCGGCTGAAAACGCGCATCGCCCTTGATAATGGGCAACGGGAGCGCGAGCGTCAAGCCCATGAAATCTTGCAAGAGATTTGCCGGATTCATCCCTTCACCTTGCCCCAGCGCATGGTGGAAGAGGAGGCAGCGGCCACCGCCAAGTCCAATAAAGAGCGCATGATGCAAAACGGCGCCAGCGAAGAGCAGGCGGAGGAGGAAGCCGCCAAACATCAAGAGCAGATGCTCGAAGATGCGGAAAAACGGCTCAAGCATTGGTTTGTCTTACGCAAGGTCGGCCAAACCGAAAAAGTCCGGGTAACCTCCAAAGATTTGGATATGGCCTACCGCACCATCGCCGCCCAGCAGGGCATGGACGTCAAAATGGTGAAAACCTTTTACAAAGAACAAAATCTGGTCGATAACCTAAGAGGCGAGATTTTGGAATCCAAGGTTCGTGCCCACCTGGTCGACGTCGTCGCCAAGCATCGTTTGCAGAAGACGGTTGCCCCACTCGATTCTTAACGCTACTTTCAACTCATGACCGCGCCCAAGCATACGCCCAGCCAAGGCTTCTCCATTCCCTATGTCATCGAAAAGACGGGGCGAGGAGAACGCACCTACGACCTCTATTCCCGCCTGCTTGAGGATCGCATTGTCTTCCTCGGCACCGGCATCGACGACATGGTGGCCAACGTGGTCGTGGCCCAGCTCTTGTTCTTATTTAAGCAAAACAAGAATCAAGACATCCAAATGTACATCAACTCTCCGGGTGGTTCGGTCACCGCAGGCCTAGCCATTTACGACACCATGCAGTACATCGACTGCGATGTCGCCACTTACTGCATTGGCCAATGCGCCTCGATGGGCGCGGTCTTGTTGGCCGGGGGCGCACCGAAAAAGCGGTTTATCCTCCCCAACTCGCGGGTCATGATTCACCAACCCTGGGGCGGCACCCAAGGCACGGCCAGCGACATGGAGATTCAAGTCGCCGAAATTCTAAACCTAAAGAAGCGTTTGAACGGCATTTTGGCCCACCACAGCCACAAAACCATCAAGCAGGTAGAAAAAGCGACCGACCGCGACAATTTCTTGTCGGCGGAAGAGAGTGTGGATTTCGGTCTCGTCGACCAAATCATCGGCGCTGGGCATTAGAAAGCCCTTCCAGCCCCTTGTCATCGTGTAGACTATAGACATGGCAAGGGGCCAAGACCGTAGCGACGTAGAGCGTTGCACTTTTTGTGAAAAAGTGCGTGCTCAGGTGGAATCTTTGATTGCCGGGCCTCCCGGCATCTATATTTGCAACGAATGTGTCGAGATTTGCAATTCCATCTTGCATGAGGAGGATCGGCGTCTGCAGCAAGTCGTGGAACCCTCCACTGACGACGCCAGCCTGGGCTTCCTCACGCCCCGCGAGATTGTCGCCAAGTTGGATGAATATGTATACAGCCAGGAAAGTGCCAAGCGCGTGCTGGCCGTGGCTGTCCACAATCACTACAAACGCCTTGAAGCCCACCACCTAGCCAAAAAGGAAGGTGGCCCGCCCCCAGCTTGGGCCGATGTCGAATTGGAAAAATCCAATGTGTTGCTGATCGGCCCTACTGGCTCTGGCAAAACTTTGTTGGCCCGCACTTTGGCCCGCATTCTCAACGTGCCTTTTGCCATCGCCGATGCCACCACCCTCACCGAAGCCGGCTATGTTGGCGAGGATGTGGAAAATATTTTGCTGAAGCTGTTGCAAAGCTGCGATTTCGATTTGCAGCGAGCCCAACGCGGCATCATTTACATCGATGAAATCGACAAGATTGCGCGCACCACGCAAAACGTCAGCATCACCCGTGATGTCAGCGGGGAAGGGGTGCAGCAATCCTTGCTAAAAATCCTCGAAGGCTCCATTGCGAATGTGCCACCCCAAGGCGGGCGCAAGCATCCCGAGCAATCCTGCATCCAGATGGACACCACCGGCATTTTGTTCATCTGCGGCGGCACCTTCTCTGGGATTGAAGAAATCATTGGCCGCCGCGTTGGCGAAGGTTCCATTGGTTTTCACAACTCAGAGGAAGATGGCCCCCAGCAAGATCTCACCGACCGCGACCGTTTGGTGCCCATGCTCGACACCAAAGATTTGGTGGATTTTGGCCTGATTCCAGAGTTCGTCGGTCGCCTGCCGGTCCATGTGCATTTGCATGGTTTGAGCGTCGATGATTTGGTGCATATCCTCACCGAACCGAAAAATGCTTTGGTCCGTCAGTTTCAAGCCTACTTCGCCATGGAAGAGCATGAACTGAGTTTCACCGACGAAGCGTTGCGGGAAATTGCACAGAAAGCTTTCGACCGCGAAACCGGGGTGCGAGCCTTGCGCTCTATCCTCGAAGGAGTGTTGCATGATTTGATGTTCCAGCTCCCCGAATACGGCAGCCCTGGGCGGCGCTTTGTCATCACGGGGGAAATGATTCGCCAGGGCAACGCCAACGTCTTGCTGGAAGGCGGCGAAGAAAACCCACGCCGCGAAACCGCCTAAACTGCGGCATGTTTGGAATTCTTTCCACCCTCCTCTTGGTGGTGGCGCAGCAGGCGTCCTCTTTGCCCTTTCAGCTCGAATTGCCTGCGGGCTATCCTGCTTTCCAATCCTCAGCCGAAGCTGCAGAAGCTTGGATTTCCACCCGTGAGGATGGACAGGCCAGTGTCCGCATTAGTCATTACTTACTCGGAGCCTTGGGTGCACAACCAGAGGCCGTGGCCGCCGACATCCGGCGCCGCTCCTGGGAGCCCATGTTGCGTGGTATCCCCCACCAAATCGAGGCTTGGAAAGGAGCTATCGACGGCCTTCCTGCCGCCGGTTGGGAAATCCGCTATCAACGCGAACAAACAGCCATGCAAGTTATCCAACGCCTGGCGATTCAAGGTGATTCAATGGTGGTTTTGGTTTGGGAAGGCCCGCGTTCGGAGGCAGATACCATGCGGGCGCTGCTGGATTCCTTTGCCGTACCAGAAGCTTGGATACCGGCGCCGCCACCAGAATTCGATATTTATCGCGGCATGGGAACCCAAGGTTTGCATCAAGTGTTCCCGGGGATATTCCATATTCGAATCGAAATTCCCAATTGGACGGAAGATGCTTTTTTTGTGGTGCAGCTGGGCTGGGAGGCCAGCCCCGAGGCGCCCACTTTCGACTTCCAGTGGCAGCTTCCTCAGGGTGCCCAATTGGACCCGCCCACACAGAAGCTGAACAACAAACAAATTTCCTACCGAATTCCACTGCATGAAGAAGCTGATTTTGGCGCACCCTTTGGTATTTCGCGCATTGGTGGTGCTTCTTTCTGCGCCCTTGATCCTTTGTGGCTGGCCCTTCCTGCTCCCCACTTCCGCCAACAGTTGTGGCAACCTCCGGCTTGGGATTTGGAGATCCTTCATGCTGCCAATTTGGATGTCCTAGCCACCCCACTCCAGGAAAAAAAGTTCGACAAAAAAAAACAAGCCAGTCGCAGTCTATTCACCGCCATGCCTGCTGGACGCAGCTGGCCTTTTTTCATTGTCGGCGATTTCGAACTTCGACAAAGTCTGGGCCGCAATTGGTACTTGCGCTTGGACAGCAAAGCATCCCTAGAAGAAGACGCCATGCAGGAGTTGGTGCGCCTTCGCAAAGTACTGGATGCTTGGTTGCCTGGAGCCACGGAATGGACCATGGCCTCGTACCCCTACATCGGGGATCGCGTTTTCCCCAATCTCATTCTGCTTGATGAACAACGGGATTGGTTCCGGCAACCCGTCGATGCCACTTTCGATGGTCTGCCACGGCGAGTAGCCCTGGCCCGCTTGCTATGCCAACAGCGCTTTGGCACCCTACGTCATGGCGACGGCTCGGCTTTCCTGTTTCTTGACGCATCCTTAGCCGAATATGCCTGTTGGCGGCTCCTGCAACAAAGCCAGCACCCTGAGGATGCCGAAGCTCTTTTTACATCTTGGCAGCAGCGGGAAGCGCAAGCAGGTCCTTTGCCACAACCTTTGTCCTTACTGGAAATTGGCGATCTCTACGGGCCCAAGCGTTTATTGACTTTTGGCCCACTGGTTTGGCAGGCCATCGAACAACATTGTGGACGCGAGGCCTTCGACCAGTGGCTGCGTCAACTTCTCGCTCAACCCGGTTGGTGGAGTTGTCAGGATTTGGAACGAGATTTGCGACGCTTACAGCCCGACTTCAATTGGGATTTTTTTCTTCGTCATCATCTCTACGGACGCCAACTACCCGAAGAAACTTCTTAGCCATGCGCATCTACTACCACCGCGATTTTGACGGCATGGCTTCTGCGGCCATTTTGGCCGATGCCTTAGAACAAACCGGACGCGAGCAAAGCGTGCGTTGGGCTGGGGTTAATTTTGACCGCACCCTGAATTGGGAAGAATTCGCTGTCGGCCAAAACTTCGCCGTGGTTGATTTCCACTTTCACCGCCGCGCTCGTTATTGGTTTGATCACCATCCCACCACCTTCCTCACGGAAGAAGACGCCAGCCTCTTCACCCCCGACGACCAACGCTGCTTTGATCCCACCGCACCCAGCTGCCCGCCCATCATCCTGCAACATACGGTCGCGCGTTGGGGCTATCAGCCACTGCCCCATTTTGCCGAACTCAGCAAGTGGTCCAACATCATCGATGCGGCCAAATACGGTTCTGCCGACCAAGCCTTGTTTGGCACCGAACCTGCTATTCGCGTTAGCCGTGCTTTGACTTGCGCCCCCGATCATAGCTTTCACGACAAAGTGGTGGGCTTCATGCGCAAGCGCCCTCTTTTGCAAGTTGCCAACGACCCCAGCATCGACCGCTGCTACCAGCGCTCTTGCCGCAACCGCGACAATGCTTTGGAAAACTTCAGCGCCAATGTCCAAATGCGCTCCCCCTATGCACTGCTGGCGGATTTGCGCTCCCGTAAAATTCGCCGAGAGCGCTTTGCGCCCTTTTATCTAAACCCGGAAATCCATTACGCCGTCACCTTGCTGCCCACCCGTGCCGGTGTGCATATCACGGTGGCCTCCAATCCATGGAATCGCCCCAAAAGCGAGTTTCACTTAGGAAATCAAATGAAGAAATATGGCGGCGGCGGCCACCAAGGTGTGGGAGGATGCAATCCACCTGATGAGGCCACCGCCCTGCAATGGGCCCAAGAGATTTATCGCGAAGTTGAAAATTTGGCATGACCTCGCCCCATCTATTCGATCTGCATCCGGCACAGTGGCCGCAGTGGTTTGAAACACTCGGTTTTCCCTCCTTTCAAGGGCGTAACGCCGCCCGCTGGGTGTTTCAAAAGGGCGCCAAAAGCTGGCAGGAAATGACCGATTTGCCAGCCAGTTTGCGCCAGCAATTGGAAATCAAAGCCCCCTTACAGCAAACCCGATTGGTCCACCAATCCGAGGCGGCCGACGGTGCCTGCAAAGTTTTGTTGGCCTTGGCGGATGGCGCCACCGTCGAGGCGGTCGGCATGCCAGGAACCGATGGACGCACCATTTGCCTGAGCACGCAAGTTGGTTGTCCGGTGCGTTGTCGTTTTTGCGCCAGTGGCATGGAGGGCTTGGCGCGCAATCTCAGTCAGGGTGAAATCCTTGAGCAAGCCTTGTGGCTACAGCGTAGCCAAGGTGCTTTCCAACGCGTGGTTGTGATGGGCATGGGCGAAGCTGGATTCAATCTGCCTGCAGTGCTTGGTGCCTTGGATGTTTTGCTGGATGCTGAGGGATTTGGCATTTCGGCACGTCGCATCACCTTGAGTACGGTCGGTCCCAAGGGTGCGATACCTGCGATTGGCGCCTGGGGACGCCCCATTCATTTGGCAATTTCTGTGCATGCGGCTGACGATGAATTGCGTCATCAACTCATCCCTGGGGTTAAGCATCGCAGCTTGGTGGAAACCTTGGATGAAGCGGAAGCTTTGTTCGAGGCGAATGGACGGGAATACACGGTGGAATATGTGCTGTTGGCAGGAGTCAACGATGGTCCCGAACATGCGCAGGCTTTGGCATCGGTGTTGTACCAAAGACGTTGTCACGTCAATCTCATCCCCTTCAATGCTGTTCCCGAGCTGCCCTACGCCTGCCCGGCTCCAATGGTGCAAGAAGAGTTTGCGAAACGCCTTCGCAGCGGTGGACTATCGGTTACCTTGAGGAGGAGCCTGGGTGGCGCCTCCGACGCCGCCTGCGGACAACTCCGACGCCGCAACCTCGCCCCAGACCACCCTCACAACGTCTAAACCATGCGTCTGCTTCTCCTCCTTCTCTGCCTCCTCCTCAATGCCGGCCCAGGAGGCGGAGAAAACCCTTTCCTCGAGAAGCAACTAGCCGCTGCCAACCGACTGCTTGAAGCGGGCAAGGTTGCCGATGCGCGCAAAGAAATCGAACGTGCACTCGAGCGCGACGATCAACATTTGGGGGCATTGCGGCTGTGGGCTCAAGTTTGCGCCATGGCCGGCGACAAGGACACAGCCGCTTATGCTTTGCATTCTTGGCTGGAGGTGGTGCGCGCGGCGGAAAAACCCCAAGTCAAGCGCAAAATAATCAAGGAAGTTGAAGCCGAATTAGCCGCAGTTGACACCGAATCAAAAACATTTCGCAAGCTCACCGATTCCTATATCCGCGAATTGCTCAAGCTGGAAAAAGAGCATGTCAAAAAGGGGCGCTTTCACTCCGCCTTGGCCTTGCTCGATGAGGTTTTACATATTGATCCCCACAATCAGGAGGCGCGCAGTTTAAGGAAGGAAATTCAACGGGAAGGCGGAGCCGACGTTGCCACGGAAGATTTGTTCGCCGGTACCGACCCTACGGCTGGTGTGGACGCAGAATGGATTGCGGCGGAAGATGCCAAACACACGGATTGGAAAAAAGCCTGGCGCAAAGAAACCGACTACTACCGAATCCGCACCAATGCTGGCTACCTGGTTCTGCAAACTGCCGGCATCGCCATGGATCAAATGAACCAGGCTTACCGCAAATTTTTCCATTACAAAGAAGATGGCGGGGCGGTACCCAAAATCGATGTCCATGTTTTCAAAAACCGAGATGAGTACCTCAGCTTGGGCCAAGGCCCGCCAGTGGAATGGTCGGCCGGGCATTTTACCGGCAATGCGGTGGAAACCTATATCGGTGGTACCGAGGGTACGGATGGCATTCGCGAAATGTACAGCACTTTGTTTCACGAAGCCGCCCACCAGTTTGTTTCTCTTACCGGCAAAGGAGGTGTACCAGGTTGGCTGAACGAAGCCTATGCATCCTTTTTTGAAGGCACCACGATTTTGTCCAATGGCACGGTACGCTGGAATCGGGTGAACAATGGTCGATTGTTTGCGCTCGCGCCCCGACTCGAGGCCGGCTGGATGAGCGATTATGAAGACGGGGTGCGCGATGCCTCCGGCGAATGGGGCACTCCCGAGCGTGCTCCAAGTTTGCGTATTCTGATTGAGAATCAATATGCATGGGGTCCGCCTTGGTATGCACCCACCTGGGGTGTGGTTTACTTCCTCTACAACTATCGCGACCCGGACACTGGCATCCCCGTCCTGCGTAAACCGCTCCATGAATACTATCTTTCCGGCGCTGCCAGTGTGCCGCTGAGCAAACGCGTGGAGCACTTCGAGGAAATGGTGCTGGCTGGTGAAAAAGCCCCAGCCCATAGCGTGGATGAGCTAACAGGAATTTGGAAGGAGTGGTTGTTGGAATTGCGTGACCGTCAAATTGGCAAAGGCGACCCAGAAGACGACCTTCTGCATTACTCCGATTTGGCTCTCAGTCGGGGCGACAGTGAACTTGCCCTGCAGTTACTCGAAGAGGCCATTTTGTACGCGCCAGACAACCCGGAAATCCAGTGGGAACTGGCAAAAGTGTTGGAAGAACTTGGTGCCAACGACCGCGCCAGCTCCATGTATCGCTCCTTTGCTGCAGAATTGGAGTTGCGCGGCATGGCAGAGGACCCTCGCTACGCCCAGGCGCGCACCTTAATGCAAGAACTGGACCCCTTGTTTCAAAGGCATAAGCGGCTGAAAGAACGCTTGGGTAAAGATGGTTTGCAGCTGGCAAGGTCCTACCGCAGCCGAGGCATGCCACGGATGGCCATGGAAATTGCCCGCCGCATGTCGGCAAGTTGGTCCCTACCCGAAGCCCTCGCTTTCTATACAGAGGTGGCCAAGGAAAGCGGCATCAGCTTGGCGCGATGGAAGATTGCCTACAACGAACTCACCCTAGATGGCTGGCAACCCAACAAGTATTACCACGCCTATGGCAAATTAATCGATGTCTTTGTAGTCAATGATCCAGAAATCAAAACTCCACCAGGATCCTTTCAAACCCAAGAGTTAGCCGCCGACGTCGCCTTTGATGCCGACTATTCCATCGAAACCGAATTTCGTTTTGGCAAAGAACCGAGTTTCATGGGGCTTTGTTTTGGGCGCAAAGACGGTCGCAACACCCATGCCGTTGGTTTGTACCCCAAAGGAGCCCTCGACGTCGCTACCAAATCCGGCGGCAACTGGCTCACCCGCGATCACCAACAAGTCTCCATCACTCCGGGTTGGCATAAGCTGCGAATCGATGTGGTCACACAAACCGGCCCTAATGCGGTAGTCGATATTTATTTTGATGGTCTTTATTTACGCAGTATCGAAATGCCACGCGATAGCGTGCGCGGCGGCTTTGGGTTAATCACGGGCACTGGCGATGGCAGCTATCGCAATATCCGCATTTTGGAACGCGACCCGCATGATCCAGCTGCCCGCATTGAACGCGAATTGGGATTGAAAAAGCGCCTGGAAGATCCGTCCACGCGCACTCCCGGAGTTTTCCAGGGCGTGAGGCCACCTGATTTCAGCACCATGCATGGGCAATGGCTACAAGGAAGCGGCATCACCCTGGATGCTAGTTATGGCCACCCCTTGGTCCTTGCCTTTTGGACCCCCCATCAAGACGACCTCATCCCCACTTCCGAATACTACGATTGGTTGGTACAAAAATGGCGAGACTACAAACTAGAGGTGGTAGCCATTGTCACCAACTCTCATAGCGTGGTGGAAGTGCGGGAATGGTTGGCCAAGCACCCCATGGAGCGGGTGCATGTTCTGTATGACGAGAGATTCTTAATCTACCCGGCCTACAACGTCGGCAAAGGGGGCTGGGAGATTCCGCGTATTCTTTTGGTCGACGTCGATGGCACTGTTTTTTGGGAAGGCGATCCCAACCTACGCATGGATGTCGGTTGGGATCCACTCGAACCCGAAATCACTCCGCTGGATTTGTCGATTGAGGCCTTGATTGAGAAGCGCCACCTCGATGAACTTGCCCGCCTAGGCCCGGCCTACGAACTAGCCTTGGAAGAATATGAGAAGGGCAATTTACGCAAAGCCTTGGAAACGCTGGGCCCCCTCGCCAAACTTGATGCCGATTTTGATCAACGTGTGTTGGATGCACGCTCCCTACGCGACCTTATCGAAGGGATTGGCTCTCAACTTCCGCTAATGGCGGAAAAGGCCGAGGCGGAGGGGCGACCTCTTTTTGCACATGCCTTATTGCTGCGAGCCATGGATGAATTTCCTGGTACTGGCTTGGCGGACTTGGCGGCCTCCCGCCAGCGCAAACTCGAGCGCACCTCACTTTACCGCAATGCACTCAAAGCCTGGCAGTATTTTGCGCGGGCAGCAAAAGATGCGGAAAAGCCAAAGGAAAAGGCCGAGATCCTAAGTCGCCTCGACAAAGCGATGAGTTATAGCGACTGCGCAGAAGTGCAAACTGCTGGCAAAACTCTACGCACGGAGCTGGAAACCCATGGGCCTGCAGCCATGCTGGCAAGCTGGAAAGACCTCCAGCCCACCGCAGCCGGCGGACTGGAGGCGTTGTCGCTTACAATGCCTGCAAGGATTGTTCAGTAAGCTCAAGTACGCGGTCGACATCTTCCGTCGTAATCGCCAGGTGCGGACGGAAACGGATGGTGCGATCGCCACTGCCCAAACCAAGCAGGCCGTTATCAAACATCTTGCTTAAGACTTTATCGCGGGTGGCGCCATCAGGCATGCTGAAGGCCATCAACAAGCCTAAGCCGCGCACATTTTCCACCATGTCGAAGGAGGTGGCCATTTTGCGCATGTTCTCCAACCAGTAAGCACCCTGCTTGGCTGCATTTTCGCAAAGGTTTTCGTCGCGAATGACTTCCAACACTTTGGTGGCGCGCACCATGTCGACCAAGTTGCCACCCCAGGTGGAATTGATTCGACTGGATTTTTCAAAGCAATTGTCGGGAACCAAATCAATCTTTGGCCCCGCCATGATGCCACACTGCTGAGCTTTCTTACCAAAGCAGAAGATGTCCGGCTGAATACCGTAATGCTGGAATGCCCAGGGTTTGCCGCTGCCAAAATACCCCGTTTGCACCTCATCGCAGATGAACAAACAATCATACTTTTCGCAACGCGCTTGCAGCCCCTGCAAAAATTCCGCACGGAAGTGACGGTCGCCACCTTCACATTGCATGGTTTCAATCAAAATGGCCGCAATATCATCACCAAATTTGGCGAAGGCGGCGTCGATGGCTTCAAAACAAGCCTCCTCAGCGGCAATATGCTCGCGTAAAGCGTCCCCTTCTAGAGGGAACTTGACAGCTGGGGCAAAGACCCGCGGCCAATCCTCAAATTTGGGGAAGTAATCGATTTTATCGGGCAAGGTATTGGTGAGGGAAAGCGTGTAGCCAGAGCGGCCGTGGAAGGCTTTTTCAAAATGCAAGATCTTGCTGCCAACATCAGCGTCCACCCCCTTGGCGCGATTGCGACGCACCTTCCAGTCGAAGGCGACCTTTAAGGCGTTCTCCACAGCCAGGGCACCACCGTCAATAAAGAACATATGTTGATAGCCTTCGGGAGCAGCAACTTCCCCCATGCGAGCCACGAACTCAGCCATTTCCACGGTATACAAATCTGAATTGGCCGGGCGGTTGGCCACCACGTAATTCAAACTCTGCAACCAACTTGGATCCATCAACGCCGGATGGTTCCAGCCAATCGGAGTGGAGCCAAAGCAACCAAAGAAATCCACAAAAGTGCGGCCGCTGCGAGAGTCGTAGAGTTCGGCCCCCTTGGATTTTTCGAAATCCAACACCAGCGGATAGCCATCGGCCAAAATCCAGCGACTGAGAAGAGAATGAACCTCTTGGGGCTCGACGTGGGTTGCGGTACTGCTAGTCATGGGTGTGGTGTGTTCTGGGATGGGGAGGAGGGCGGGAAACTGCGAAAGAATGGGCGCAGAGGCGGGAGCTCGGCAGCATTTTCTTCCATCGTCCCCACCATCAGCAAGGGAAGTGGCTGACCGACGAGCCGAAGCAAAGTGGGATGGACGCGGAGGTTGGTAGCCAAAGCGGGTTGTTTGCCATGGCCGCCTGCGATGAGACAGGCTCCCGTATCCACCACCTGCAAAATGGCATCCGCCAAATCGTCGGAAGAGCACTCTGACAGGGGCTCCAGCTTACAGACGCGGGCTCGCAATGCGTCCAAAAATGCAGATTGGCGCGCTTCGTCAACCAACACCAAACGCACTTTGGGCGCTGCCAGCCAGGCTTGCACCAGCCATTCCGCGGCCTGCGCGACAGGAGCTGCTGGGCTTAGGAAATCCACCCTTTCTCCAGAATGGCGCAAAGGGGATTCCAGTGCGGCATGGTCCGAAGTATGGTGAGGAGGATTCATGAAGGAGGAGACCTCTTCGAGCGCGGTGAGCGGCGGTCAAACGGCAGCTAGGCGGCTGCGACTGCCCCGAGATTGCCGACTGCGAAGAAAGCGCGATTACGCGCGCGTCTACGCCGAAGGCAAGCGTGCCCGAGGACGCCTCATTCTAGTCATTGCGGCGCCTGGGTTGAACCCCCTATCCCCACGCATGGGACTCTCTGTCGGGCGCAAATTCAACTCCTCGGCGGTCGCCCGCAATCGGGTGCGCCGGGTGCTGGTGGAGGCCTTCCGTCTCCAGCGGAGTCGATTACCTCACTTTGACTTTATTTTGATTCCGGTGGCAAAAAACCAAAATTATCGCACTCCAGAGGTGCGCGCCGAATTGAAGCGATTGTTGCAAAAATTGAGCGGACGTTGGGCCGAAGACTCCACCACCTAATTCCATGCGCTGGCTCATCCTCGTCTGCATCCGCCTGTACCGATTGCTGCTAAGCCCTGTGCTGGGCGCGAATAAATGCCGCTTTCATCCAAGCTGTTCGGAATATGCCCTAGAAGCGGTAGAAACTCATGGCAGTATCCGTGGGCTCGCACTTACAATCTGGCGGATTCTCCGTTGCCAACCACTCTGCAGTGGGGGCTTCGATCCTGTTCCTCCACCCAAAACCAAATCATGATTCTCTTCCTCGCGCTGTCTTTCCTATCTCAGCATCCTCATGCTGCCCAAGCCGAGGAAGTGCAACATCTGCCTGCCAAACAAGAGGCGGCGCTGCCCGCGCAGGAGGATTTGCGCTACGAAGGAGAAGTGCATTTCGGCGCGATTCGGCGCCTGACCACGGCCGGAGAAAATGCCGAGGGGTACTTCAGCAACGCTGGACGCCATATCACCTACCAAGCCACCTTCGGTGGGCGCAAATGCGATCAGATTTTTGAGCTGGATTTGCTCTCCGGTGCGCGGCGTTTGATTAGTACCGGCACTGGCCGCACCACCTGCAGTTTCTACATGCCAGGGGATCACGCCATTTTATTTGCGAGCACGCATCTTGCCGCCGATGATTGCCTGCCACCTGCGGATTACTCCAAAGGTTATGTGTGGAAAATTTACCCACAGTATGATTTGTTTATCCGCAACCTCGACACTTGGGAACTCACTCCGCTTGTACCCCATCCTGGATACGATGCGGAAGCCGTTGTCAGTCCGGATGGCAAAAAGATTGTGTTCACCTCTCGCCGAAATGGCGATTTGGACATCTACATTATGAACATCGATGGCAGTGGCCTCACCCAACTCACCGATCGCCTTGGCTACGATGGCGGCCCCTTCTTCTCCCCCGATTCCAAGCGCCTGGTTTACCGTTCTTACTATCCAGAAACTGCCGAGGAGATTGCGCGTTATCAACAGCTGCTCGAGGAAGACTCTATTGAGCCGATGGCGCTGCAGCTTTGGATTATGGACATTGATGGAGGCAACAAACGCCAAATTACCGACAACGGTGCCGCCAACTTTGGGCCGTATTGGCACCCAGACAATAAGCACATTATCTACGCCAGCAATCAAGCCTCGACCACTGGGCGCGATTTCGATTTATTCCTCATCGACGACCAGGGGCAAAACAACGAGCGCATCACCTTTTGCCCAAGTTTCGATGGCTTCCCGATGTTCTCTGCCGATGGCCGACAGTTGATTTTCGCGAGCAATCGCGCCAACGCCAAACACGGCGATACCAATCTCTTTATCGCCGAATGGTTGCCAAACGCTGCTCCCGTTGATTAGAAGGCTTAGCGCAAGCCACAAGCCCGTAAAGCCCGGTCACGTACCTGTTGCGCACGTTGCCGGGCTTTTTTTGCGCCCGCTTGCAACACTTCCTCTACCTTTTCTGGATGCGTCAGATATTCCGCCCGCCGCGCCCTTGCCGGAGCAAAATAGTTTTCCATGGCGTCTTTCAAGCGCATCTTCAAATGCCCATAGCCAGGAGCCCCTTCACCACCTTGGCGGACTTTCTCTTTCCATTGTTCCAGTTCCATGGGCTCAAGGAATAAGGCCAGCAAATCGAACAGGAAAATCCCCTCCGGGTCCTTGGGTTCTTCGGGTGGTCGAGAGTCGGTAACAATACGACCACATAATTTCTTAAGCTTTTTGCCCTCTTCAAAAATCCAAATATCGTTACCGTAGCTCTTGGACATTTTCTGCCCATCCAAGCCAGGTACTTTTTGCATATTTTCCGTTTCTTCTAGGCGCATTTCGGGGCGTTGAAACACATCGCCATAGGCACCGTTGAAGTAGCCGGCCATATCCTGGGTCATTTCCACATGCTGTACCTGATCCTTGCCCACCGGCACCAAAGTGGAATCATAAGCCAAAATATCTGCAGCCATCAACACCGGATAGGTGAATAGGCCGACACTAGGCTTAATCTGATTGGCCAACTTATCCTTGTAGGAATGGGCGCGCTCCAATAGCCCCATGCCAGTAACCGTGGCCAATAGCCAAGCGATTTCCGTCACCTCCGGCACATCGCTTTGTCGAAATAAAACAGCCTTTGCTGGATCCAATCCACAAGCCAAGTAGGTAACTGCGGTTTCCCATACCAACTCGCGCATAAGCTGAGGGTTGCGCTGGGTCGTCAGCGCGTGGTAATCCGCAATGAAATAGAAATGCTCCCCCGCCTCTTCTTGCAATGCAATATGCTGGCGAATGGCTCCAAAGTAATTGCCCAAATGCAAGAGGCCGCTGGGCTGGATTCCACTGAGAATGGTGGTCATGCCGTTGTCTCCTGCCAATGGAACAGGATTGGTTTTTCGATCTCTGGATGCAAACTTTGATGGACCGGACAAGTGGCCGCCGCGCGCTCGAATACTTTTTTATCTTCGTCGCTGACCACGCAAGCCATATCGATGACCACCGGCAAGCGACCAATCCGACGCACGGGATCCGCCACCATATGTTTTTCTACCCGCACCCGAGTTCCTGCCAAAGCCAAGCCGCGACGTTCGGCAACGATGCCGAGAATGGTCAAGATACAAGCGCCCAAGGCGGTGGCGACGAGGTCGGTGGGAGAAAAGGAGGCTCCTTGGCCATGGTTGTCCACAGGAGCATCGGTAATCAACTCCACACAGCTAGGGCCATGCGTCGCCCTACAGCGAAGCTCTCCCTGGTAAACCACCTCCATGCTCACAGCCATGCCCCTATTTTAGGAACAAGTCGGGGTCACTGCCTCCCTCTACGCCTACGAAAAGGATGCCTCAGCTGATAAGCTGCCCCCGTGCCTTCCCCCCCTGCCCCGCATTCTTCAATGATTCTCACCAATACCGAAACCATCCCTGGCCAAACCATCGTCGATCACTATGGCTTGGTGCAAGGAAGCACCATCCGCGCCAAAAATATCGGCCGCGACCTCATGGCCGGGCTCAAAAACTTGGTTGGCGGTGAGCTCAAGGGCTACACTGAGTTGTTGCAAGAATCTCGAGACGAGGCTTTGCAGCGCATGGTCGAGCAAGCCGAAGAACTTGGCGCCAACGCCGTGGTCAATCTGCGCTTTTCCACTTCTTCAGTCGCTGCTGGAGCTGCCGAGATTCTTTGCTACGGCACCGCGGTACGTGTCGAAGCCACCCGCCCAAGCCTGTGATTCAACTTTACTTCGTCCTCGCCTTTCTATTCCTCGGTTTGTCCGTCGGCAGCCTCCTGGAACGATTGCACTATCGGCGCATTCGGCGGCGGGAGCTTGGCTTTGCCACTCAGCCGGTGGTGACCTTCGGCATGTTTCCTGCGGACAAGACAATTGTGCATGCAGAATTGGCCCTAGGCTCGGTGGTGATCTCTGTCGACTACTTCAAACGGTTTGCCGCTAGTTTAAAAAAGTTATTTGGTGGAGAAATCCACTCTTATTCTAGTTTGCTCGATCGCGCCCGTCGCGAGGCCTTGCTACGACTCAAGGAAAGCTGCGCGGACGCGGATTTGATTTTGAATCTGCGTTTTGAAACCAGCACCATCTCCAACGGCAATAATTCCAATATTGGTTCGGTGGAAGTCTTGGCTTTTGCCACCGCTGTGTGGTATCAAACCTGCGATCAGCGCCCTGAAGTTTTGGCCGGATGAAGTTTCGCCCCCGCTTGCTGCGAACAACCCAAGACAATTCGTGCGGTGGACACGAACCACTTATCAGCCGCCTCAAGGGGATTTTTTCCGCTTGCATCATTTTGGCTGGTGTCTATTTCCTCCTCGGCTTGGCCGCAGATTTCATGGTCGGTTGGGTTCCTCCACAAACCGAGGCGCAGTGGTTTTCCTGGTCCGACCAGGTTTTGCAACCTCAGCTTCCGGTGCCTGAGGATTTGCAAGCAACCTTCCATCGCTTGCTAGCCGATGCCTCCCTTCGCGATTTCTCCTATCACTTGGTCTTCCTCGCCGACGACGACATCAATGCTTTTGCCTTTCCCGGGGGCGCCATTGTTGTCACCAGCGGGCTTTACGAAACAGTTCATGGCGAAATTGGACGAGCCTTGGTCTTGGGCCATGAAATTGGTCATATCGAAAAACGCCATGGTTTACAACAACTGGGGAGATCCTTGCTTCTAGCAGGAGCCTATAGTTTGTTGGGCCTGGACACTTCCATCGTACTGAAACGCAGCCAAGATCTTGCCGCACTCCGCTTTTCGCGTCATCAAGAAAGCGATGCCGACGCCTTTGGCCTTCGTTTGGTCTACCGTGTTTTCGGCTCCACCGAGGGCGCCTTGGAATTTTTTGAACAGATTCAAACTTTGCAAGACGGTGAGGAGCATCCGCTGCAAGACCGCATGCGCAGCTTCCTCCAAACCCACCCACTTACCCAGGATAGGCTGCAAAGCTTGCAGGAGTTATCCGCTCAGCTGGAACAGGCCAACTAAACCTCGACTCGTTTTTCCAGGTACACCGAGCCACCTTGGTCCATGAATTCGATGGACTTATCGGCCATGGCCTTGCGCACATCTTCGGTAATGCGCATGGAGCAAAATTTGGGCCCACACATGCTGCAAAAATGCGCTGTTTTGGCTGGTTCGGAGGGCAGCGTCTCGTCGTGGTAGGCGCGCGCGGTGACCGGATCCAAAGCCAAGTTGAATTGATCCTCCCAACGGAACTCAAAACGCGCTTTGGACAAAGCATCGTCCCAATCCCGAGCTCCGGGTAGGCCCTTAGCGATGTCGCCGGCATGAGCGGCTATGCGGTAGGTAATCACACCTTGTTTGACATCATCCCGATTGGGCAATCCTAAATGTTCTTTGGGAGTGACATAGCACAACATCGCGGTGCCATACCAACCGATTTGCGCAGCACCAATACCGGAGGTGATGTGGTCGTAGCCAGGAGCGATATCTGTAACCAAAGGTCCCAGTGTGTAAAACGGAGCCTCCATGCATTCCCGCAATTCAAGCTCCATATTTTCGCGAATAAGATGCATCGGCACATGGCCGGGGCCCTCAATCATCACCTGCACATCATGGTCCCAAGCAATCTTGGTAAGTTCTCCTAACGTGCGCAACTCGCCAAACTGAGCCTCATCATTGGCGTCAGCCAAACAACCCGGACGCAAACCGTCTCCCAAACTGAAAGTGATGTCGTACTCCTTCATCACTTCGCAAATTTGGGAAAAGCCGGTGTAGAGGAAATTTTCCTGGTGATGCGCCAAGCACCATGCTGCCATGATGGAGCCACCACGAGAAACAATGCCAGTAAGACGTTCGGCGGTTAAAGGGATATAGCGCATCAACACACCGGCATGGATGGTGAAATAATCCACCCCTTGCTTAGCTTGTTCGCGCAAAGTTTGTAAAAACACCTCCAGATTCAAGGCCGCCGGATCTCCCCCGACCTTTTCTAAAGCCTGGTAAATAGGCACGGTGCCAATGGGTACGGGACTGTTGCGCAAAATCCAAGAACGCGTTTCCTCGATGTTATGGCCAGTCGAAAGATCCATCACCGTGTCCGCACCCCACATGATGGACCACTGCAACTTCTCCACCTCCTCAGAAATGGACGAATGAGTAGCCGAGTTGCCAATGTTGGCGTTGATCTTGGTGCGGAAATTGCGCCCAATGATGACCGGTTCCAATTCGGGGTGGCAACGATTGGCCGGGATGACGGCACGCCCGGCGGCGATTTCGGCACGCACAAAATCGGCACTCCGGCCTTCGCGGACGGCAACAAAAGCCATTTCTTCGGTAATCAGGCCCCGTCGTGCATAATGCATTTGCGAGAAATTCTTATCCCCCCGAGCAAGACGGCGTTGAATCCAATCATGCCGAGGTTTAGGAATGCCGATGCGCGGATCATGCCCTTGCGGGCCGGTGGTGTCATAAACATCCAAGTGTTCGCCATTGCTCAAGTGAATGCGGCGAAAAGGCACTTTTAGTGTTGATTCCGCAAACGGAACCTCCAACAACTTCTTTTCGGAGGATGGAAAGCACTCCTCGAAAGTTGGAATTTGGCGAGGCTCTAGGATGCCGTCCTCGGCTTGGTGACGGCTTAAAGGTTGGCTGGAATCAGGCATGGTAGGGACGTCGATGACAGTGCCCTACTATGCGCCCAAGGGCCTTCAGAAACAAGAGCAAATCGCCGCCCACGGGGCAGCGCAGCTATGATTTGTCCATGTCCGCTGGCAAAAATGTCGCCATTGGTTGCAGCTCCGTCCTCCTCCTACTATTCCTTGCCGGCTGGCTGGGCGTGCGCTGGGTCTATCACAATTATGGCTGGACCACCAAAGAGCAGGAAATTTTCACTATCGCCGAACGAATTTTGCCCATTCGTATACCTGCCAACTATCAGCCTTCCTTTGCTGGCTATAGTCGTAAAGGGCAGCAGGATCCCTTCGCCTTTTTTGTGCGCCAAGAGGGACGTAGGCAATCCAGTACCCTCATCCTTTATGCTCGCGATGGGGTGTTCACCTACGAAGAAATGTTTGCCGACGCCAAGGCCAAACAGCCGGGGCTCAAAATCTCCACCGGATTGGAAGCGGTGGGCAAAAAAGAACATTTTCCGGCTGTTTTTCAGCAACAGCAAGTGGATGTTTGGTTGGAAGAGGGCCTCGACCAAGACCAAGCCATGCAACGCAGCTTGGTGGTGGTCCTTCCCCAGGGAGAACGCACCATCTTGATGGCTTTTCTCGGCTCTCCCGAATGGCTACCGCATGACCTAATCCAGAAAACACTGGACTCCGTCGGCCGCTAAGGGCGCGGGAAGAAGGTCAGGGAAAGTTCTTTGGGTTGCTCGTTTCGCAATACCGTAATCGTAATGGTTTGGCCATTGTGAAACTCAGCCAGGCTGTCCATGAAATCGTAGATATCCCCAATTTCAAAATCACCCACTTGAATGATGATGTCGCCTGCTTGCAAACCGGCCTTCTCGGCTGGTGAACCCGCCGAGGTGCCGGTGATTTTCATGCCACGCTCGGGAGCGGCACCGTAATCCGGCAAAGAACCGAACCACACTCCATCCCCCATACCACGGCGACTCTTAGCACCATGCTCTGGCGCTTTCGGTTTGATATAGGCGAAATCACGAAGCGCCGCGGTTTGGGTTTGGTCTAAAAAATCCATCAAGGCCACCGACAGCTCTTGCATTCGCCAAAAACTTAGTTTTTGCCAATCATCACTCGGTTTGTGATAGTCGCTGTGAAGACCGGAAAAGAAAAAGACTGCTGGGATTTCCACCGCTTCAAAGCTCATATGATCGGAGCCACCACCTCCAGGAAGTGCAGAACCAGCCACCTGCAATTCCAGCGCGGAACCGGCCTCTTTGAGTGCGGCCTGGGCGTGGTCCAAAGCTGGGGCAAAGGCCTTGGCCGTCATCGCACTGCCCACAGTAAGAGAGCCCGACTGCAGGCGGCCGACCATGTCGAGATTCAAGTTGAAAACCACATCGCCAAGCGGCACCGTTGGTTGTTCCACCCAATGCGCGGAGCCCAACAGCCCCAATTCTTCACCACTCCACAAGCAAAATAAAAGCCCTCGTGCGGGAGCGCCTTCTTTTTTGCTGCGCAAACTCCAGGCTTCAGCTAGTTCCAAAGTCATCGCCGTGCCCGAAGCATTGTCGTCGGCACCATTGTGAATCGCATGCACTCCAGGTGCCAGAGAACCTTCCCCACCCCAGCCAAGGTGGTCGTAATGGGCGCCAACCACAATCCATTCCGCGCACCGACCAGGAATTTTTCCAATGACGTTGCGTGCGATTCGCTTTTCTTTCACCACTTCCGCAGCCAATTGCACTTGCACTGGCAACACCGAGTTTTGGCATCGGGTTTCTAAAGCACCGAAGGCAGCGGATGCCACCGTAACCACCGGAATAGGCATAATGCCTTGGACATCTTTAAAGCGCACCGAAGCGGCCCCGCCTCTGTTTACATCCTCTGGATGCACGCCCAAGACCACACCCACAGCACCCATTGCCGCCGCTTTGCGAATCTTTTTGCGCAAGTTGCCGAGCTCTTTGGCCTGTTCACTATCGTCGCAGCCTAAGGCGCAATAACGCCGCAGCAAGACCACTTTGCCTTCCACCTGGCGCTGGGCGTAGTCATCCATTTTGTCGGCAGCAGAAACCACTCCGTAGGCCACCGGCACCAATTCGCCTTCGACTTCTTCCGTCGGAGAGGCTGCCACCGTGCCCACATCCGACCAAGCCTCACCGTCCACGCGTAAATGATTGGTGCCTGGCTGGGCTGGCATGGTAACTTCAAACTCCTGGAACCAACTGCCGTTCTCTCCCCCAGGTTCCAAACCTGCAGCCTGCAGTTGCCGCGCCAAATAATCTCCAGCCCGGTAAGCGCCAGCCGAACCGGTGCGACGGCCTTCCTGCGCATCGCTCGCCAACCACCGCACATGGGTTTGGAGCTCCGAGGACTGGATTTTTGCCGACGGCACCGCACAAGCGGTGGGCAGCAACAAAAGAAGGCAACAGGCGTGGGCTTTGTTCATGACGGCCGGTCATTCTAGCGTTTTTGGCAGGCCCCTCCTTACGACCATCCAACGCTAGGAGTCAGGCCCTAGGAAGAAAACCCCAACTCTTGCCAACGCCTCTGCACTTGCTCCTTCATCGCCGAAGACATGACGATTTCATCCGGCCAATCTCGGGTAAACCCTTCTTCCGGCCATTTACGGGTCGCATCGATGCCCACCTTCGAGCCATAACAAGCCGCCCGGCTGGCGTGGTCGAGCACTTCGGTTGGCCCCATCGTCATTTCCATATCGCGTTGAGGATCGATGTGATTCAGTACCTTCCATGCCACCTCTTGGTCGTCATGAATGTCCACCTCCTCATCCACCACCACAATGACTTTGGTGAACATCGCCTGCCCCAACCCCCAAATTGCATGCATGATTTTTCGCGCATGTCCAGGATAGGCCTTTTCAATCCGCACATACATGAGATTGTGCGCCACCCCTTCAAAAGGCATGCGGTAGTCCAAAATTTCCGGAAACTGTTTCTGCAACACCGGCAACAAAAGGCGCTCGATTCCTTCCGTCATCCAACAATCTTCTTGTGGTGGCCGCCCTACCAAAGTGGTGTGGTAAATCGGGTTTTTGCGATGGGTGATGCATTCCACATGAAACACTGGGTAGTCATCGGCCAAACTGTAAAAACCAGTATGGTCCCCAAAGGGTCCTTCGCGACGCAAATCCTGGGGATCGACCCAACCTTCCAGCACGATTTCCGCCGTTGCCGGCACCTCCAAGGGAACCGTTTTGCAGGGCACCAAAGGCACTCCTTGCTGGCGCAAAAAGCCAGCAATCAACAACTCATCGACATCCGGAGGTGCCGGCACCACACTGGCAAAACAAGTAGCAGGATCGGCGCCGATAACCACCGCCAATGGAATGCGTTCGCCGCGCTGCTCAGCTTTGTACAAATGCCGTCGCGCATCTTTATGCAAATGCGAATGAAAGCCTGTCATCTGCGGCCCCATGACTTGCAGGCGGTAGGTGCCTAAATTGCGTCTTCCGCTCTCCGGATCCTGAGTCACGCAAAGTGGGAAAGTGATAAAGGGGCCGGCATCTTGCGGCCAAGTGGTGAGCACCGGAAGCCGACTCAAATCCACCTCATCCCCTTGTAAAACCACTTCCTGGCAGGGAGCCTGGCGCACTTTTTTCGGCATCCAGGAGGCCATCTGTGCCAACTTCGGCAACATGCGCAATTTGTCGGCCAATCCTTCAGGAGGTGCTTGATCGAGTACGGCACGCAAGCGTTCGGCATGCTCCTCAATTTTGCTCACCCCTAAAGACAAAGCCATACGCCGCCGCGAGCCAAAAGCATTGATGAATACCGGAATGCTGCTGCCTTCTACTTGTTCGAACAACAAAGCTTGGTTGGGGGCACCTTGCTCCTTGCTCACGCGGTCGGTGATTTCCGCAATCTCCAAATACGGACTCACTCTGGTCTGCACCCGCCGCAATTCACCCGCGTCTTCCAGCACCTGAATCCATTCGCGCAGATTATTCATGAGCCCATTCTAGGAACATCCACCGACCTTACTTGGCTGCAACCACAAAGTTCACCATGCGTCCAGGCACCACAATCACTTTGCGCACGTCGCCAGACAGATGCTCTTCCACCGCGGCTCGCGCCAAATCCTCCATGGTGTCACGATCTGCATCTGCGGGCATTTCCGCGCGCGCTCGTAATTTGCCATTGACCTGTACAGGGATTTCTACAGTATCCGCAAGCAATTGCCCCGGGTCGAAGCTAGGCCAAGCGGCATAAGCCAAAGCCTCTTTTTGCCCCAGCTGCGCCCATAACTCCTCAGCTAAATGCGGAGCAAAGGGCTCGAGCAAAATGCAAAATGCACGCGCCTGTTGGGTGCTCAAAGGCTGCCCCTGCTTGGTAGCCACGTTAACAAACTCCATCATTGCGGCAATGGCGGTGTTGTAGCCCATTTGTTCCAAATCATCACCCACCTTGCGGATGCACTGATGCATGGCCCGTTCCACGGTGGGCTCTGCCGCAGCCGCGATACCACGTGCAAACAAACGCCAAACTCGTTGCAAAAATCGATGCACCCCTGGCAAATCGCGTGGATTCCAAGGCGCGCTCGCGGTTACTGGCCCCATAAAAGCCTCATACAAGCGCATGGTGTCGGCGCCGTACTGACGGATTACATCGTCGGGGTTGACGACATTGCGCAACGATTTCGACATTTTGGCCGTTTGCCGCTCCACCTTTTCGCCGGTGGTGGTGTCCACAAACGAACCATCTTCGCCTTCCTCAACTTGGTCAACCGGTACCAAAGCTCCCAGCTTGTTGCGATAAGCATAGCTCTGCACCATGCCTTGGTTGACCAGCTTGCGGAAAGGTTCGGCACAAGAAACCAAGCCGCAATCAAACAGAACTTTGTGCCAAAAACGAGCATAGAGCAAGTGCAAAACCGCATGCTCGGCACCGCCCACATACAAATCGACCGGCATCCAGTACTGCTCTTTCTCTGCGTCCCAAGCCGCCTCTTGATTATGCGGATCCAAAAAGCGCAGGTAATACCAGCAACTCCCTGCCCATTGTGGCATGGAATTGGTTTCACGGCGCCAAACCTTGCCGTCGCTATCGACCACATGCAACCACTCTTTGGCCCGGGCCAATGGCGGCTCCCCATCTTCGGCTGGAGAAAAATCATCGAGTTCGGGCAGGGTCACCGGCAAATCTTGGGCATCGACCACCTTGTGCACGCCGGTGAATTCCCCCGCAGCATCCAATTCATGCAATACAGGAAAGGGTTCCCCCCAGTAGCGTTGACGACTAAACAGCCAGTCGCGCAACCGGTAGTTCACCTTGCCTTGGCCTAACCCCCGCTCTTCCAACCAAGCGATCATTTTGGGAATGGCTTCGGCCTTTGCCAAACCATCTAAAAAGTCGGAATTCTGCAAACGTCCTTCGTCATCCAAAATGCTCCGCACTTCGAGACCATAGGTATGGGCGAAGGCCAAATCGCGCTCGTCGCCATCGGGCACGCACATAATGCCGCCGGTGCCGTAACTCATGAGGACATAATCGGCCGTCCAAACTGGCATCAAACGGCGCGCGTCACCGGGCGGAAACAGGGGGTTGACGGCGTAGAATCCAGTGAAGACCCCGGTTTTTTCCTTCTGCAATTCTGCCCGTTCCAATTCCGACTTGGTTGCCGCCTGCGCAACATAAGCCTCCACCGCAGAGCGCTGTTGGGTGGTCACCAAGGCTGCAACCAAAGGATGCTCGGGCGCAAGCACACAGAAGGTGGCGCCAAACAAGGTGTCGGGGCGGGTGGTAAAAGCAGTGAAACTCTGCCCCAAGGCATTACCATCGGCATCCGTCAAGGCGAATTCGATTTCGGCCCCCTCGGAACGACCAATCCATTCGCGTTGCATCGCCTTCACCGAATCAGGCCAATCCAAATCTTCCAAATCGGCAAGCAAGCGGTCGGCATATTCGGTGATGCGCAACATCCACTGACGCAGGGGTCGCTTGACGCAGGGATGGCTGCCGCGTTCGGACAAACCGTTAATGACCTCTTCGTTGGCCAAAACAGTGCCCAGAGCCTCGCACCACCAAACCGGAATCTCGGCTTGGTAGGCTAAGCCGCGCTCATACAACTTGGTGAAAATCCACTGCGTCCAACGGTAGTAATCGGCCGAGGTGGTATTGATTTCCCGGCTCCAGTCATAGCTAAAGCCCAGGGCTTGCAGTTGGCCGCGAAACTTGGCGACATTTTTTTCTGTGGTGACCGCCGGGTGGGTGCCGGTTTGGATGGCGTATTGCTCGGCTGGCAAACCAAAGGCGTCCCAGCCCATGGGATGCAGAACTTGGTAGCCACGGTGGCGCTTAAAGCGGGCCGTAATGTCGGTCGCGGTATAGCCCTTGGGATGCCCCACATGCAGCCCCGCTCCCGACGGATACGGAAACATATCCAAGACGTAATACTTGGGCTTGGATGGGTCGAAACCTGCGTCACCTGGCCCTGGAGTGCGGAAAGTTTCCTCCTCCAGCCAGGTTTTCTGCCAACGGGCTTCGATGGTGGCGAAATCGTATTCGGACATGGTCTGCTGCGGGAAGCTGGGGAAGAGCCCCTAGGTGGCGCGATTCTATCCGCGCGGATTTGCTCTGGATGTTCCTGCCGAGCGTCGCTATAGTTTTCCGCCCCGGTGCAATGGGTCCCCCCAAAGCACCTCCCCAGGATGGCTGTGGGGCTATAGCTCAGTTGGGAGAGCGTCGCACTGGCAGTGCGAAGGTCAGGGGTTCAAGTCCCCTTAGCTCCACCATCCATCCTCCTGTCCTCCATTCTGTCGATGGCTGAACTCTTCCATCCCGACCGGCTGCAGAAACTGGAGGATTTAAAAGCCTCCGGGGTCAACCCCTACCCTGCGCAAGCCGCCTTCCCGCCTTCTGCCAACCAAGCAGAAGCCCCTGCCCGCAGCCTCGCTGCCGACCTCCTCGCCGACGCTGAAAACCGTTTTGGGGAAGTTGTCACCATCTATGGCCGTGTCCTTGGCCGTCGTGGCTATGGCAAGCTGGCCTTTTTAGATGTGCATGATCAAAGTGGCAAGATTCAGGCTTGCTTGCAGAAAGACTTACTCACAGCGGAAGATTTTGCGCTGCTGAAGCAGCTGAACTTGGGGGATTTCGTCGCCGTTTGTGGTACTTTGAAACCGACGAAAGTTGGCGAACCCACGGTATTTGGCTCGCGCTTTCGCTTGCTCACGAAGGCGCTGGAAAACCCACCGGAAAAATTCCATGGCTTGGCCGACACCGAGCTGCGCGCGCGCATGCGTTATGTGGATTTGTTCGCCAACCAAGAAGTGCGTGAGGTGTTTTTGCGCCGGGCTGCGGTTTTGCAGGCTTTGCGCGGGGTGTTTCTACAGCACCACTATGCCGAAGTTGATACTCCGGTCTTGCATCCAATTTATGGTGGCGCCAACGCCAAACCGTTTGTCACCCATCACAATGTGCTCGACATGGATTTGTTTTTGCGCATCGCGCCCGAGCTTTATTTGAAGCGTTTGGTGGTTGGTGGCATGGAACGTGTGTTTGAGGTTGCCCGCGTGTTCCGCAATGAGGGTCTTTCCATGCGCCACAACCCGGAATTCACCATGATTGAGTTTTATCAAGCCTACTCCGATGTTTACGGCATGATGGATCTCACGGAAAAGCTGGTGGTTGCCGCAGCCGAGGCGGCTGGCTGCAAACAAGAAGACGGAAGTCTGAGCGCCACCTTCCGCCAGGAAACATTCTCCTTAAACCCACCCTTTGCGCGCATTCGCTACGCCGACGCCTTTGCCGAACATGTAGGCTGCGACCCAAGTAATCGCCAGGCGGTGGCGGCCAAACTGGCAGAAAACAAAATCGAAGTGGCGAAAGAAAACAGCGACTACGCCTGGTGGAAAGCCGTCAATACTTTGTTTGAAGAATTCGTCGAGCCCCAGCTCCGTGGCCCGGTCTTCGTTTACGATTATCCTGCCGCCATTTGCCCTTTGGCGAAACCGCTGGCAGCCGATCCGGTTTGGGCCGAGCGCTTTGAGTTCTTTTTGGGCGGAATGGAATTGGCCAACGCCTTTTCCGAGCTCAACGATCCACAGATGCAGCTGCAAAAATTTGAAGAGCAAGTTGCCGACAAGGATCCCGAGTCCGTCAACCAAGTCGACTTGGATTATGTGCGCGCCCTGGCCTATGGTTTGCCACCAACTGGCGGATGTGGCATCGGTCTCGATCGCTTACTCATGGTGCTCCTGGGGCAAGACAGCATTCGCGATGTGCTTTTGTTCCCCCAGCTGCGGCCAGAATCCAAGTTGCAAGCCTAGGATTGCTCCTCTTACTCTCGGTAGGTTCGGAATTCCACTCTCGGGGCCTTGGGAGCTCCTGTCCCGCAGGAGTAGACTGCGCTCGTGCTTCGCCTTGCCCTGACCTACCTGTTCCGACGTCCGGTCCAGTTGCTGGCAGTGTTGGGAGTTGCCGTCGGCCTCTTGGCTTTATTGGCCGTTTTGGCGGTGATGAATGGCCTCATCACCATGAATCGCGATTCCCTGCGCGGCCCACTGGGGGATTTAATGTTGATTCCTGCGGTCACTCAGGAATTGCCAGAATGGCCGCAATATCGAAAGGCCCTTGAGGATTTACCGGAAGTTGCCGCCTTGGCTCCCCATCTGGTTTCTTATGCCATGTTTAGCTTCCCTGGTTACGTGGTTGATTTGTCCAACACGCGGCAATCCGATCACAATGGCATTCAAATCATTGGCGTCGATCCCGAAGCCGAAGCCCTGGTCAATGATTTTGCTCAAACCTTGGCAAAAGCCGACCTCATGCCAGTAGCAGACATCCATCATCCCTTTGCTGCCAACGCGGATGTGTTCGCTCGCCCCAAGGTCTTGGTGAGTGATGCCTTTGCCACTTACCTTCCCACCAATCCTGATGGTGGGGCTCTGCGCATGGAGCTCGGCACCTTGCCAGCAGTCTTGCCACCTGCTGGGGAAGAATTGATCCCCCATAATGCGGTGGTGGAATTGGGCGGCACTTATGCCAGCAGTGATTTTCGTAATGCTTTGGATCGGGTTTATATGTTGAGAACTGGCATGCAAGGCTTGCATTACAACCTCCTCGGTGAAGACGCTGCCGACTTCACGGAAATCCTCATTCGTCTGCAGCCTGGAGTGGATGCCGAAACGGCGAAGCCAGCGATTTTGGCTGCGTTACAAAGGGCAGGCTTGCCACCTCCCGGCTCAAGTCAAGGTGGCTCCCTAGAAACTTGGCAAGAGCGGTCAGCCTTGGTACTAAGTGCCATTGAAAACGAGCGGCGCGTGGTCACTTTGGTCATGTTTTTTATTGTGGTGGTGGCCGCCTTTGGTTTGTTTGCCACTCTTTCTACTTTGGTGCGCGAAAAAGTGCGTGACTTGGGAGTGTTGGCGGCGATTGGGTTTAGCCCTTTGCGTCGCGGTTGTTTGTTATTGCTTACAGGGTCCGTTGCCTCAGCCCTCGGATGTGGTTTAGGTTGGTGGGGAGCTCGCAATTTGGTTGCTCACCGCACCGCCATCGAAGATTGGGTTTATGCCCACTTTGGTTATCGTTTGTTTCAGCCGGATTTGTATGTGGTTGACGGCCTGCCTGCACGTTGGGATTCGCATGAGGCGCTTGTTCTTACCTTGTGTACTTTCGCTGTTGGTCTTTTGTTTACTCTCGCTCCCGCCCTCCGTGCGGCTCTCCTCTCCCCAGTCAAAGCCCTGCGCTATGAGTGATACCAACGTCTCCCCCATCAGCGCTAACTCTGCAAATCCCGCAGGCTCTGGTACCGCCCCCAGCCCGGTATTGGCCACAACGAACCTGCACAAAAGCTATCGGGTTGGCAATAGCACGCTTCATGTATTACGCGGGGTTGAGATGGAACTCCATACCGGTCAAGTCACCGCTTTGATGGGTTCTTCGGGTTCGGGGAAATCCACTTTGCTGCAACTACTCGGGCTCATGGATTCCTGCAATCAAGGACAAATCCTCCTTCGCGGGCGCTGCATTCACAACCTGCGTGCAGGTGCGGCGGCAAAAGTTCGAGCGCAAGAACTCGGATTCGTTTTTCAACAATTCCAGTTGATTCAGGAGCTGAGTGCCTTGGAGAATGTGCTGTTGCCGCGACGCATCGCCCGTGGTTTAAGCTGGTTCTCCAATCGTGGACAGGAGCGCCTACGTGCTAACGCCGTGTTGAAGGAAGTTGGCTTGGGCGATCGTTGCCGACATCGACCGCATCAACTTTCCGGGGGTGAACAACAGCGTGTTGCGATTGCACGTGCCCTGGTTTCATCTCCCCCTGTATTGTTGGCTGATGAACCCACTGGCAACCTAGATCGCCAAACCGGAAACGATGTACTGGATTTGTTGTTGAATCTAGCGCGCACCCGAGGAACGGCCATGCTGCTTGCAACTCACGACAAACAAATTGCCGCGCGCTGTGACCGGATTTTGCATTTGGAGGATGGGCAGCTGCAATGAACTTGCTGCGCTTGGCTTGGGCTTATTTTTCGCACCGTCTGATACTTCCGGTCGCCGCTTTGAGTATTGCCCTAGGTGTTGCCGTTTTATTTACTGTGCTTGCGGTTTTCCAAGGCTTTCTGGTTGAATTCGAGGGCAACATCCGCAACTTTTCCGGAGATGTGGTGGTCGAGGTGCCGCGATTGGTTGCGCAAACGGAAGCGCAATACAAAGAATGGCTGGAAGAGGTCGAGGGGGTAAGCAGTGCTGTTCCCCGTCTCCATTGGTTTGGCTTAGTTGGGCGCCGGGGTAGTCGCGCGGTTGACGATCCCCGCAGTTCGGATTTGAGTGGAATCTTGATGATGGGCGTGGATGCGGAGGAACTAAGTATTGCCCCTGCTCATTCTGAGGATGCCCTGCCAATGGTTATGGCAAAACCCTTGGCCGAACGCTTGGGTATCCAGCTTGGTGGTATTGTTGAAATTGTCACCCAACGTGCAGGGGGTCGGCGTCCGGTCCCGGTTCGTCAGAGTTTTGAATTGGTCGACTTTTTTCATACTGGTCGATTCGATCAGGAATTGGATCGGGTTTTTGTTCGCCGTGCCGACTTAGCTTCTTTATGCCGTACGGAGCCACCGTTTACTGCTTGGAAGATTCGCGGCGAAGAAGGTCTTGCTGCAGCAAGTCTTGCCACACGTATTCGGCAAAACTTTGAACAAAAAAATCTCGCCATGTTTGACCAGCCACGGGTTTCCACCTGGCGGGATTTGGGAGGCAACTTCTTGCGTGCTGCTGAAAACCAAAAAGGTATTTTGGGGGTAGTTTTTGGTTTCATTGTCCTAGTTGCTGCCTATCAATTGATTGCAACTTTGTTGTTGACGGTTGCAGAAAAGCGTCAGGACATTGGCATTCTTGGAGCCCTCGGGGCTTCACCACTTCGTATCACTGGTTTCTTTGTCGGCCTTAGCTTGTTGATCTCATCTTTGGGATCTGCTTTGGGGCTATTGTTGGGTTGGTTTCTCGCCCATCATCTCCACTGGGGGGAACGTCTTTTAGGCCATGGACAACCCATTTTCCGACAGGAGATTTACAAATTCGATCACATCCCTGTCGCTGTGGATTTGCCTTCCATTGCTGTTTTGTTATGTGCTACTTTGTGCACTTCTGTCATCTTCAGTTTGCTGCCCGCGTGGAGAGCCTCACGCTTGCAAATTGTTCAAGCCTTGCGTCAACGCTAATTGTCATGGTTGGCAAAGTATCACCGTGGTTTTTGTCCTCTTACCTTCTTCTATTATCTTGCACTGGCCCCATGTCTGACCCCGCACCAACTTCTCGACCCAACCTTGCTCTTCCCACCTTGGGCGGCAAGCAGTTGTGGGCCGATCGCCGGTGGCAGGAGGGATGGAGGATTCAGCAGAATGTGCTGACAGGACACCATCGTTTGCTGGACTCTAGGGACCGACGCCAAGCCTGGGGTTCGTTGGCGGAATGCGAGGCGGCCATGGTCAAGCTAGCTCCACCTCCTCCGGACTCTTTCTCCATGGCAGAGGCAAAAGCACCGCACCTGGTTATTCTTTTGCATGGCATGGGCCGAAGCCGGGCAGCTTTCTCCAAAATGCAGCAGACTTTACAGGAGGATGGCTTCTATGTTGCCTCTATTTCCTATCCCAGCACCCGGCGTTCTATTGAGGAACATGCGGCGCAACTTGCCGAGTTATTAGAGCATATCCATGGTTATGGAGAAGTTTCCTTTGTCAGTCATAGTTTGGGAGGCATTGTTCTACGCTGTCTTTTTGCTCATCATCAAACCTGGCGTAAAAATTTACCGCCTCGCCGTATCGTCATGTTAGGGCCTCCTAATCAAGGTTCTTCCTTTGCCGCTCATCTTGAAAGCTTTGCTCCCTTTCGTTGGTTATTTGGCCAAACAGGCACAAGCTTGACTCCTGAGGCTTTGTGCCATTTGCCCGCTCCGGATGTTCCGTTTTTGGTCATTGCGGGCTCTCGTGGAACTGCCAAGGGCTGGAATCCATGGCTGGAAGGTGACGATGATTTCGTGGTGCGAGTTGAGGAAACTCATTTGGATGGAGAGGCTGGACATTTGTGTGTGCACAGTTTGCATACTTTTTTGATGAATCAGGATGATGTAATTACTGCAGTTGAAAAATTCCTCTGAATCTGGCCTACTTCGCTGGGCACTAAGGCATCTTCTTGGGCCACCTCCAAGCCAAGATTTCCGGCCCCGAAATCCTCTCCCGCATCACTCCCAGCACCATCGCTGGGGTGACCGTCGGCGTCTTCACCGTAATC
>JAJRZS010000021.1 GCA_024275135.1 Planctomycetota bacterium | reverse complement strand
TTGCCCAAGGGCTCTTTGTACTTGCGCAACTGTTCGCCAATTTGCCGCACATACTCGCCGCGCACAGGGGCAGGCAATTCGCGCCACCGCAAAAAGGCTTCTTGGGCCTGGGCGGCCACAGTTTCATATTCTTCGGCCGTAGCTTGTTGCACACTGCCAATTTTCTCCCCCGTGGCAGGTGAAAACACATCCAGCACAGCGCCAGAGCAGGGCAGCCACTGCCCACAATAGGCTCCGGATTGTTGGCCTGCTAAATCGAGTTCCTGGAGAAAGGAAAGGTCTAACGAAGTCGAGGTGGTGGTCATGGAACCGGCTATTCTACCCGCATCCCGCGCGCGTAAACTCCACTTATGCGCGCCATCAGCTGGAACGTCAACTCCCTCCGCACCCGCCTCGAGCGCGTACTCGGGCTGTTGGAGCGGCATCGCCCCGACCTTGTGTGTTTGCAAGAAACCAAGGTTCAAGACGCCGATTTTCCCCATCAAGCGCTGGCGGCAGCCGGTTACCAAGCCCAAGTTTGCGGCCAAAAATCCTACAACGGGGTCGCCCTTCTCAGCCGCCAAGATGTGACCGAGGTGCAAATGGGATTTCCCGGCAATCCTTCCCCCGAGCAAGCGCGGGTGATTTCGTGCAAACTGGGCGGCGTACGCTGGATCAATGTTTATGTCATCAACGGCAAAGAGGTTGGCTGCGACAAATTCCAACTGAAAATGGCTTGGCTGGATGCGTTGACTTCCTGGTTGCAAGACGATTTCTCCCCTCAAGAACCCTTGGTCCTACTGGGTGATTTCAATATTGCTCCTGACGAGCGGGATGTCTACGACCCAGCAGCCTGGGCTGGCCGGATTCATTTCAGCCCAGCCGAGCATGCCAAGTTGCAAGCCTTGAAGGAGTGGGGCCTCGGTGATTTGTATCGTCTGCACCACCCAGAAGGCGGCCTTTATTCGTGGTGGGATTATCGACAAGGAGCCTTCCAGCGGGATCATGGTTTGCGCATCGATTTGGCCCTGGGCACAACCGCGGCCCAGGCTGCCTGCACCGGCACCCACCTCGACCGCTGGGAGCGCGACCCTAGTTCCCACCCAACCAAACCAAGCGACCATGCCCCGCTGTTGGTGGACTTGACAGCATCTTAGGAAGTCGGATTTCGCCAAACGCCGACCAAACCCTGATTTTTCGCGGATTTTCAGGGCTGTCGGCTTAAGGAAGGCCCCGCAAACACCGATAAGCGATTGAACACCCGTGCTTAGCAGCCCTTTGGATGCCTCGGCGACTTCACCCTAAAACCTCGGTTAACAACAAGTTACGATGAAAACTAACAGACAATCCGGCTTCACGATCATCGAGATGTTGATCGTGGTCACCATTCTGGCCATGCTCGCCGGAATTCTGATTCCCGTCCTCGAAGACGCAGCCTCCTCCGCCCGGGACTCCCGTCGCGCCTCCGACTTGAAGAGCATGCAGGCCGCCCTTTCCGCTTACCAGCGGGTTAATGGCACGTACCCAGACACGGGTGGTGTCTGGCAGGGTGATTCCACTGGACTCGCCGGTTCCCACACCTACGATGCCAACGGTTACTGCCCAGGTTTGGTGCCCGATTTCCTCCCGGCCCTGCCCAAAGACCCGAACACCGACTTCCCCACCGCCACCGGTGGTTACCACTACCGCTCCGACGGCGTGGATTACAAGTTCATCTGTAACGAAGGCCCCGAGACCTACCCGGCCGGCAACCCCTTCTTCGACCCCACCCGGCCGACCACGGCTTGGCAGGTCAGCACCCCTGGAGCCTACAACTGGTAAGCCCCTTTCGGCTTAAGGTCTTCACCGCCGATCCCCTGGATCGGCGGTTTTTCTTTTGGCCCAATAACCAAACTGCCGATAAAGGAAGGTATGCACCGTTTTTCTCTCCGCACAACCCCCGGCCCGATTCGGGCCTTCACCATTCTCGAGCTGATGATTGTGGTCACCATCTTGGCCCTACTCGCCGGCATTCTCGCTCCAACCTTGGAAGACGATGCCAATATCGCGAAGGATGCTCGACGAGCCACGGATTTACGCGCCGTGGCCGCCACCCTGGCCCACTATTACAAGGAGCATGGCAGCTATCCAAGCACCAACGGGGAGTGGCATGGAGATGCCGCCAACTATGGCAGCTATGGCTATGACGCAGCCGGTTATATCCCGAACCTAGTCCCGAATTATCTGCCCTATTTGCCCAAGGACCCCGACCCCAACTACCCCGACAGCGGGGCGGCCGGTTACATGTACCGCTCGGACGGCTACGATTTTAAGTTTGTCATCAACACCACCCCCTCCACCTATTACGTCAGCAATCCCTTTTATGATCCGGTACGCCCCACCCAAGGATGGCAAGTCAGCTCTCCTGGGGAGTATCAATGGTAGAGAAGGCTTCGCGGATGGCTTGCAGAAACCTAATCTGCGGGAGTACTCCATCGAGGCGCCTGCGGCCAAAACTGTGAGCCTACCCCAAGTGCTGTCCCTATTTTCTTGACGAGGCTGAAAGAAAAGGGCGTAATTGGTTGCCCTTGAATCCCACCGACATGGGGAACTCGGTCAACGGCACCACCTCTCCCACGTTCCCTCCCTGGTCGATCCACCGACATTCCGCGTCCTCGGGAAACGCCCCAAAATCCCAAGATTCTCCGGCCAAGATTCGTTTGATTGAAAACGATGGCATGTTGAGCCGGAACGACGCGAAAGTACGAGGAGGCCGCACAGCCCGGATCTTCCTCTCGCCAAGAGAGAAACGCTTCGTAATTGCCCGGCTGCAAGTAGGTACATCCGACGAAGCATTCCTTCCAAGTGCGTTCCCAAATTCACAGTGCAAGCCACCCTAAGGAACTCAATGCCCCATCTATATTTTAGGAGGAAATGGAAGCCGTCTGGGACAAAGGGACCGGGATTACCTGGGGCCGCCAGGGATCTACGATGGTTGGATCAGGGTACGCAAGCCCCACCTGGAAGAGAGAGGGAAGCACGAGGCAGGTTTAGCAGAAATGGGGCGGATAATCGCGCTGGCTCTTAAGCAATCGTGACTTCGTGGCAGAGGTAGACATCTTGAATGGCGTGAAGCAACTCCACCCCTTCGGCCATGGGCTTTTGAAAGGCTTTACGGCCTGAAATCAATCCCATGCCACCGGCACGCTTGTTCACCACGGCCGTTTCCACAGCTTGGGCTAGGTCGTTGGCGCCAGAAGCGCCACCCGAGTTGATCAATCCAGCACGTCCCATGTAGCTATTGGCGATTTGATACCGGCACATGTCGATGGGATGATCGCTGGACAACTCGCTGTAAACCTTATCGTGGGTTTTGCCAAAACCAATGTCGGTAAAGCCCGGGTTGTTTTTGGTAGGCAGTTTTTGTTTGACAATGTCGGCCTGAATGGTGACGCCAAGATGGTTGGCCTGGCCGGTCAAATCGGCGGCGTCGTGATAATCGATTCCATCTTTTTTGAATGCCGAGTTGCGCAAGTAGCACCACAACACCGTGGCCATGCCCAATTCATGAGCGCGGGCAAAGGCGTCGGAGATTTCTTGAATCTGCCGACGGGATTCATGGCTGCCGTAGTAAATGGTGGCCCCTACAGCCTGCGCGCCCATATCAAAAGCCTGCTCTACAGAGGCGAACATGGTTTGGTCGTAGAAGTTTGGATAAGACAGGATCTCGTTGTGATTCAGCTTCACCATAAAGGGAATCTTATGCGCATATTTACGTGCCACAGCACCTAAAACCCCCAAGGTGGAGGCCACCGCATTGCAGCCACCCTCCATCGCCAGTTCCACAATTTTTTCCGGGTCGAAATAATCGGGATTAGGAGCGAAAGAAGCACCACCGGTATGTTCAATCCCCTGGTCGACAGGGAGAATGGATACATAGCCAGTGCCAGCTAGACGTCCATGATTCAGCAAAGCGGCCAAACCACCCAAAGCCCGGGTGGGACGATCCGACATCCCATGCACTTGATCCAGCCATTGCGGACCAGGCAAATGGAGGCGCTCCTTGGAGATGGTGGAGCAAGTGTGGCCAAGCAAAGACTCGGCCTTATCGCCGAGGATGGACTGGATGTCGGAGTAGGAAGCGCTCATGGTATTCGGGGAAAAAGAAGGTGCGTAGGATAGCCGCGCGTGGAAAAAGCCCCAAATTGGGAAAACCAGCAAGCAGCCTGGTGGGTACCCAAGAGGGCAGGCACTGGAGGAGCCATCCTGCGTCGGTCCGGCATTGCACAGTGTTAGCGACAACACCCTTTAAGGCGCCAAGAGCACTCAGCTTCCATGAACCGGGAACCAGCAAACTTCCTCCCGCATTTCCGGAGGGCGCCAACAGCGTTAAGGAACAACGGTTAAAGGTATTGCCATTGAAGAATACTCTGGGAGTTGGGCCGGTTTGTTGACAACAGCAGCCGCCCACAGAGTAAGGCCTACATAAGATCCGGCCAAGGAGTTGGCGGGGAAACCGATATGTCCAACAGCCTGACCTGACATGCCGAGAGTTCCTGTCATGCCCGAAGAGTAGGGAAAAGGGTATTGCCCAAAGAAGGTTTGCAGAACCATCCCATCTAAGGTTAACGGAATGCTGACGCCATATTGGAATGGAGCTGTTCCTGAAGAAGAGAAGAGAATTTTGTATTCATCCAATCCAGCATTGGAAGGAAAATCAAGCACAAAACCTATCAGGTTGGTGGAGCCGACAGAAATCGAGGTGGTGGTCGCAGTGAGAAAAGGATTGCGAGAATACACATAGATTTCCCCAGCACCAGCTAAGCCATTCGCCATCACAGAGGGTGCAGACATCCCCAATTCCGGCAAACCATCCCCAGTCCAATCACCCAAAGAAACAACGGAAGTTCCCATACCGTCAAAAAGATTCACTCCAGCGAAAGAGCTCAGCTGTGAGAAATCCGACCCAGAATACAGGAGAACCAATCCGGTTTGAACCCCGTTAACAGAGTTCGCATTGGGCACACCCACCAAAAAATCAGGAGTACCATCAACATTAATATCCCCCGCAGTGTTCACCGCAGAGCCAAAGCGTTCAAAAGCGGCATTTCCTTCGAGAAAAGCAAGGACAACACCTGTCGCCCCCGAAACCAAGGTTACCGTACCGGATTTCCACAAGGAAGCTGAGCCAATGGCGTCGGGGGCACCAACCAAATAGTCGTTGATGCTATCCCCATCTAAATCTCCAGCAGCGCCAAGTGCAGCACCAAAGGAATCACCAGACGTTGCGGCATCCAACTGATACAACAAAACCCCATTAGCGCCAGATAGGGCCTGAACATACTCCACTATTGGATTAAATAAACTCGTTCCTTGAGCAGAGGCCAAGAAATCAGGAATGCTATCTCCATCAAGATCTCCTATCTGTAGAAGGGTTGCGCCAAATCCATCGGCAGCAGCCAAACCATCCACCTGAAATAGTTGTGCACCCGTTAAACCATCATACAAGAACACTGCACCTGCATCGATGGCACCATTGGGATCGAAACGATTGGCACCTATAGCAACATCGCTGAAACCACTTTGATTTAGATCGCCTACCAGAGCAACGCTAATTCCGAACCCATCACTTTGGTTTTGGCCGTCCCATTGATGGATTATGGTTCCAGTAGCTCCAGAAAACAGATAAACGGAGCCTGCGCCGTTTAACCCTCCAGGATCCGCAGATGGAGCCCCCACAATGATGTCCTGGATCCCATCACCGTCTGCATCGGCACCAACACAAAGCGATCTGCCAAAGTTGTCCCAGGCGGCGGTACCTTCAAGTTGATAAATAAGATTGCCGGAAGCCCCGGAATAAACGAAGACGGCACCTGCAGAAGTGACGCCTTGGGCGTCGAAGTAGGGAGCGGCAGCCACCAATTCTGGAATTCCATCGCCATCGATATCTTGGATGCTGGCTACTGTAGAACCGAAAGACTCCGAAGCTTGGGTTCCTTGATGGGTTCGAAGAAGCTCCATGGCCCCGCCGAGCAGCTGCCCGTCAGCCATGGGGGCAAGAAGAAAAGGCACGCAAAGCAGCCAAAAAATGCGAAAAACCAGCATGTGTCTTGTTTTAGGGATGGAGTGGAGGGATGGAGTGGAGGGATGGAGGCAAGAGCCACCCTAGCAAAGCGTACTCCTAAAAACCGCTAAAAAATAGGCGTTTTAGCGCCCGATAAAATCTTTTTTTGATTAATTTAAATCCAACATCCGTTGCAAAGCCCTACGTGCCGGCTCCACATAAACCTCCTCCACTTCCACCACCGGGCCGCGGGCATGCAAGCTGGCCCATAGCTTCTCTGGCGTGTTCAATGCCATATAAGGGCAAAGGTTGCAGGCACAAGAGGCACCTGGCGCCGGTAAATACGTGTTTTGCGGGGCTTCTTTCTCGAAGCGGTAAATCAAATTGGCTTCGGTGCCAATCAAAAATGTTTGACCTGCATGCTCCTTCACCAAACGCAACATGCCGGCCGTTCCCAAGACATAATCGCTGACATCACGCACGGCCTTCGGGCATTCGGGGTGGGACAACACCAGAGCCTGGGGGTGCTCCGCCTTCATCGCCAACAAAGTTTCGACGGAAAACAATTCATGCACCTCACAGGCTCCGTTCCACAAAAGCATTTCGCGGCCTAAGGTTTCCTGCAGCCAACCTCCAAGGTGGCGGTCGGGCACAAACAAAATGGGCTGTTCTGCAGGCACCGACTCCACCACCTCCCGCGCATTGCCACTGGTACAAATGATGTCGCAAGCTGCTTTCACCGCTGCCGAACAATTCACATAGGCAATGGTGACCGGACGCTGGCCGAGTTTTTGCGTGAGATGCTTTTGGTATTGCACCAAATCTTCGGCCTTGCAACTATCCGCCAAGGAACAACCTGCGTCCAAATCGGGAACAAAGACTTCGGCCTCGGGGCATAAGAGTTTGGCCGTTTCCGCCATAAAGTGCACTCCGCAAAAACAAATGGCCTTGGCTTGAGCCTCGGCGGCTTTGCGCGCAAGTTCCAAGCTATCACCAACAAAATGGGCCGCCTCTTGCAAAAAGCCATCCTGATAGCTGTGAGCAAGAATGAGGATGCCTCGTTCGGTTGCCCAATCGCGGATGACATCAGGCTCGGGAACCGTGAGTAAATCGGTGGTGTCGGTGGGCATGGTAGGCGCAGGCAAAACCGAGATTCTATCAGCCTTGGTGCGGGAGATAGATGTCAAAGCGCGTGGTTCGACCTGAAAGCGCATGGTGCACCCCCTCGGCCAAAGGCTGGCTGCCTTGCGGCCTTTTCACCACCACCCTCTGCACGGGACAACGCAAGGCCGCCTGCAACAAGGCAACTTGATCTAAATCTTCCCCCACCACCTCACGGAACAAACGCATTTCTTTGCGCGCCAGGGCACTCTTTTTGCGTGGTGGGTGCATGGGATCCAAATACAGGACCTCGGGCTGAAAGGCAGCCAAGGCCCCTTCCGGCCAGGCCTGAAGTAAAGCCATGGAGTCGGCATGTACCAGCCGCAAACGATTTTCCAATTCGGCGGCCACTGTGGTGTCGGCACGCGCGCGCTGCAGGCCATCTTCCAATAGGGAGTGAATCATCGGGTGGCGTTCGATGGCGAAAACCTCGCAGCCCAAGGTGGCCAAGATAAAGGCATCCCGCCCCATGCCGGCTGTGAGGTCGGCGATGCGTATGGAGCGAATTCCGCCCTTGAGCCCAACCGCGCGCGCAATCGCTTGTCCGCGGCCGCCGCCATGTTGGCGACGAAAGGCCAAGACCCCCGCAGCAAAATCCACCTTCATGCGTCCCGCTTGCCCAAGAAGATACAAGCCGTCGGCTTCGGCTTGCAGGCAAGGAGATGCCGGATGCATTAGTGGTTGACGCGATAGGCAATGCGATCGGCCACGCGCTCCGCCACCTCCAGGGCAGGCGCCATTTCTCTCCACTTGCGCGCTTTGACCACCATACGGGTGGTGCTTTCCGTGAGCTTGGTGAGGAACACCTCGACATCTTCGGTATCCACGCGGGCTTTGATGTAGCCCTCCTTATCGCCAGCCTCCAGTTCTTCCATTACCCCACGCTCGCGAAACTCAGCCTGTGCGGCAGCAAAAACATCATCCAACCCGGCGTCCAAATACAGCTCGGTGGAATCTTCCCCCATCGAGTACATGGCGCCGGCACCAATCGCCGCACCGGCAGCCAAAACACAAGCCGACAAGGGAAGCAACAATGCACAAAGAGCGCTGAGGTGGAGAACGGTTTTCATTCCGAAGACTCTACGGGCGAGGAGGAGTTTGGTTGGGTGGCTTGTGGCGATTTTGAAACAGAAATGGGAGCCGCCAAGCGGACTTCCAGCAGCTGCTGAGCGGCAGCAGCCTGGGCCACGGCGTCGTCGAGCCAGCCTACAGGTAGCCGCAAGTGGAGGCGAGTGATTCCTTCCTTGGTGGAATACGCCTCCAAGATTCGAGTCGGCATCCAACTACTGAGACCGGGGCGACGCAAGCGCGCATTCCCCTGTAGATAGGCGGCATCCCAGTCGGCAGTCGCCAACACCGCCTCCAAATAGCCCTCGTTTTGCGGAAGGATTTGAGCCACCTCCTGGCCCGCCACACAGGCATCGCCGTCCGCCAAAAGCGGGTGAAAATCGCCAGCAGTCACCGCCACCACCGGCAGGCGAACTTGGGATGTCCGCGCTTCTTCCAACTGCACCTGCAAGCTGCGCCTTTGCATTTCCCAGGATTGCGGAGAAAAGCGAGGCCCAGCTTCTTCCAAGGTTTTCACCTGCTGCTGCCCCCGCGCAGCTTCCTGCTTTTTCTCGGCGAGTCGAGTTTGCAGCTGCAAATAGGCTTGGTGATCGGGTTGCACTTGGCGAAAGCTGTATACGCCTTGCTCGGCCAACTCCAAAGCATGTTCATAACGGGCTTTGAGCGGCGGCAAGCGGCGCTGTAAATCCACCACATCCTCTTGCAGGGCCGCAGCATCGGCTTTGGCCAAACGCAATTCTTGTTGCCACTGTTGATGGGCAAGTTGGCGTTGGTTTTGTTGCTCTTGCTCCATCTGCGCCAACAGGTCTGCCAAGCGTTGGGAACGATCCAAACCTGCAATCTGTGTAACCACTCCCAAGGTAGCGCCATCCGTCACTTGCGAATCGGCCACCAAACGCCATTGAATCCGTCCATCGATAGGAGCGGTGACAGCACGCTTGGGACGCACCAAATGAGCATCCAAAGCCAATTCCGGCAAGGAGGATGTCGGCTCCACCTTTGCTTGCGCGGCTGGAGGTTGTGGCGGCTTTGGAGTGGAACCAACAACCACCGCGGCGCGTGGCGACGGCAGGACCCAATCCAAGCCGCCAACCGCATAGAGCAGAGCGCAAACCACGAGCAAACCCAAACCTAGATGAAAGCCCTTGCGGAACCAGCCGCGACCTTGGCCTGGCGTCTGAGGCATGGCCTGGATTCCATCTTGCGAAGGCGGTGCTTCCGCAACTTGCAGATGCGCGCGGGCAACGACCTCGTGAAGCAAGGGCGTTGCTTGCATATGGCGGGGACTGCCCACACACCAACCTCGTTGTTGCCAGCGGCGAAAAGCAGCAAAGGGGGCAGCCACACCGAAAACCTTGGCATCGTCCGTAGAAGCGGAACCCCGCGTCGCCAAAAAGCGCAGAAAGCCATGCTCCCGCCGATCCTGTGGGTCAGCCTCGACAAAGGGCTCAAATTTTTCCAATTGCTGTTGCCAGCAGCGCACCTGTGCCAACACAGGCTCACTCCACCGCACCAAAGCACCATCCCAACCAGGCTCAACCTGGGTTGCACTCCCCCATTGAAAAATTGGCAAACAGCTGCATTGCGGTTGGCGGCGCAAGTTTTGAATGAACGACTTTCCGCCCACGGCCACCACCATGGCAGGCGGCGAGCTTTGCAAATCCAAACCAGCCAGCCAAGCATCGAACTCCACCCCCTTGAGATCAACCTCGGGATGTTGCAACAGCCGCAATACGCCCGCTGGAGGCGATTCCCCTGGGCAGAGGAACACGGCACGCAAAGCTGTGGATGCAGTCATGAGGGGACGCGGAACGCCAAGGAGAGGGGATTTGGCACCATGGCAGTCTTGTTCTACCAAAGTAGGGGTGAAAATCGCACCGAATTTCCCTTGCGTCCTTCGCCGTGCGTGGTAATCTATCTGCGACTTTGTTGATACTGATTCTCATTATCAACAGGCAAAGAAATCATGAAGCTCTCCCTTCTCTGTTTTGTCGTCTCCGCTGTCGCCCTACAGGCCCAGCAAACGGAGCCCCCCAGCAATGAGGAACTCGCCCGTCGCATCGACCTCCTTGCCGACATGGTGTCCACTCCAGCGGAAACCAATGCCGACTCCCCTTTTTCCGTGGGTGGCTATGGGGAAATCACCTATTGGAACCCCGAGCAGGCCAATGCCGAGGTGGATTTGCACCGGGTGGTTTTGTATTTGGGCTACCAGTTTGACCCCATCTGGAGTTTTCGTAGTGAAATCGAATTGGAGCATAGCAAAAAAATCGAGGTGGAATTTGCGCAAATCGAGGCCCAACTCAGCGACTCCATGCATTTCCGCATGGGCAATCTTTTGCTACCGCTCGGTCTCACCAACCAAAACCACGAACCAACCTCCTTTTACTCCTCACGCCGCCCTCTTCTCGAACGCACCATTCTTCCCACCACCTGGCACGAAAATGGAGTCGGCCTATGGGCACAACAGGGCAACCTGCATTGGCAGGCTTATGTGATGAATGGCTTTGACGCCGCCAACTTCCAACTTGCAAGCAATGGCTTACGCGACGGACGACAAGGAGGAAGTCAAGCCCAGGCCGAAAACTGGGCCTTCAGCGGCCGCTTGGATTGGCAAATCCAGCCCAACATGATGGTCGGCGTGTCCGCCTATCAAGGGGCTTCCGGACAAGGCAATCTTAGCCGTGACTTCGGTGTGCAAATCCTCTCCGCTCATGCCACAGCTAACCATGGACCCTGGCAAATGCGCGGGCTCTACGCTCAAGCCTCCGTTGCCGACGCCGCATTCCTCCCAACTCCCGCGACCAGCGAGGACTTACGCGGATGGTATACCGAAGTCGCATACCAGCTTTGGAGTCAATCCCGAGAACAAGCCTCGCTAACGCCATTTCTCCGCGTAGGCAACCTCGACTTTAGCGCCGGAGACGGCATGCCCTCCGCGCAAAGCCTCATCGTCACCGGCCTGGCCTGGAAGCCCCAAAGCCATGTGGTGTTTAAACTTGACGTGGAATTCCAAGATCCTGCAGCTGGCCCAAATACGCAAACGCTTGCCTTCACCCTCGGTTGGTCCTTTTAAGATGAAATCTTTCTTTCTTTGTTCCCTTCTCTTCTTGCCCGCTGCAGGCAAAGTTTTTCTGACCCAAAAGCAAGCCCTCCACCAAGTGTTTGGCAAGCAGGAGATGCAAAGCCAAACTCACTACTGGGACAAAAAACAGCGGGAAGAGATTCTGCGCTTGGCTGATGCGAATCAAGTGGCGGCCCTCGGCAAAGAATTTTGGCAAAAGGATGGGCGCAGTGCCTGGTGGGACACTCGCAAAGTACGCAGTAAAAGCCAATCCTTGCTCATCGTGATTGACCCAAACCATGAGCTAGAGAAAATCTTGGTTTGCAGTTTTCAAGAACCCTTGGAGTACCTTCCCACAAGCAAGTGGTACGCCCAATTTGAGGGGAAAAAGCTGAACGCCAAGCTGCAGCTAAACCAAGACATCCATGGCTTCACCGGCGCTACCCTAACTGCCCGCGCTACCGTGAAAGCTGTGCGCGAGGCCTTGGCTGCACATGAAGTGGCTCATCCATCGAAACCGAAATCGAAATGAGCCGCAGCGAAGCTTGGTTTCATCATTGCGCAAACCTGTTGGTTGGGGCAACGGGATTGCTCTATGCCAAGTTTTTGTATCTCACCCAACCCAGCGATGAATTTTCCGCGTGGAATCATCCTTGGCAAGGGAATGTTCGCGACGCCCATATACTCCTCGCTCCTCTACTTCTCCTCTCCTTTGGTCTACTTTGGGCACAGCACGCAAAACCACGCCTTCGCCAACGCACCAAGGGATGGAAAAGCGGGCTTAGTTTATGCATAAGTTTTCTACCCATGGCCTGGAGTGGTTATGCAATCCAAATTGCCGTCGACGAAGATTGGCGCCGTTTTTGGCAATGGGTTCATGTCGCCTCGTCGTTGTTGTGGCTAGTTGCCTTTCTCATTCACCAGCTCAAGCGTCGGCGCAATCAACCTAATCTCTAAACTGGATTTGCAATGCATCGGCTCCGGGAGTTACCCCATCCACAGAAATTTTTTCATGGCCCGGAGCGCTTGCGGTAATGGAGAAGGTGTTGGTGTACAGCTCTTCAAAGCGGAAAACGCCATCTTCTCCGGATTGCACGGCATCGATTCTAAGGAAACGTTCAGGCAAACGAAAACTTGGAAAGCCATCCTCGGGCACCTGCCCTTGAATGCGCAAGGAAGCACCCACCACAGGGTTGCCTTGGGCATCTTGAATCACTCCCTCCACCACCAGACTGGAATCCAACACCACATCCACGTTGTCTTGGTTTTCCTGTAAAGAAATCGGACCGACAAAAGCGGTGCCGACTGCCGGACGGTAATAAATCAAATAGACTCGCTCGCGGGGATCCAATCCACCAAAAGCATAAGCACCATGCAGATCGGTAAAGGTGCTGGGCTCCCCATCGGAAGTCAGCATCCAAATCTGCACTTTGGGCACCAGCAAACCTTCCTCATCCTGCACTTGCCCACGGATATGCAATCCCTGCTCCAGCTGCACCCACAAATCCTGTTGTCCCGGGTCGAGACCAACAATGCGTTTTTTGTACTCCGGATGGGTTACATGCACCATCCACCGCTGCGAATCGGGCACCCCAGGGAGTTGAAAAGTGCCATCCTCGGCACTGCGCGTTACCCGTGAACGAGCATTGTAAAGGTAGACCTGAGGGTTTTGGGTGGGGCGCCGATTGCGGCGGCGGTTCGGCTTGCCAGCCACCACCAAGGCACCGGCAATGGGGTTTTCCTCGGAATCCAAAACTTGACCATACACCGTATGCGCGGGCTCTAGCTGAATTTCCAATCCATCCAGCTCTTGCGCTTTTTTCAACACCCCCCCGGGACGCCAGACAGCACTTTGACCTTCTATCGCGGCTTCCAAAACAAAAGGGCCAGCCGGGAATCCACCTAGGCGGAAGCGCCCCTCCTCGTTGGTTTTGGAAAAAGCGCGAACGGTTGGGCTTTCCTTTTGATCAAGACTTTCGGGGGTCTCAAAAAAAGCAATGACATCGGCGCCGGCCAGGGGATTTCCTTCCACATCCCAAACCACCCCACTCACAATGCCACCGCGATCCAAGTCGACCCGTATTTTGTGTGTACGCCCACCCAGCAAAAGAGATTTATCCTCCACCGATTGGGGAGCCGTATAGGCGCTGGAATAGAAAATAAGGCGGAGGAGTTGGGAACCATGGTCGAAAGTGATGGTGCGCACCCCACGCTCCTCGGTCATGCTGGAAGTCTTGGACGGTTTACCCTCATCGTTCCACTGCACGTCAAAGTGGACTTTTCCGATTGGTTTACCTTCAAGAAAGGTGGAAACCTCCAACAGCGCGGGAGCCGTCACATCCACTGCTGGCTCCTGGGCTTCCATCGCCTCCTCTTGCCCGACGGTCGTTTGCCCGCTGGCAACAGGGGGCTTGGTGGTTGGCACGCCGGTCTGCACATCGCTCTGCGGGGCTTCAGGCCCACCACAGGCAGGGATGGCAAAAAGGAGGAAAACCAGAGGCAAGACGGGGCTTACAAGCTGAGGCATGCGCAAAGGATAGTCCTGCCCGAGGATTTCCGTCCAGAATGGCCCGGATGGACGGAAATCATGAGGTAGGATTGGGCACCGGATATGCCCGGAAACCGTGATGAAGACGCCCCGCAGCCATCCCCTTGCCTGGGTAATCGCCCTGAGCGCATTACTCAGCCCTCTTTCTGCCCAACAAGACTGGGTCACATGGACCACCGTCGACGGCGTTGCGCCGACGGATCAGTTTGGGACTGCCCTCACTGGTGTAGGTGACTGGAACCAAGACGGTTACGACGATTACGCTGTTTCCGCCCTGGGCTCCGACCGCAATTTCCAAAACGCCGGTCTGGTCACCATTTTTTCCGGCCAGGATGATTCCATTCTGGCCGAGATTGACGGCCCCCTTGCCGCCGAGCAGATTGGTTATGCCCTCGTCAATTTGGGCACGCACGCCGATGGTCTGCCCAAGCTCGCGGTCGGCGCACCTTTTGCCTCCACCACCAACGGCCCCTTCAGTGGAGTCGTCCGTATCTACTCCTGGGATAACGCCACCTCCACCCTTTCCATGCTTACCGAGCTATTGGGCCCGGCCCCCGGTGCTTTGTTCGGCTCCAGCTTGGCCGCTCTCGACCTGGATGCTGACGGCAATATGGATTTGGCCGTCGGTGCTATGGGCGCCCATTTCCAAGATGGAGAAGTATCGACCTTCGCCATGAGCGGTGCTGGGGCCGCTACCCCTGCTGTGGCTGTCTACCCAGGAGCCCTCGGCTCGATGGAAATGTTCGGCTGGGCCATTTCGCGCGCCAACGCCACCACAGGTGGGGGTGCAGGCGGCGGTGGTTTGCCTGTCGATGGCCTCCTAGTGGGCGCACCTTTCGCTGACGACCTGGCTGTGGATGCTGGCGCTGCAGTCCTCATCGACGGCTTGGGCGGTCAAACCACGCTCACCAACCCCTTTGCCAACACCGCGAATGCGCACCTCGGCTACAGCGTGAGTGCCGGTTACGATGCATGGGGAGATCCTGTTGGCGACATGGCTGCTGGTGCCCCGGACACCGCAAACGGCAGTGTGGCCCTGTGGAATGGCAGCACCTTGGGTGTCATCAACTTGGATGGCGATGCGCCTGGCGATCGCTTTGGCTATACCGTCACCTTCAGTCCCGATGCCAACTTTGACAATCGTGCCGATTTAGCAGTCGGTGCCCCCGGTGCCTCCAATAACCAAGGTGCACTCAAAGTGTACTCTTTGGCCATGGGGCCCATGCCTTTGCACGCTGCCACTGGTCCTGTCGGCGCCGGCCAAATGGGCTGGTCGATTGGCCTCATGGGCGACCTCAACCAAACTGGCAAAACCGAAATCGGGCTTGCCGCGCCACAGCTCAATAGTTTCACCGGCTACATCGAAGTTTTCTCGCCTCCAGCCCAAGACATCGGCCCTATCGTGCTGACCGCAAGTGGCTCTTTTGAATGGGAAACCGATGTCCAACTCACCGCCACCAACCTTTCCCCGGGCGGAGGCGGCAGCATCTACTGGTATGTCGGCACTCAAGCCACCAATTCCACCTCTCCTGAAGGCTACGACCTCAATATCGGCGGCCAGCTCAGCCTGATTGCCTCCGGACCCAACCCCGGCATCCAAGCCAGTCAGCTTTACCACATCCTCGACGTCATCCCAGATGGAACTACCCTTTACTTCCAAATGGTGGAAGACCGCAATGGATTTGTCCGCGTGTCTGGGGTGGATAGCGGTGTGGTGGTGGATCCTGGTGTCACCCTGTTTGTCAATGGGAACACCGCCGGCGCGCCCATTACCCTGCAAACGCGATGGGGCATCCCCAATAGCCCTGTGTACATCTACGCCACTTCCCAAGGCTTTAGCCAACAGGCCAACAACCCGGTGCCGAACGGTGATTGGATGGTGAATTTGCTCAATCCACGCTTCATTGGCCAGCCTGGTGACAAATCCGGCCCCCTTGGCGCCCCCGACGAAGGCGAGTTCACGAGTAACCCCATCAATGTGCCCGGAGGCTTTGTCGGTGTCACTGGCTACTTCCAAGCCTACGACTGGGATTTGTTCCTCCCCGCCCTCACCAACGTGGTCGCGGTCACCTTCCAGTAAACCTCCCTCCCCCCGCACACCCTGTAACCCAATCGGTTGCAGGGTGTTTTTTCTGGACAGCCCGGATTCTGGAAGTATATTTCCCGACTGCTCATGGCTAGAAACTCCACTCGACTGCTGCGATCTTTCGGCAAACGCGTGCGCCAGTTACGCCTCTCCCGACATTTGTCCCTGCATGCTCTGGCCGAGCAAGCTGGGCTTAGCCGTCGGTTTTTGGTAGAAATCGAGGCTGGGCGGGCCAACCCATCCTTAGAAAAGCTCGCCGCTCTGGCCTTTTCTCTGCAACTTCCACTGGGCCAACTATGCGACCTGCAGGTGCAGGGCATCCCCACCGACCGTATCGCCTTGTTAGGCATTCGGGGTGCAGGAAAAAGCACTCTTGGCCCTCTACTGGCTCAGCGTCTGAACGTCTCGTTTCACGAGCTCGACACCCTGGTGGAAGCATCCGCTGGCACCACCACTCGTGAGATTTTCGAAACCGAGGGCCGCGATGGTTACCTCAAACGGGAAGCCGATGCCGTGGAAGCCTGGCTCAAAGCCAATCAAAACGGGGTTTTGGCCTTGCCAGGAAGCATTGTCAGCCACCGCGATGCTTTTGCCCGTCTGCTCGCCACCTGCACCACGGTTTGGCTCTACGCGGATGCAGCCACGCATTGGAATCGAGTCACCACCCAAGACGGGGTGCATCCACCCGAAGGCCGCCAACAAGCCATGGCCCATATGGAGCAGTTGCTGGCACAAAGGCGTCCAGCCTATGAACGGGCCGAATTGGCCCTCGACACCTCCCATCTGTCACCACGAGAGGGCGTCGAGCAAATCCTCGGCTTCTTGAACCAACTCCAAGAAGAAGAGCCTACTCCGTAGCTTCCACCGAAACGGTGACCTGGGCCACGTGGTGTTCTTTGGCACCACCTAGCCACATAGACACCAAGCAAAAGGTGACGATGAGAAAAAGGATGGCGAAAAGCGCAGGCAGGGGGCGCTGTGCGGTGGAGCGCACGGGGGGAGGAAAGGTTGGGGATGAAAGGGGATGCTCTTGAAGCAAAAACTCCAAGACCAATGGACTTTACCACCAAACTCGTCTCTGTAGCGAGATTCCTAGGAAATTTCGGTGGTTGACGAATTGGCTTTCTTGGCCCTTAGCGCGAGGCGGAGGCATTCCGCACCAAGTTCAAAAACTCGTTGCGGGTTTGGGCGTGGCTACGAAAGCCACCCAACATGCAAGAAGCGGTTGCGCGGCTGGCCTGCTTGGACACCCCACGCATCATCATGCACAAATGCGAGGCCTCGCTGACCACCGCCACCCCGCGGGGATCCAAGACTTCTTGTAGGGCCTCGGCCACTTGTACGGTAAGACGCTCCTGCACCTGTAAACGCCGAGCAAACATGTCGACGATGCGTGGAATCTTGCTCAACCCAATGATGCGGCCCTTCGGCAGATAGGCCACATGCATGCGTCCGTAAAAAGGAAGCAGGTGATGCTCGCACAAGGAGTAAAACTCGATGTCATGCACCAACACCATTTCGTCGACCTCCTCCTCAAACAAGGCACCATTCACCACCTCCTGTAGGTTTTGATGCTGGCCACCTGTTAAGAACTGCAAACTTTTGGCCACTCGGTTGGGCGTCTCCAACAGGCCTTGGCGTTGCGGGTCTTCCCCCATCGCTTCCAACATGGAGCGCACAAGGGATGGCATGGCAGCGGAAGAAGGAGGCTCAGGCATTCTTTGGTCCGGTGTAGGTGCAGGAAAAATCGCGGCTTTCCCTTAACTCCAAGGCCGCAAGCTCCACGCCCGCAGGCAAATGGGGGGCCAGGCGCTGCCAAAAAATCTGCAGCAGGTTTTCGGCCGTCGAGATGCACCCTTGGAGAAAAGGAACGTCTTTATCCAGATTGCGGTGATCTACCCACTTCAAGATTTGTTCGGCCACCAATTCTTGCAATTCCAGGAAGTTCATCACCATCCCGGTCTCGGCTTGGATTTCTCCACGCACGCTCACGCGAAGAAAATAATTGTGGCCATGCCCATTGGGGTTGGCGCAAATGCCGAACACCTCCTGGTTTTTTTGCTCCGACCAGTCGGCACGGAACAAGCGATGGGCAGCGCAGAATTCGGTTTGGTAATGCAGTTCCAAGGCTGGAATGGCGAGCGGGGTGAGGGGCAAGGGGAAGCCCCACATCTTAGAATCCGCCCGAGGTCCCGGGGCGAGTAGAATCCGTCTATGCGCCCAGAAAGCCGTACCTTCCATTTGAAGAGCTTGCTCTTTGGCGCCTTTTGGGCCGCCGTTGGCATTTTGGTCACTCAGCATTTCCTCGGTCCTTGCATTGCACGCCACAGCACGACAACGGCGGCCCAAATGCTGGTGAAAGTGCACCAAACTATTCGTGACGACTACGTTCAACCGCTCTCGGCAACCGAGCTCATGCGCAGTGGTGCGCGTGGCATGCTGGAATCGCTGCACGACCCCTACGCCAGTTTTTTTGGGCCGGAAGAAATGCGCCGCTTCCATGAAGGCAACTCGGGGGTGTTGGTCGGCATCGGCGTCATGCTCAATAACCTGGGCGACATCCTCTATCCACAACCCGGCGGTTTCGCAGAAGCTGCGGGGATTCGTCCTGGAGATCGCTTTTTAGCCATTGAACAGGAGGATGTCGCCGACGCCGACTTAGCCCATATTGCCAAGTTGTTGCGAGGAGAAGCTGGCACCACTGTACATCTGGTTTTGCAGCGCCGGGATGGTTCCACCTACCAGGCCGATGTGGAGCGCAACCCCGTGCCCACCGTGACCGTGGGCGATGTACGCATGGTCGACGAAGAATTGGGCATCGGCCATATCCACATTCGCTCCTTCGCCCACAGCACGGTAGCGGAATTCGATCATGCTCTGGAACGCTTGCAGGCGCATGGGTTGCAAGCGCTGATTTTAGATTTGCGCTGGAACCCTGGCGGCCAACTCCCAAGCGCCGTCGGCGTCGCCAGCCGTTTTTTGGATGGGCATTTGGTTTGCACTTTGGAAAATCGTTATGGCCCCACCGAAAGTCGCTATGCCCTTTCCAAAGACGGAAAATTTTTCGGCATGCCCCTGGTCATTCTGGTCAATGGCGGCAGCGCATCCGGCAGCGAAGTCGTCGCCGCGGCGTTGCGCGAGCGCGGGTTCGCCGTTTTGGTGGGCAGCCGTACTTACGGCAAAGGAATCTACCAACAAGTCTTCGAATATGAGGCGGGCTCTTTCGCCTTGCAGTTTACAGCTGGCTACTACATCACCCCGGCCGGGCATGTCCTGGAGAGCCATTTGAATCCAGAGATTGCCGGCTGCCTAGAGCCAGACATCCCCATCGCCACCGAAGCTGCCGAAGACCTCGCCATCCGCCTGTGGCAAGGACGCAACCCGCCTCCCGCAGCCTATCGCGATGAGGTTTATGCCACCTTCCCGGGGATGAAAAACCTCACTCCGCCAGCCGACCGTTGTTTGGATGCGGCTCTTTCTTTGCTGCGCCAGAGCCTGGTATCGGATTCATGAGTTTTGCCCCTGTTCTTGGCCTGGAATCCTCCTGCGATGAAACAGCCGCGGCCCTTGTCGGCGCCGACAACAAAGTGCTGTCCTCGGTGGTGCATAGTCAAATCGATCAACATGCTGCCTGGGGCGGGGTGGTTCCCGAAATTGCTGGACGCAGCCACCTGCGCTCCATTCGCCCTGTGGTCGAACAAGCTCTGGAGCATGCTGGACTAACGGCCAAAGATCTGGGGGGCATTGCAGTCACCAACCGCCCCGGTTTGTTGGGCTCCTTACTCATTGGCACCACCGCCGCCAAGGCTTTGGCTTATGCCTGGAATCTACCCTTGGTCGGCGTCCATCACATCGAAGCGCATAGTTATGCCGCGCTTATGCCCTTGGCTGCGCCCCACTTCCCCTACATCACTCTCATCGTTTCTGGTGGGCATACTTCTTTGTATCGCACGGATAGCCCCTTACAGATGAAGTTGTTGGGCTCGACTTTGGATGATGCTGCTGGCGAAGCATTGGATAAGGCAGCAAAAATGTTGGGCCTGGGTTATCCCGGTGGCCCCGCCATTCAACAAGCTGGCGCAAGCGGCAATCCTCAAGCCTTTCCCTTTCGCCTTCCCCTGCTGGCGGCCGATTCCCTGGATTTTTCTTTCTCCGGCTTAAAAACCGCGCTCCTCTACACCATCAAAGGCCCAGGGGGCACCACAGCCGATCCCTGGATTGTGCCCCATGATTGCCTACCGGATTTATGCGCCAGCTTTGAATCGACCATCGCCCGCACTTTGGCACGCAAATGTCGGCGTGCTTGCGAACAAACCGGCATTCCCCGGGTCTTGATCGGAGGCGGGGTCGCCTGCAATCTTCGGCTACGGCAAGTCATGGCCGAAGAAGCGAACAAAGCTGGGTTCCAAGCCCATTTCGCCCCTGCCGAATATTGCACAGACAATGCGGTCATGATTGCCGGATTGGGTCGTGCCATGTTCCTCCATGGTCAATCCGATGACCTGAATCTCGACGTTGCCGCAAGTGGATAAAGATGGAGGCGCAAGCACTCAGAAATCTGTTGCAACAAATAAAGATGGGCTCTTGCTCCGTACAAGACGCCATGGAGAAAATGGCGCAAATGCCTTTTCAACGAGCGACTGAAATTCTGAGCGACACCCATCGAGAACTCCGCTGCGGAGCTCCTGAAGTCATCTTCGCCGAAGGCAAAACACCCGAGCAATGCGCACAAGCAGCTCAAGCTTTGGCCGCAGAACACCAGCGCGTGTTGCTAACCAAAGCAGGGGAAAACCATTTTGCTGCGGTACGCGATGTCTTACCAACAGCGCAGTTCCATCCGCAGGCGCGCTGCATTCTCTACTATGCCAGGAAAATACCCAAAGCCAGGGGGCAAGTCTTGGTAGTTTGTGCGGGCACTTCCGACCTCCCTATCGCCGAAGAAGCCTGCTGCACACTGGAGTGGTTGGGCCATTCCCATGAGATGGTGGCTGATGTGGGCGTGGCCGGCCTCCACCGCCTCCTGCACCAATTGGAGCGATTGCGCACAGCCGATGTCATCATCGCCATCGCTGGCATGGAGGGTGCCTTGCCCTCAGTCATCGCTGGTCTCGTCGCATCTCCTGTCATTGCTGTACCTACGGATGTGGGCTATGGAACGTCCTTACAAGGGCTTACCGCCCTTTTTGCCATGCTCACCAGCTGCGCTCCCGGCATTGGGGTGGTCAATATCAACAATGGTTTTGGTGCCGCCATGCTCGCTGCGCGCATGCTGCAAACGGCACATAATTTGCAAGGATAGGGGCCATGTTGTTCCTTCCAGCCACCCTGCTTGCACTCGCGGCGCAAACGTCCATCGCCATCACCCAAAGTGGGCTGCATGTGCAATGCATCGATGCACAAGTGGGCGACCGCCAAGTGCAAACCCCCTTTGGCTTATTGCGCACTCCTTCGGATCCGGTTGTGGAGATTGCCGATGGCAGCAACCAAGTTGCCGATTTTCGCAAACTTCATCAGCAGGGTATTACCGATGACGAAACTTGGCTCCAAGATTTATCCACCGCGGGCCAGCTTGAAGAGTTGGCGCGTGCTTGTTTGGAGATTTTGGCGCAGCAACCGCAAAGTATTTTTCCCTACACTTTCTTGGAAAGCTGGGGGAAAAAAATCGACCCCACTCCTCCACAACTCCCCTATCGCAAACGCGTTTCTTGGCTGTGGGAACAAGCCAGTGGCAAAGATTTCACAAAGGCTGTACTCGCAGGAGCTTTCCTACTGGAAGAAATATCCTATAGCTCAGAACCCGACAACGACCGCATCATAAGGATTGCCGATTTGCGCAAAGCCCTGCGCAGCAAAAGTGTGGTCCGTCGTCGTGTAGCCGCCCATATTGCTGGCCGGCAGCAAGAGTTTTCCTTGCGCGAAACATTAATGTTAGCCTCACTCACCGACCCGGTGGAAGCAGCACGGGATGCCGCCGCTGAAGGATTAAGTGGTATTCACCCCCATTCCGCGCGTCAGTATTGGGTGCGTAATTTGGCACGAGGTACAAGCTACGCGCGTGTTGCTGCTGCCTGGAATCTGGGCCATTATGGCGGCGCTGATGGCCTGCAAGCCTTAGTCCATGTCCTCGCCACCTGGAACCACAAAGTGGGACAACGCTTTCGTTTTGCCGATCGCAGCGTTTGGCTGGTTTCCGACCCCGACCGCAGCGCCCTTGATATCGCTGGCTACAATCCCGAGCAAGAGGAAGTTGATTTTCGCCATTTGAATCCCGATTTAGAATTTTTGGATTTAGGCTCGACTTTCAAGGTTACTCGCTACGGAGAAAGCTTTAGAGATGTATTGCTGGAAGCCCTGGATACTTGGGCCGGTGAGACCACGCATCGGGATGTGGATGCCTGGTTAAAGTATTACCTCGAAGAATGGCTTCCTTCCCGCCCCTAATGAATTGCCATGCTTGTTCTCAGCCTCCTTCTCCTTAGTACCCAGCAAGTTGCGGTTTTGCAATCAGGCTCACGTGTGCCTATTGTCGAGGACGTCACCCCTGGCCCACAGCAGCTTCAAACCCCTTTCGGTACTTTTGATGCTACTTTGAATCCAGTGATAAACATTGCGGATGCCAGTAGTGATTCTGCTTTGCTCGCCCCACTCAAGGATTTAGATTATGCCGCTTGGCTTGAACGTTGTTCCGAGCGTGGCTTACTCCTTGAATTAACCAAGCTGAAGGTACCAGCAGAGCATCAATTGCTGTGGCAACAACTTTTGGAAAACTGGGGACAACAATTAAACCCCTTGCCACCCTCCACCAAAAGAGAAAAGCGAGTTTCGCTTCTTTGGCAACAACTCCAACAAGCTGCCGATGCTCAGCAACTTTTACTAACGGGTGCCTTACTGCGCGAGATTTCGGAGTCCAGCCAAAAACGGGATCAGCGCATTTCCTTCCTTGATTTACGGCGCGCCCTGCGCAACCAAGACCCTCAAATTTGCCGGGCGGGATTGCGAATTATCCAAAAGCAAGAAGAATCAGGATTGGAACGCGATGTGTTCCAACTCAGCTTGCAAGCCGAACATCCGGATTTAGCGCAGCTTGCAGCCCAAACATCCATGGCCTTGGAACCCGAACAAAGTCTGGGTCGCTGGACCTTGGCCCTTTGGCATCAAGGCCGCGAAGAACAACGCATAGAGGCTCTGCACCACCTCGAATCTTTCCACCAAAACCGACCCGAAATCACCCGTGCCTTAATCCTCACTTTGGGAGCTAGTGCCAACAGCTCTGCGGATGCGCCTCGCCGCCATGTGTTTTTTGGCCGCCAAATTTCTGTGGTGCAAGATTTTGACGTGGAAGTCGCCAGTTCTGCCGTGATTGCCAATCCCGTGGTCGGTGTGCTGGTGGAAGGCAGTGTGCTCGAAGTGCGGGTACTTTCCACCACGCTGAGCCATGCCATTCAACAAAGCCTTTCCCGCATCACTGGCGCCCATCCCGGCAATCGCCCTGAGGATTGGGTTCAATGGTGGAATTCCCAGGATTAATCTCCAATTTCGACGGAGAAGCTTGGCGTCCTGAGCAAGTGCGGCGATAATGTTCGCCCATGGCCTCCTCCCCGCAACCTGCCACCCTCGTCTTAGAAGATGGCTCCGTTTTTCGGGGTTTTAGCGTTGGCGCGAGTGGGCAACGAGCCTTCGAGTTGGTGTTCCACACCGGCATGACCGGCTATCAGGAAATCCTCACCGATCCCTCCTATTGCGGCCAGGCTGTGGTCATGACTTACCCCCAAATTGGCAACTATGGTTGTCAAGCGGCGGTGGACGAGTCCCATCGCTGTTGGGCGGGTGCCATGATTATGCGCGAAATCAGCCCTTGCACCTCCAGTTGGACTGCAGAAGAAAGTTTGGAGGAGTATCTGCTTCGCAACGATGTACTCGGCATGACCGGGGTCGACACCCGCGAGCTCACCCTGCTATTGCGAAACAAAGGTGCCCAGCGCGCGGTGCTCAGCACGGAAGTACATGATGTCGCCACCCTGCAAGCCCTCGCCCAAGCCCATCCTCTGCTTGACGGGCGCAACCTAGCCGCCGAGGTTACTTGCGCCACCCCCTACGACTGGGACCAAGGCTTACCCAACGCACGCAGTTGGCAAAACGCCCCACTACTTGAGGATGCCATTCCCCTGGTCTGTTACGACTTCGGCATCAAGCGCAACATTTTGCGCAATCTGGTGAGTTGCGGTTTTGCTCCTCATGTCGTCCCCGCCCACACCCCTGCCGAGGAAGTCTTAGCTCGCAATCCAGCGGCAGTTTTTCTCTCCAACGGCCCTGGCGACCCCGCCGCCGTCACCCCTGCCATCGAAGCCGTGCGCTCCCTAGTCAGCGCCAACATGCCAATTTTCGGCATCTGCTTAGGGCATCAAATCCTTGCTCTGGCCATGGGTGGCCGCACCTTCAAAATGAAATTTGGCCACCATGGCGCCAACCATCCGGTGGTGGAAGAGGCCTGTGGTCGCATCGATATCAGCTCGCAAAACCACGGCTTTGTGGTCGATCCGGAGAGCCTGGAGGGTACCGGCTTGATGGTCACCCACTGGAATGGCAACGACCACACCGTAGCCGGTTTGAAGCATGTGGAAAAACCGCTGCTTTCTGTGCAATACCATCCAGAAGGCGCTCCCGGCCCCCACGACCCGGAACATCTATTTCGCCGTTTTTTCCGGCTTTTACAGCAGGAAAAATGTCCCAATAGATGAAACCCAAACCTTGCGCCGGGGTTCTAGGATGACGAGAGTTTCCTCTCTTCGGTCATGCTGTTCCTCCTCCTCTGTTTCCCAGCCTTTTCCCCCACGCAAACCCCCGCGCCTTCGCCCACCGAAGTCCAACAGCCACAGCTACCCGCACCCAAGGAAGCTGCCAAGCGCTTGCGTGATACTCTGAAGGCCAAAGACGATGCGGCCAGTATCGCGGCCCTAAAGGAGCTAGGAACGCTTGCCGATCCCTTGATCACCAAGGAGGTGAACAAAGCTCTGAAATTCCAATCGCCCGAGGTGATGGTCGCCGCTTTGGAAGCCCTGCGCTTTAACCCCGACCCCAGTGCTCTCAAATATCTAACTCAGGCCCGCAAAAACAAAGAGTTGCATAAAAACACCCAGCTTGCCGTGGCCTATGCCTACGCTTTGGGGCAAAAAGCGAGCCCCAAATGCATCCCCGCCCTTACGGACAACCTCAACGCCACATCCGGGGTACCAGCGGAAGTACTAAAAGCAAAGATTTCCGCCCTCGGCAGAATTCGTGATAAGGATGCGGTCGAAGCCATCATGGATTACTGCAACACCACCCGTCGCGGCGGACGCAATGTGGGCGGCATCAACAACATCATGCGGGAAGCGCAGCGCTCTTTATTCATCCTCACCGGTGTGGACCAAGGCTCTTCCCTGGAGGCTTGGAAGGATTGGTGGTACGACGCGCGGAAAACCATCAAAATCAGTAAGGAACCCTGGCCTTTGGAAAACCCAAAGATCCAACGACAGTGGGAACAGTTGTGGATGAGTCCGGCGGAAAAGGAAGCCGCTAAGCGCGCGGAAAAGGAGAAAAAGCAGCGCCAGAAGGAACAGCCATAGCCTTACTGTTCTTTGAAGGAGGTAGTGATGCTTCTCACCAACTCCAAGAACTTCGGAGGTTGCCCCGTGCGCAGCACCCCGAGTCGGAAGATGCGGCTAGAAAGCCACAGCATCAGGATGGACGTTAGCACCATCAAAATTCCAGTGCCGATTAAATCGAACATGGGAGGATCTGCGGCGGCGCGGTTCATCATCACGAAGGGTGTATACAACGGCACCCAGGTAAGGAAAGTGGCCAAGCTCCCATGCGGATCCTGGGCTATGAACACCATGGTGAATAAGGGCACCATCAAAATAACGGTGGCGGTACCCATGAAGTTTTGCGCTTCCTTCACGGTATTGCACAAACTGCCAATGGCCAAGAACAGGCCGGCGTAAGTGAGATAGCCAAAAAGGAAGTAGAGGGCAAAGAGCGGGAGCAATCCAGAGCTTTGAATGACATCAAACAACGTACCAGCCCATTCCACTTCCGGCCCGGCCATGAATTTTAACACGGCCAGCAGTGACAAAATCCATCCCACCATCATCGTCAGCCCTACGCCAGCAATACCAATAAGCTTTCCGCACATGATTTCCCATGGCGTTGCCGAACTCAACAAGACCTCAATGATGCGGTTCGACTTTTCTTCCACCGTATTATTCAACAACATGTTGACCACAGTAAAAATGGCAACCCAAAGAAGATAGACAAAGCCAATCGGTGCCCACTTGCGAATGGTGTCGGCCATGCTGACGATTTCCTCTCCCTCTGCCTTCTTTGGATCGAAAGAAGCAAACTGCATGGTGGTGCGTTGCACCTTTTCAATCTCGTCGGGGTCTAAATGATGGCGCACATATTCCCGACGCTGCACCTCTTTATTGATGGCATTTTCCACTAACCGTGACAAATCCGTATCGGTGAGGTTGGTCGACCAAAACTGCACCCCTTCGTCAGCGCATTCTAATGGATTCTTCGGCAAACGCCCAGGCCCTTTAATTTGATTTTCCGCCCCCTGGGGAATAATGACTAAGGCGAAAAGTGGTTCATCGGTATCGGCAAGGGGTTTTTCATCCAAAAGATAGGGTTTAAGTGCACGCACGATCTCTTTAGGATCGGCATGTTCCACATCGATGCCATCTAGGGCGCCAGCAGGAATTTCATCCCGAATCAACATTTGCCGGGGAGCCTCAAACATCGGCGGATCCTCCACCAAAGTGCTGGCCAACATGTTGATAAACATATCCAAACCGCCCGGTTGCGCCAGTGTATCCAACAATTCCGGATTCTGTTCCGCCAACATCTCCAACATGCCCGACGCCGGGTCGCTTGGGTTGATGCCCATGTTTTGCGCTGGCATTTTTTCCAACAATTCAGCTTGGTCTGGGCCTTGGTCATTCAACCCTGGCTTAGCATATTTCTTTTGGTATTCCAGCAGCTTTTTCATCACCGCCATTTGATAGTGGCGTTCAAGCGCGCGATCAACGACAACATCAAATTGGCCAGTTTGATCGACCATCACGAAGTGTCGGGCTGGCTTTGCTTTTTCTTCGAGGATTTGCGGGACTTTGATAGATAAGAAAAGGATGACGGGGAACATCAACAAGTTGACCCAAAATCCTTTGGTGCGGGCGTTTTCGGCGTATTCGCGCCCAGCAATGTGAAGAGAGTTATTCATCGTTTCGGGCCGCTCAACGGAAAGAGGCTACTTTGGCGTCGTCGCCGACCAAGTGAAGGAAAACATCGTGGAGATTGGGTTCGTGATATTGAAAGGATGTGAGCTCAATACCATGCTGAAAACAATCGCGCAGCAATTGTTGTGGATCCGCATGCTCGGCCATCTGCACGGAAAAACTTCCAGGCATCCCGCCTTCTGCAGAAATGCTTTTCACCCCAGGGATAGCCGCAAGTTGGGCAGCATCATTGATGCCTGAAACCTGCACCACCTTGGGAATCAGGGCCTTGGCTTGATCGATAGTGCCATCGAAAATTTTCTCGGCTTTGGCGATAAGCAAAATGCGATCGCAAATGCGTTCGGCATGGGACATCACATGCGTACTGAAAACGATGGTGGTTCCCGTTCGATTAAGATCTTGGATGACATCCTCCATCACTTGCTGGTTGGAAGGATCCAATCCCGAAAAAGGTTCATCCAAGATTACAAACTCTGGCTTATGGGCGATTGACGCCAAAACTTGCACCTTTTGCCCCATACCCTTGGACAAAGTCTCCACTTTTTTATCGGCGAAATCGCTTAGCCCGTAGCGCTCGAGCAATTCGCGGGCAGTGGATTTTGCCGTTTTTGCATCCACGCCCTTGAGCCGAGCAAAATAAGCAATCACCGCCCAGGCCTTCATTTTTTTGTACAAGCCTTTTTCTTCAGGCAAATAGCCGATGCGTTCGCGCACATCCATCGCCGAGGGAGCGCCCAACACCGTGAGGCTGCCTGAGGTGGGCTTCACGATGTCTAAAATCATGCGAATGGTCGTGGTTTTGCCCGCGCCATTCGGCCCCAAAAATCCGTAGATGGATCCTTTGGGCACCGCCAAATCTAAGGCTTTGACCGCCGTGAAATCTCCATAACGTTTGCTGATACCATGAAGTTCCACAGCGTAATCGGCGGCAGAAATCAAGAGGCTACCTCCAAACTGTCGAGACAGGGGAGTGCGGGAGCGGATTGCGCGCAAGCATCTTCAATGGCCTCAACCGATTTTGGCGTGGCTGCGGTTAACACTTCTGGGTGACCGCCTGTTACCACAACATCGTCTTCGATGCGTATCCCGATGCCGCGAAATTCTTCCGGTACGGAGGTGTCGTCGGGCGCAAAATACAACCCCGGCTCGACGGTAAGCACCATGCCTGGCTCTAAAGCTCGCGACTCCATTTGTTGATAGTAAGCGCCGCAATCATGAACATCCAAACCAAGCCAATGCGAAGTATTGTGAATGGTGTAGCGCTTAAAGGACTGCGCCGACATAACTTCATCGACGGAGCCTTGCAATACTCCTAAATCCAGCAAGCCCTCGCAAAGGATGCGCGTAGCCACTTCGTGGGTTTGGTGGAAGGGATTGCCAGCGCGCACCGTATCCACAGCGGCTTCTTGGGCTTTCAATACCCACTCATAAACCCGACGCTGGGCAGGGAGAAACTTCCCATTAACCGGAAAGCAACGCGTGATGTCGGCAGCGTAATGCTGATACTCTCCGCCAGCGTCAATTAAGACCAATTCCCCATCACTGCATTTTTGATTGTTTTCGGTGTAATGCAAGATGCACGCGTTGGCACCGCTGGCGACAATGGACGGATAAGCCCAGCCAGCATCATTGCAGCCATGACGGCGGAAGGTGTAATGCAAAACAGCCTCCAACTCGTATTCCATGGTGCCAGGCTGACAAAGAGCCATCGCCAACAAATGGGCTTCCGCGCTTACGGCAGCGGCACGCCGCATATGCTCCAACTCGGTCGCGCTTTTGTGCAGACGCAAATCGTCGAGCACCGGGCCAGGATCAAGAATGGAACTGGGGGGAGAAATGCCCATGCGACCTTTCTTACGCAACTCAGCAAGGCTTCGTAGCAAAAATCCATCGAGTTCTTCGTGGTCGCCCAAACGCGCCCACACCCGTTTTGCCTTGGCCAAAGCGGCACCAGCAACTTCTGAGAATTCTTCGTGGTTGCGAGCGCTGACAAAACCAAGCTTCTCCATCGCCCCTTCAGGACCAAGGCGACGCCCAACCCAAGTTTCTCTCTCAGGATCTCGCGGCAACACGAACAGGATTTCACTGGGCATGTCCTCAATGCCCTTGGCCAAAATCAACGCCGCTTCGGGTTCGTTGCAGCCGGTCAAATACCAAAACTCAGACTGTTGGCGAAAAGGAAAATCCACATCATGGTTGCGCACCATGAGGTGGGCACCTTGGAACAAGGCGAGATCGCCATCTTCCATGTGGTCGAGAAATGCGCGGCGGTGGCTGGCAAACATGAGGTTCGAAACTCCGAGAACGCAGTTTCCCCTACCCCAAGGCCAAGGTCAACGATTAGCTCGAAATGGACTCTTGATTTCGCCCAACCTCCACAGCAACTGGCTGTGGTAATGGCTTGTAGCCTTTGCCAGCTCGTTTCATCGCCACGAACATGCGCGCTAACTCAGGGTCAAAGTGCGTGCCAGCGTCGGCTTCGATGATTTCTAGTGCCTTAGCCACGGGCATCGCTGGTTTGTAGGACCTCTTGGTCACCAGAGCGTCATAGGCGTCGGCAATGGCGCAAATTCGTGCTTCCAAAGGAATGGCATCCCCCGCCACACCCAGCGGGTAGCCTGAACCATCCCATTTTTCGTGGTGGCTGCGAGCGATGTCAGCCATATCACGCAACCCCGGAATGGCGGACAAAATCCGGTCTCCCGCCATTGGGTGGCGTTTCATGGTCTGGAACTCTTCATCGCTCAAGGCCCCCGGTTTCAACAACACATCATCGGGTACAGCCACTTTGCCAATATCATGCAATAAGGCACCCAGACGCAGGGTTTCCAGTCGCTCTTCATCAAAATGGAGCAGCTCCCCCATTTCCACCGAATAAATCATCACGCGTTGACTGTGGCCACTGGTATACCGGTCTTTGGCCTCAATAGTTTTACTCAAGGCAATGGCAGTCTCTACATAGACTTTTTGCGCTTCTTCTTGGGCGGTACCCACACGTTGCAAAACTTCATGAGTTTTTTGAATCAATTGCCGCAACTCATAGCAACCAACCACAGGTGCTCGCTCATAGAAATCCCCAGCGCCTGCCCGATCAAGTACACGATGCAAAGGATCAATCCCACGCATCGCAAAGGAAAGAAAGCAAAACGCAGCCACCGCGCTGAAGAGGCTGAAAACCTGAGCCAGGGGCAGAATCCCACCCGCCCAAACTGGAGCAGGTAGAGGCTGTCGCAGGTGAAGTGTGCCGATGGGCAGCAAACGCCCCCGCACCTCCTGGCTGACTTCCAAAGCCTTTCCATTCCCCCAATCCCCAAGTTGGGTGTTCTCATCGATAAAGCGGACATGACGGATGTCTTGGGCCCCCACATCCGGTCCACCAGCAAGAATGGTTTGCCCGTTGGCATCCACAACAAAAGCTGTTGCTCCCGGAAGCTGCGCCAAACGACGGTGCAAGGCCTGCAAAGCCCTTTGCTTCTCCCCAGCATCCAGCGGCAATCCAATTTCATGCGCCATGAGTTCCGCTTGGTGGCGCAGTCCAATCCCAGATTCCTTGGCCAGGGCTTTGGAATCGGTTTGAATGAGGTATTGTCCGCCCAGCCAGGTCAATCCGCCGGCCACCAAGCCAGCAATCAAGGCGCCTTGGAAAGCAATCCCGCGCGGTTTCCAAAAGGCAAACCGCCTCCCTTGGTCCGGGGAGGGGTGGGGTTTCGGGCGAAAGGCCGCAGACATCGGCTCCTTATCGGCTTTTTTCACAAATTCCCTTAAAATGCCCGACCCCGCTGCCCCCAACACCCTTCCTCAATACCTAGAATCCATGTTGTCGCTACTCTTAATCCAAACATCCCTGCTTCTAACCCCTTTGTCTGGAGGCACTTCCAACGCATCTTCCAGCGAGCCATTAGATGGCGTCACTGCCCAAGAAGAGGCCAAACCCGGCCACACCTGGAGCGGCACTGCCGATGTCGCCATTACCGATGTTTCGGGAAACAGCGAATCCTCCAATGCTGCGGTTAATCTTGGCCTGCGCTGGGAAGGGGAATTGGACGCCGTCGGCCTGGGCGTTCATTACGCCGGGGTGCGCACCACCGACAAACTTACCGGGGACGCCAGTACCACCACCCGGCTTTACCAATACGATTTGGACTACAACCGCTTTTTCTCAACCGAAAAAAACCTCTACGGTTATCTAAACGGGGCGATGCGCCAAGATGAACCCAATGGTTTGCAGCAACGCACCAGTGGTGGTTTGGGTGGTGGTTACCGCTTCCACATCTATGAGGGCGGCGACCTCAATCTGGAAGGCGGAGCTTCCTATGTTTCGGAAAACAAAATTGGCACCGTCAACGAAACCAGTGCCGTCGGTCGTGCTGCCTTCAACTTTGTTGGCCCCTGGACCGAACACTTGCAGTTTACGGCTACAGGCGAATACCTCAGTGGTACTACCATTGAGTCTTATGTGCAGGATTTAGGTCTCACCTGGACCTTCAGCGACAATTGGCGACTCACCTTGTCACAGAGTATCGCCTGGGACGGCAACCCTTCCCCCGGTTTTTCCACCACCGACCGCCGCTGGAACCTGCTCATCGGCACCTCTTTCTAGTTCCTATGCTCTAGAATGGGGTTCCATGGCCGTACGACTCGACCTCAAGACTGCGAAAATCCTCACCTCGGAAGAGGCAAAAGAAACCATGGTGCTGTTTCGCACTTTGGGTGACGATCCGCTGGCCATTCAAGAAAACTTTCGCGGCATGTTCCCGAAAAAGGTGGCGGAAGCCATGGGCGAACTGCGTGCCTTGCGGCGGCGGGCGGTACAAAAGTTCGAACTCGGGCTCGACATGTACTTCACCAAGCCCTTGTTGGAGCAAGCCTCCAGCGAGCCCGTCGCCGCCTACCGCGCCCAGCGTTTTGCTCAAGCTGGCTTTACCGAGGTGCATGATCCCTGCTGCGGCATGGGCTCCGACACCATCGCTTTGGCCAAAGCTGGGCTCAAGGTGTACGCCGCAGACAAAAATGAAATTGCCGCCCATTACGCTGCGGAAAATGCTGCACTCTCTGGAGTTGGTGCCAAAACCGAGTTTCGGGTTGCCGATTGTGAAAGCGAGCTTCCAGGCGAAGGCGCGTTGATGCTCGATCCTGCTCGCCGCCGCGGCAGCCGACGCATCATGAACCCTTCCGACTGGTCGCCAAACCCGGAAGTCGTGTGCAAACTCATCGCCAACCGCCCTGGGGTTTGCCTAAAGCTTTCGCCTGCCGTCGACATGGAGTTGTTGTTGGAATTGTTTCCAACCCCAGATGAAATAGAAATTATTTCTTACCGCGGCGAGGCCAAAGAAAATGTGTTTTGGTACGGGAAATTGGCCACTGGAGTTGCCCGTCGCGCCACGATTCTGCCCCAACAAGAGTCCTTTGCTGGCGAAGAAATGGCGCAAGCTCCGCATGGAGACATCGGTCCTTATCTTTACGATCCTGACCCGGCCTTGGTCCGTTCCGGTCTCCTTGGACGTTTGGCAAAAGATTTGGGCCTGTGGAATCTGGATCCAGAAATCGGTTACCTCTGCGGCAACGAGGCACTAGAAAATCCATTCCTTGATGGTTTCCGTATTCTTGCCCACGAAAGCTTGGATCCGCGCAAAATGCGAGCCTTGTTGCGTGAGCACGAAGTAGGAAGCTTGATTATCCGCAAACGTGGAATCGCTGAACGTCCGCAAACCTTAGAACACCGCTTCCTGCCCAAGAAATACGGGGAACGTCGCATGACATTAATTGCCACCCGCATCGGAGATCGTCACCTCGGCATGCTCGCCGAACCGCTCAACCTTTGAACACCGCGCTCTCGCTCCTGCTTTCCGCAGTGTCTCTCGCTGCGCAAGAGGGCGTTGTTTCCACTCCCCCCTCCGCTTCAACTTCCGAGCAAGTGGCGCGCTTTGCTCTCAGCGCCGAGCCCAGCGGTTTCGACCCCGTACAAAGCAGTCAACTCGTCGACGCCATCGCGCAGCGGCAAATCCTCGAATGTTTAACGGAATATGATTATCTAGCCTGCAATGAGCAGGTACAGGGTTTGCTCGCTGATACTTGGACGGTTTCCGAAGATCAACTGCAATGGGTTTTCCATTTACGCAAGGATGCCTGTTTCTACGATCCATTTGATCCCCCTCTATGGCCCGCCCGCCAGCGCTCCGTGGTAGCCAAGGATGTCTTGTTTTCCTGGTTGCGCATGGCCGATGCTCGCAACCCATCCCTGGGATACTGGGCCATGGAAGACATCATTGTCGGGCTGGATGGTTTTCGCCAACGCACGGCGGCGCTGGACCCAGCCAGCGCCAAACAAGCTTGGCAGCAAGCTCTGGCAGAGGGCATTTCTGGTTTGCAGGTTTTGAACGAACGGGAAATCCAAATCACCCTCAACCAAGCCGATCCACATTTTCCCCAACGCTTGGCGATGACCCACTTTGCCATTTATCCGCATGAAGCTGTGGAGGCCGAACATCGCAACATGTTGGATCAGCCTGTTGGCAGCGGTCCTTTTGTGGTGCAATCTTGGGTTCCCGGGCAAAGCCTCGTCCTTAAGGCAACTCCCCAATGGCGCGGTCAGCCTTCTCCTTTCGGTGATGGTGTCTTGCCTTTTTTGCAACGCGTAGAAATTCACACCGTCCGCGACCCTCGCACTGCCATGAATTTATTCGAGCGCGGCCAGCTTGAGCGTCTCAGTTTGGGCAATGCAGCGATGCATCACTTCTTAGATTCCGAGCTTGCATTAAAGGCCGAGTTTCGCCAGCAGGGTTTTCAACTCCACCCCTATGCTTTACCCGATATCACCATGCTCTGTTTTGGCATGACCGACCCAATCCTCGGCACCCTCCCTGGGGATAAGGAGGGCAATGCCAAGAGGCGACTTTTACGCCAAGCTTTGGCCCTTTGCTTCCCCTACGAGCAATGGAGCAGCCGCATTCGTGGTGCAATTCCAGCCATTGCCGCCCGTAACTTCCTCCCCCCTGTGGTTCCTGGCAGCGCTGAGCTACCCGCCTCTTCGTGGAATCATTACGATTTAGAGCAGGCCCGGCGCCTTTTGGCTCAGGCTGGCTACGCGGATGGCAAGAGCCTGCCCACTTTGGAGTTTGCTGTCACTGGAACCGGGGCAATTTCTCGTGCCATCGGAGATTTGTATGTGGCCGCCGCCAAACAGGTTGGCATTTCTCTAAAGCCTGTGTTGTTGCCCTATCGTGAACAATTGCAACGCGCCCGCGATGGCCAGTCTCAAATCTTCCTCCGCGCTTGGGTATTGGACTGGCCCGATGCAGCCTTGATTTTGCAAACTTTTGCTGGCAATTACGCTGGCACCGAAGTGAACCTTTGCGGATTCCGCAATCCTTCCTACGACCGTTTATTTTCTCAACTTCGTGCCCTTCCCGAGGGTGAAGCACGCAACAAAATTTGCCAACAACTCCTCAACATCTTGGATGAGGAAGTACCTGCCGTCGCCATCGACCATCGGCAAGGGTGGTTACTCACTCAAGCATGGCTGGAAAATTTTCATGTTCATCCCTTTGATATTCTGCCCACCAAGTACTACCGCATCACGCCCCACGAATGAGATTGCTACTGAGCCGCCTGCTGTTTGCCCTATCTTTGGTTGTAGGCGCAGACTTGGTGCTTTTCCTGTGCTTGGATAGTGGTTTGCTCGGGGATGCTGCTTTACAAGAAGTCGGTCCACGAGCCACGGCGACCGATGTTGCTTATGCGCGTTTACGACTGGGACATTTCCGTCGTTTAGATGCGGAATCTTTGCTAGTGAAATTCCACACGACCAATCCAGAACTTGAAGCACAGCTTCGGGTTCAGAATCAAGAGTTGCAGTTGAATGTAGGTTCCCTACAAACGATAGCCTTGCCCACGGAGGCCTTGACTCTACAAAGTTTCGCCTCTGCTTGGAACCAGCTACAGGGTGAGGATTGGGAGTTTGAAGTTTTTTGCCCGCCAGACATGGCCCAACGGCCAGCCTCTGGCCTCATGACTGCCCTGCAAGGGCTTCCTCTACGGATACTCCCCCAACAGCGCACTTCTATCCCCTGGGCTGAAGCAATCCCCAGTTGGCAAAGATTTGGCCGTGGCTTGCTCGCCCTTTGCCAGTTTGATTTTGGCACCGACCGCCAAGGACGCCCGATCGCGACGCAATTGCTAAGCCGCGGCAAGCGTTCTTTGATGCTTTCCTTGCCCGCCTTTTTCTTATCTACCTTTTTTGCCATCGCCCTTGCTCTGTGGGCAGCGGCACGAAGGCATAGGAGTCGAGCGCTACAAACCCTAGCCGTATGCGTCATGTCTTGTTCTTCTCTGGCTTGGATTTTGCTCTTGCGCGAGGTGTTTTCCATCCACCTTCATTGGTTTCCCCTGCGCACTTGGTCCGCTCCTTACCTTCCTCTACTCGCTCTACCGATATTGATTTGGGTTTGGTTAAGCACTTGGCCCGACTTTTTGCTCTATTTAAGCATGGTCAAAGACCGTCAGCGGAAAACCTGGATGCTTGCTGCGCGTGCACGTGGCCTCTCACCAATGAAAATTTGGTGGAGGCATATGCTGCCCAACCTTGCTGCCCCCATCAGTTCCTTGCTATGCGTCACCTTGCCCTTTTTGATTTTGGGCTCTTTGCTGCTGGAGTTCTGCTTCGATATTCCTGGACTCGGCAATGCCTTGGTGAATGCGGTCCAGCAACACGACGCCAACCTTCTGCGCGCACTCACCTTCTTTTTCGCTCTAGCCTATATCGTTGCGCAATGGCTGGGTGATTTACTCAGCGCCTTCTTTGATCCTCGATTGCGGAGTTGGCAAGAGTGAAGTTGTCGCACTTGGTGTTGATACTTTATGTTCTTGCCGCCCTTCTTGGCTGCAGTCCATGGTTTCAACCGCAAATCGATTTATCCAATCTGCGGGCCGACTTGGCGCCAAGTGGCCTTGCCTGGTTCGGCACGGATCATCTTGGTCGAGATGTCTTGTTGCTCACCATCCAGGGTTGCAAAGTAGCCCTTTTCGTTGGCTGTTTGGCGGCAACCACGTCCTTATTGTTGGGTACGATTTTTGGCTCGGTTGCCGGCTGGAAACCGGGTTGGGTGGATGCCGTTTTGCTTTGGATGAGTGGTAGCGTGGCCGCCATTCCGAACATTCTTTTAGTGTTGGTCCTCAGCTGGATGTTGGGCGGAGGCTATGTGGGTGTTTTTTTGGCCGTCGGCTTGGTTTCCTGGGTTAGCATCTACCGATTAATTCGCGTGGAAACACAACGCTTACGGCAAGCAGCCTTTGTGCAAGCCGCATGCCTCACGGGAGCTTCTTTCCCCTACATATTTTGGAAACATCTACTGCCCAATCTGCGTCCAATTTTGCGTACGCAATTTTTGCTTCATTTCCTCTACGCCATCAAAGCCGAAGTCATTCTGTCTTTCCTTGGCATTGGCATGCAAGGGCATCTTTCCTGGGGCACGATGATTGCCGACGCTTGGGCATTCGACGACTTAGGTCAAGCTCGCTGGTGGACATTCAGTGCCGCCACCCTAGCCATGGCCACTCTTATTCTGACCCTGCAAAAAATCGCCTCCCAAGAAAGACTGGCTTAGTCGGTCAGGGCTGCAAACTGGAAACGCTTGCCATTCCAGACGAAGTGGCCGAGGGGGCTGACCGGATCGTGGTAGAGCATGCACAGCCAGGATTCCTCTGCCGCGCGCTGAATCCATTGCCGACGCACATGAAAAGATTTTTCGGCGTTCATGTCATAGGCCATGATGAAAGGCAAATGGACGTGGTTGCGGGTAGGGACAACGTCGGCCCAAAAGCCAGCCTTCTGCCCTTTCGACTCCAGCAGGATTAAGGAAGTGCCATCACTATGCCCACCGACCTCCTCCATCGACAGACCAGGCAAAATATCTTGTGTGCCGGTGAAGGTATACAACAAGCCGGCATCCAACAAGGGCTGGAGATCTTGCTGGCGATAGCTGGCGCGACGCAAATGATCCGGCTGCAATGCCGCCTCCACCTGAATGCGCGGGCACCAATGCTGGGCCTTAGGAAAGACTGGCTTGCCATCGGGGCCACAAACCGCGCCAATATGATCCCAATGGGCATGCGACATCAGGCAGTGGGTGATTTCTTCGGCTTGCACCCCGGCAGCAGCCAAGGATTGCAACAAATCATGGCCCCCACTGTGGTCGATGTGGAACATATCCACTTCTTTGTCGCTCCAACGGTAACCTAAACCGGGCTCAATGAGGACGCGATGCTCCCCATCCTCCAGGAGAAATGGTGTGGTCGCCAACGGGATTGTGTGATCCTCGTTGACCGGAGTGAGCCGTTGCCACAAAACGCGCGGCACCACGCCAAACATGGCCCCTCCGTCCAAAGCGAAGTCGGCATCGTGCAAAGCAACTACACGAAAACGACCGACTTGGGCTTGCCGCTGACTCATGTTTAGGAAAGGCGCTTCAGCAAATCGCGCGAGATAATGATTTTTTGCACTTCGGAAGTCCCTTCACCAATGGTGCAAAGCTTGGCATCGCGATACATCCGCTCCACCGGATATTCCCGCGAGTAACCATTGCCACCAAAAATCTGGATGGCCTCATAAGTGCAGCGCATCGCCACTTCCGAGGAGAAGTATTTGGCCATGGCCGCTTCGGTGCCATAGGGCCGCCCAGCATCCTTGAGGCGAGCCGCATGGTAGACCAAATGGCGTGCGGCTTGAATTTCGGTTTCCATGTCGGCCAGCTTGAAGGCAACAGCCTGGTGGCGCGCCAATGGCTTACCAAATTGTTCGCGTTCCAAAGCGTAGGCGGCGGCTTGATCCAAAGCGCCCTGAGCAATACCTAGCCCTAAAGCACCAATGGAAATGCGTCCGCCTTCCAAGGTTTTCATGAAGGTGGCAAATCCTTCACCTTCTGGACCAAGCACGGCATCGGTTGGCACGCGGCAATCTTCAAAAATCAGATTAACCCAATCCGAACCCCGCATGCCAAGTTTTTCTTCGCCAGATTCAATCTTAAAACCAGGCTGATCGCGGTCAATAACCATGGCCAAAATGCCTTTTGCCCCCAAGGTTTTATCCGTTTGCACGGTAATCACAAAACTCTTGGCGTGATTGCCGTTGGTAATAAAGCACTTGGCTCCATTGATGAGGTAATGATCACCATCCAAAACTGCAGTGGTGGTGGTACCCGCACTATCCGAGCCTGCACCGGGTTCGGTTAAGCCGTAGGCTCCCATAAACTCCCCGCTGCAAAGGCCCGGCAGATAGCGCTTTTTCAAGGCTTCGGAACCGAAAGCATATATCGGCCAAGTGCCCAGGGAAACATGGGCTGCAAGGGTGAGACCAGTGCTGGCGCAAACCCGAGAAAGCTCTTCGACCGCCAGAATATAGGAAAGGTTGTCGAGGCCAACTCCGCCCCATTCTTCACTGAAGGGCAAACCAGGCAAGCCAAGTTCACACATCCCTTGCCAGGCTTCCATGTTGAGTTGTTTGTGCTCATCGGCCGCTGCAGCGCCAGGCGCAACCACTTCCAAGGCAAAACGGCGCACCGTTTCGCGAATCATCTCTTGCTCGTCGCTGAGATCCAAGTTGGTGAGGATGTTGTCCATGATTTTTTGCTTAATCCAAATTGCGAGAGATGACAATGCGCTGCACATCGGTGGCGCCTTCATAGATTTCTGTAATCCGCGCGTCTCGGTAGTAGCGCTCCACCGGAAATTCCTTGGTGTAGCCCGCGCCGCCATGGATTTGTACGGCATCTTGGGCCGCGCGGTTGCAGGCTTGCGATGCGTACAGCTTGGCCATCGAGCAGGCCTTGGTGCTTGGCAGTCCTTGGTCGCGCAACCAAGCCGCCCGATGAACGAGCAAACGTGCTGCATCCAACTCGGTTGCCATGTCGGCAAGTTTGAAACTAATGGCCTGGAAACGATTGATGGGTTTGCCAAATTGCTCCCGCTCTTTGGAATACTTCACCGAGGCTTCGAGACAAGCACGATGAATTCCCACGGCCTGAGAAGCAATGCCGATGCGGCCGCCATCCAGGGTATCCAGAGCGATCTTGAAGCCCCCATTCACCGCACCCACCACGTTTTCGTTGGGCACATGCACATCTTCCAGCAAAATCTCCGTCGTCGAGCTGGCGCGAATGCCCAACTTCTCTTCCTTCTTCCCAACCTTGAGCCCTGGAAAATCCTTTTCCACCAGGAAAGCCGTCATGCCCGATCCTTTTTTGGCTTCGGCATCGGTAACCGCATAAACCACAAACAAACCAGCCTGCGCGCCGGTGGTAATCCAGGCCTTGGTGCCATTAAGCACATAACCGCCATCGACCTTAACCGCGCTGGTGCGTACCGCGGCAGCATCGGAGCCCGCTTGCGGCTCAGTTAGGCAATAAGCGCCGATACAGGAGCCGTCGGCCAATGCGGGCAGATACTTCTGCTTGAGTTCTGTGGAACCATGTTTGTTGAGCATGGAGCACATCAAAGACATATGTACGGAGAGGGTGACCCCAACGCTGGCACAACCGACATTGATTTCCTCCAGCAAAATGGCGGCATGCAGATTGCCCAGTCCGGCACCGCCATAGTCCTCCGGCACGGTCAGGCCCATAAAGCCAGCAGCGGCGGCCTCGGCCATCGCGTCTTCGGGGAAACTCTCTTCGGCGTCCCAGCGCGCGGCGTTGGGACGAAGCACGCGATCGGCGAAATCACGCGCCGCATCACGAATCATTTCTTGGTCTTCTGTAAGTGCGAATTCCATGGATGAACCTTGCAGGGTAAGTGCATCATTCTACCCGTTCGCCGTCACCAGTCCGAGAGAATGTGGCTCCTTCCCCCGGCCACGACTAGAATAGGTTTATGCGAAATTGGACGCGCTCGGGCTTTGCCCTCCTCTTCGGCAGTGGCCTCTTAGCCTTGGTGCAAGGTGGATGGCAGCCCAGCCAAGGGACTCCCCTTTTGCAGCGCGAAATCATGGGTTTCGCCCTTCTCAACAACTGGGCAGTATGCTTCCCGATCCTGGGTCTGATTTTTTTTCGTCCCATCCCCCCACCGCGCGCCTTTTGGCTGGGGATTGGGGTTGGTGCATGCCCCCTCCTACTCGCTTGGCTGCATCCGGCCGCCGCTCTCAGCTCGGGCGCCACACTCGCCCTCCTCAGCCTTTGGCCTAAGGTTCCGGTTTTGGCACCCCCCAACTGGATTCATAAAATCGGTGCCGGTGGCATGTTGGCTTTTTTACTGCTGCTGCCTTGGCTGCCCACGAGTTCCACTACCCTTTCCCCCAATCACTATCAAGCCGCCGACGACACACGCCCACTCCCCCAAGGAGTGGATGTGTTTTTGATTTCCGTCGACACCTTGCGCGCCGATGCCATCGTCGACGATCCCCATACCCCGGGTGATTCCACTGCCCCCACCCCTTTTCTCGACGCCAAGCGACACCAATCCCTTTGGGCCGACTACGCGCTTTCCAGCAGCAACCAAACACTTCCCGGTCATCTCGGCATGCTCACCGGCAGTAACGCCATGCAGCATGGCGTGCGCTCCAATCGCGACCTACCCGACCCCAACTTGCCCTATTTGGCCACTATCTTCCAACAAGCCGGCTGGCATACCTCTGGGGTCATAGCCAATGCGCTCCTCTCCGCAGTCACCGGCCTCGACCGCGGCTATGACGTTTATTCCGACCAACCCATCGGCGTGGGCGTGTATGCGGTCATGCTCACTCCCTTTCTCAAAAACCAAAGCTGGGCGGGCCTTTTCCTTTCCGCCGACCACACCCGCCTCCTGTTCCAACGGCTTTTCTTTCGCCACCAGCCCGAGCTGAAAAATATCCCGCTTGCCGACCGCGTGCGCGACGTCGCCCTCCAGCAACTTGATGCCAACTATGCACAGCCCCGCCCTTTTTTCCAGTTTATCCACTTTATGGATCCGCATACGGCCTACCGCCCGCCAGCGGCCACGCGCGGCACCTTATCCTCAGAGCTCAAAAGCAAAGTGGCCGCCAAATTTTTACCGCCTGTAGGCGCAGAAATTTCTGTTGAAATGGTGCGCGAGTTGCAAAAGTCCTTGCAGCAGGGAGATGCCGACGCCCCCCTCGCGGCACGTTATTACCACCAAGTGTATTTGGAGGAAGTGGCTTATGTGGATCAACAACTGCAAACGATTTTTGAGCGCGCCGATGCCAGCGGCCGACCCTATGTAGTGTTATTCACTGGCGACCATGGTGAACAATTCGCCGAACACCAATACATGGATCACGCCAACTCCATGTATGAAAAAAACCTGGAAGTTCCGTTCCAGCTATGGGGTTTTGGAGTCGTCCCCGGCCACCTCGAAAATCCACCCCACAGCGCCGATGTTGCCCCCACCTTGTTGCAACTTGCAGGTATTCCTATTCCCAAAGAAATGACCGGCCAAGTGGTCAAGCAAAACCTACCCGCACGCGCCCATGTTGCCGTCGATGCGGTGGAAGTGGCCATTCGCAGCGCGGATGGACAGAAGTGGGTGCAGGCTTGGAAGCGCATAGGTGAAAACGATTTTTCTGGCTCTGCACGTTGGGTAGATTTGGCCAACGACCCGCAAGAGCAAATGAATTTGTTGGGGTCTGCAGCTCTCAACCCCAACTTACAAAACTTAATCGAACGCATCCTCGACAACGACACTTGGCAGCAGCGCCAATCCGGACATGCGCTCAGCGCTTCCCAACAAGCGGCTTTGGGCGCCTTGGGCTATGCCAACCAAGACGACGACCGCCTCTAGGGAGAATCCTCTTCTCCTTCGGCATATCCGAGCTCGGCCAAGCGGCGCATATAGGCTGCGTCACCGCTGCCACCCGCACGCACCTTTTGCAAAATGTCGGCAGGAAGTTGGCGCGGACCGTAGTCTTTGATGTGGCGCACCGGATGTTGTTGCAGGAAAACCTCCTCCAACAAAGATATTGGGACTTCCCCGGGCATGTTGTCAGCCACCGGCAATCCGCTGACATGCAGCAACAAAGGTAGCACTTGATAGATAGACAAATCTTCCGCTTGGTAGCCTCGCTTGATGCCGGGGCCAGCCGCAATCAAAATGCCATTGGGACGATGGTTGCCCGAGTAGCCCTCATGTCCTGCCTTGCCACCGCCTAAACCGGCATTGCCCTGCTCTTTCCATGCACCACCTCCATGGTCGGAAACCACCAAAATCGTGGTATCTTCGTCGGCAAAAGCGAGCAATTGGCCCACGATACGATCCGCATTGCGATAAACCGCAGGAATGGCATCTCCCAAGCGTTTTACAGCGGCTTCGTCCACGTCCTGAAAAGCTTCGGGCTCAAAGTATTTCCACAACCAATGCTGACTGGTATCGGTTGACGGGAAGTAGAAACAAGAAAGCTGGGGCAGATCGAGACCTTGTTGCTTACGCTGGCGCAAAACATCAACTGCAACGTCTGCGTAAAAATTATCGCGCGCCAAGTCGGCGGCTTCATTGGCCACCAAATGCTGTTCCCAATACAAGGGATCGGATTGCTCGAATTCTTCTTGGTAGTTGGGGTGAAAATCGAAACCAAAAACTTGCTGCGCAGTGCGACGATACAAGCCTTGGCGATACCAATCTTCTTGCAAACGCTCCTGCACAATCCGATCGTAAATCGCCTGCTGTTTCTCTAGGCCAGGCAAATCTTCAGCAAAGGTCTTGGCGAAGTTGGGATCGAACAATTCGCCAAGTTTTTCCTTGGCAATGGCGGCGAAATCTCGCTGATACCAAGAATACTTTTGCTCCCACTCAGGAGGCCAGGCGAGGGCACGGGTGTCAAAGTGCGTGCGACTGCTCACCAAGCTGCAATGTTG